>NZ_JBNNIU010000015.1:0-92755 GCF_050269675.1 Peribacillus sp. NPDC076916
GGTTTAATCACCCGAAAAAACTAGTTGCCTTCGCTGGAGTAGATCCAAGTGTTCACTCATCAGGTAAGTTTACGGCAACCATTAATCGTATTACTGACAGTGAAAAGCTTAATCGACTGAAATGTAATCATGGTTTTAAGATAGAAATATTAGATTACAAACATTTGTCACAATATGAATTTTGAGCAGCTATTAAAGGCAGCTTTTTCTTCTCTAACTTATGTGTGCGTTAGTGATATCAGGGGCTGCTATTTGGTGGCCTTTTTGGCTTAATGAACTAAAGGGGTTGTCCACTTATTTTCATCTTTTTAGGGATTATTAGTATCGTATCTGGCCCTTTAGTTGTAGGGGGTTTTGAAGGAATGGCTGTTTCCATATCAGGTTTTGTTTAATTAGGGTTAGGAGCCATTACACAACTTATAAACAGTCTAATTATTTACAGGGCAAAAAATCATTTCTAAATTCCTAAAATAGCTACAGGTAATGAAATCAAAAAAATCTTATACAATTCATTAGACGGTAAATCCGTCTTTTTTTATGTAGTTTGTGTCATACAATAAGCGATTTTATAGAATACACTCAACAAATTCAAAAGCTATCAAAAAAAAGCAACAGTTTAAATAAGCAGAAATCGCAAAGTGGTTTCTGTTTATTTTTTTAAACTTAGGTTTTTATTTGCATGTTACTACCTAACTTATTAATAATTCAGAGTCTTATTGTTTATCATGTTTTTTTATAACTATTACGATTGTCAAACTAATGTAACAAACAAAAACTATTATATATCTAGAATAAAAAATCAAATATTCGTCATGATGGTTGTTACGAATTGTTATCATTTTTTCAATATGCAATGTAAAGGGATTGATTGAATTATTTTAAGATTTATATGGAGGGAAAAACATTGAATAATAGTACATTTTTAATTACAGGTGGTACAGGATCATGGGGTCTTGAAATTGTGAAACAGATTTTTGATCATAATCCGAAAGAAATTCGTATTTTTTCACGGAATGAAACAAGACAAGTTGAGATGCAACAACAATTTGCTAATGATGATAGATTCAAGTTCATTATCGGTGACATCCGTGATAAGGAAGAACTTATGCAAGCATGTGAGGGTGTCGATTATGTTTTTCATCTGGCTGCATTAAAGCATGTGCCTGTTTGTGAATATCAACCTTTTGAAGCCATAAAGACAAATGTACTTGGTACGCAAAATGTGATCGACGCAGCCATTGAAAACGATGTGAAAAAAGTCATATACGTTTCAACTGATAAAGTTGCGGATCCGTCAAATACTTACGGAATCACGAAGGCTCTTGGAGAAAAGCTAATTATTCAAGCAAATTTAAAAGAAACAAACACTAAATTTATTTGTGTAAGAAGTGGTAATGTTCTCGGATCCAGTGGCAGCGTTATTCCTATTTTCAAAAATCAAATAAAACAATTTTCACAAATAGGTATTACTGATCTAGGTATGACACGTTTTTTCTTATCGATTGAAGATGCCGTTCAATTATTGTTTAAGGCAACTAATAACGGTAAAGGTGGAGAAACATTTGTTATGAACATGCCTTCTATAAAGATAGCTGATCTAGCCAAAGTGTTAATTGAATCATCAGGTAAAAAAAATATTGAAATAAAGGAAATAGGTGTTCGTCCAGGAGAAAAATTGAATGAAACACTTTTTACCGAATGTGAAAGCAGCCGAACTGTATATTTTGATAATGATTATTTTGTAGTCCTGCCTTCTATTCCTATGCCAGGACTTCAAGAACATTATACTAGCAGTACGCCGGTAACCCTGAAGGAATATAGTTCTGCTACAAAGCAAATTTCAAATAGCGAAGTGGAACAAATGTTAATGAAAGGAGGTTTTTCGTCGTGGAACGAAAACTGACGATCTCATCCTATGTAAGGAGCTGATATAGGATGGGGTATGTTGGCGAATTAAGGAAAGCTGTAGGACATCGACCAGTTATTTTGGTTGGCGCGGTTGTGATTCTAATTGATAAAGGTAATGGTGTTCTATTACAACAACGTAAAGAACCGGAGGGTTTATGGGGCATTCCTGGCGGTTTAATGGAGCTGGGGGAATTAACTGAAAATACAGCAAAAAGAGAATTGTATGAGGAAACCGGACTTCTTGTAGTTAATCTCACCTAAGTTGGTGTATTTTCTGGAAAAGAATACTTTGTAAAATTGCAAAATGGAGACGAGTTTTATGCTGTAACAGTTGTTTATACTTCGAAAGATTTTAAAGGAGAATTGTTAGTATCCGATACAGAATCTTTAGATTTACGTTTTTTTAAGTTGGATGCAATCCCAGAAGATATGATGAACTCTCATAAAGACATTTTCCATAGTTTCTTAAAAAAAGGAAACTTTATTATTTGAATTGTAATAGGCTGAAGAAATACACGGATAGTATGAATGTATGTAGCATGATGATATTTGTTAATGATAAAGGCAGGGGAAATAAGTTGAAAAAAAGTATTGTTTTTACTGGAGGGGGATCTGCTGGCCATGTAATGGTCAATCTAGTGCTGATTCCGAAGTTTATTCAGGCAGGTTGGGATGTTCATTACATTGGCTCTGAGAACGGAATCGAGAAACAATTAATGACAAGTATCCCCTCCGTTCAATATTATAGCGTTTCAACTGGGAAGTTAAGGCGCTATTTTGATTGGAATAATGTGAAAGATCCCTTTAAAGTAATCAAAGGAATCTTCCAATCGTATCGGTTATTTAGGAAGGTAAAAGCTAATGTTGTATTTTCTGCAGGAGGATTTGTAGCTGTACCTGTCGTTTTAGGGGGATGGTTAAACAAAGTTCCAATCGTGATTCGTGAACCTGATCGGACACTAGGACTTGCCAACAAACTATCTCTTCCTTTTGCAACAAAAGTATGCACGACTTTTCCTGATACTGGACAAGACCTAAAGACCAATAAGACAATTCATATCGGAGGTATTATTAGAGATGAATTGAAAAAAGGCCATTACACTCGGGGGTTGTCCTATTGTGGATTTACAGAAGAGAAACCCGTGTTGCTAGTTATGGGTGGAAGTCAGGGCGCGCAACGTATTAATGAAACTGTCAGATCATGTTTAGATAAATTACTAACTGATTTTCAAATTGTACACATTTGTGGTAAAGAAAAAGTCGATCCATCAATTCAGGTAAGAGGCTATCGACAATTTGAATATATCAACGAAGAATTATCTGATATCATGGCTATGACCGATTTTGTGGTTTCAAGGGCAGGTTCAACAGCTATTTTTGAATTATTGTCTTTGCAAAAGCCAATGCTTCTTATTCCACTTTCCAATGGTGCCAGCAGGGGAGAGCAAGTCTTAAATGCTCAATCTTTTCAAAATGCTGGATATGCAGAAGTACTTTTACAAGAGAATTTGAACAATGATACATTTAACGATGCGATATACATGTTATATCAAAATCGTGAAAAATACATCGGAAATATGAAAAAGAATAAATATAACAAGGCAATAGATAAGCTAATTGATTTAATTAAGAAAGTGGCTGATAGAAGTTTTTGGCTCAGGAAATTTTTATAAATGTAAATACTAGTGTGTGATTAGTCAAGTTGAAGAATCAAATCTGTATCTAAATTCGATAACTCGGAGGAAAAAATGAAAGTACTAATCGCAGATGATGAAAAAGATATGTTGAAAATTTTAAAGGCTTATTTTGAGAGAGAAGGATTTCATGTTTTTCTAGCTGAAGATGGAGAAGAGGCACTGACTATTTTTTATAGTAACAAAATCAATTTAGCTATATTGGATTGGATGATGCCTAAGGCAAATGGTTTGCAAGTTTGTAAAGAAATAAAAAGTAATAGTGACACAAAAGTATTAATGCTCACGGCGAAAAGTGAAAATGAAGATGAGTTAGCAGCGTTAAAGATTGGAGCAGATGATTACGTAAGGAAACCTTTCCATCCAGGAATTCTATTAGCAAGAGCAAAGAAACTTCTTCGTAAAGAGAAGATTGTTCAATTAAAAGACATAAAAATTGACTTAGAAGCAAAAAAAATTTATAAAAAGGAAAAAAATTTGAATGCGACAAAAACGGAATTTGAACTTTTGAGATGCTTTCTAAATCATAAAGGGAGTATACTAACACGAAAAAAACTCCTTGATATCGTCTGGGGATTTGATTACTTTGGGGAAGAAAGAACGGTTGATACACATATAAGAAGGCTAAGAGATAAAATCGGAGAAGGCGTGATCAAAACTCATAGAGGGTTGGGATATAGTTTGGGGGAAGAAGATGAATAAGCTTGGAAGAAAGCTATCCCTAAGCATATCCTTAGCAGTAATCGTCATTTTTTCTATCTCAATCTTGCTTACTCAATATTTTTTACCTAAATATTACTTGCATAAAACAAAAGAGAGGTTAGAGCAAGTTTCTAATGAGATAAAAGAAATGGATAAGACTACATTTATTCATTCCAAAGAAACTATTGAAAATAAATATGGAATAACCATTGTTTACGTGCCTATTCATAGTAATGTAGATGAATTAAATGAAGAAGTATTTAGTCAATTATACAAAAAACGAATCACATTAAATAAATTTTGGATTACAGATGAAACACTTCAAAAATTGGCAGAAGGAAAAAAAGTGAATAAAATATATGACCAGGGAAAGCTAAAATCAAGCTTCTTTGCCAGTTTTATGCAAAGAGACGATATGCTCGTGCTAGTCGGCAATTCCATTGTACATTTTAGTGATACGGCAAAAATCGTCAATGAATTTAATTTATATATGTTGCTATTTTCTATTATCCTCATCGTTGCGTTAGTCTGGATATTGTCAAAAAAGATAACCACTCCGTTGAAAGAGTTAAAAGATGTTTCTAAAGATATTTCAGAATTAAAATTTGAAACTGTTCATATCAAAACAAATGATGAAATTGAGGAACTTGCCAACAGCATTAATTTGATGAGTGATAAGCTTAATAATGCTCATCAAGACTTAAAACGAAAAAATGTGAACTTAAAAATAGTTATGTCTGATCTTACGCATGAACTGAAAACACCGTTGTCTTTAATAAAAGCATATTGTGTAGGAATCAAAGATGGGCTAGACGACGGTACTTATATTGACACGATTATAAAACAAACAGATAATATTTCCAAAGTAATAGAGGATTTATTAAACTTTTCAAAAATTGAAAGAGATGAGATTGAAAAGACCACTTTTGATCTTATCGACTTATTTCATTCATGCCTTGTAAAACATAAAATTGAGATCGAAACAAAAGAAATAGATGTTAGAATTTCTAATTCTCATTTACTTCAATTATTTGTGTTGGCGGATAAAGAGAAGATCGAGATAGTGTTTAACAATTTAATAAGTAATGCGATTAAATATACAGAAGATCATAAAATTGACATTGAATTTGAGGATTTAGAACAAGAAATCGTATTTCAAATTAAGAACGGCACAAACGTACAACAAACAGAAAAGATTGAGAAAATTTGGGAGCCTTTTTATGTATTAGAAGCATCTAGAAACAAAAAAGCCTCTGGCACAGGCTTAGGGCTTGCTATTGTTAAATCCATTCTTATTCGTCATCATGTTAAACATGGAGTCTCGATTTTAAATAATCAGATACAATTCTATATTTGTTTTCAAAAGAACCCTTTCAATCATTAGGGTTCTTTTTTTATGAGCCCCAAAGCCAACGCAATTTTGTGGAGAATTGTAAAACTAATGTAACAAATAGAAGTTATATTTTAGGTGAAGAGGAGGAATGAAAATTGAAAAAAGTACTTATCGTATCACTTGTTATTACTTTAGTTGTTACTTTCTTTACCGGCTGTGCTAAAGGAAGCCCTCAGCAAAAAGCAATAAAAAAGCCTACAAATTTTAAGTTTAGCAATTTTACATTCGACGTTAACCCAGAAACATTTGAAGTTTTCATTGAAAAAGATGGAGTGACAGAAAGGGCCTCTATGCCTTTACCGAAAATGAAAGTATCGGACTTAAAAAAGGAGGATAACAAAATATCATGGAACTATCCTGATGAGAAAGTGAAAGTAAAAATGGAAAAGAAAGAAAATTATTTAGATATTGATATTAAATCAACAGGTGCAAAACAGTTCGAATGGCCAAAAATAAGTGCAGATAGTTATATGCTTCCTTTAGGGGAGGGAAAATTCATACCTAACAATGATAAATATTGGAGAGAATTTTTGAAAGATGAGACTTTGACATTCAGCGAGTCATTTTCAATGAGTTTTTTTACATTAAATATGCCTAAATATTCCATGGTTTATATTGCAAAAAACATGTTTAACGATAAGATTCATTTTGATACAACTTCTAAAATTGAATTTGGTTTTTCTCATGAATTTCCTGCTACGAATCAAAACAAAGAGTATGGATTTAGACTATATGTAACGAACAATGACCCTGTACATGTAGCACAAATATATAAAAACTATATACAAGAGAAAGGAGAATTCAAAACTTTAAAGGAAAAAGCTAAAGAAAATCCTAACATTAAGAAGCTATATGGAGCACCACATATCTACTTATGGAATGATGAAGCGATTACTGAAGAAAATATTCATTGGAATCAATTAAAACAACAATTAAATGGGAAGCTAGTTCAGTGGATAAAAGAATTGTCGAGTAACTATTCAGAAGATGGTTCAAAGGAATTTGAAGATGTAATCCTACAGGTGAACAGTCAAGAGTATATTGATAAATATCAAAAGAACGTCATCGTTATAGCCATCAATCAAGTATTGAAACTAGAACAGTTTTATAATGAACAGGTCTTTCAACATATAGATGCTGATTCCAAGAAATTAATTAAAAAGGGAATTGGAAATTTGAGTGAGCAAGAGTTGTATGAATTAAATAAAGGGTTACTTAAAGGTGAGCTGAAAGATAGCGTTGATGAGATTGAAATGTGGGGGAAAAAAGAATCTACGGATCTTTTAGATGATATGTATGAATCAGGCATAGAAAAAGCCTGGATTGGACTGCCAAACTGGGCAAACGGTTTAATGAATCCCGATATGGTACAAGAAGCAAATCAATTAGGCTATCTCATTGGACCTTATGATTCATATCACTCCATTCACCAAAAGACAAGCAAAGATTGGAACACGGCTTCTTTTAAAGATGAAACACTATATGATCAGGCCACCATTACAGGCGAAAATGGCGAAAAAATAAAAGGCTTTTTAAAAAGAGGGAGAAAGTTAAATCCAACGTTGACATTGCCAAGTGTTAAGCAGCGTGTAGACGATATTTTACGAGAGGGCATTCCATTTAATTCCTGGTTTGTAGATTGTGATGCGACAGGTGAATTTTACGATGACTATTCTCCGGAACATATTACAACACAAGAACAAGACATGAAAGCAAGATTAAAGAGGATGGATTATATTGCAAAAGAAAAACATATGGTAGTTGGTTCAGAAGGCGGCAACGATTATACAAGTAATGTGATTGCTTTTGCCCACGGTTTAGAAACCCCTGTGATTAAGTGGGGAGACCCGGACATGAGAGAAAACAAAAATAGTCCGTATTATGTTGGTGGATACTGGTCCCAAAAAGGAACGGTTCCTGAACGATACAGTAAACAGGTTCCGATCAAAGAATTGTACAAACACATTTATCTTGATCCAGCCTATTCCCTTCCTCTTTATAAGTTAGTATATAACGATTCCGTCATCACAACCCATCATTGGGAATGGGGAAGTTTGAAAATTAAAGATATGGTTGATGAGAGAAGACTATATGAGTTTTTGTATAATGTGCCGCCTTTATACCATCTCGATAAACAAGAATGGGATGAAAATAAAGATATGATCGTTTCCCATGTAAAAGACTGGTCAACTTTTCACCGTAAGGCGGTTACAAAGCAGATGACAGGATTTAAGATACTTTCAAAAAATCGCCTTGTTCAATCTACAGAATTTGACACAAATTTAAAAGTAGTAGCCAACTTTTCAGATAAAGACTTTATCTATAACAACGAAACCATTCAAGCAAAATCCGTTGTAATTTATGAAGGGAATTCCAAAAAGGTAAATGAACCTTTAAACAACTAAAGACAGACGTTCCACTCATATAGAAAGAGTTATATTTATATGGGTGGAGTGTCAAAATTAGAGCAATAGTTCAGCTATTATTGACTAGAAAGAGGATATACATGGAAAATTCAAAAAGTGAAAAACAAATAAAATGGAGAAAGTTTACCCTTATTGGAATGGTCTCGTTGTCAATCATCAGTGGTTTATTCGGTTACAGCATTTATTATGCCGTTGCAAAATCAGTATACCATATGTATAAACCACTGCATAGCGACACTAAAAAGCAGCCATTATTCAATTCACACAACCCGATATCTATACTGTTGTTAGGTGTTGATGAACGACCTGGTGATGTTGGACGGTCAGATTCGATGATTATCATGACCGTTAACCCAGAAACAGAAACAACGACAATGGTGAGCATCCCACGTGATACGAGAGCATTCATTGCATCCAAGAACACCTATAATAAAATCAACGCGGCGTATGCCTATGGCGGAATAGAAGGGACTGCCCAAACGATCGAACAGTTTTTGAATATTCCAATCCATTATTACATCAAAGTGAATATGGATGGGTTTAAGGATATTGTCGATGCGGTTGGCGGTGTTAACGTGAACAGCCCGTTCCCTTTTACTCTTGAAGGAATCCACATCTCGAAAGGAAAACAACATATCAACGGAGAAGTCGCCCTTAAATATGTACAGATGAGAAAAGAAGATCCTCGCGGTGACTTTGGTCGGCAACAGCGACAACGCGAGGTCATTAAACAAATTATTCATGAAGGCTCTCAATTAACTTCATTAGCTAACTATCAAAAGATATTAAAAGCACTAGAAAAAAATGTTCAAACGAACTTAACAATGGATCAAATGATTGCTATTCAACGCTCCTATAAAAGTGCTTCTAAGCATATTAAACAAATGGAGATCCCAGGTGATGGAGGTATGGTTGGCGATATATGGTATCATACAGTGAATGATGAAACAAGATCGACTTTATCCAACAAGCTTCGCCAACAATTGAATTTACCTAAGGGAAATTTAATGAAAGAGTCGAGTAATAATTAGGTTTAATTCTTTGGGGTAAAATCCTCAATAATACTATCGATCTTCAAGAATCGCTTTTCTTATTGAACTATAGGGAGCTGAGTTGAATAACGGAGGTAGTTGCGGCACCTCTTTTTCCTATTCCAAAGTTATTTTGTGAAGGATTGTACTTAAACTAACGGGTGCTTTACTTCAATAACAGGGGTTGCTGTGGCAGCCTTTTTCTTATGGCACTAACGGGGCAGGTTTGTTCAATAAGGGACTTGAGTACAAGCTGCTAAAATATTTAGAAATAGGCAGGGAAAGGTGAAGAAAATGTGTGGAATCAATTTCATTTTAGCTAACACCTATAAAGAAGCTTATAAGAAAGAAACATATGTAGAGTTTGAAGAGGGAATACACTCATATCTTTTAAGCAAGGAAAAGGACTCTAATAATGAGTTTGGTTTACTTCTAAATCTTAATATTTATGGTGAAACAATATTGTATAGAGACGAGATTAATGAATTAATAGGTATATGTGATGGCGTAATTAATAAATACACAGGGGAGGACAAAGAACAAAAAGTTAGACGTTTTGCTAAAGAGTTAAAGTTTTTTTGCATAGAAGCGTTACAGCGAAAAAAACATATATTTGCCATAGGTGATTAGTTTTAAAAAGTCTTAAACTTGGTGCGTTAGTACAAGATCGGAGCTGTCTTTAAGGCAGCTGTTTCTTATGGAACTATCGGGGCTAGATTGTTGAACAAGGAATGATATAGTATAAAGGGTACATTTATTAACAAAATTGGAAATGGAGATAAATATGATGTTTAGACTAAATACATTAGTACCAGAGTTATCAGTTTCAGATATAAATAAAAGTCTTAATTTTTATTTAAACATTCTCTTGTTTAAGTTAGAGTATCAACGTCCAGAAGATAAGTTCGCTATGCTATCACTAAATGACTGTCAAATTATGATTGAAGAGATAAATGGCTATTGGCAGACTGGGGAGTTATCATATCCTTTTGGGAGGGGAATTAACTTTCAAATAACGGTAAGTGATATTAACGAATTATATAAGAGTCTAAGAAAGCATCAGTATCCGATTAAGATGGAAATTCAGGAGAATTGGTATAGAGCAGATACTAAATTAAGAGGGCAGACGGAATTTTTAATCATGGACCCAGACGGATATTTATTAAGATTCGTCCAAACCTTGGGGGAAAGAGAAAATGAATGAGTTCTAGTTGTTGGTGATTAACTTGTTTTCTTGGAAAACTGCATGCACTAATTGTATCTCGTTCTTAACTAACGGGTTCTTTACCTTATTATCAGGAGCTGATCAGCAGCTCTTTTTTGTATGGAACTAAAGGGGCAGGCTAGTTCAATAAGACGACTGGGAAATGGTATAACTTAAATAGTCAAATTAAGAAATGAGTGATGATGAAGTCGATTTTAATGAATTGATGCAAGAGAAGGGGTGTATTTATTTGGAAAAATAATAGAACCCAAAGAAAATTCATTACGATTGCTTATTAATAGAAGCACGATCAACATCGATTTACCTATGGTGCAATTAGAATTTGAATCATATATTTCATATTCTGTTATCGATGAATGTTTTTCATATTCTATAGATAATTCTGAAATATCAAAGGGAGAGCTATTTCGGATATATACCAAGTCAAGGTACTTAGATTTTATAAAAGTAGCCACGAATGAACGAGAAGATATATGTCCCTCTGAAAATTACATTCATTATCAGTTTCCCTGCTTAAATCACACGATTGATGTTATTTCTTGTGAAGAACCAAAAGTAACCGTGGTTACAGGTTAAACTAACTTAGGGAATCCTTTTCTTGTTGAACTACCATGAAAATAAGATTCTTTAATAATGAAAAATGACAATATTTAAGAAGACCCTGCTCAATCGTTTAAAAAAAGAGGAGAGCGTTAATTAATTAGTCTATGGATTAGGGTTGACTGGATTAAGGTCAATATCAGTATTGACACTTCCAAACCATTTTCATTCTTTGTGGTGAATCACTGATTTTTGCGATTCATGGATGGCTAACGGGTGCGTTAGCTGAAGATCAGAGCTGTCTTTAAGGTAGCTTTTTCTTATTGAACTAAAGGGGCAGGTTAGCTGAACAAGAAAATGATATAATTTTGGCATAAAACGAGAACAAGAATAAGCTTAGGAGGATTGATCTTATGAGATACAAAGGTCAGGTTACTTATGATAAGGAAGTAGAGATGGGCTATATTTACTTTAGTGAACCATCTAAATATACAATTACTCATACGGAAGAACTTCCAGAAAACGATGATATAATGTTAGATTTTGGAGGGTCATTTGGCATGGCCAAAAATAGTATATCATAAGGGAAATGAAAATTTTAGAGAAAGATATTGACATCCTATTAGCTGGTTTAGTTCATTAAGAAGAAGCAAAAAAAGTCGATTCCTTAACGTTGAACTAACGGGCGCGATTCTTCATTAAGAAGGATTGCTTTTTCTTATGCAGCTAAAGGATCAGGTTAGTAGAATAAGCTTTTTGGAACTTTTTAAAGTAATATCCTCTAAAAATAAGGGGGAGGGCGATAAAATGTGGTGTGTTTTTATTGGTATAACACTTCTTTTTTTGGTAATTTCAGGATGATAATCAAATAGTATTGAGGAAGTAGAACTTATTTATCGTTTAAAGTTATTCCCACATGGCAAAAATGTTTTAAAAAAGAGGTGATTTATTATAGCTACTATTAAAGTTAATGATAATGGTTCATTACGTGTATCAGGGAATGTAGAGCTAGTCGATGGTGAAGGGAATAAAATTGAAACAAAAGAAGCCTTTTCCCTATGCAGATGTGGACTTTCCGATAATAAACCTTTTTGTGACGGATCCCACAAAAGTAATTTCGAAAGCGTAGTTAGGGCTGAATAAAGCTAGTGGGACAGAAGCTTTAGGGCACCCTTTTGGGAAATCGAACCCCAAAAAGTCGCCGGATTCATTTTTCTTTTACGAAAGAGTATGTTGTTGAACTATCGGGTGCGTTAGTTGAGAACCGGGGCTGCCATTTGGTGGCCTTTTTGCTTAATGAACTAAAGGGGCAGGATAATTGCATAAGATATTTACGGACGTAATACACATTGAAATAACCGTATTGAGTCTAAAGAAAGTGTATAATGTAACAATATTGTATAGAAAGTGAGTGATTTAATATGATAGTCAGCTCTTTACCTACATCTAACAAACTTGAGGTGCGGAAGTTTTAAGAATCCTATTAAAATTCTTCCGCATATAATATCGGAGGAAATGAAATGTTTAGTTATTATGGTGCATTAAGTACGGAAGTATATGATTTTACCAAACCAGTGGGGTATTCAATTGACGGTGATATTGAATATTATCTTGAAAGATTAAAAGGGACTAAAGGGAAGATACTTGAAGCTGCTGTCGGTTCAGGTCGATTCTTAATTCCCTTGCTTGAAAATGGATTTATTGTTGATGGCATTGACTATTCTACTGAAATGTTAGATTCTTGTCGAAAACGATGCAAAGAAAGAGGCTTAAATCCGAAGCTATATGAGGGTAACTTACGTAGTTTTTCTTTGGAATCAAAATATGAAGCTGTCGTTATACCTACAGGCTCCTTTTGCTTGATTGAAAATTTAATGGATGCTAAAGATGCTCTGAAATGCTTTTATAATCATTTAATGCCAGGAGGACGTGTAATTGTTGATTTGGAATTACCAAGCAATTGGCGTACAGGAGAAATTACTACTGCAGCCTTTCCTCTTTCTAACGAAGAAGGCATTTCATTAGAAAGCAAATCAATTGAAATCAACTGGGTCGACCAATATACCTTATCTTATTTAAAATACGAGAAATGGAGAAAAGGTAAGCTGGTAGGCACAGAATTACAGAAGTTTGCAATGAGATGGTACGGAATCGAAGAATTCAAACTTATATTAGAAACAATTGGTTTTTCTAATATTACTTGTTCTGCCGATTATACTTATAAAAAGGAACCATCAAAAGATAGCCTACTCATTACATTTGAAGCTGTACGAAAATAATATAAAAGCATATTTATGAAACTGGATGTTTGCAAAAGAACTGAGCGAAAAATAACGCTCAGTTCTTTTATTTATTTTAAAAAGACTTCTAACTAAACCTGCTAATAGTTTGTGAAGATTACACTTAAACTAACGGATCCGTTAGCTGAGATCAGAGCTGTTTATAAGGCAGCTCTTTTCTTATGGAACTAAAGGGGCAGGATAGTTGAAGAGTGCTGTTTGATCTTTGTTCAACAATTGGGTCATTTTCTTGAATAATAGAAGGGATCATTCGTAAGTAAATCGAAGTTAATTCAGAAGATGTTTTTACTCATTAAATTCAAGAAGAATAGAGGGGGATATGGGGAAAATAATTGCAAACGTAAGCAACACATTGGACGGTATCTTTACGGGGCCGAAAGGTGAAGAAAACAACATGGTAAGCTGGGCAATGCCTGGCATCGTGGATTCCACAAAGCATGGTCTTGTCATGTTCCAGAAGGGGCTGACGCAATCTTGATGGGGCGGGTCACATATGAAGGCTTTGCAGGATATTGGCCGTTCCAAGAGGGAGATTGGGCTGATGCCATGAATAAAACTCGAAAGTATGTAGTAACTAATAATAATGAGCTTACGGTAATTCACTGGGGAACGATGATACCATTTCTCTGCTTAACTATGATGTAATGTCGAAAATAGGGCCATTTAATTGAATAAGCTTTTGAATTACGAAGCAGTTTGTTGAAGTGATATAATTAAATAAAATTAAACGTTAATACCGAAATATAATGAAATAAGAATAAGGAAAAGGGGGATTGAAAATGGATGTAAGATACCCAATTGGGAAACTACAAGTTCCTGAAAAAGTAACATTAGAAAATATTCAAGAATGGCTAAAGGAAATCGAAACTTACACGATTCGATTAAGAGAAACTGTCGACTCATTAAGTGATGAGGAATTAAGCAGAACTTATCGTGAAGGTAGCTGGACAGTTCGTCAACTTGTTCATCACATTGCAGATTCTCAGTTGAACATGTATCAACGTTTGAAGCTGGCTTTAACAGATGAGAATCCAACAGTACCAGCTTTTGATGAAGAAAAGTGGGCTATTCAACCGGATACAAAGCTTCCTGTAGAAAGTTCTATTAAAATGTTAGAAGGTATAAATGAGCGCATCGTATCTTTAGGACATAGTTTAACTGAAGAGCAATTAGATCGAGCTTTTACTCACCAGATAAACGGTATAATAACAGTTGCAACTAAAGTTGCAAAATTAGCTTGGCACGAAGAGCATCATTTAGCCCATATAAAAATCGCATTATCAAAATAATACAATATGTATAAAAGTGGCTTATCGAACCTCGATAAGCCATTTTTAAAATTAAAATAAGGAATAATTACAGAAGTTTTATTCAACTAAAGGGGCAGGTTAGCTCCATAATAAACAAGTGATTTATCTATTAATCGTATATGTTAATATACAAAATAAACCAATAGAAAAATTAGGGGGATGAGAGTCTGTTTTTACATAATATTGATGAGGAGTTATCATTGAAACTGTTAGAATTAAAGGATGCAGAAAGAGTTTTCGAAAGAACAAATCAATCCAGAGAATACCTACGAGAATGGCTCCCTTGGCTGGATAATACAACAAAACTTGAAGATACAAAAGGGTTCATTAATATTTCTTTAAAAGGTTTTGCTGAAAACAAGAGTGTCAATACAGTTATAGTGTATAAGGGACAAATTGTTGGTGTAGCAGGTTATAACCAAATAAATTGGTCAAATAAAACTGCATATATTGGTTATTGGCTCGGAGAAGAATATCAAGGTAATGGAATTATGACAAGAGTAGCTAAGGCATTGACTGATTATGCATTTATTGAATTGAAACTAGATAAAGTGGAAATAAGGGTTGCTGTGGAGAATAAGAAAAGTAGAGGAATTCCCGAAAGAGTGGGTTTTGTTAATGAAGGTTGTATCAGACAAGCAGAATGGTTGTATGACCATTATGTTGACCATATCGTTTACGGTATGTTAGCTAAGGATTGGAATAAGTAGTCATCATACCTTAATGAACTAAAGGGTGCGTTAGCTGAAGATCGGAGCTGTCTTGGGCGGCTTTTTCCTATGGAACTAAAGGGGGTATTCTCAATTAAATTTCTCCAAAAAAATGAAGTCCATATTTATTTAATTCTTCTAGCATTCACTACAATTAATGGATTCTTTAATAAACCCGAAGACGAAGGAACACTAGATATTAGTATTGGTATTGCCCTTTTCATAGTTTTAATTCTAAAGATAGCATTGATTTTTTATGAAAAAAAAGCTTCTGATTAAGCAGTTATGACAAATTTTTAATCAACACAGTTTGTTTCAACTCACAAAAATTCTTAAAGAACCATCGGTTGCGTTAATTCATTAAAGAGCTTTGACATCAGCTCTTTTCTTATAGAAGCTAACAGGAGCAGGATAGTTTGAATAAGATATAAAAATGATTTTCATTTCAAAATAGATGCATATCCGTTTCGAATCTATTCATTGATTCATATCCTATTAATATTAGGGAGGGGATGAATAGATGGCATCTAATGATGAATTAATTTGTCAAAAGTTTGCTAGGATTATCGGCGGCCAAGAAGGATTTGCGGGTGGAAAATGTGTGACAACCATAAATCGAAATGAAATAAAAGCAAAAATTTTAGGAAAACGTTTTAGGGTGACCTCTTCTTTCTCATTTGAATCAAGAGATAAGACTGGACAAGCATTGTGCCTAGGTAGGGTAGCACTCTTGCAAAGTGAAGTCGAGAATTTTGTCGCTTTGATTCTTAAACAAGGAATAATAGTTTCATCGATACACAATGAGTGGCTATTTGATGATCCGAATTTGATATATGTTAATATCGAAGCTGTTGATGATCCATTAGTTTTTGCAAAGAAAGTCAGAAAAGCGTTAAAGAACTAACGGATTTCCCACTTGTCTGATTTTTATATGAGCATAATACACGGTGAAAACCCGGTTTTGTTGACCTGATATGTGCGTTAGCTGATGATTGGAGCTGTCTTTAAGGCGGCTTTTTCTTATGGAACCTAAGTACTAAAGGGGGATTTTTAACAAACGGTTGGAGTGGAATTTTTTAAGGAATTGTTTGACTTTTCTTTTAACTTTACTTAATATTCAAGTATTCAATAAAACACTTGAATAGATAGATGGTGATTTTACATGTTTAAGGATCGTAACTTAAAAGATTTATTGTATCAAGAGTTCGCAAGAATAGGTAAAAGTCTTTCTAGTCCAAAACGATTGGAAATTCTTGATATTTTATCTCAAGGTCCAAAGTCGGTGGAGGCATTATCTAAAGCTGCTAATATGTCTGTGGCGAATGTATCTCAACATTTACAAACCCTTGCTAATTCTAGATTGGTAAAGTTTCAGAAGAAAGGGAACTACGTCATTTACGAGCTGGCGGATGCAGCCATTTCGGATTTTTTAACTTCCTTGCATACATTATCAGAAAAACAGTTTGTACAGGTTCAACAAATTAAGCAGGAGTTCTTAAATGTCAATCTTGGCATGGATGGGGTTTCACTTTCAGAACTTAAAGAACGGATGGATAAAGGTGAAGTTATTTTGTTGGATGTAAGACCTATGGAGGAATATGAAGAAGCTCATATCCCTGGTGCAGTTTCTATACCAATTGAAGAGTTAAGTGAGAAACTTTCAACTTTACCAACCAATTGTGATGTGGTTGCTTATTGTCGTGGTTGTTACTGTTTAATGTCAGTGGAAGCTGTTGAACTTTTAAGATCCAAAGGTTTTAATGCATTTCGTCTAGAGGAAGGTGTACATGATTGGAAATTACAGAATGATAAATGAGGTATTAACAAATGTCCAATAAAGCATATCAATTGAACCGGAGTTATGTAGATTCTCAAGAAAAACAAAAAATGTTATACAAACGCACACTAATTATTGTAAGTATTTCTCAAATTTTTGGTGGTGCTGGGTTAGCTGCTGGAATTACGGTGGGAGCACTTCTTGCACAACAAATGCTTGGCACAGATGCATTTGCTGGACTTCCTTCGGGTTTATTTACTTTAGGGTCTGCAGGGGCTGCTTTAATCGTAGGGAGACTTTCTCAACGTTACGGTCGTCGTACAGGTCTAACAGCGGGTTTTATGATAGGTGGACTTGGGGCAATAGGAGTCATAACTGCAGCTATAATAAATAGTGTTTTCCTTTTATTTTCTTCCCTGCTTATTTATGGTGCAGGTACTGCGACAAATTTACAAGCTCGTTACGCTGGTACGGACTTAGCGAACAATAAACAACGAGCTACTGCTATTAGTATTACAATGGTGTTTACAACATTTGGTGCAGTTGCAGGTCCGAATTTAGTGAATGTAATGGGGGATTTTGCTACATCTATTGGCATTCCATCACTTGCTGGTCCTTTCATTTTATCAGCAGCAGCATTTATCCTGGCAGGTCTTGTACTTTTCGTCATGCTTCGCCCAGACCCATTAGTGATAGCAAGAACGATAGAAGCGTCCAACCAAGAAAGAAAGGTATTAGAACATTCGACTGATACTGAACAAATAGCAAACAAAAGAGGAATTATTGTTGGTGCGACAATTATGGTCCTTACTCAAATCGTAATGGTGGCTATCATGACAATGACACCAGTTCATATGGGACATCATGGACATAACTTGGGTGATATAGGTCTTGTTATTGGATTTCATGTATGTGCCATGTATCTCCCGTCACTGGTTACAGGTTTCCTTGTTGATAAGTTTGGTCGTACTGCCATGGCAATTGCCTCTGGAGCCACTTTGCTTCTGGCAGGTTTGATATCAGCGATTGCACCAGGTGATTCCATGATTTTTCTAGTAATTGCTCTTTCCTTACTTGGATTAGGTTGGAATTTTGGTTTAATAAGTGGGACTGCTCTGATTGTTGATTCAACTGAAACTTCAACTCGGGCTAAAACGCAAGGTAAAGTGGATGTTTTAATTGCATTATCAGGAGCTTCTGGCGGAGCCTTATCCGGAATGATTGTGGCTGGTTCAAGTTATACAACATTATCATTTATTGGAGGGTTATTATCTTTATTATTGATTCCAGTGGTTATCTGGTCCCGGGGAAGTAAAAAATGAGATTTGAACTAACAGATGCTTTAGCACAATAGGCGAAATAAAAAAGTCATTTCCTAACGTATAGGAAATGGCTTTTTTTGCTGGGAATTGCTCATCATACAAAATGCCGTAGTTTGGGTGCTTCCCCTTCGATGATAAAGGCTCTTTTCGTAAAGATTGTTGTTTTTAAAACTAAACTATTTAAGGTTGATTGGAGTGCAAGTGCGAGACTCCTGCGGGAGCACCGCGGAAAGCAAGCATCTGGAGGGAAAATCAACCACACCGCTTTACTTGGTAAATAGCAACAAAGTATGCGAAAACAGCCATGATAAAAAAGCGACAAACAAACGAAAGGTAAGCGTGTTTTAAAAGTTTGATCAGAACATGCTTTTATATATTCAATTGAATCATCCGAGGCGAGCTTGAATTCATCAATGAATTATTTGGAGCAGCCTATATTCCATTGACGATTCTAACGGGGCATATTTGCACTAGAACCCAATTACCTAACAATTTGGGTGAATTGTCTGATACAAAAGTTTTTTTCCCACATAGGTTAATAAAAAGTATGACTACTCCAGCTGTGTTGACTAATCACGGATATTTAATAAAGAACAATATTCAACATTAGAGTATAAAACTATGCTTGTATATGGATACAACCTGATATTGGAAATAATGAATCTGTCGTGACCTTATCCTTTATTTGGTTGAAAATACTTTTAAATATATTACAGGAGGGGTTTTCATGGAGAACGCAATAATTGTGCCTTGGGAAGAAGATGAACTTACTTATGAGTTTTTTGTTCCTGAATATATTGAGAAAATGGCACTGGAAGTTCTTGAACATTACGGTTTCTCCGTTCAGAACATGCATGTTGTTACAACAAAACCAGATAAAGGCGGCTCTATATGGAAAATGGAAACAAGTTCAGGGCCAAAGAGCTTAAAGCTTTTACACAGAAGACCTACTAGAAGTATGTTTAGCTTGGGAGCACAAGAATATTTAGTCAATGTTAAGGAAGCAAGAGTACCGCCCATCGTGAAAACCAAAGATGGAAAAGATTATGTTGAGGCTGGAGGGAAGTTATGGTTCGTCGCTGAGTGGATCGAATCATTGGCACCTGTAACAAAAGATTTGGAAGGAGCCAAACACCTTTGTAATGCTCTCGGCGAATTCCACCTTTTAAGCAAAGGTTATGTTCCGCCGCAACAAGCTGAAGTTGCATCCAGATTATATAAATGGCCAGCGACTTATGAAAAAGTCATTAACAAAATGGATTGGTTTCGAAACATTGCCAATGCATATGAAGAAATGCCTGCAAGCCCCCACTTGCTGAATGTTTTAGATCAATTCGAAGAACAAGCAAAAAGAAGCTTGGAAAAATTAAATGAATCAAGCTATTTAGAGTTAGCACAACAAGGAAATGAGTATTGGGGGTTAGTGCATCAAGATTATGGCTGGTCAAATGGTCAAATGGGAGCTAATGGTATGTGGATTATTGACCTTGACGGTGTTGCTTATGACCTTCCCATTCGCGATTTGAGAAAACTGATTACCGGCACAATGGCAGATTTATATAGATGGGATGCAACTTGGGTAAGAGAAATGATCAAGTCCTATCACGAGGCAAATCCAATTTCATCGCAGCTATATGATATCTTAATGATCGATTTATCTGGTCCAAATGAATTTTACAAGAATGTTAAAGAAGTAGTATATGAACCTGAATTATTTCTAAATGATCAAACAACAGCCATGATTCAAACAATTGTTGATACCGATCAGACAAAATGGCCAGTTTTAGAAGAAATTAAAGATGATTGGAAGGGAATAGAACAAACATGAAAATTTTAATGATTTGTACCGAAAAGCTTCCGGTTCCTCCAGTACTAGGTGGTGCCATCCAAACCTATATATCAGGCACCCTGCCATATTTAAGTAAAGTCCATGATATTACGGTTTTGGGAATTAATGACCCATCACTCCCTGATCAAGAAACGATTGATGGAAACCGTTATGTACGTGTACCAGGAAAAATATTCGAAGTATATCGAGAAGAGGTTATTAGCTATCTTCAAACAAATCATTTCGATCTAATTCATATATTCAATCGACCTCGACTAGTCCTTCCTGTCCGAAAAGCGGCACCTAATTCAAAAATTATCCTCAGCATGCATAATGATATGTTTAATCCAGAGAAAATCAATCCGGAAGAAGCAAAAGCTGCCATTGAAGAAGTTACAAATATTGTAACTGTCAGTGATTATATAGGCAATGTCATAAAAGACTTATATCCACAAGCTTCATCAAAGATTAGCACAATCTATTCTGGTGTAGACACCAATCGATTTCTACCCGGCAGTCACTCGAAAATGCAAGGAATTCGTAATGAAATACGTAAAGCAAACGGTCTTGAAAACAAAACGGTCATATTATTTGCAGGAAGACTATCCAATAATAAAGGCGTTGATAGGCTAATCCGGGCATTACCTGAGCTTTCAAGTAAATTTAAGGATTTAGCTTTAGTTATTGTAGGAAGTAAATGGTTCAGCCAAAATGATGTAACTGATTATGTAGCTTATGTAAGAGCATTGGCAAAAAAGCTGCCTATCCCAGTTGTTTCAACTGGTTTTGTCGCACCTAGTGAAATACAAAATTGGTTTGCTGCCGCTGATTTATTCGTGTGTACATCAATATGGCAAGAACCGCTTGCACGCGTCCATTATGAAGCGATGGGTGCAGGGCTTCCAATCGTAACAACGGCAAGAGGCGGAAATCCAGAGGTCATTCGTATAAGAGAGAATGGGCTTGTAGTAGAGAATCCAGAAGATCCCGGATGTTTTACAGAAAAGATTACAGAAATTCTATCAAACAGATCACTAATGGAAAAAATGGGCGAACGAGGCAGGGAACTTGCCCTTACTTTATATAAATGGGATCGAGTAGGATCTGATATACTTGAAGTTTGGAAAGAATGACTGTTTAGACCAATCAAGAGTTATGTGAACAATTTCTAAAGGATGCGAAAAAACAAAATGATTGGCGAGTATACATTTGCAGGACCTGCCCCTACTCCCCCTAATTTGTAAGCAAGTTAACCTTAAAGCTCTCCAGAACCACCCCAAGTTTCAATTTTATGCAACAATCTTTACAAAACCAGCCTTTATAAAAAAATTACAATTTAAGGGACCCCTTAGACTCAAAAAAAAATCGTTATCCACATTTTTCTCGAGAAGTTTTTCAAATGAAACAAGTCGAAAAGCCATCAGGCTTTACCCTGAAATTGAGTGAAAAAAAGCACCTTGCTTACCTATTAAATAGGCTGTTACAAGGTGCTTGCATTATTTGTTTGAAAATTATCTGAATAAGGTTATAATTAAAAGTGTTGGAGAATTTAGCCAACTATACACCCTTAGAGACTTGCCTTGTCCGCTATTTTCTAAGGGTGTATATTAATATTCTGGCTTATACTTGGTTGAATATCGGGTATGGAATGATGGTGTGTAATCGATGGATTTGATTTTCCATTCAGGATGGCATTTAACACAACTAGAGTTATTGTACCCATTACTACTCCATTTCCACATATTAATTGGACTGTTTCAGGGAATTTATCGAATGCTTCAGGGACCCCCTTGATTGCTAGACCGACTCCTATTCCAAGTGCAATCGTCAATTGATTGGAAGGTTTGCTCAAATCAGCTTTGGCGACCATCCCCAAAGCTGCAGATAGAAGCATTCCAAACATTGGTATCATAGCCCCACCCAGAACGGGTAAAGGGATCATCGTCGTAAGACCGGCAACCTTAGGCACAAAAGCTAGAATGATTAGAATACAACCTGCCGTGACTACTACCGAGCGCTGAGTTACCTTTGTCAGCAGGACCAAGCCAACATTTTGTGAGAAGGTAGAATGGTTAAAAGAGTTGAAGATACCACTTATGAAGCTCCCTATTCCTTCTGCCCGGAGCCCCTTTTCCACATCTTTTTCGGTTATTTCCTTCCCGCATACTTCCCCGAGAGTCAAAAAGACGCCTATGCTTTCAATAGCAATGATTAAAGATATGATTGTCATAGTGATAATAGATGAAAAGTCGAAGGTGGGTAACCCAAAATAGAAAGGAGTCACCATTGTAAACCAGCTGGCCTCTGTAAATCCAGAGGTATCGACCATACCTAAGAAACCAGCCAATATAGTACCAAGAACCATGGCGAAAAGAACTGAAACCGCTTTCAAGAAACCTTTAGTAAGTGTATTCAACAGAAGGAAACAAAGTAGTGTAAAACAAGCTAGCATTAGATTCATAGGATCTCCAAAGGTGGGGGAACCGCTTCCACCCGCTGCATTTTTCATGGCAACTGGCATTAATGATACGCCTATAATTAAAATGACGGACCCTGCAACAATTGGTGGGAAAAAGGGTATTAATTTACCAATTACTCCTGATAAAATAGCAACAATTACTCCAGATACCATAACTGCGCCTAAAACCCCGGTTATACTATGGACTGTTCCTATAGCTATTACTGGCTCAACCACGATAAAAGAAACAGCCATTAAGGCCGGTAACCTTATACCAAATCCTTTACCGCCAATAACTTGAAGCAAGGTGACTATCCCACATGCGAGTAAATCAAACGAGATCAGGTATATGATCTGTTCTTGTGTCAAGCCGATTGCAGGACCGACGATTAGTGGCACAGCCACCGCTCCTCCATACATTACACAAACATGCTGTAAACCTAACAATAGCGTGTTTACTTTGCTCAAATTTTCCATGATTGCCCCCTTTTAATTAGTAAGAGCCTTCTAATTATGTGGATTTAATGAAATCGCCTCCTTGTGTTTTTGTAAACGCTTCCCTATGGTTGATTTTGTTGTTGCTTATTAAGAAACGGCATTTACAAAATTAATCTGTTTTTATATTATCACCGCCCTAATGCTAAATCAAGACTATTTTTTGGAAAAATATGAATATTCTTTCAAGTTCATTCTGTTTATAATTAAGAAGAATAGGGGGAGAAATATGTATTTAACGATCGAAAAAGCTTTGAAGCTTCCTGCCCTAAATCAAGTGGAAGTTATTGGAGGGAATCAAGGGTTAGCTCGGGTAATTAATTCAGTAAGTATAATGGATCATCCGGATATATCATGGATTAAACGAGGGGAACTCCTACTGACAACTGGTTATGTGTTTAAAGATGACCTGAATGCTCAAATCAATCTTGTTAGGGAATTGTCGAAAAGAGGAAGTGCTGGGTTAGCTATCAAGATTAAGAGGTTTCTTTCTACGATTCCTCCTGGAATGGTAGAAGAAGCAAACAAGCACAATTTCCCATTACTGGAGATTCCTTATGAAATGCCTTTATCCGACTTATTATTCAGCTTTACATATGAACTTGTTAATAAGGAAAAAGTGAAAAACAATGGAAAAGGAAGTTTTGAAGTTTTTCATTCTCTTTTGAATGGGGAAAATAGGAGTTCATCTTTTATCCCCCAATTACAGGAATTTGGCTTTAATCCCGATAGGCCATATATTCTGCTCTTAATGAATGAAACGAAAGAAGAAGGGGATTCATTCTTTCCAATTGGTAGAATGTTGGAGAAATTAAACCAAACGGAAAAAAAAGATTTTAAGTATTGGAGTATCGACTTCGATGGTCAATTGATTATCCTACAAGGAAAAGGAATGGTGACTGATGTACACCTACTTCTGCAGGCTCAAAGAATTGCCGGCGTTTTAGAAGGTCTTATATCCGAAAATAATCCTGGCACTTCACTATCCATGGGGTTAAGCAAGGTGAAAAAAGAAATCTACAATATGAAAGAAGGGTATATTGAAGCTAAAAAGGCTATTCAACTTGGCTCGAGGGTCAACCCGACTACTATCAATGATTACGCAAGCATTGAAGTTGAAGATTTAATAAATCAAATCCCTAAGGATGCATTAACCCAATACGTGCTATCCATGATTCAACCGATTATTGTATATGATAGGGAAAATGAGGGGGAGTTGTTAAAAACGCTGGAAACATATCTATTTTCAAGAGGGAGAATAGAAGATGCGGCACGCGCTTTGTATGTTCATCGAAATACTGTAAAGTTCCGTTTGTCTAGAATTGAGGACTTATTGGGAGTTGATTTAAAATCGAGGGATATTGCTTTTAAATTGCAGTTTAGTATAAAAGCTGCGAAGTTATTATTACATGACTAGGTAAAGGAAGCAGGATTTGAAGGAATCGGGAATCAAGTGTCACTGAACTTAGAAAAAAACTGCCAGGGAATTAGGTTTCTCTGGCAGTTTTTCATATGGTATGGTCTATTTCTTATCGGTCATCCAGTAGACGTTTGGCATATAGGGCAAGTTTTAAAGTGAACAGATCATCATTGCTTAATTCCATTCCCAATAGTTTTTTTATGCTTTTTATTCGAAAATGGATAGTGTTTCGATGTACCCCCATTTTTCTGGCCGTTTCAGCAGGTCGAAGATTGCATTGTAAATATGCCTCCAAGGTTTTGATAAGGTCAGACTGGGTTTCATCGTCATGGTCCTTCAGCGGTGCTAAATTACCTGTAACAATATCCATGAGCATATTTTTGGGAGCATACTGCAAAATTTTAAATGTTATTAATTCTTTGTAGCTGTAAATTTCCTTTCCTGGGTTCAATCGTTTTCCCAAATCAATAGATTGTAAAGCTTCCTGTAAGCTATTAGCTAGGTTATTAATACCTGTATGATAGTTACCGACTCCCAGCGTAAGTTCCATTGGCAGGTGTTTAGATAAAGTGGAGATAATTTGTTGGCTTATCTGGGTGACTTGTGAATGAAAGTGGGTGTTCCCTAGATGGATGGTATCCAGATAAATGATAACTAGACTGCCCTTGATATTCCTTATGAGCTTATCGATTTTATATTGCTCGGTTAATGTTTCAATTGTCTTGATAAGCTGTTTATAATCAATGGAATCATTCCTTTGATTCCATTGCAGCGTTAAAGGTAAAACAGTACATATGTATCCTCCAGTAATTTGAGGGAAGCTGGATTTGACCTCCGTCATCCCTAAAGTCCCGTAACTTATATTTTCGGCACCAACTCCTGAAATATCTTCAATACTATAACCCGACTCTTTTTGTTCATTCTGTCTCGTTACAATTTCACGAAGTAGGGGAGACATGATATCTGATAGCGAAAACTCAGGGGGGATTCTGAGAATAGGCAAATTGGCCATATTGGCGATGCTGATGGTAGTTTGCGGAATTTCCTCCAGTTTGATGAACAATCCTGAACAATTCATTTTTGCTAATTCGATTACGAATTGGTCTAATTGTTGCGGATTATCTTGAAATAAGTATCCTGTTGTTAGAATCAATTCATTTGGCTTCAGCCAGGAAAGCACATCAGGAGCATCAAAGCTATTGATGGATTCTATTTCTCTATTAAGTCCCTGAATGCCAGCAACCACTTGGCATTGTTTGATCTGTGGTAATTTTAATGCATCAGTCATCGTTAAATGCATGATAGGTCCCCTTCGCTGTGCCTTTTTCTCTAATTTAACTAATTTTTCGAATATTGGCAACTGGAGCTGAGCTATTAGGATAGCCTGTTCTTTAAAGGTGAGTGCGGTAAGCACAAAGGGGATGGAAAAATATTAGCTTTTTCAGCTAATGACCTATAAATAAGCGCACGTATATAATTCAATTAAGTTAAGAATGTTTTGAATTATAAAAATAATCTGAAGAAGGGAGGGCCCGCATTGATATCTGACCTTAATAGCATAAATGAGTTGAACAAGGTGGAATTCATCCAAAAGTTAGGTTGGGTATATGAACATTCTCCATGGATAGCAGAGCGTTCATGGGATTACCAGCCATTCATTTCCTTAGAGGACCTAAAAGAGAAAATGGAAATAGTTGTGCAGAATGCCTCATTATCGGAACAGCTCCAATTAATTAAGTCTCACCCGGACTTGGCAGCCCGGATTGATATGGCTGAAGCATCAGTTAAAGAACAATCCGAAGCCGGTTTGAATTCGCTTTCTCCGGATGAATATGAAGAATTTCATGCGTTAAATAATCAGTATAAAGAAAAGTTTGGATTTCCGTTCATATTTGCTGTCCGTGGCAGCGATAAAACGTTGATAAAGGCAGAGATGAAAAGAAGGATTGGTTTGGATCAGGCAAATGAACTTAAGGAAGCGATCAAGCAAATCCACTTAATTGCTAGCCACAGGTTATCTGATTTTATTAAATAGGAGGAGGAATAATATGACAGTTCAAAATGAAAACAGAACGATGTATTACGGTAAAGGGGATGTATTTGTATATAGGACTTTTGTACAGCCTCTTACAGGTTTGAGGAAAATACCGGAATCAGGTTTCACAGAAAGAGATAACACTATTTTTGGATTTAATTGCCAGATTTCTCTGAAAGGGGAAGCTTTCTTATCTTCTTTTACGGAAGGAGATAATAGCTTGGTGATTGCTACGGATTCCATGAAAAACATCATTCATCGCCAGGCGGCCAATTATCAAGGAAATACGGCGGAAGGATTTTTAAAGTTCTTATGTGAAGTCTTCCTTGATAAGTATAGCCACATAGATGCAGTAGAATTGACAGCAAATGAAGTTCCCTTCGATCATGTACTTGTTCCAAAAGGGGAAGGACATGAAAATAGTGATGTTGTGTTTCGATGTTCCAGAAATGAGAGGGCTACCACTACAATCGAAGTGAAAAGGACACCTACTGGAAGCAAAATCGTCAAGCATTCAAGTGGAATAGTTGATGTCCAGTTAATCAAGGTTAAAGGAAGCTCTTTTTATGGATTTATTCAAGATGAATACACCACACTGCCAGAAGCTCAAGATCGTCCACTATTTATCTACTTGGATTTCGATTGGGAATATAGCCGCTGGGAGGATGCCACTGGAGCAAATCCAGAAAAATATGTAGCAGCAGAACAAATTAGTGATATTGCAAACACAGTGTTCCATGAACTGAATAACCGTTCGATTCAGCAGCTCATTTATCATATTGGCATCAGGATTCTGGAACGTTTCCCTCAGCTGGCAAATGTTCAATTTAAAACCAATAATCGTACCTGGGAAACAGTTGTAGATACTATTCCAAATTCAGAAGGAAGTGTTTATCAGGAACCTCGTCCTCCGTTTGGCTTCCAAGGCTTTGTCGTTACACAAGAAGACGTTAAACAAAAAAAGGCAGCCGATTCAACTGTAGGGGTTTCCCGATAATGGACAGTAAGCTGACCACACATGTTTTAGACCTGTCTAAAGGCCTGCCGGCAAAAGGGATGAAGATAGAACTCTGGGCCATAGCAGAACAGGGAGACCATTCTTTCATTAAAGAAGTCTGTACAAACAATGATGGGAGAGTGGATGATCCGCTACTTCAAGGGAATGATCTCAAACCAGGGGAGTATGAGCTTGTCTTTTATGTTGGGGAATATTTCAATGATGGAGCGAATGATCCTTATTTAAGGCCATTTTTAAATAAGGTCCCACTTCGCTTTGGAATAAGAAGTAATGAAGAACATTATCATGTTCCTCTGCTTGTTGCTCCAGGAGGATATAGCACCTACCGAGGAAGTTAGTAAATTAGTAAGGGAGTTGGAGGGTTTAATTTGGCATATGAGCGTACTGGTGTAGTGACTTTAGGCGGTAATCCAGTGACCTTAATTGGTCCTGAACTAAGGGTAGGGGATAAGGCCCCTGACTTTGCACTATTAACAAACGACCGCCGTAAAGCACATTTAACAGACTATAAAAATAAGACATGCATCATCACGACTGTTCCTTCGCTTGATACGGGTGTATGTGATTTACAAACAAAGCTCTTAAATGAAGAAGCAAGCAAAATGGGTGATGATGTAGCAGTGTTGGCCATCAGCGCAGACCTTCCCTTTGCTCAAGCAAGATGGTGTAAAGAGAGTAATGTGGAAGCTATAACCATTCTCTCCGACCATTTTGATTTGTCATTTGGTACTGCATATGGAACGTATATGAAAGAACAACGACTGGAATGCAGGGCAGTATTTGTAATAAATCAAGAAGGAACTATTAAGTATGTGGAATATGTACCCGAAGTCACGGATCACCCAGATTATGAATCCGCATTGCAGGCAGCGAAGGAAGTGATAAATAAAGCAGGTACAGCTAAATGAATATTTTCCCTCACGAAGGATATTAAAATTTCATTCTATTATTCGTAAGACCGTCCGATTCACAAAAACTGGACGGTCTTTTGAGGATACTGAATTAAATTGGAGCAGTTTTCCCGTGATTTCATTAATGCAAAAGGAGAAAAGTAGTTCTACCCAAGCTTTTCCTAAATGTAAAAATATAATAAAAATAACTAAATTTATCATCGATTCCTTTTATTTGAATAGTAACTCATGATATAATGAAAGTCCAATAGCTTAATATAACATGGAAGCGCTTCCTTTTTTGAGGGAGTGCCCTTTTTATGTTTTTCACTTACTAATTAACATAACGGCGCTAAAAACACCTGAAATAGAAATAAGTATAAGTATAAGTATAAGTATAAGTATAAACTCCTGTTTAACATCCAAAAACCATCATCTCCACTCCTTCCACTTCAATTTCTTGATGATACAATAAACAGCCCCTGCAACGGAGAATTTTGTAGTAAATGTGTGATATATTCCACATCAGCGAATGGCAAAATCTATCGAGGAAGATTAGTCGAACAAGCCAATCAATGTCTATGCTACAATCATGGCAAGCATGGCCATTAAAATAAGTTGATGTTTGGGAGATCACTATGGGAAAAATAAAAATAGCTTTATTACACCTATTGCCTATCGCTGGTGATGTGGAGTATAACCAAAAACTAATTGAACAAGCCATTCATATTGCATCAAATAAAAATGCCGAATGGATTATAACACCCGAACTATGTGTCAGCGGACTTCAATTCAATCATAAGATTGGCACCGGATGGATTAACAGGCAGCCTGATGCTTGGATGAGTGATATGAGCCGTAAACTAAAGAATTTGAAAAGCACTGTATTTTTAGGCTGCCCCGAAAAAGGCAGTAACGGAGAGCTGTATAATTCTGTGTTTGTCATAGATAAAAACGGTCATTTATTAGGGAAACAGAGAAAAATCAGTGTTATTGATGATTGGTCAGCTTCCGGGGATGTAATAGAGCCAATAAAAACAGACAATGTCGACGTTGGTATTATGATATGTGCTGACGCATATCACAAAGAAATTGCTAACAACTTATTTGAAAAAGGAGCAAAAATATTAATTGCACCATCTTCCTGGGGTCCCGGATTACATGGTCCAGAGGGAGAATGGGAACAAAGGTCATTAGAAACAGGATTGCCTGTAATTGTCTGTAATCGTACTGGCGAAGACGAAACTGTCCGTTTTTGGGATGCAGAAAGTATGATCATAAAAAATGGTGTACCTCTCCTAGCACATAAATCAAAACAATCAGCGATACTTACCTTTGAATGGGATTTACAAAGCATGGAATTAATATCCCCTTATTTCGACATCGATTACATATAATGAGAACTTAATTTACAACATACACGGCACTCATGTTCAATTAAAGGTTGCGTTTGTACATTCATGAAGAAACAGGAAAATGAAAAAACTTTGTTACAATGCATAAATGGAGAAACCCCTTTGGCCGTCCAGGGGTTTTTTTGATGGGTCTTTTTATGATTCCCCCAAACCCTGTGTAACAAGGAGGAGTTTAATTTCCAATTTTTCAAAGGTATTCAACTGATTATGTTCTGAAATAATAAGAAAAAAATGCGGGAGATACCAAATGAAAAACCATAAATTTTATCAAGTGATTATCGCTATTTTTATACTTGTCTTAATGGTCGATCACCCGGTCCATGCAACGGAATGGGAAGATGAAGAAGGACCAATAAGCTTTAAGATTGAGATGTTACCTTGGGAGATCGTGAACAACATTATTCCTAATAAAACTATTTTCACCGTTATTGATATTGAAACTGGTTTATCATTTAAGGTTCAGCGAAGAGCAGGCAGCCATCATGCGGATGTACAGCCACTAACCAAAGAAGATACGCAAATTATGAAGAAAATTTATAATAATAAATGGAGTTGGAATAGAAGAGCCATTATTGTATTGATCAATAATCAAATGATTGCTGCATCCATGCACGGAATGCCACATGGTGCCGGTGCTCTTCAAAATGGTTTTTCAGGTCATTTCTGTGTTCATTTCTCTGGAAGCATTACGCATCGTTTGAAAAACGAAGATCTTTCTCATAAATTAATGGTATTGAAAGCGGCTGGCAAGCTTGATGATTATATACAAACGGTCAGTCCCTATGAACTTATACGCATTTTTACCATTGCCGTTAATCAAGGAAATCAGAAATTATTAGCAATGACCTTATCAAATCCTGGACATAAAAGTGTCAATAAACTTGTTAAAGATATTACATATTTTGGAGTCGTTGACCCTTTAAGACAACCGCCGGAACAACTAAATGGGCTATTTCTCGTGGATGTACCCGTTCAAGTAGCTATTTATAAGAAGAGAGAAGGCAAAGAAAATAAGGTTATGCATTTTATGATCCGAAGGGAAAGTTTGACTGATCGCTGGTTCATTGATCAAGATTCGCTCCATGAAGACTTAAAATAAGATTGTGAAGTAAGGGATACATGCAATGATTAATATATTAGTGTGGGGGTGCATTCAAATGAGATTAACATGGATTGCCGGAATTTTACTATTCGTTCAACAAGTGAATATCTCTGAAAGCTTATCGGTAACTCAACACGGTCAAACCATTGCCACTGTCAACCGTGCTGATGTTACTATGCCCTCACTAAATGTTCCTATGGTGGACTTGGATAAATACAATCGGTTTATCGAAAAACTAGACCGCCAAGTGTACCAAAAACCTGTAAATGCCACTATCGATAAATATGGTAATATTCTACCTGGGCAGGTAGGTTATAAACTTTACCATCAGGCGTTTAATGAGCAATTTTATTCCTTTTTGTATAGTAGTAAAGCATACAAAATGGAAGTGCCTTTACTTGCCACTTATCCAAAAGTTGACATCGAATTGCTTGCTCAGATACGTGTTAAAAAAATAGGTGAATATAGAACCTATTTTAATAAGAACAATAAAAATCGTTCAAATAATATCTTGCTTGCAACAAAAGCCATTAATAATTATGTCGTGTTTCCAGGAGAGACGTTTTCTTTTAACCAAGCCGTTGGCAAGAGGACAGGAGACAAAGGATATATGCTCGCTCGGGTTATAGTCGAAGGAGAGTTTTCTGAAGGGATCGGTGGAGGGATCTGTCAGGTGTCATCCACCCTGTTTAACGCGATTGACAATGCAGGATTGCAAACCATTCAACGCTATTCCCATACTAGGAGCGTTCCTTATGTTCCATCTGGCCGGGATGCTACAGTAAGCTGGGATGGTCCTGATTTTAGCTTTAAAAATAAGTACAATCAACCTATCCTCCTACGAGCTACAACCCAAGGAGGAATTGTGAGCATCGCGGTGTATTCTTCAGATATGATTAATTATGAGGCCCGAAAAGTTCCCAATGCTTCAAAACACATATCAAAAGAAATTTCGGTGTGATTAATAAGTAAACGCAAGCACGTTCTGTCCGTAGACAATCCTCACTAAAAGAAAGATACTGCCCCATTAATACAATATTCCATTAAAAATAATGTCGGTAAAACGAGGAAAACCTGTTCGTAAAAGTACACTTTTACGAACTTTTTACTTTATCCGAGCTTAAAGAAATAAAACAGCATATCAAAGATTTAGGGGGAAAATAAAACACATAAGCATGTTGTGTGCTATAGCTTAAGGCGGCTTTTGCAGTTTAGCTGAATAAGTAGATGTTTTTGATGTGGTATTATATGGATATAAGAATTTGCATAATTTCAAGGGAGATGATTTAATGTCATTTAATATTTTAGTACCAATGATAATAATGGGTATCTTGATTCTTTGTGGCTTTGGAATTTTCAAGATTGCTAGAATCATAAAAAGGTAATAACTATATTTTTAACTATCGCGGCAGGTTCGTAGAATAATAAAATAAATGGGCAACTTTACTAAGTAAGGTGAATTAGTTTTAGATAAATATATTTGGAATGAAGTAAAACATAGACCAGTCCCATTTAACAGTAGAGATCCCCACGAAATAGAAGGGGACGATGCAAGTATGACAGTACAACAGAGAAAAAAGACAATTAATTAAATAATTGTCTTTTTTAACCTACATGGAATAGGGGAGAATGTGAAAGGGTTTCAGTATGTGTAGAAATTTGGAACTTCCTGACCCCCATCTCACTTTGGGGAGTTTCCTCTATAAAGTCTTTTTAAACATTAAATATCCGTGGCGTTGTAACGGAACAAATTGTTTTAACGGAACAAATGGATGAAAGGTTAATGGTGAAATTACCCATTGCTCTGTCATTAACTATCAATTGTCCGGTAACAGCATCAAAACTTCGTAACTCTACAAATATAGGTGTAAATGGTTCAGCGGTTGTAGTGAATCCAATGATTGAACCTATGATAGAAGTCCTTAAAAACTCACTTATTTCTCGTCGAGTCTGACATGCTTGTCCGATTGGCTGTAATGTTGTTTTATGACTCTTATCCATTCCTTTATGACAGCAGATGGATTTATCACAGCAGAATGATTTATCACAGCAGAATGATTTATCCTCGCTGAATGAATTATGGCCACAGAATGGGTTATGGCGGCATAATATATTTTGACAAGATTTCATATATATATCACTCCTTTATCTACTATATATATGAGATGAAAAAAAACATGCTTGTACAAATATACTAAATTCCCTGCCTTTATCTTATCCGTGCTTCCATTCGGCCATCGTATTTATATTTTTATGTGTTGGCTAAAAGATCAGAACTGGCTTTAAGGCAGCCTTTTTCATGAAAAAAAGGTTATTACAATACGTATGCAGAATAAGGTAATACTTAAAATCTTAGTACATGTATAAGGATGGATTATAAGAATGGTACCGAAGAAAAGGATATAAGCAAGTCACAATTAAAAATAATTCGTGAATTAAATGAAATTTGCTTATCACTTAATTTTGACCTGTGGCTACGAGGCGGATGGGCGATAGATTTTCTTCTTGGAAAGGTTACACGGTCACATTCTGATATTGATTTAGTTACTTGGATACAGCATCGTGAGCATTTGGAACAGGCGCTTGTTAATGATGGTTTTCAACTAAAGCCAGTCAGCGAGTTTCAAACAGATTTCCTCAAGAACAATGTCGATGTGAGTTTTGTATTTGTTACGAATTCGGATAATGGCGATATAGTCGCTAACGGATTTCCAGAATGGGTATGGAGGAAAGATGCCTTGCCAATGGAACCTTATAATTTACGAGGTATATCAATGAATGTTTTAAACCCATACCAATTACTTGAAGAAAAAAAAGTTTACGAACAAGGAACAGGAAGGACACTTCGTCAAGGATTTTAAAAGCATGGAAATTATTCAACAGATCATTGATGTAAATAGGTAGAAGTTAAATAAGGTTCTTATTGAGCTAACTAATGGAGGTTGCTGCGGCAGCCTTTTTATTATGAAACTAACTGGGCAGGATATTTGAACAAATATATCAAACTATAAGAATAAGGGGGAGATGAATGAAATGAATGACGAAAAAAGCGGCTCGGCCAGTGGAGTAGTAATAGCTGTTAGTAAAAGTGATAAACACACATTCAGTAAGGATAATTGCACTAGTATAAAGCTATTGAAAGGTTTGGGCGTTGAAGGAGATGCCCATTTAGGTAAAACCGTAAAGCATCGTTCACGTGTAGCGGCTAACCCAAATCAACCTAACCTGCGGCAAGTTCACCTAATACACTCAGAATTATTAGATGAATTGAAAGATAGGTTTAATGTTAAAGCTGGTCAAATGGGTGAAAATATCACCACAAAAGGTATCGAACTGCTTGAATTACCGAAGGATTCGTTACTATATATTGGGGAAACAGCGGTTATTAAAGTAACAGGCTTACGAAATCCATGTGCCCAAATCGATCAATTTAAATCAGGATTGATGAATGCTGTTTTAGACCGGGATAAGGATGGGAACTTGATACGTAAAGCAGGAATAATGAGCATAGTTTTGGAAAGCGGTGAGGTTCACCCAGGGGACGTGGTTAGAATTCAATTACCACCTTTACCTCATACACCTCTTGAAAGGGTATGAGGTTTTCAAAAGAGCCGTTTTTATTTTCAGTAAGACAAAACAAACTTAACTGGTTGCTTTATTTCTATTAGGGGGTTGCTGAGGCAGCCTTTTTCTTATGTATTGATGATATTAATCGCTTTAAAGAAAGTAAGGGGCAATAATTCAACAAGAAATCCGTTTGAATAATAGGTAAATTATGGTATCGTTAAATTAGAGGTGATTACTTGAGGAAATGTTTTCTTTTTATTAGCCTATTTATTGTTTTATCCTTTTTATCAGCCTGTTCATCAAATCCTTCTATAGAACTAGTAGATGTGGATGTTGATATTGTCAAAGATAAAAGTTTACTTGGTTCAATTGGGATAACTGAAGGAGAAAGAGAGGGGGATGAGCTGGTCCCGACAGCTTTATTTTATAAGTTCACCATTAAAAATACAGGTAATAAAACAGCTGGTGTTGAAGAAGTTGATAAAGGAATTGAACTTAAGATTGAGCCTAAAGACGAATTGAGAGCGGTGTCAGAAGACGTGATAGGCTTCAATATTTATGATCCCGAAGAGTATAACGCGAGTGGTGTAGGGTTCGGTCATTCCTTTTTATCAATTCTTAAGCCTGACGAAAAGGGTGAGTATACTCTTAACTACGATTTAGGTGTAAGTGAAGAAAATTCCCAAGTTCCACTACTTGTACCTTCAAAAGATAAATTAGATGAACTTAAGAAGCATGCATTGGATGCTTTTTTAGTTGTAACAATTGAAAATCAAGAAATAGCAAGATTTGACCTGAATAACCTTAAAAACTAACGTTAGCTAAAGATTGGAGCTGTCATTAAGATAGCTTTTTCTTTATGCGGCAAAAGGGCAAGTATAACTTAAATTTACTGTTGAAATGGAGGATTATGATGGGCCAAGTAAAAGGGAAAATTGCCATTATTACGGGAGTAAGCCGGCTTAAGGGGATTGGGGCTGCTATTTGTAAGGAGTTAGCTGAAACGGGTTACGATATATTTTTTACTTATTGGACGGCATATGATAAAAAAATGCCTTGGAGTATTGAATCAGATGAGCCCATGAAATTAAAAGAAGAATTAATAAAAAAGAGGGTTAAGGTATCATGTATGGAGTTGGATTTAACTTCATATGATGCACCTGAACAACTTATAAATGAAGTTTCTGAACAACTTGGTTATCCTGATATCTTGATTAATAACGCAGCATACTCAACTAACAACGATTTTTCAAATTTGACTGCCGAAGAATTGGATAAACATTACATGGTAAATGTTCGTGCAACGACACTATTAAGCAGTAAATTTGCTCAAAGGTTTGATAAGAAATCAGGCGGAAGAATTATCAACATTACATCAGGTCAGTCAAAAGGACCGATGCCTGGCGAATTAGCATATGCAACAACAAAAGGAGCAGTTGATGCTCTAACCATCACTTTGTCGGCTGAACTCGCCCCTTTAGGAATAACGGTTAATGCAATAAACCCAGGTCCAACTGATACAGGTTGGATGACAGAAGAAATACAAAGTAAATTAAAACCGATGTTTCCTTTCGGCAGAATAGGAAAACCGAGGGATGTTGCAAAAACTATTAAGTTTTTAGTGAGCGATGAAGCAGATTGGATTACAGGGCAGGTTATTCATGCAGAAGGTGGATTTAAAAGGTAAATTAAACTAAATCTTCTTTATTCAGATATCTTCAATAAAAAAAGGCTGCTGAGGCAGCCTTTTTATGTAAATAACGGATCGGGATACCGGAAGTGCGGGTTGGCATAATATGGTATATAAAAAACACGCTGCTAAATAAGGAGGTTGTTATATGAGTTATAAGAACACACTTATTACCATTTCAGAGGATTCAAAAGTTACTTCAGCAAAGGTACCTGTCATCAAAAACGAAAAACCCACAATTGCTTATATTGATCATGAATTAATTAATAATAACCCATATAAATTTACACAAGAAGACGTACAATTCAAAACATACTTAATCAAGAATCAAATAGAAGAGGAAAATGCAGCGGAACTTCGAGAACGGTTCTTTTCAAAATCCAAAGCTTGCTTCAGGGCTTCTCCGTTAGTGAAAAATTATGGGTGGGGAATTAATGCGAAAACAGCCTTTTTTTTAAAGGGTTATAAGGCCATAAACTTTTTGGATGTACTGAACGTGGATTGAGTACAATGGTATGTGATGGTCAAGCTGACAAATGGTAGTTTGTTATAGGATAATGGTGATATATTTGATGGGCAAAATATTAGGTGGGAAACTCCGAAAAGAAGGAAGTGCTAAGCGATGAATTTAGAGATGGTTATGCAGGAACTTGAAGCCCTTGGCAAGGAACGAACTAAAAAAATATACATATCCAATGGTGCGCATGAGCCGCTTTTTGGCGTGGCTACAGGCGCTATGAAACCAATCGCAAAGAAAATAAAAATAAGTCACCATTTAGCTGAAGAGCTTTATTCGACGGGGAACTACGATGCTATGTACTTTGCAGGCATTATTGCAGATCCAAAAGCCATGACTGAGTCGGATTATGATCGTTGGATGGATGCTGCGTATTTTTATATGCTGTCCGATTTTGTAGTGGCCGTAACTTTAGCAGAGTCGGATATTGCACAAGAAGTTGCTGATAAATGGATCGCAAGCGGTGAAGAGCTGAGAATGTCGGCGGGCTGGAGTTGCTACTGCTGGCTTTTAGGGAATCGGCTTGACGTTGAATTTTCAGAAAGCAAGATTTCCAAAATGCTTGATAGTGTAAAGAATACGATTCACGATTCGCCAGAACGAACGAAATCCGCCATGAATAATTTTCTTTACACTGTGGGGATTTCATATTTGCCACTCCATGAAAAGGCAGTCAAGACTGCAAAGGCAATAGGAATAGTAGAAGTCAAACGGGACAAGAAAAAAAACAGTTTTCTAAATGCTTACGAAAGTATTCAAAAAGAAGTCGATAAAGGAAGGCTTGGTTTTAAACGCAAATATGTAAGATGTTAAAAAATTAGCCTCGCAATATGAATCAACTATCGTGAAAAGGTTAATACCTTATCGATGATTTTGATTGGATGCATGAAAATATCCTTCTTAAACTAATGTGTGCTTTACTTCAATAAAGAAGGTTGCCGAGGCAGCCTTTTTCTATAGGTTTAATAGAAGTTCAAAGGGGGAAGAAAATGACACAATCATTGATTTTTGATATGGATGGTACATTGTTTCAAACAGATAAAATTTTAGAAATATCCCTTCAAGAAACATTTGATCATTTGAGGAATTTGAGTTTGTGGGAGCAAAAAACGCCCATTGAAAAATATCGAGAAATTATGGGAGTACCTTTACCAGTTGTATGGGAAACCTTATTACCTGAACATTCGGGCGAAATCAGACAACAAGCAAATGAATTATTCCACGAGAAATTAATTACTAATATTAATGTAGGTAATGGTGCTTTATATCCGTATGTAAAGGAAGTTTTTGGACATTTAAAGGATAATGATTGTGCAATATATATAGCAAGCAATGGGCAAATAGAATATTTAAATGCAATCGTAAAGTATTATCATTTAGATAATTGGGTTACGGAAACATTTAGTATACAACAAATACAATCTCAAACTAAGTCAGATTTAGTACATACAATAGTGAACAAATATAATGTTGAAAAAGGTGCTGTAATTGGTGATCGCTTATCAGATATTAAAGCAGCAAAAGATAATAGTTTAGTAGCGATAGGGTGTAATTTTGATTTTGCTCAAGAAAATGAGCTTGCGCAAGCAGATATCATCATTAACAGCTTAGTTGAATTGAAATCAGTTTTAGAAAAATTAAATGACAAAAGCAATGGGGGAAATAAGGTGAGTTGGTGAAGCTTTTTCTTTTTGCAACAAATGGGGCAGGATAGTTTAAGAAGATACATCCATCTGTATTATTGAGTGCCAGCGCATGTTATAATGAATGACTTAAGATAATTACTGTTTTTGGACGGATGCCAAGTAAAGCCTCCGCATAGCGATAAAATATGGAGGTGTAAGAGATTGAATAAACAATGGACGATTGGCAAAATTAAAGAATTTGTTGAAAACAATTCGGAAAGTAAGTTGCTAACGACGGAATATCACGGTTTTTCTCAAAAGTTACTATTTAAATGTACATGTGGTAGCAATTTTGAAAAAACGTTTACGAAGTTTAAAAATAATAAACAACGTAAATGTGACGTGTGCCAACCGCCTAAAGCTGCACGATAACGGATAGTGAATAAACGAAGTGCTGATTTCTTTATGGAAGTTGGCACTATTTTTATTTTAGGGGACTGAATGTGGATTTCCTAAAGGGATTTACCTAATAGTGAGGTGCGGAATGCGAAGTTCGAAAAATAGAAAAAAAAGGTCCGAAAAGATATTAAAGACCCTAAAGGTACCAATAAATAAACATTTACCCTTAACGGAGAATGAAGAAGAAGTTTCTCTTAGAACAAAAGAAGAGATCATTAACAGAATTATTCCTTTAGCGATAGTCTCAGCGAAAGCTATGGAGGCTCCGCCAGAAAAAATTGAGGAATTTATTGATAGATATAATGCTAACGAATTATTCACAGAAGAAGAAAAAAAGTTTTTAATGAAAAAACATCTGAATCAGAACGAGCTGATCCAGTACTCTTGGAAGTTGGAATGTATTTGGCTTCTGCTTTGGTCTGTAAATCTAATATCCGATATAGATGTTCCAGCCAATACGTGTAGTGCTGAATATGTTTTTGAGACGGTTTTTCTTCATTCTAAAAAAGAGTTGCTTGATAAATCCTCTATAAAACCAACCAGTGATATATTAGATAGCCTTGATTTTATTTATAGAGCACATTGGGCGGTACGGGAAGCCCAAATAAATCATTTGGAAGTTCCATCATCTCTAGATGAAGGCGTTGTATATGAAAGACACTACACTCTTAATTGGCTAGTAAATTATATGGATCAAGAATGGGAAGAAATAAGTACAGATACATAAAAGCACGAATACTTTTTTGCTTCCTTGGGGTAAATGTGGATTTTTCACCTAATTTAACAGGTGATGACTTCAAACAAGGAAGGTTGCTGAGGCAGCCTTTTTCTTATGGCACTAACAAGGCAGGTCAGCTGGACAGGGACGAATTACCAGTACAAAAGTTTTCATATTTTGAGATAATCAATAAGCACCAAAGATTTTGAATGTAATAGGTGTATTAGTTGCAATTGTATGCATGAAATTAAGTGAGCATTTCATGGGGAATGTATTACTAGGGCTGCCAATCGGAAAATTTATTGCAGCCTATATAAGGCAATACACAGATTATAAATAAATTGTAGGTTCCATAAAATACATAGTTAAATAATTTAATCTTATTGAACTAAAGGTCGGTTCAGTTGAAGATAGGCTTGCGACGAGAGCTCATTTTTCACGTAAAAGAACAGACATGTTATAGTATAGGAGAATCGGATTTTATTTTATCTGAGGTAATCTTAATCATCAAAGGAGTTTATTCATAATGCATGTGCTACAAAAAACACAAAAAATAGTTCGCTATCAGAATCAACAGGGCAATATACATTACGGTATTGTTGAGGATGAAATGATATTACAACTGTCTAGCAGTTTTGCTGAACTTGTCAACAAGGAAATAAAGTATGACGGGGTAGAGCTGAAATATAGTGACGTAAAAATTCTGGAACCTGTAAAACCTTCGAAAGTTGTTAATTTCGGCTGGACATATGCAGGTCATGCAAAGGAAACAGGGGGAGAGGCGAACCTTGTAGAACCATTTCTATTCTTAAAGCCGTTATCTTCGCTTATTGCAGATAAGGAGAAAATTATCCTTCCGCCAAACGAGCTATCCAACCAAGTTGAACTTGAAGGGGAAGTAGCCTTGGTGATTGGAAAGCGCGGAAAAAACATCAAAGAAGAAGATGCGCTTGATTATGTGTTCGGTTGCACGATATTTAATGACGTCACAGCAAGAGATCTTACAAAAAAGGATCCACAGTTTACGCGGGGCAAAGGATTTGATACGTTCGGACCTTTGGGACCGTGCATCGTTACCGGGGTAGATCCCACTAATTTGCGGATTGTGACCACTTTAAACGGCCGCGTTGTCCAGGACGGAAACACCAATGAAATGTCTCTAAGCATTCCGTTTCTAATCAGCTGGCTTTCACAGGTAATGACACTGGAGCCAGGTGACATTTTGGCCACGGGTTCACCATCTGGCAGCTGCCCGATCAAGTCGGGGGATGAGGTCGTTGTTGAAGTCGAGAACATCGGTCGCTTAACTAATGATGTTCAATAAGGTGTGCCAGCATTCTTCATAACCACAAATGCTTATAGTTAGTAAAGGTCGGAGCTGTCTTTTAAGGCAGCTCTTTTTCTTTATGCATCGGGTAAGTTAGTTCACTAAGTAATTTCCATTTTTTACACAAATAAAAAGATGTGAAATGGTATGATTGAAACAGAAACAGTAATTGTATAGAACCTAATTTTTAGAGGGAAATATATTCTTCCAAAATGGTTAGAATTATCTTAGTAATAATGGTTATTGTTTTATCAGGTTATATTCTAATAACTCGAACACTGGAGTTAACCGTATTATTTGTTTTTCCTTGGGGCACTAATTTTGGTGATAGGATTAGCCGAACTTCAAAAAGACAGAAAGGTTTTGGGATGCTATTGGTAAGTAAATATGCTTACGATGCCGTTTAAGGAGTGAGATAAAATAATGAATTTATTAAGCTTTTCAAAAGTGAAGATTTTAAAACTATCTATTCATGCATTATTAATAGGTGTTTTATTAACTTTAGTTAGTTTAATTGTTAATGATGTTATTTCAATTGTTTTTCATGAAAGAATGACATTGAATTTAATATTTATTAATGTAATTATGGCTTTTTGGGTTTTGTGGGCAATGCAAAATACAAAATATCAGAAATAATAAACTTGAGTTTAGTTGAATAAAGTGTTTTTTATTCAGCTAACAGGTGCTTTACTTCAATAATGGAGCTGCTTCGGCAGCTCTTTTTCTTATGGAACTAAAGGGGCTGGGTAGTTGAATGTGCAAAAGGGTAATTATGGATAATTAAAAGGGGAAAGATATATAAGTGGAGAATGAGTTTATTTAAGTAATAAAAGGAGGAGACAGGGTGAATAAAAAATTATTAAGGGTAGGAACTACTTATATCCCAGTTTCAAATGTAGAACTTGCTTCTGAATGGTATGTAAACAAATTGGGGGCAGAGTTAAACTATGAAGACGAAGACAAAGCAATTCTTAATTTTGCGAACCAAAGTATTTTCCTTGTTAAATCTAAAGAAAATCAAAGCTCAAATTTCTATGATATTTACGGTGTTGAGCGTTTTTCTATAACTTTTGAAGTTAATGGAATTAATGCTTTAGAAGCTATACATAGAGATTTTAGCCATAAACAGATTAAAGTTAGTGCGATTGAAAATAGAGGACACTCTGGGAAAAATTTTGTTTTCTTCGATTTAGATGGTAATAAATTTGATGTATGGAGTGAATTAAGTCCAATTTTCAAAGAAAAATACCTTATCTCGCAATAGAGAAGAATGTTTTCTGGTTGAACTAACGGGTGCGTAGTTGATGAAGAAACTTGTGCATACTTTTATCGTGAAATGTCATGCGGAGGCATCCAGATTGAAATGTAACAATATTTTCTCTTGAACCATTTTTGGTATAATATTTGGGCAGGTGAGAAGAATAATTTGAAGTTTGGCTATATGCATGTTTCTTTGACCAAAATTTGTATCGTCCAAAGAAACAATTTGAAGAATGGCTTAGTTTTTGGTGAAATGTGGATTCCTATTGTTAGGAAATAAAGAGTGAAAAGGAGAGATGTTAATGTCCTATATCGTTGATTTTAAAAATGTGTCTACGGTTGGTTTAGAGTCTTCACCTGTAGTAGAAGCGCTTGCTGGTTTACGTGCTAATGAAGCCCGGTATTTTATGAACAAATACAAGCATGAATTTACGGTTGTAGCAGCTAGCGAAAGTCAGGAGACGCTTGATTATGTGAACCGAATTTTGAAAGAAGAACGTGATATTGAGTTTGCGGCCAAACCTTTAGAAACTTCGCGTTTTCAATTGGAAAATATCAAATTTGCCTACGTCTTTTATGAGGACGGTCTAGAGGTCAATGTCATGTATACGGTTGATGGCCCTAAGAAGCGGGCTGTTGGTTTTAAGCTTTCTGAGGGGATGGAGGTACCAAAGGAGTTAGAAGGGAAGTTTAAGTTTGCTAGGCAGAAGTCCAAACTAGCTGGAACAATTCGGGGCTCGTTTTTTGTAATTAAAGGAGAATACTAAAGGTAAGCGAAAGCGCAAGTGGAGGAATCCGGCCATTGCAGTCTGTCACATCTATGCTGGGATCAGGCCTATATGGATGAGTGGATGGAGAAATAATATCATTAATTTCTCCAACTTAGCTGCTTCTCCACTTTCTATCGCAGATATTGATGCTGCACTCACTGAAGGTCCAACAGATAAAATAACTAAGCTAATAAAGATGCCAATCCAGCTTTATACTTTTCTTCAGTTACTTTCTCTTTTACAATTAAATGTAAAGTACAACCTCCCAATCATAAGGAGATTGGGAGGTAAGTCTGGTATTAACCGAAATATTATTTTTTTACAGCATGGATGTAATGAATCGTTTCGAACGCAGACAAATAGTCTGTACGACTACGAAAGAATTCATTATTAATAGTAACAGGTGATAAATGTTCATAAATGAGTAAACCTGAGTTTTCTAACATTTTCTCCGTCTCATCATAAGTAAAACATGATTTCATTGGCTCACCACTAGCTGAAGCCATTTGAACCATATTATGAACTCGATTAGACATTCCTTTTTCTTCAAAAAGTTTGTCGTCTGCATAATCAAAAACGATAGAACTTCCTGAGGGAACTTTGGTAAATAATCTATTAATCAAGTTGGCATTTTCCTCTTTTGTTAAATAATAAGAAACACCTAAAAGACTAAACAAAGTTTTTTCATTAGGCATAAAACCTTCTTCAACAAGATTTTGAACAGTGAATTCTTTGGTGAAATCCATTGAAACAAAATGAAGATTATCCGGAATTTGATAATCAGCATTTGCTAACCTTATCTTTTTAAAGTCTTGTGTGGCTGGATAATCAACTTCAAATATTTCTACACTGTCGTTTAATTCTGGGTGTCGGAAACAAAAGGTATCTAATCCAGCTCCTAGAATGACATACTGTTTAACGCCTAGCGACATTTCGTGAAATAATACATTTTCGCAATAGGCAGCACGTGCCAAAGGCGTTGGAGAAAGTTGAACTTGTGTAATCCATTTTAAAATTTCATCTGGATGATCTTGAAACTTCCTTGCAATTTTATTATTAAAGAATTGAATTCCTTTAATCATGTTCTCACTAATATCTGCAAATTCTTTTTGGGTAATTAAATCCTTTGCAATAAAATCATCAAAAATTTTGGGTGTGCCATATTTACTGTGGTATGCTCGACCAAATGCTGATATTAAGGAAGTTAAGCTTGATTCATTTTTCTTCATACATTAATCCTCCCATATAACAAAAATAAGATTCCCCTGGCCAGGAGAATCTTATTATAAACACATAAAATTTAACTGTAAATTATAGCATAAATAAAATTTTTTGTCAATTTTTTCGTTTTATTATAACTAATGAATTTCTATGTAGTAAATATGGTAGAAATTTTATTTTAAGTAATAAAGGATTTGTTCAACAATCGGGCGCGATTTTTTAATAAGAATCGCTTTTCTTTAAGCAACTAACGGGTGCGTTAGCTGAAGATCGAAGCTGTCTTAAGGCAGCTTTTTCTTTTGGAACTAAAGGGGCAGGTTTGCTCAAGAAGGATATTAGTAGCGATAAATAGAATGCTTTATACAAACTTAATCGTATAGAAAAACTCTTCTGATTTCATGCAAAATAAACGGAGGGAGTAGCTAATGAATATTCGTATTTTAAAAGAGTCCGATGCCCATTTATACCAGGAAGTGCGATTGAATGCATTGAAAATTAACCCAGAAGCATTTGGTTCAACATATGAGAGAGAGGTGGGATTTTCATTAGAAACGGTAAAGGAGCGAATGAAACCAACTAGGGACAAGTACATTGTAGGTGCTTTTGATTATAGAAAATCTTTAGTTGGAATTGTTACTTTTATACGTGAAAACAATATCAAAACTAGACATAAAGGGAATGTTTTTGGGATGTACATATCTCCAGGCAATCGAGGTCAGGGTTTAGGAAAATCATTAATGAATGAACTTATAAGAAGGGCGAAGAGTTCTTATGGATTGGAACAAATAAATTTAACTGTTGTATCTGATAATGACTCCGCAAAGAAACTATATAAGTCTTTAGGATTTGAGGTCTATGGTACAGAACGAAATGCCTTAAAGTATAATGGGCACTATTTTAATGAGGATTTGATGGTTCTAACTATCTGATTATTGAGCTAACGGGCGCGTTAGCTGAAGATCGGAGCTGTCTTTAAGGCAGCTTTTTCTTATGGAGCTAAAGGGGCAGGATAGTTGAAGAGTGCTGTTTGACCTTTCTTCAGCAATTGACCCTATTCATGAATGAAAGAGAAGGGATTATTTATAAGTGAGTCGAAGTTAATGTTAGAAGATGATATGTAGTTTAGCATTGGGACGTACATTAAAGAGAAAGAAAAATTATAAAGAAAGTGGGAGATCTATTGGATACAAAAGTGGTATTGAAGCGATTCGAACAGGTGGCTACATACTATATTGAAGAGTTAAGTAAATATTCGCTGGATGAGTTTACAAGAAAGCCTTCTAAGGATGAATGGTCATTAGGACAAATGTACAATCATTTAATAAAGAGCACCCTTCATCTTCAATTGAAAGCCATTAAGCAATGCGCTAACGGCACTACTTCCGATGACGGAAAAAAAACAGAAATAGGCGAATCGATTTTCAAAGAAGGAAAGTTTCCTCCAATCAGGTTAAAAGGTCCGGATACACCGGATTTCACACCGCCAAACCCTACAGGAAAAGAAGAAGTAAAGGAAGGACTGCTTCAAATCATTGAGGAAATGCAAGAGATAGAGAAAAAGCTCTCTGACATTCCGGCCAGCCAGAAAGTTCAGCACCGGAGAATGGGATATTTAAATGCAGAGGAATATTTTCAACTAATCGAAATGCATTTCCGGCACCACTTACGGCAAAAAGAACGTATCGATCAGTTTCTTTTAAAAGTAAGTAAGTAATCTTTATTGCTGAAGTAGTTATCGACCGTCGGAATATCAGCAGAAGCCCAGTTGAGGAGTTTAAAGAGCTGAGAGGGTGCCGCTTAAGTTAAACCAATAAACAGTTTACAACGAAGGTTGATTATGAAACGGTTGAATGACGAATAGAATTGTCCCGTTAAAGTGCGCTTTAATGGAGTAACGAAAAAAGCCCGATTTCTCAATTTTAATGCTGAGAAATTGGGCTTTTTAGTATCGGAATTTCCTTAACATTATAAATCCGCATATTCCTGACGCTACCCCTTATAGAACTATTGGGCGCGTTAGCTGAAGATCAGAGCTGTCTTTAAGGCAGCTCTTTCTTTATGGAACTAAAGGGGCAGGATAGTTGTAGAAGGTCTTTATTGTTCAGATAGAGAATAGCATTAGGTACAGGTTGATTAAAGAAATTTAATATTAGGAGGACAAAATGGTTGATAATAGTTATGAGAAACAACAACTGAAAAAAGTTAGAACTTATATTTACATCACGATAGCATTACTTTTTTCAATGATATTTATATTTGTTAGCATGTTATTTTTGTATTTTCCTATGATAGGCATTTTAGACATTGTGTATTTTCCATCAAAACTCGCAATTTTTTCATTCTTAATTTCAATTGTATTTTCTGTTTTAGCCATAAAAAATCTCTTTGGTAAGATATTGTTCATATTAAACATATTTCTAATGCTATTTATGATTTTTTATGGGCCATAATAGATAAAGGCTGTTTTCGCATACTTTGTTGCTATTTACCAAGTAGTGCGGTATGGTTTGATTTCCCCTCCAGATGCTCGCTTTCCGCGGTGATCCCGCAGGAGTCTCGTACTTCCGCTCCAATCAACCTTAAATCGTTTTGTTTTAAAAACAACAATCTTTACGAAAAGAGCCTAGATGAAAGAAGACACTCTGTTGTTGCTATTAATTTAATATTATTGCTGTTATTAGCGGCTTGCCAACAATCATCAGAAAATTTGAATTTTGAGGGTGATAGTGAAAATGGGTCAGCAAAACTTAATGTAGTAAAAACTGATAACGATAAAGAAACTAAAAAGTTTGCATTACAGTTCAAAGGAAAAGATTATAAAGCTGTTGAAAACCTTGAATATAAGATTAATGCTCCTAATTATGCTTGGGGCATGGGCGATATTGAATTGAATAGTACTGGTGAATATAAAACACATAATAATGAAAAGGGAGAATTTTCTACGTCAAAAGCTGATGTTATCGATATAGAAGTGAAGTGGAATGGAAAGGTTGAAAACTTTTCGTTAAACAATAAGGAGTAACTTTTTGCATTTAAAAGGAAGATGATCTGTGTGGACTTAAGCTCTTGAATAATGGATAACAAAGTTCTTGTTCAACTAAGAGGTGCTTTACTTCAATAAAAATCCACAATACTCCAACATAATGCATCATGTTAATAACTTTGGATTATTACTTTTTTCTGTTCATGAACTTTATTTAAGTAAGGTTGATGAAGATTACGCAACCAAAAGATGTTTGAAATGATAATATTTGGTTATTTTTAACTATTTGAATAATTAGTTCATTTTGATATTATAAAAGGGATAAAGATTGGAGGAGGAAATAACATAAAAAGCTTATTTTCAATCTTAAGTACGTTTGTGTTAGTTCTGGTAGGTGGAATGGCATTTAGTACTTCTACTGCTCAAGCAAGTGTTCCTCAGTATTCTTTTCAAACAGAAGATGGAAAATGGGATGGAGAAATTGGAAATCCTAACAAAGGTAGTGACTTAGAGGTAGAACTAGTTTCCCCCATTTATTTAAAGACCGCTTCTGGAAGTGTGTTATTGACTAATTATAGTAACTTATGGGCTCGTCTTTGCAATGCGAGTACTGGAAATTGCACAGGCTATCATAGCTTAGCAGGTGGAAGTACAGTATTCACAGGTATGAAAATTGGTAAATTTTATGTTGATGTGAAAGATGGATATTCCTCTGGCAAAGTATATGGAAAACTACAAATCATTTTCAAATAACTTTTATTACTTGCTACTCATTTTCAATGGGTAGCATTTTATTTGAAAAGTTTCGTAAATAAATTAATATTTAAATCGTTTTGTATAATTTACTAGCATTGAATTTTACAACTTCCTTTTTTTTAGATGAAGGGAAGCGTACTGACATCACTAGCACGTTCACCAACGCTGCAAAGGGTATGGCCTCAATACTACAAGATGCAGGAAATGTTGTTTGTGAGTTTGATACTTGGTTATTGAACAAACGGGTGCATTTTGCTGAAGATCGGGGCTGTCTTTAAGGCAGCTTTTTCTTATGGCACTATGGGGGCAGGATAGTTCATGAAGGGCAAATGAAAGTTTATGTCGAAATAATTAAGAGGTTTGATTAAATGTAAAAGAGGTATAACAATGACTGTTTCCTTAAATCAAATTTCCTCAGATGAAAAGCATATTCTTAAGAATTTATATTCCCTTTATTTACATGACCTTTCGGAGTATACCGAGGGTTTAGACATATCATCAGATGGTTCATTCGAATTTGATTCATTTGAATTAATTTGGAAGAGGGAAGGGTTAACACCATATTTTTTGAAAAAAGATAAGATGATTGTAGGGTTTTTATTACTATTGGAAAGGCCGTTTTTAAATAAGGAATATGATTACAGCATTAATGATATTTTTATTTTGAAAAAATATAGAAGAAAGGGTATGGCCCTTGCATTATTAAAGGAATTGTTTAAACAAAAAAAGGGTTGCTACTTTGTTGTTGAATTAGCCAAGAATATTCCTGCCGTTATATTTTGGAGAAAAATTTTTAGTGTGCTGAAAATAGATTTTGATGAAAAAAAGAAAATGATAGATGATGAAGAATGTTTGATGCAATCCTTTCAAATTTAAACCGGATTATTAACTACAAGGGATGCTGCGGCAGCCTTTTTCTTATGGAATGAACAGGGCGGGTGCTTATAAATTTAACTAGTGTGATGATCCAATGAGGATTTATGCATTTTTTTATCATTATATTTATAAAATGGGTAAAACTACAATAATGTGACTTGAACTTGTTAAGAGTGCATGATACGGTTCCTTTATCATGCAACCATACAGTTGCTTGTTCTTGACAAGCAACCTTAGGGTTGCTTATACTCGATATATGAATTGGGACAAAGACGCTATATTCAAAGCACTTGGAGACTCGACTAGGCGGCTTATATTAGACGAACTATCCGAACGCAACGAACTGACGTTGTATGAACTTACGGTACGTCTCATTATGAAGCACGACATTTCCATTTCGCGACAAGCGATAGCTAAACATCTTTCTGTATTGGAAGATGCAGGGCTCGTAAAATCAAAACGAAAGGGAAAGTATCGAGTAGTTATATTCAACAACGAACCACTTAAAAATTTGCTAAAAGGATGGATCGAGTAATTTTATAAATCGGAACAAGACTTCTGGCAATTGTGTGGGTCCGTTTTGCTCGCAGCCGGATTGTTAGCACAGCACCATGCGTCACAAATATCAAAGGAGGTAAAACATTATGAAAATCATTGTTACCAGCATATTCGTACAAGACCAAGACAAGGCACTGGAATTTTATTCAGAAAAGCTGGGATTTGTAAAAAAGCAAGACGTTCCAATGGGAAAATTCAGGTGGATCACGCTTGTTTCTCCTGAAGCTCATGACGGTACTGAGCTTTTACTAGAACCGAATGAGCATCCTGCCGCACAGGAGTATCAAAAGAAGATATTTGCAGATGGCATCCCGGCAACAATGTTTGGCGTTGCAGATATTCATGAAGAGTACAAACGATTATTGGAAAACGGCGTGAAGTTTACTATGGAGCCGACAAAAATGGGCGAAGCCACAATAGCTGTCTTCGACGATACATGCGGCAACCTTATTCAGATATTGCAGCAGTAACTTCATTGGTTTGTTTTACGTTGGGTGAAGTGCTTTAATCAACAATTAAACAGCTTTATGGTAACCCCGTCCTAATTTTAGGACGGGGTTATGCATGTTTAAGAAATTGTTCTCATTCTGCAATGGAAATGTGCCATTGTGGATCATCTAAACTAACGGGTGCGTTAGCTGATTAAGGAACAATAAAAGATGTCACGGGAATTAATAATTAATTCTTATAACTTTATAGTAATTCTGTATTTTACTGAATCATGATAAAAGTGATACAGTTTTTGGTATATTTACAAATATTTTTGAATGGGGAGGTTGTCTATGGAAATGTAGATTCAATTTTTAAAGGCCATTTCTTCATTCTCATTCAATAGTTAAATGAGAATGGAAAGACCTATTTATTGACATATTGTGTGATGAGGCTATTAATCTTTCGTTCAGGGAGGACAACATATGAAAAAGTTTTTTGCTTTTCAAGTATTAATAGCACTGTTTATTGGAGCACTTATCGGACATTTTTTTCCTGTACTTGGCCAATCCCTAAGGCCAATTGGTGACGCTTTCATTCATCTTATTAAAATGATTGTTGTGCCTATTGTTTTCACCACTATCGTCATTGGGTCATCAGGCGACGGAAACATGAAAAGATGGGGTCATTAGGACTTAAAACAATTATTTGGTTTGAATTTATTACCACTCTGATTCTAGGTATAGGTCTTATACTTGTTAACATTTTAAAGCCTGGTGCCGGGCTTAATCTGTCCCACCTTGCTCAAAAGGATATCACACAATTAAATGAAGCGTTACCAAGGTTGTCGATTTTAAAACGATGCTTGTTAACATCATTCCAAGCAACATTGTTGATGCGATGGCAAAAAGTGATTTATTAGCTGTTATATTCTTCGCCATTTTATTTGGTGCAGCCGCAGGAGCAATTGGCAAAAAGTTAGAGCCGGCAATGAAGTTTATGGAATCAGTTGCAAATATCATGTTTAAACTGACACAAATGGTAATGGTAACGGCACCGATTGGTGTACTCGCTCTCATGGCAGCCTCTGTAGGTCAGTATGGCATTGCCCTTTTAATCCCTATGACAAAGTTGATTGGGGTTGTGTATCTTGGGCTTGCTATAGTTATTTTCGTTCTATTCCCATTAATTGGTTGGTTTTTGAAGATTTCTTACTTTAAAGTGTTTCGAATGATATGGGATTTGTTCCTTATCGCTTTTTCTACAACAAGTACGGAAACCATTCTGCCTCAGTTAATGGAACGAATGGAAGCATACGGTTGTTCGAAACGCGTTGTTTCATTCGTTATTCCTTCTGGGCTATCACTGAATTGTGATGGTTCGACACTGTACCTTTCAGTTTGCTCTATTTTCTTGGCGCAAGCATATGGCATCCCGATGGATTTTGGCCAACAGTTGATTGTAATGGGGATTCTTGTTGCAACTTCAAAAGGAATTGCCGCTGTTCCATCCGATTCGCTAGTTGTCCTTTTAGCTACAGCCTCAGCAGTAGGGCTTCCTGGAGAAGGCGTTGCAATTATTGCAGGAATTGACCGTGTGCTGGATATGGCACGTACTGCTTGTAATACACCTGGACATGTTCTGGCTTGCATTGTGGTTTCGAAGTAGGAAAAAGAGTTCCGTCAGGGAGAATGGAAAGCTCAATCCGAACAGTCAAGCATTCGGCAGGTGCCACCAACATTTTGATGATAGGTTATGCAGCATCATTACAGCAGAAGAATGGGGAAAAGCAATGATGCAAGCAGTAAGGACCTGATATTCTCATAAAACAACAATCTTTAAATCTTCAAGATGACTATTCATGCCCCATACTCATGACTTTCAACAATGGGGAGACTCCTGCGGGAGCAGCGGGACAGGTGAGACCCCACAGGCGTTCACGCCGAGGAGGCTCACCGCCCGCCCCGCGGAAAGCGAGCATTGGAGGGGAAATCAACCACACCGCATTACTTGGTGAATAGCAACATAGTATACGAAAACAGCCTTTTCTTATGAGGCAGTTTACTTCAATAAGTACAAAAGTAAAATTTGAATACTGTAAGTAACATTGTTTTTTGATTGCATGATAAAGGGCACCCAAAGGGATGCCCTAATATTACAATTTATTTTTTTGTGTGTTTTTAAAGGTGAAAAGAAATTAAAGTCCATACTTATTTATCTTTTTGTAAAGAGTAACTCTTGAAAAGCCTAATTCCTTAGCTGCCAATGTCTTATTACCGTGCGTTTTTTCTAATGCCCTTTTTATTCGTTCTTTTTCTATTATGCTTATCTCATCTTGAAATGTGATAGTAGCATGTTCAAACGCTATTTTTTTTGCCTTTTGTGGAAGAATATTCAATATATCATTGGCTTGCAATACAGCGTCATCAGTCATGACCACAAGTCTCTCTACAAAATTTCTTAATTCTCTTATGTTACCAGGCCAGTGGTATGAGGAAAATAACTCTATCATATCATTCGATTGAAATTGTATTTCTTTTTGATATTTACTAGAGAACTCTTCTATAAATAAATTTACCAGCTCTGGAACATCTTCTAATCTCTCTCGAAGTGAGGGAATATGAAGGGGAACCACATTCAGACGATAATATAAGTCTTCTCTGAATTCCCCTTTTTCCACCATCTCCTCCAGCATGCTGTTTGTAGCTGCTATTACCCTTATGTCTACTTTGATCGCTTTTGTGCCACCTACTCTATATATTTCTCCTTCTTGAAGAGTTCTCAAGAATTTAACCTGGATATCTAAAGGCATTGTGCCTAGTTCATCTAAAAATAGTGTACCGCCATTTGCTTCTTCTAGTTTTCCTGCCTTGCCACCCTGTTCAGCTCCTGTAAACGAACCTTTTTCATAGCCGAAGAATTCGCTTTCAAATAAGGGCGAGGGGATCGCACCACAATTAATAGGAACAAATGGCCTTTTTTTTCTAGAACTTGACTCATGAATGGCCTGTGCAAAAAGTTCCTTCCCTACACCGCTTTCTCCTAATATCAGTACTGTTGCGTCAGTTGCTGCTACTTTAATAGCGGATGCCTTTATCTGATTAATAATTTTGCTGCTGCCTTTTATGCTGGAGAACGGTAAGTTTTTAGCCTGATTTATGATTTGCTGTTTTAAATCCTGTAGCTTCGAGGTTGTAACGGAAAGCTTATCATTTAGTTTTACGGTAGCTGTTATATCACGATCTACCGATATGGCGCCAATCAGGTTGCCGCCATGGTCAAAAACAGGAGAAGAACTGATTGAAATATGCTTATCAGGACGAGGTTGATGATAAACATCAAATATCGGCTGTTTACTTTTTAAGATTTCGTACAATTTAATGTCCTTCATTTGAAAATAGTTCTCTATGTTTTTCCCTATTATTTCATTTGATTTAATTTGATAAGTATTTTCTGCTGCTTCATTCCAGTAAACAACCCGCCCCGTTTTATCAACAGCTGTGACTGCATCTTTACTGGTTTTTAAAATAGCTTCTAAATAAAAAAGGATATTATCTCTGCTAAAATCCGCTATTTTGATCTGCCTCCTTTTACGGCTCTTTTGTGTAAGTTTACAGGTTTACATTATGTAAATAATATTTACACTTTTTATAATATTTTAAAAATGAAGTCTATTCAATATTTATATTTAGAGTTTGATTTTTTTTTTAATATTACGTATTAATCTTGCTATTGTACCATCCCTTTAATCCAGCTCCATCAGTTCATAATAAGGAAAATACACGTTATATAAAAGAGAATGACTTATTGTTGATTTTGTTTTTTTGATTGAAGTAATGCTGGAAAAAAAGTTTTTGGCATGCAAATTGCATTATGTCTAGTGGAATGCAAATTTTTGTGAAAAAAGAGAAGGTGTAGTGATGATCAATTTTTCTAAATTTATTGAAACAATCGATACCCACACAATGGGTCAGCCAACAAGAATTATTGTAAGTGGGGTTCCAAAAATTTCAGGAGATACAATGTTAGAAAAAAAAAATAATCTTAAAAAAGAAATACCTTGGCTAAGAAATTTATTAATGAACGAACCACGCGGTCATCAGGATATGTTTGGGGCTATTCTTTGTGAACCTTCTCAAGAAGGTTGTGATGCAGGCTTAATATTCATGGACAGCGGTGATTATCTTAATATGTGCGGTCATGGCACAATCGGCACTATTACTGCAGGTATACAGTTTGGCTTGTTACCTCAAAAGGAATTGTTTTTTCTTGATACACCGTCAGGCAAGGTGGAATGTACGGCTAAATATAAAGATCAGAAAGTTAGTGAAGTGTCGTTCCGGAATGTGCCATCTTTTGTTCTTGAAAAAAATGTGAATATTTTTATTGAAGGCTATGGAACCATCAAATTAGATATTGTATTCGGCGGCAGCATATTTGCTATTGTAGACGCGTCACAATTTAATTTGAAATTGGAAACAAGCGAAACTCTTGTCTTATCTAAACTTGGTATGAGAATAAAACAAATGCTTAATGAGCAATTTTATTTTGAGCATCCGCAAAACCCCAATATTTGCACGGTGGATCTTATAGAGTTCAGCTTAAAAAAGGAGAAGAATCATTATCGCAATGTTGTTGTTTTTGGGAATGGACAAATTGACCGTTCCCCATGCGGTACAGGTACTTCAGCCAAATTAGCAACCCTGGATCTTCAAGTTGGTGAAAGTATTATTCAAGAAAGTATTATCGATTCCAGATTTATAGGTAAAGTAGTTGGGAAAACGACAGTATCAGGTTTCGATGCCATTATTCCTGAGATTACAGGGGCAGCTTGGGTTACCGGATTACATCGATTTGCTTTAGAAGAAACCGATCCATATCAACAAGGCTTTACCTTAAATCAACAGTTTGTATTGGAAAATGCTTAATGCAGGAAGCCGATGACAGTGAAGTATACCTATATGGCATGCTTCACTTAATCAAAGTTTGATGAGGTTCCCACATTATTTAAAGCCTGTTTATGAACTTATTATCTATAAAGGAGAAACTACATGACTATAAATACTACATTACAAGAAAAATATAAGCACGAGCCATTCACTGATTTTACGATTGAAGAAAATAAAAATGCATTTAATCAAGCCTTAAAAGTTGTTCAATCTGAGATGGGTAAAGGCTACCCCCTAATTATCGGGGGCGAGTCAATTACAACAGATGAACAAATCATTTCGATTAACCCAGCTAATAAGGAAGAAGTAATTGGAAGTGTTTCCAAAGCAAATAAAGAGTTGGCTGAAAAGGCGATGCAAGCCGCGCTAGTTGCTTTCGATACTTGGAAAAAAGAAGATCCTGAAGTACGGGCGAATATTTTATTTAGTGCAGCAGATATTCTCCGCGAACGAAAACATGAATTTTCTGCTTATCTAGTGAAGGAAGCCGGTAAGCCATGGAAAGAAGCAGATGCAGACACGGCAGAAGCGATTGATTTTCTGATTTTTTATGGACGCCAAATGATGCAATTAAAAGGGGGGACTCCTGTAGAAAGTAGAGAAGGAGAAGCAAATACTTTTAATTATATTCCACTTGGTGTAGGGATCATTATTTCCCCATTTAACTTTCCATTGGCGATTATGGCTGGAACTGCGGCAGCAGCAATCGTAGCAGGGAATACCATTCTTTTAAAGCCGTCGAATAATACACCTGTAATTGCAGCTAAATTTGTGGAACTATTACAAGAAGCTGGCCTTCCTGAAGGAGTAATCAATTACATTCCAGGAAGTGGTGCAGAAGTAGGTGATTACCTTGTTGATCATCCTAAAACCCGCTTTGTATCTTTCACAGGTTCACGTGAGGTTGGCTGCCGTATTTATGAACGTGCCGCAAAAGTACATCCAGGCCAAATCTGGTTGAAGCGTGTGATTGCTGAAATGGGTGGAAAAGATACTGTTGTAGTAGATAAAGATGCTGATTTAGATTTAGCGGCATCCTCGATCGTGTACTCAGCATTTGGATTCTCGGGGCAAAAATGTTCGGCTGGTTCACGTGCGGTTGTACACCAAGATGTCTATGACGAAGTTTTAGAAAAAGCAGCTGCTTTAACAAAGGCTTTATCAATCGGTAATCCAGAAAACATGAATAACTACATGGGTCCAGTTATTGATCAAGCTTCTTTTAACAAGATTACAAAATATATTGAAATTGGAAAAGAAGAAGGCAAGTTGATAACCGGCGGTGAAGGGGACGACTCTAAAGGCTACTTTATCCAGCCGACTATTTTTGCTGATGTTGATGAAAAAGCCCGCATTATGCAGGAGGAAATTTTTGGTCCTGTTCTGGCTTTCTGTAAAGCCCGAGATTTTGATCACATGATGGAAATAGCGAACAATACGGATTATGGGCTAACTGGAGCGTTGCTCTCAAATAATCCTGATCATATTAAACGGGCAAAAGAAGAATTTCATGTAGGAAATCTTTATTTTAACCGTGGCTGCACAGGAGCGATTGTTGGCTACCAGCCATTTGGCGGTTTTAACATGTCAGGATCAGATTCCAAGGCAGGGGGCCCTGACTATCTTATTTTACACATGCAGGCAAAAACGATTAGTGAAACAATTTAAGAAATAAGGCAGCTTTTATGCTGCCTTTTATAAAGGATGTTAGCAACCGGTTTGAAAAATATTTTTCTCTACGCCTCTCACTTTTGTGAATGGTTTGCTTATAAGAAAAATAGAAGTGAATTTTATTAAGTGAAATTCTGGGATTAACGCTAAATATAATTAAATTGGTAAAAAGTCCAGTTCAAAATGATGGAGGTCACTACTTTGACAATAACAAAAGATTTTTTTATTATGCTTTCTCAAAATAAGATGCTTAATAGCGGTGCAAAACGATGGGGGCTTAAACTTGGTGCCCAGTCTGTCGTAGCAGGAACGAATATTGAAGAAATGGTGAAGAGTGTTAAAGAATTGAATGCAAACGGAATTTCTGCAACAATCGATAACCTTGGTGAGTTTGTATTTGAAAAGGAAGAAGCCTTGCAGGCGAAAACCAAGATTCTTGCCGTTATTGAAGCTATTTATGAGCATCAATTGGATGCCCATATTTCCTTGAAGCCTACTCAACTGGGCCAGGATATTGATTATAGTTTCTGCCTTGAAAATCTATCGGAAATTGTTGAAAACGCGTACAAATATAATGTATTCATCAATTTTGATATGGAAGATCATGGTCATCTTCAGTCATCATTTGATTTAATTGATGAACTTTCCAAAGACTATGATAATATTGGAACGGTTATTCAGGCTTATTTTTATAATGCGAAAGATATGATTACAAAATATAAAAATTTCCGGTTAAGAATCGTAAAAGGCGCTTATAAAGAATCTGAAAATGTCGCATATCAAGACAAAAAAGATATTGATCAAAATTTCATTGAGTTAATCGAGTATCATCTCCTGCATGGTAAATTTACATCCATTGCTACACATGATCACCAAATCATTAATCATGTGAAAAAGTTCGCGAAAAAGAATAACATACCAACAGAGAAATATGAATTCCAAATGCTTTACGGCTTCAGAAAGGATATGCAGTTGAGTTTAGCCAAGGAAGGATACAATTTTTGTACTTATGTTCCATTTGGAGTGGACTGGTATGGATACTTTATGCGCCGTTTGGCCGAGCGTCCCCAAAACCTTAACTTAGTAGCTAAACAGACATTCAACAAAAAAACGAAAACCCTAATCGGGATCGGGGCGGGTGCCTTTCTATTAGGAAGATTAAGCAAGAAGAAACCAACGAAAGTATAAAGAAATATGCAGCCATTTATTACAGGATATTTTAGGAAGGGCTCTTTCAGCCGTTCCCACAGCTTTAATAAGTATTAAGGGGGAATAACAATGGATAAGAAAGTGTCCTTTTCACAAGTGCTGTCTATTGGGTTAATGCTCTTTGCCATGTTTTTAGGAGCGGGGAACGTTATATTTGCCCCGATGTTAGGTCAACAGGCGGGAACAAACACTTGGCTTGCCATGGGAGGTTTTTTGATAACAGGCGTTGGACTGGTTTTACTGGCTATCATTGCTCTGACTCGTGGAGGTGGTACTGTAGAAAAACTTGCAGGAAGGGTCCACCCACGCTTTGCAACATTTTTTTCAATGTTACTTTTTCTAACGTTGGGACCTATTTATGTTATTCCCAGAACAACCTCTGTTGTTTATGAAATCGGTTTAAATCCCTTAATTCAAAGTGTAGCAAATGAAAGGCTGTATCTGCTTGTATTTTCAGTGTTATTTATTCTATTGACGGTCCTGCTCTCCTGGGATACAAAGAAATTGGTAGATAACCTGGGTAAAATTATTACCCCCATCTTTTCAATATTGCTGGCAGTATTGATTATAAAATCATTTATAACACCGATGGGCAAAATAGGGGCTCCTGGAGAGGAATACATAGATGGCGTTTTCTTAAAAGGGTTTACGCAAGGCTACTATACAATGGATGTACTAGCTGCTTTTATATTTGGCGGCATTTTCATTAAGTCAATTGGTTCGTTAGGAATAAAATCTGAAAAAGAAGTTTCCAAGCTATTTATCAAAGCAGGGATCATAACAATTATTGGGTTAGTTGCTTTACAGGTTTCAATGGCTTGGATGGGTGCTTCCAGTGTAGATGCAATTGGGTTAAAAGAAAACGGGGGAGAAGTTTTAGCTGCGAGTGCTATTGCTCTGTTTGGGAATTATGGAATTTATATTATAGGAACAATTATTTTCCTCACAGGAATTACAACAAATGTTGCATGTCTGGCAGCCGTTTCTGAATACTTTGAACGAATTGTTCCGTCTATTAGCTATAAAAAATGGATTATAGTTTTTTCTATCATAGGAACAATTATTACAAACTTTGGATTGAATACTGTATTAACACTTGCTTCTCCAATATTGCTGCTGCTTTATCCATTGGCCATTGCTTTGATTGCTTTAATATTTGCCAATAATCTATTTAAAGGTTATCGGTCCGTATATGTGAGCACTGTAGCGGGAGTCGGATTGGTTGCTCTGCTTGATGCTTTAAAAGAAGCGCATATCTTAACAAATGCAATTAACCATACATTTGGATTCATTCCATTATTCGAGTATGGAGTTGGATGGATTAGCACAGGATTAGTGGGCTTTTTGATTGGGCTAATAGTCGCTAAAACTAAACAAGAATCCAGCGTAATTATTGATATAGCTGGACAAGTAACTGATAAAGTTTCGTAATAATCAGAAGGGGCAATGGTATACAGATAGAAAAAAAGTCTGTAAAAGGTTTCATTTGATCAAAGGCTGTTATTTTTATGCACCGGTGCAGAAAATGGATTTTTTTGAGGGATATAGTATTTTAATTTGGAATGAAGAACCGAAAATAATTAAAAATAAAAAGCAGACGGTACAGTGAGGATTTTATAGAAATTCTCTCCGTGCCGTCTCTTTTTAAATGAACATAAAGTTGTTGAGGCATTTCAATTGTTTTATGATATTACCAATTATTTTTCAAAACTATTTTTCCTATCGCCTTGCCTGACTCCATGTACTCATGGGCTTTTGAAACCTCATCAAACGTAAAAATGTTTGGATCCATAAGCGGACGCAGCTGCTCTTCCTCAACCAACTGGGCAACCTTCTTCAAAATTTCCCGATAATGCTTATGCATGTCCTTGTTTAATATCTTTAACAACATAAAGGTAACATGCAGAGAAAGTCCCTTTGCATGCATTGGGGAGAGGTCATGGGTCGAACGGGCAGCGATGGCTGCTACCGTTCCGTGTACTGCGGCCGCCTCAAAGGAGCGATCAAGGTTTTCTCCTCCTACCGTGTCAAACACAACGTCAAATCCTTTTCCATCTGTATATTTCTGTACATAGTCGTGAACGCTTTCTTCTCGATAATTAATCGTGACATCTGCACCAAGGCGCGAGCCGATCTCCAGCTTCTCTTGCGAAGAGGCTGTTGTATAGACTGTCGCCCCTCCCCATTTCGCCAGTTGAATGGCAATGTGTCCTACTCCGCCGGTCGCTGCATGGATTAGTATATCCTGTCCAGGGACAAGATTTGCCCGATTGAATAATGCTTCCCATGCAGTAATGGCAACCAATGGTAAAGCAGCGGCTTCTTCCATCGTCAAATTTTTCGGTTTGTGAGCAAGTAAATCAACATCTGCAAGCATAAACTCTGCAAGTGCACCGCCAGTCCCTCTAAAACCTCCCGCGCATCCAAACACTTCATCGCCAACTTTAAACTCGGTTACTCCTTCACCTACTGCAGCTACCGAACCTGCAACATCACCATGTAATACTGCCGGAAACTCGGGGGAAACGGCTGGAACTGCACCAGCACGGACTTTCGTATCAATTGGATTTACACTTGTAGCCTTGACTTGAATAAGTACATGTCCAGGTTTTAGTTCAGGTTTTGAAATCTCTTTACATTGAAATACGGAGGGTTCACCAAAAGATTGAATAATTTGCGCCTTCACTTTAGTCACTCCTATTTATTTTTTTTTGGGGAAATGTCTCATCACCTATTGTGAAAAGAATGAATATTTAGTCTTCTCTTGTAAAATCAATGATACTTTATATAATATAAAATGAAAAGTACGCACATTTTTGTTGGATAGGATAAAATTTGTAATATAGTATAAGACTTTATAATTTGAACAGGTGCTTTACTTCCATAAGGGAGTTGCTTAGGCAACTCTTCTTTTTATGCAACCAAAGGGACATGTTAACAAGGAAAGGTATAATGAAGGAACTTAATGAGGTGCAAAAATGCTTTTAAACGATTTTATGAATGGGAATTTCCCGAACTTAGAACTTAGACCGCCGTTGTTTTATAGTTGGAAAACGGGCATCCGTTTTGAATTAGGTGTGGACTATGATAGTGATTTTGCTTATGAAAATAGCCCATATCTACAAGGAGTATATAAAAGGGCTATCACTTTATTCAAGTCCTTGCATTCTCATAACGATGATATTTATATCGTAGTTGACGTAAACGATTATGCCGATGGTTTTAAACATAAATCAAACACTTTTTCACGGTATATTAAGGAGAAGTCGATCTTATACCGGTTAAACCAAAAGACAACCCTTCATGACGATGATGAAGAAGGAACATATAAAACATATAGATTTACGTTAAAGTGCAAAACGTCTGACTTCAATTACATTCCTATGCTAAAAGCAATCTGCAATCAAGTTATGGGAATAAGGCCAAGTATATTTAATAGAGTCTATTTTATAAACATCAACAGGAAAACTATATTTCACGTGTATGATGACAGGGGTTGTGATTTATTGGCGACTTCTCCCGAAACGATAAGAGATGTTTATGATAAATATAACGACTGGATATTAGATTACGACAGAAATGAAATAGACGAAGTATTCAAATGAAGGAGGGCACCTTGTTAAAACATCAGGTGCTTTAGCGAAGATCTGAGCTGCCTTTATATAATCATTTAAAATTTACTTTGGAATATTTTTTGATTTACTACGAATCCTAATTTTAGGAGGCGACAAAATGAAAAAACAAGAAAAATCAAAAAATCTCGGCCAAAAAGCCGATTCAATGAATGCTTTGGATCAGGGGTTAAACTTGTTTCCGCAAGTAGTTAATAACGCCACTGGTATTGACAAGGGGAACGACGGTAAAATAAATAAAAATGATTAAATTGAACGCCTTTTTGGGGCGTTTTTCTATCTTTTCTAAGGATCTTCCCCAGCCTACTCCCTCCTTCACTTGTCCACTCAACAATAAGTCTTAAAGAACTACTACCATGAATATAAGTTATTTTAAGAATGGAGAAATGAAAATACTTAAGAAGACTCTGCTCAATCGTTAAAAAAAAGAGGAGAGCGATAATTAATTAGTCCATGGATTAGGGTTGACTGCATTAAGGTGTTTACAACGTTAAGCACATTTTCAAGACGTTACCCCTATATATCTTTGGATTGATCATTTTTGCCATGTATCGAAAAAATCGGAGATTCACCACAAATGAAAATAGTTAGGTAGTGTTAAGTGTAACTATAGCATTGAGCGCGACTTTAATTAACATGTATCAAATGTTTCCCCACCTTTATCCCCAGAAATATGATCTAGGAACGGCACATAGAATAGTATAGAAATACTGCGGCTAATGCCGGACATGGAGGGGATGTATTTATATGAGTACCAGATTAATCAGGCAGCTGATAAGGTCAAGGCAACAGGAATTAGTCGAACTTGCTGCTTCATTTATTCGAATTCCATCTGAAAATCCATCGCCCGAGTTTAAGAAGCGGTCAGCAGAAATGGGACGCCATATTAGCCGATACCTAGCAGCAAAAGGGTTCTTGATTACCGAGCACCGCCGTAGTGAAAATTCGCTGGTCACCGTCGTCTGTGATGCTCCTTTAACCAGGGTACCTGGTCCACGGCTCCTATTTTGTGGACATACAGATGTCGTACCTGCAGGGGATTGTTCACATTGGACCTTCGATCCTTTTTCAGGAGAAGTCAGAGCAGGTATGCTTTTGGGCAGGGGAGCCTCCGATATGAAAGGAGGCTTGGCATCACTGATTTTTGTGGCTGGACTACTTCAGGAGTTCGCCCCCGCTCTTAATTTAAAAGGAAGTCTGGGAGTTATTGCTTCTCCGGATGAAGAGACTGGCGGCATTGAGGTGGCCTCGCTCCTGGATCAAGGATTGATTAAGGGGGATGCTTGTCTGATTGGTGAACCGTCGGATCCCTACCATCCGAATGCCGGTGAAAAGGGGAAGGCATGGATGCAGCTGATCATACCAGGTCGGGCAGATCATGGCAGCCTACAACCGCTTTTTGGAATCTCCGCCGTACGAAGAGGGGCAGCCGCGGTCGAAGCACTAACCAAGCTATGGGAGCTCAAGTCAACGCCTCCGGCAGAGCCTTATCAACTTTTGTACAATACTGAGTGGCTCCTATCTCAGAGTCTAGAAAATCCCCTACTGTCACAGTTACTTTATCGTCCCTCTTACAATCCAGGTGTAATCCAGGGCGGAACAAATGTGAACGTCGTCGCAGACAAGTGCATCATTAAAGTGGATACCCGGGTTCCATTCGGTATGAAGCCCGAGTTTGTACTTGATGTCGCTAGGAATCTTGTTAGTGCTGTAGCGCCAGGTGCGGTTGTAGAGCCAATGGTACCCTTTACTAACCCGAACTGGACCTTAGAGAACCGTCCAATTGTTAGGGCCATAGAACTGGGAATCCAGCGTGTCCTCGGAATGGAGGAACCCGTCTTCAGCGTACTTTTGCTTAGTTCAAGTGATGCCAGTCACTTCCGGCGTCATGGCATTGATACCGTCCTTTACGGTCCTGGCCTGGATCACACTATCCATGGGTACGATGAGCGGGTTTCAGTGGAGAACTTAGTAGAATCTGCCGAGATATATGCTGAGGCGGCAGTCAAGTATCTTAGGTCATTTTAAATCTATTTTCACTAAACTTTATGTAGGGGTAACGTTAGGATTTTGACAATTTATAAGGTTAAGATAGAACCCCTTGTATCCATATTGAAACAAGGCTTACTAGTGTCCCGTATAACTTGTCACAACGCATTTATCTTTGCTACACCAGCGATATCCACTTCCTAGAACAGCTTAACGTTGTAAATCCGCATTTTCCTGACGCTGCTCCATAGCCATCAAGGTAAGAAATCCCTTGTTCCCCAATATGATAAGAAAAAATCAGAAGGAAAACCGGCCAAAGTGTCAATCGTTGCCTGTATTTAAGTTACTTCATTGGATTTACGCTCTATTAAAGAGAAAAGAAACGTTCCTAAATTTAGCCTGATTAACGGTTTTGTGAAACCCCTCCAAAAGCGCTTTGGAGGGTTATTTGGCATGGCCAAAAATAGTATTGATAAGGGAAATGAAATTTTTAGAGAAAGATATTGACCTCCTATTAGCTGGTTTAGCTGAAGATCGGAGCTGTCTTTAAGGCAGCTTTTTCTTTATGCGACTAACGGGGCGCATGTTAGTTCAATAAGAAATTCCCATTTTTTGCACAAATGAAAAGGTGTCAAATGGTATGATTGAAACAGAAATTGTTCAGAACTTAATTTTTTAGGGGGAAATATATTCTTGAAAATGGTTAGAATTATCTTAGCAATATTTGTTCTTGCTTTATCAGCCTATCAGCTAATTACTGAAAATTTTGAGTTGATGCCGTATTCTATGTTGTTCTTGGGGGCATTGATGTTAGTTATTGGATTAGCCGAACTTCAAAAAGATAGAAAAGGATTTGGGGGGTATATGAGCATGGTTGTCTCAGCTTTTCTTTTCTTTGTTTCCATACAGGGTTTCTTACTGAACTAATGGGTACGTCACCTTAAGATCAAAGCTGTCTATAAGGCAGCTCTTTCTTTATGCAACTATCGGGATATGTTGTGCAAAATGTTTCTAGGTTATATGGCACAATGAAGTCCTATTCTAATGAACGAAGGTCGGCCAGTGCAAATCACTGGTCGACCTTTTTTCAAAGAACATTATATAGCAGGACTGTCAGCTAAAGTGTTTTTATTCATTGCTTATCTTTTTCCCCATGAACGTTTTTTCTTCCGGGTTTTCATTATCCTTGTTCCCATTTCCTTTTTCATTAAAGATGGCAAATCCTGTTAGTGTGTAAATGATGTGTAACAGTCGGCATCATGCTTGCTATACCGCCTCCATTGAGTAAGTTGTCGGCTTGTTCCACCCCGGTCTGTATTTGGAATCCTTTAGATAAAGCGTTGAAAATGGTGTTTATATCATAATTTGTTTGAATTGAAGCAGCAGCGATCACCCCGCCTAAGGCTGATATTAGCTCTTCTTTTATGGTTCCATAGAAACAGGTTAGTTCACATAAGATAAGATATAATTTGGATTAATATACAAAATTTTAATGAAAATAGAAAGGAAGCATGAATATGACAGAAATGCTGCCACTGACATCGGAGAATTTGGAGCAATGTATCGAACTCTACATGAAGGTTTTTAATCATGAACCATGGAATGAAAGTTGGACATATGAAACGGCTAAAGAGAGACTTTCCGACTTATTGCATACGCCTAAATTTCTTGGCTTTTTATTTCAGGATGCTCACAATCCAGTTGGTTTTGTCGCTGGAAATAGTAAGGTGTCTTATCAAGGTTTAACTTATTATTTGGCAGAACTTTGTGTGAATAATGAAAGGCAAGGTAAAGGGCATGGCTCAAGGATGCTTCATTCTTTAGAAGCTGAACTGCAGAAAAGAGAGATTAAAAGTCTATATTTATTAACTGCTAATGGCGGGCTTGCAGAAGCATTTTATCTGAAAAATGATTATGTTGTAAATGAAGATCGGGTGGTCATGAAGAAAAATTTATAATTGTATGAATATTACCTTTTGAAAAATAGTCAAGGGATGTGATGGAACATTGTCGAAATCTGTAAAATTGTATCAATTAAGCCGAAAAATACATAAATGGACTGGATTGGTTTTATCCGTTTTTTTATGTTCATCGCAGTCACAGGCCTCGTGCTTGTTTATATGTTACCACTCGGAGTGGCTGATGAGTTAAGGACGGGGAAAGAGGCGGGACCAGATCAAGCGATACCTATGGAGAAGGTCGTGTCCATTGCTACGTCACAGGATCTTCCAGGTGCGGACTCGGTTGAAGATATATTTAGAATTGAATATAGACCAAGTGCAAATGTGTACCAGGTTCGCTTTAATAACGGTCAAGGTGTTCAAATGGATGTGAGTACGGGAAAAGTGTTATCCACAAATCCGGATTACTCGACGTTCCTCATCACTTTGCATGATGGAACCTTCTTTGGCGATTGGTATAGATACAGTATCCTCACAATGACCGGTTTATCCTTAATCCTGCTGTCATTTTCAGGGTATTACATGTTCGGGTATCCTCTTTATAAGCGTCTAATGGCGAAAAAAAGCAATCTTAATATGAGGTGGTAGAGTGTTTATAAAAGGTTTGAATCACTTTTTATTTTCAGTTTCCGATTTAGAGAGATCCATAGAGTTTTATCAAAATGTTTTTGATGCAAAATTGTTAGTTAAGGGGAGAAACACTGCCTATTTTGACTTGAATGGAATGTGGCTAGCCCTGAATGCAGAAACGGATATACCCCGTAATGAAATCAGCCAATCATACACACATATAGCATTTTCCATAGAAGAAGCTGACTTTATGAACATGTACGAGAAACTAAAGGAATTGAATGTTAGCATCCTGTCAGGACGTCCAAGGGATGAAAAAGATAAGAAGTCCATTTATTTCACTGATCCAGATGGTCATAAGTTCGAGTTTCATACAGGTACTTTACAGAATAGAATAGATTACTACAAACAAGAAAAAGCACATATGGAGTTTTTCGACTGATAATTAAACGATGAAAAGGGGGAATAATTATGAAAACTATTGGCCTTATTGGCGGAATGAGCTGGGAATCGTCGCTGGAATATTATCGACTCATCAATGAGGAAGTGAAAGCCAAATTGGGAGGATTGCATTCAGCCAAGTGCATTTTATATAGCGTGGATTTTGAAGAAATCGAACGCTATCAAGCTGAAGGCGATTGGGATAGTTCCGGTAAATTATTAGGGGAAGCAGCTCTATCTTTGGAAAAGGCAGGTGCCGAAATGATTGTCATCTGTACAAATACGATGCATAAAGTGGTCGGATATATTGAAGAGAAAGTCAGTTTACCGATTTTACACATTGCTGATTCAACAGCAAAACAAATTCAAAAGTCCAAAATCAGTACGGTTGGTTTACTTGGCACTAAATATACGATGGAGCAAGACTTTTATAAAACACGAATTGAGTCTAATGGTATCAAGGTTTTGATACCAAATGAAGAGGATAGAAAAGTGATCAATCAAGTAATTTATGAAGAATTATGTTTAGGGGAAATCCAACAATCATCAAGAGATCATTACAAAAAGGTCATCAAGGGGTTGGTTGATGATGGAGCGGAAGGAATAATATTAGGCTGCACCGAAATTGGATTATTGGTAAAACAAGAGGATTCAGAAGTGCCATTATTTGATACGGCCGTAATCCATGCCGTTGATACTGTTAATATGGCATTGGGAAAATGACTGTGCTTCAAAAAAAGGGTTGCTGCAGCAGCCTTTTTTTTGTGGAGTTAAAGGGGGAAGGTTAGTTCAGAGGGATTTTTAATATGTAACCAAATAAATGGAATGATGTGTTAAAGTTTCACTAAGAGGACTGGGGACTCTGTAAGGGGAGATAAAGGTGAGAAACCTAATATCTATATTTATTACTAGTTTGATTTGGATCTTATCAGGAACTTTTTTGTTCATCCATAATAGGGGGATGTTGAATGTAAGTCCTTGGGGGATGAACAATTTTGCTAATATAACGATACAACTAGCAGTTATTCTATTGCCGGTTATGGGGCTATTTTTGTCCATTCTTATTAAGAAAAGATTCATAAAGTATGTAATGATTTTAGGATGCCTAATAAACATTTATTATCTATCCATCCCAAGTATCTTATCCTGGTTACATTACTTTAAGGTTATTTAATCAGGCACAGGAGCTTTTCTTCAAACTTTAAACATTTTCTACAATATTGTGCTGACAGGATAATCCCATGAAAGTAGACAGCAATGTGGATCAATCAACCGAGACGAGGAGAGAGGATACTATATGCTAATTGAATGTTTTCACCAATGGGCATATGACTTAATCCCTTTATAAATGGTTTGCAAGGGCTTTGATTAAGGCTCTGTGTACGAATGTAGAGATGATAAAACAAAAGGGGAATAAAAATGAAAGATATGCTTTCCACAAAGCTTAAATCTGTCTTGATTGTCAGCATTATTCTAGGAGGGTTCTTTCTCCTATTGGAACTTCGAACAGGTTTGCCAATCTATTTTATATTCGTGATGGTATATGCCTTCATAGGCAATGTTGTTTACGGGATACCCGTTTCCTTTCTTTCGGATTTTGTAACAATGAAGATCGGAAAGAATCGATTTATTTTCGCATCCTTGTTCTATCTGGTGTTTGGTTTTCTGCCCTCGATATTATTAGGAGAACTCGGAATTTATGCGGTCATCTGCTCTTTGCTCTTCTTCCTATCAGAAGAATGGCAGAGAATGAGAAAACACAATAGGGGGATAAAGCCGGCCAACAAGGTAATGATTACGAACACGCTATCTACCGTTATCTTATTCTCTTTAGCTATATATGGGTCAATGACTGTTTCGGGTCCATTGTTTGAAAAGCATACAAATGAAGTCTATCTCATTCCAAAAGGGTATGAGGGTGAAGTTAGAGTGGTATACAATATCAAGGATGCTCCAAGACCTAAAAAAAGTGAAGACTTTGATATTTATCGAATGAATGAAAAAGGATACATACTCAGCCCACTTCCTGAAAAAGAGGGGATTATTAATAATCAATATTTTTATATTGATAAAGAAGGAAATAAAGAAAGAATTGATGACTCTTGCATTAATTATGGAGGTTCGGAAGGTGTACAAATAGATGACTACGAGTACTCCAGCACCTATTTTACTGTAACAAATACACATTGCAGTGAAACGTTTACGGTAGATGGAGACCCTGATTTGCCCCGGGGAATCTCGTTAGAAGGGATTATTAAAGAAGAAGGATTGGATAAACCTAAAAACTAAATGGGATTATTTCCTGATTATGATACTTAAATATAGTTCGCTATTTAAAGAGCGGGTGTTTAATTTCAATATTGAGAGCTGCATCGGCAGCTCTTTTAACAGGACGGGTAGTTGAACAATAAATGATATAATACCCCTGTTAAAAGCATATTAAAGGTGGCTATTCAAATGGAAAATTGGATTGAATTATCTGCAATAGAATACAAAGAGGTATGGGATAGGATATATAATGAATTTAATTTTGAACCAAGCATATCAAACTTCCCATCTTTTGAAGTACCCAATCCATTTATCACATACGATGTATCCCCGTATTTAAATTGGTCCGGAGATTCAAATACTTATAATGAGATTTACAAAGATCTAGAGGATAAGTCATTGCTTGCTTTTCAAGAACTCACACAGAAAAATGAATATATGTATGCGTTAGATTGGCAACATCAAGATTATTGGATAAACCCCCGTATGGAGTTTCCGAAAAGTGAATTTGATGAATGGACAGTACCTATTTTTCCAAACGGTGATTATTACTTTTTTATTCATAAGAATTTTGAATGGGGATTATTAGGACACCCATGGCAAGAAACCATCACTATTTTTGGAAAAGAATTGATAAAGGGTTTTGAAAAACATCACCCGAGAATGTTTCAAAAGAAATTACGTCAGGGATAATGGGCCTTGTTGAATAAACGGGTGCGTTTGCTTAAGATCAGAGCTGACTTTAAGGAAGCTTTTTCTTCTAGGGGCTGTTTAGTTGAATAAGCATTTTACTAATAAAGGGACAGTACCTATTTTTCATGGTATTGTCCCTTTATCCTCCAATCAACCTTAAATCGTTTCGTTTTAAAAACAACAATCTTTACGAAAAGAGCCTTATTAAAAGAAGAATGGTGCCTAAACGATATTAATTTTAGATGACAAGGATGATTAGGAGTTTGAGGTTTTCAAGTATTGTACTATGATAAATTTAATTATTTGAGTTGGGAAGGGTATGGGACAGTGACAATACTCTTACAGAATTACCTAAGGAGTGATAAAATGGCACGTGTTTTATTTATTAATGGTGGATCAGAAGGACATGTCAATCCAACTCTTGGAGTTGTGCAAGAGCTTATTTCGTGTGGAGAAGAGGTAGTGTACTTTACGATAGAAGCTTTTCGAGAGCGTATTGAGAAGACGGGAGCCACTGTACGAACATTTGACGGTGAAAAATTTATAAAAGCTTTTATCTCAGGCGGGAGAAATTATTTACTCGAAAGAATCAACGGTCTTTTACGTACGGCAGATATCGTCATACCTAGCGTTCTTGAACAGATCAAGGGAGAGCATTTTGATTACATCATCCACGATTCCATGTTTGGTTGTGGCCGTTTACTTGCCCAAATCCTTAAGCTTCCTGCAATCAATTCTTGTACTTCTTTTGCGCAGACGAAAGCATCATTCGATAAAATGTTGGAACAGCTTTCTAAAGAAATCCCTGCACGTATATACGATGAATTTCAAAGCCTGACGGAAATGGTGAAGGGGAAATATGATGTGGAGATCCATTCTCCTTACGAAGTTTTTTGTAATCCTGCACCACTTACAATCGTTTATACAACGAGAGAATTTCAACCTTTTGGAGAAGCATTCGACCAAACTTACAAATTTGTAGGTCCATCCATCTCTTCACGATTAAAACAGGATGACTTTGACCTTGCTGCTATCAAAGGAAAAAGTCCCATTTACATTTCACTCGGGACAGTTTTTAACCGTGATGTTGATTTTTATAAGCTTTGTTTTGAAGCATTTGGAAATAGCATTCACACGGTTGTAATGTCGATCGGTCAACAAACCCCACTAATTGATTTAGGAGAGATTCCCCAAAACTTCATTGTAAAAAAATATGTTCCACAAACGGAAGTGCTAAAATACACTAAGTTATTTATCACACATGGTGGAATGAATAGTACCAATGAGGGACTCTACTACGGGGTTCCGCTAATTGTAATCCCACAAAGCGCGGATCAGCCAATTATTGCAGAGCAAGTTGCCAATATCGGAGCAGGTATTAAATTACAAATGCAAAGCTTGAATGCAAATCAGCTACGTGAGGCCGCAGATCATGTGTTAAACGACCCAACTTTCCATAAAGATGTTTCATATATAAGGGAATCCTTTCAAAAATCGGGTGGATATCACAAAGCTGTTGAAGAGATTTTTGAATTTAAAAGTCAATATGATATCTAAATATAAAAATTTCCCATCTTTTATTATCGGTGACATATAAAAGGTTTTGAAAAACATCAACCGAGAATGTTTCAAAAGATATTACGTCGGGGATCATTTAAACCTTGTTAAACTAACAGGTGCTTTAGCTGATGATCGGAGCTGTCTTTAAGGCAGCTTTTTCTTTATGCAACTATCAGGTTGATTTGCGGTGGCATATAAAGGTATTGTCCTTTTTACATAGAATGTTTTAAGAGAATGGCATGTGAATAAATGGGGGACATATATGGATATTTGTTTTATTGGCGGCGGAAATCAGACGAATAATGAATTAGGTGAAGTGTTCCTGGAACTGTCAAAAATGATTAAACCTAAAGCTAAGCTTTTGATAATCCCTTTTGCAACCGAAAATTCCAGGTATGAAAGTTGGATGGCAAGTATCAAACAAGCCTTTTCAATAATGGACAATGTAAGTATTGAATTATTAAACGAAGACCTTTCGGACACTGAAATGAAAAGTTCTATAATCGAACATGATATTCTTTATTTTATTGGTGGAAAGCCAGAAAGATTGATCCATGTAATAGAGGAAAAAGGACTTGCCCCAATTATCAAAGACTTTCAAGGTTTAATCATTGGATATAGTGCGGGGTCATTAGCTTTCTGCAAGGATTGCATAATAACAAAAGATAAAGACTATCCAGAAACGATAGTGATCAAGGGCTTGGGGTTAGTCGGATTTAGTGTTGAGGTCCATTACGAGGATATTATAGATGGAGAATTAATTCCCCTATCAAATGAACGAAAGATATATGCAATACCGAATGGAAGTGCAATTTTCTCCAAGAATGGGGAACCATTTAAAGTTACAAACGATATCTATTCCTTTCAAAATATGAAAAAGGGGATTGTGAACTTCCAAGTCATAAAAACAAATGCAGGTTGGCGGGGGACTGAAGGAATTGGTTGAAACTGGACAGGCCAGCTTTAAAGGCTAATAGTCGTTAGTGCAGGTTGTAGACAAGAGGGAGTTCGGTCCCGAAACCCAGTTTTAAAGCAAGACTAAGTTAAACTTTTTGTTTTTTTACTTTGGCTGTTTGCGTAAAGTTTGTTGTTTTGGATAGAGGGATAGTATGGTTTGTGATGAATAAATTAGTGAATCTATTTAAGGAGTGATTAAATGACATATGTTTTTTCTCTATTCATTATTTTTGTAATAGGCTTTGTTTGTTATCGGATGATTAAAAAGAAATCAATACCTTCAAATAGATACACACCTTATGATGACATCACAATGGGAATTAAAGATGACGATATACAACAAGATAATCCAATACATGATACCAAGCATCATATTCAATATGAAGAGAAATCAAATGACGACAAGACCGTTTAAAGCGGTCTTTTATTTTTCAACAGGAGTACAGTTCGAGAAGGCAACAATGTATGTGAACAGCCTTACTTATAAAACCCTCATTGGATTGAAGAAATTTGCTAGCCAAGACCCCACAGACGCTACTTTGATGAGACTTGGCAAGTTGGCGGATAGGGAGCGAATTTCTGAAATCAACTGGAACGTTTTTTTAAAACTGCAGACAAACTCAATTATTACCGAGTTTGCCTGCAGTCTGAAGCCAATAGACTAGCCAATGATAAGCTCTCCATTTTAACTGGAGAGCTTTTTCGGAAGGTATTTTTATATATTGACAATTCCTTTTGGATTGGTAATATTTACTTTATTGTTACGTTAATACCGGATGTGATTTTTAATAGAAGGCGGTTAAATTATGGATGGGAAAATCATTTACGATGAGTTTAATAAACTGATAGAAAGTGAGCAATATCGCAAATTGGTCATTTTATCATGACTAACTTTATGTACATATTTTGTTTATTAGTATGGGGACTTAATTTTATTGCCGTTAAGATTCAAGGTACACCTGTAAGTTTAGAATTATCTTTAACATATCGTTTAGGTTTGACGGCCATCCTATTTTTCATTTTATTGTGCATTCTTAGACCTAAAGGAAAACCAAAGAAAAAGGATGTTCCATTTATTATTGTGTTTGGAACTTGTAATTTTGCTTTAAGCTATTTATGCCTTTATTACGCCACTATCTTAAGTTCAGCGGCCATGGTTACTTTAATATTTTCATTGAAAGTCATTTTAACACCCATTGCCCTTCGTGTTTTTTTGAAGGAGCCATTACATCCACGTATCTTAATTGGTGGGATAATTGGTGTGCTGGCTGTTTGTATTGTTATTTACCCGAGTTTAAATAATGTTCATGGATTCAATGATATAAAGGGTATCATGATGGCTGTTCTTGGTACCCTCCTTACTGCATTGGGTGATGCAAGTTCAGCTAGAAATGCCAGGAAGAAAGTAAACCCAATCTATGCTAATGCACTTGGATTTGCGGTAGGAGGAATTCTTTTAGCGGCAATTGTGTTCATTCAAGGACAAGCAGTCACTTTACCGACATCTATTACCTATTTATCTGCTTTGTTCTATTTAACTATATTCGCTTCCTTTGGAGCTTGGCTATTCTACCTCAAGCTTGTAGAAAAAATAGGCGGGGCGAAAAGTGGATACATGGTTGCCCTTTTTCCGGCAATTGGAGGTATAGCTTCAGTGATGATCGGTGAATCAGATCCATCCATTTTCTTGGGAGCTGGCTGCCTGTTCAGTTGTTTAGGTGCCGCTATTGCATTAGGTTTTGGTATGAATATTGGTAAAAGTAACTTGAAAGAAGAAATATAGTTCGATTTACAGAGAGGGATGGGACAATGGAAAGTAAATGGTCAAATGAAATGAAAGTAGCGCAAATCCGGGTTGCACGTCCTACTGATCAGCTTAAAAAGGTTGTAAGCTTCTATTGTGAAGGATTGGGCTTGAAAAAAATCGGGTCTTTTGAAGATCATGAAGGATATGACGGCATCATGATTGGGCTTCCAGATTCCAGGTATCATCTGGAGTTTACCCAGCATAAAGATGGCAGTCCTTGTCCTGCCCCATCAAAGGATAATCTGCTTGTCTTTTATATTCCTGAACTTAAAGCCATTGAGAAAATCACGAATAGATTGAAAGGTATGGGCTATCAACCGGTTTCTCCAGAAAATCCATATTGGGAGAAATCAGGTGTTACCATTGAAGATCCGGATGGTTGGAGAATAGTTTTAATGAATTCACCCGGCATAGGAAATTAAATTTCGATTTAGCAATGTAAATGAAAACGACCGAAAAGCACCATGCTTTTCGGTCGTTTGGGGTTCATGAGGACATCGTGATCCCGCCATTGATGTGAATGCACTGCCCCGTTATATAAGCACCTTCATCAGATGCCAGCAGCACATATGCGCCTGCATGGTCAGCCGGTTGCCCAGGGCGGCCAAGCGGTGCCTCGGTACCGAACTCGGCTACGGATTGTTCGTCGAACGTCGCCGGGATGAGCGGAGTCCAAATCGGGCCTGGTGCCACCATATTGACCCGGATCCCTTTTTTAGCCACATTCTGTGCAAGGCTGCGTGTGAATCCGACGATTGCCCCTTTTGTCGCTGTATAATCCATCAATGTTGCATGTCCTCTATATGGGTTGATCGATGTTGTGTTGATGACTGAATTACCTTGTTTCATATGAGGAACCGCGTGCTTGCTCATATAAAAAACTGAATAAATATTGGTGCGGAACGTTTTGTCCCATTGCTCGTCCGTGATATCCTCAATGTTTTCCGTCGGGAATTGCACCGCTGCATTATTGACGAGGATGTCCAGCTTTCCAAACTCGTCCAACGTCTTCGTAATCAATTCCTTACAATTCGCCTTCACGGAAACGTCACTTGGAAGCAAGAGGCAGCGAACGCCTTCCGCTTCAATCAGCTGCTTCGTTTCCTCGGCATCACCGTGCTCATCTAAATAATTCACAACCACATGGGCGCCTTCCTTTGCATAAGCGATGGCAACCGCACGTCCGATGCCGCTATCTCCGCCTGTTATCAAGGCAACGCGATCCTTTAGCTTACCGCTTCCTATGTAATCCTTTGGCTGAATCGGAAGTGGATTCATCTCAGATTCAATGCCAGGCTGTCTTTCCTGTGTTTGTCCGGGCTGTCCGTTTTTTTGCTGTTCATATATATTCAAAGAAAATCTCCTCCTCTTAAACTATTGATCTAGTCATACTTTAGCCGTAAAAAAGTACGGTTAAACATCATGATTCCGATCGATTAATTTTGCAAACGATTACAGCAATATCGAAGCAAGAAAGGAATTACGGCGTTGGAAGTTGAAATACATGCTAATAAAACTTTCAGGGGTGTTAATGTGAATTCGATAGAAACAATACAAGAATTGACCAATAAAGAACAATGGTTAGAAGCCTTTCCAATCATGAATCAGCTGCGTACTGACTTAACTCAAAAAACATATCTGGAGTTACTTGAAGAAATGAAGAAAGATGGGTACCGTTTGTTTGCTTTATATAAGGATAACCAGGTTGTATCCTTGGCTGGTTTAAGCTGGAGAGTGAACTTTTATAATAAACGTCACGTATTTATTTATGACCTTGTAACAGATTCTTCCCACCGTTCATTTGGATATGGAGAGAAGTTATTGAATTATTTACATGACTGGGCAAAAGAAAACGGAGCTGCCTATGTGGCATTGGAATCTGGAATCCAGCGAAACGATGCCCACCGTTTCTACGAAGAGAAATTGGATTATGATAAATGGTGCTACTCATTTAGAAAAACGCTGTAAGTGGAAAAAGCTGAGTAATCAGCTTTTTTTTATGTTGGGGAACAAAAGAAGTAATGAAGTGAATGTAAGACACATCGTCCACTATGTGGTGAAACTCACGAGTAAAGGCGTGGAATTCACGAGTAAATGCTTAAAACTCACGAGTAAATCGGCTAAATTCACGAGTAAATGCTTAAAACTCACGAGTAAACAGGCTAAATACACGAGTAAATCGGCTAAATTCACGAGTAAATTGCTGCAACTCACGAGTAAATCGCCGATTCACGAGTAAAGGTGTGAAATTCACGAGTAAATCGGCTAAACTCACGAGTAAAACGCCGATTCACGAGTAAAAGTGTGAAATACACGAGTAAATGCTTAAAACTCACGAGTAAATCGCCGATTCATGAGTGAAAGTGTGGAATTCACGAGTGAATTTTCTGTATTTTGGTTTGTTTCAATACAATTGAAGAGATTGAAGAAGGCAATAATTTTGCTTTCATAAGCAATTATTGGTGCTGGCGGATTTTGTTAATCAAAATCAAATATTCATCATTTTTACAACTGTAAATTCATTCTTTCGCTGAAAAGATCTATTTGAACATTTTTGTAATGATTTATTTAGCCTTGGACATACTTAATTAAGATATCAAAAAGTAACATTCATTTAAGGAGGAAACCCAATGGCTAACGATAATATACAAATGAAAATGGAGCATATTTGGCAGGATACATGTGGATCATGGGAAAACTGTACCGAAGCAACAATTCAGTCATTCTTGGCGAAATCGCAAGAAAGCAATATAGACCCGCAATATTGCATGAGCTGGGTGGAACAGCATAAAGCACAAATACCTGAGTGGAATGCCGTTTCAAAAGTGTCGCTTGACTGGGTTAATCAACATACCTCAACGGGTTCACCCATTTCAATCAAGGATGATTATTAAAACTCTTCTGCTTATGATTGGTTCGAACTCTACTATGTTTAAGAGGTGAAGACAGTTGTCAAATAATGAGGAACAAAACGGTAAATCAAATCGTCGGGATCCAGATTACAAAGTTAATGCTTGGGATGAAATGAATGGTGAAGATAAATTTGTACAATCAGCCATCCAAGAGGAATTCAATAATCCAGTAATCGAAGAAACGATCTTGAAGTTCAATAAAATAGCAAATGAAGAAGAAACGGAAACATGATTTTGGACGCGCCCTATAGGGCGTTTTTTTTGAAGTATGAAAAAGCAAGAGCTTTTCGTTGGAACCTCTTTCACGGATACCTTGGAAATTCAGGATTTGTTTTGTATACGCAGTGAAATCGCTGAGATGATTCACTACGATTTGTTCTAAAATGTCTAAATTAATGTTTTGGTCATCATGAACAGCAATGTTTCTAAATCCAACCATAGCTTTTAAGCGCCTAGCTATATCTTCATCAATAACCGAATGGTCCTTCAACATATCAAAAGCATCCCTGCTTGATTTTTGATCAGCTACAATATGCATGGCCAGGTCAATCGAGGATTCGCATGTGCGTTGTATATTAAGGATGATGGAAGTCCTTTAGGCTTTCTGGATACAACCTTAACGCGGTTCATGCAACGCTCGATTACACTGGTCTTGTTCAAAATCACATCATTCTCCGTAAATGGACCCACTTTCCTCTGTTTTTTTAAAGATAATTTCACGCTCCTCATTCAATTTAGCGTACTGGCCACAAAAAAATCCTATGAAAAATATGGATTCATTTAGGGTGGCCGAAGAGCCCTGCTTCAGGGAAGGGAGCAAAATCCAGGATTTATAAAAAAGAATGATATACAAATAAAGGGAAAAGGCATTTTGGTATCGTATAAAGCATAGTATAGTTTTTTATTTTTGGCTCTTTTCGTAAAGATTGTTGTTTTTAAAACGAAACGATTTAAGGTTGATTGGAGCGCAAGTGCGAGACTCCTGCCCGCCCCGCGGAAAGCGAGCATCTGGAGGAGAAATCAACCACACCGCATTACTTGTTAAATCGCAACAAAGTATGCGAAAACAGCCTTTTTTTTAGCAATATCATTAAGGAGTGATGATCATGGAAGCATCTGTAGAGCGGATTTTTTCTATGGAATTGGTGAAATTGGCCGGGCATTTTTTTCAAGTGAATGCTGGGGATCCGGTTAAACTAGGAGATGCAGAGAACTATGTATTTGAGGTTTACAGGGATGGAACGCCATACATCTTAAGAATGACACATCAATCGCATCGTACAAAAGGTCAAGTCCTTGCTGAGTTAAAGTGGATTGAATATTTACAGAATAATAGTTGTGAGATTCCTAAAGTTCTCTCTTCGAAAGAAAATAACTTAGTTGAAACTGTAAAGGGTTCGGATGGTACGGAATTTTATTGTTGCCTGTTTGAAAAAGCTCCTGGTGTAAGGATGAAAGTCACCGATGAAAATTTCGATGAACCTTTATTTTTTGAATGGGGAAGAACGATTGGCCAAATGCATAAACAAACAAAAAATTATCAGCCTGAAACAAAATATAGAAGGCTGGATTGGCATGAAGAGGAACTATTGAATGCCGAACTCTATCAATCCGATGTTCCAGAGCAATTGATGCACCAACAGGAATTAATCAAGAAGAATTTAGATGCCCTTCCAGTTCATCAAGATAATTTTGGATTGATCCATTCTGATATACATAACGGCAATTTCCATTTTCATGAGGGGAAGATTCATGTTTTTGACTTTGATGACTGTTCTTATCACTGGTTTGCCAGCGATTTGGCCATCCCTCTGTACTATCTGATATGGAGCTTGGAACGTGAAGGGATAAAAGGGCTTGATGAATATGCCACCAAGTTCATGAGAGCATTCATAAAAGGCTATGAGACGGAAAATATCCTGGCACCTGAAGCATACGAATCGATTCCTCTATTTTTAAAGTTAAGGGACCTAACGTTATATAATTTTTTTCATAAAAAGTATGATTTGAACAATGCGGATGGTCAATTATTCAAAACCGTGAAAAAGATCGAACAAAGAATCATCGAAAGCCGTCCTATTGTTCACTTCGATCCGAACATGGTTCATTAAGGGGGATTGGAATGTCAGAAATGAAAAATCACATCATTCGGACTGGTGAATTGGCGGATGCGGAAGCGGTTTTGGATGTACAGAATTCCGTTATTTCCGAAGGAGAGTATTTTATTGCGGTATCGGAGGAGTTCAATAAAACACCAGAACAACAAAGGGATTGGATACGAACGTTATTGAAAAATGAACGGGATACCATCATCGTGGCCGAAATAAATGGTGAGGTCATTGGATGGATCGTGTTTCAATCGGAAAATAGAAAGAGAATGTCTCACAAGGGCTCATTTGGAATGATGATCAGGAAAAATTACAGAGGGAAAGGAATGGGAAAGGAGCTTTTAAAAGCGTTATTGGAATGGGCAGAGGCAAATCCGTTCATTGAAAAGGTGAGCTTGGGAGTATTTTCAACAAATCAGCGGGCAATATCACTGTATAAAAAGATGGGATTTGTTGAAGAGGGCCGTAAAATAAAGGAATTCAAGATGAGCGAACGTGAATACGTCGATGATATTATCATGTACAAAATGGTTTGATCAGACCAAAAGAGCATGAATGGATTGAATACATGCTCTTTCGGTTTGGTTATGTATCTATTTTTATATGAAAACGCTGTTTATGTTAGGCATCATCTAATTACTTTCACGTTCACTTGCTTTCTTCCCCACGTTAAAGCATCCGCTTCACCCGCGATGAATACATCGATTCTGTTTCCTTTGATGGCGCCGCCCGTATCTGCAGCAATTGCTCGTCCATAGCCTTCGACTTCAACGATGGAGCCTAGCGGAATCACGTTAGGATCGACTGCTATCAGTTTGGCATCATCATATTTTTTTAGGTCAACGCCCATTCTTGTAGTGCCTGAGCATCCCTGGCAGCTCGCTGTATATGCTGTACTTGTTACTGTTATTTCTTTAACGGCAGAGCTAGCTGAACTTGCTCTTTCTTTTAATTTACTGAAGGTCCGTGCACCGGCGATTCCATCAGCGGATAATCCCTTTTGCTTTTGAAAGTTGATGACGGCTTGCTTTGTACCTGTTCCATAAATGCCATCGATCGTTGATGTGTAAACGTCCCAGGCCTTCAATAATCTTTGCAGTTCAGCTACAGGCCTTCCCATATCCCCGCTTTTTAGTACCTGTATTTTCTGATTCGTTTGTGTTCCTGCTATTCCATCGACTTTCAGTCCTGATTTTTCCTGATACTTCTTTACGGATTCTTTTGTAATCGGTCCGAAGTTACCTGTTGCTTCATGATAGGGAAAAACCCCTTTTGTCAGTAATAATTCTTGTAAGTCTTTAACATCACTATTACTCATTCCAAATGAAAGTGTGCGATCCAAAGCAGCGGCTTCGCCTTTTGTTGGCATACAAACTCCTAGAATGAATACAGAAGCCGTTAGGATCGTTAATAAAATTTTCTTCATGTTTATCCTCCTCGTTGTTTCCTGCAATTAAACCATTCGTTAAACTATCACCCTTTTAGGCGCAGTTAAGGAAAAACACCGCGAAGGCACTAAGTAATTGTTAAAACATGTAACATATAAAAAAGAAATGAGGCGGACATCGGGTTACCATATCCTTAGTGATTAACTAATTATGGAAAATAATCAAGCTTCCCGTGAAACGAACGGAACCGTTTGGTTGAACAAGGGAATTCATTCATGTACGTTTATGTTAATAGAAATTCCATATCAAGGTTAATGGAGGAAATCGTTATGATTAAAGCAGTTATTTTCGACTTTGATGGTTTAATTTTAGACACAGAAACGGCTTGGTATGAGGCTTATAAAGAAACGATGGCTTTTTATAAATCTGATTTGCCTCTCGAACATTTCGTAAAATGTATCGGAACGGATAATACTGAACTTAATCAGTACTTCAAGGATCAGCTGGGGGAAAGTTGTAATATTGAAGAAATTGAATCCAGAGCAAAAAGCCTTCATGAAGTCAAAATGAAAACATCACAGGCACGTGAAGGTGTAAAGGATTATTTAGAAGAAGCAAAAAACAATGGATATAAAATCGCCCTCGCTTCAAGCTCGACGAAAGAGTGGGTCACTCATCATTTGGGGGAACTTGGACTGTTAAACTATTTTGAAGTTCTTATCACAGGGGATGATGTTGAAAAAGTAAAACCTGCGCCTGATTTATATGTAAAGGCAATTGAAGTTCTAGGCATTCGGCCCACAGAAGCCGTAGCATTCGAAGATTCGTTAAATGGGCTTCAAGCGGCCCTGACTGCAGGATTAAAGTGTGTAATCGTTCCTAATCCCGTTACGGAAGCTTTAGCTTTTGAAAATCATCATTTACGCCTCCGATCCATGATGGATAAGAGCTTGTCTGAAGTTATCAAACATATTGACCCATAAGCTTTCGAAGGAAATTATAGTATGATAAAGGAACGAAACCACGCCGAAGATGGCAGAGTCTTCGGTTTTTCCGGTTTTTAATGAATTGGTGCGGAGGGTGACATTATGGGATTGCAAACCAATGACGAAGGAGTCCGGCTGCGGGAGGTCAAGGAGAGTGATCTACCTATCTTTTTCGAGCAGCAACTGGATCCTGCCGCAAACTATATGGCTGCTTTCACATCCAAGGATCCAACAGAGACACACTGGAAGAACATCTTATCGAACCGGGATATTCAAAAAATGACCATAATCCACAACGGATGTGTTGCGGGCAGCATTCTCAGGTTTGAACAGTTTGGTAACCCTGAAGTGAGTTATTGGATCGGGAAGCAATATTGGGGTAAGGGAATCGCTACAGAAGCACTGCTCAATTTTTTGCCGAAAATAAAAGTCCTCCCTCTATATGCCCGCGCAGCCAAGGATAATCTCGCATCCATCAAGGTTCTGGAAAAATGCGGATTTGAAAGATTCGATGAAGACAAAGGGTATTCCCATGCAAGAGGGGAAGAGGTTGAAGAATTCATTTTGAAACTTGAATCAGGAAACCCCGGTTAAGATAAGAATATAACAATATCGTTAAACCTATGAGGAAATGGGTGGCATACAATGGGATATAAGATTTTTTCCATCATTTTTATTTTATGTGGTCTTTTTGTAATGTGGTTCGCCGTTTTTGGCAAAAAGAAAGAGATCAAAGAGTTCGGCTCAGGAATACAAACGAATTTCATCGATGTAATTTTAATGATGATATATAGGCTTTTACCATCTATTGTTAGAAAAATCCTTCTTTTTGCACTAGGCTTGGCCATTTCCATCGGCTTTACTTATATATTTTTCAGCTTGTGATTATCCGTGAATTTTCCCGATTAGATGAAATAGCCCTGAAACTTTATTCAAACAAAAACGTATTAAAAGAAAACGGTACATAGGAGTTGTTGCTATTTCGAGGAAAAAAAGTGTTTATGATAATGCGGGCGGGAAGGTGACGCCAATGAAGGCATTGGTTCAATATACCCAAAAAGAAGGATATCAGTATAGTAATAATATGCATTATATGGTAATGTAGGGTTTGTGTGATTTTGGAAAAAATGAAAAAAAGGAAGGTATTATATGTCTGAATCGGTTCTTAAGGTTCAATCCTTAACTAAAAAAATTGGAAAAGCAACCATTGTGGACAATGTTAGCTTTGAAATAAAAAGTAATGAAATATTTGGTTTGCTTGGTCCGAATGGGGCAGGGAAGACCACTATCATCCGTATGATCACAGGTCTCATCAATCGTACGGGCGGTACTGTCATGATCAATGGCAGTGACCTCGATAATGATTTCGAAGGTGCAATGAATCAATTGGGAGCGATTGTTGAAAACCCGGAGTTTTATAAGTACATGACAGGCAGAAAGAATATCCTCCATTATGCCCGAATGTCATCCAATGACATATCCAATGAGAGAATAGAAGAGGTCATCAAGCTTGTCAAACTGGATCATGCCATCGATAAGAAGGTTAAAACCTATTCATTAGGGATGCGTCAGCGCCTTGGCGTGGCACAGGCCATTTTACATAAACCGTCGTTATTGATTTTTGATGAACCGACGAACGGCTTGGATCCACAAGGGATTCGCGAGTTTCGTGATTATTTGAAAGTACTGGCGAGTGAAGGCGTCGGGATATTGATTTCATCACACTTACTATCGGAAATGCAATTGATGTGCGATAGTTTTGCCGTTATCGAAAAGGGAAAACTGATACATACGAAAGAACATATTTTAGATGAAAAAACCGAAACGATCAATGAAGTTTCATTCACTGTCAGTGATGGGAAGCTAGCTAAAAACATCCTTCAAGAACAGTTTGGGGATATTACGATTCTGAAATATGATGCGAAGACAATCTCCGTATCGGCCTCTCGTGAACAAACGGCCAATATAAATAGGAGTTTTATTGAAAATCAACTAGATGTCTATGAAATTGGCATTACTAGAAAATCACTGGAAGATAAATTCTTTGAAATCACTGAGCAGGAAATGAGGGAGTCTGTATGATGTCCTTAGTAAAAAATGAATGGATGAAAATCTTTTCAAAAGTATCAACTTATATATTCATCGCTTTTCTTTTATTGGCAGCATTAGGGACTGCAGTCATCGATTATAAACTAAGTCCCGAAGAATCGGGTAAAGATTGGAAGCAAGAGTTAAAGGCAGATATACAAGAACAGGAAAAGGCTTTGAAAGCTAAGGAAATCAGTGAAGATGAAAAAGCCGCGATCATGGAAGATATCAATCTCAACAAGCAACTGTTGGCTGATGATATAAACCCTGACTTGAACACGAATTGGACCTATATGGCGGAATGGACTACATCATTAACATCATTTGTCACTTTATTCGTCGTTATTGTTTGCAGCTCGCTCGTTTCCTCTGAATTTTCGGATGGCACCATTAAACAACTGTTGATCAGGCCTTATAAACGTTGGAAGATTCTACTTTCCAAATATATTACTTCCTTGTTATTTGCAGCGTTATTACTTGCGAGCCTACTTATATTCAGTTATCTTATCGGCATCATATTCTTTGGCAATGGTTCGTATTCAGACAAAATCATGGATCCCGCATCTTTCGGTGAATTCAGTCCGGTGGTAGTCGGTGAATATTTCGTGGACATGATCGTATACTGGATACCAGGATTCCTGGTCATCACGACCATCGCTTTCATGCTAAGCACATTATTTAAAAACCAAGCACTTGCAGTAGGTATATCCATTTTCATCCTATTTGCTTCCTCGACATTAAATATGGTCATTCAATCATTCATCGGCAAATACGAGTGGTTAAAATTCGTCTTATTCCCCCACCTTGATTTAAGGGGCTATATTTCCGGAGCCATGGAAATGTTCGATGGAGCTACACTTGGATTTTCAATGAGTGTACTCGGCATCTATTATCTTATCTTTTTAGCGCTAACTTTCTTCTTCTTCCAGAAAAAAGATATCACTAATTAAATAGTCCTTACCGAAAAAACCGAAATCAGTAACTGATTTCGGTTTTTATTATGCAACATAGAATGCATGAGCCAGTTGCTGCTTGAAAAAGTGAAACTTTTATCCATATTTATCCGTATAAGATAATATGAGGATATTTAGTAGGACATATGGATGTAAATTGAAAAATAAGGTTCTGTTAATTTGGGCTTATAGGATTCTCATGATCATTTCACGATGGTCAGTTGTTGGCGTAGTGATCGGGATAGGCGGAGGACTCATAATGGGGATCAGTTCCTGCCTGCTCGCCAGTAAGTAGCACCATACAGAATAGTCGACCCACGGAAATAATCCGATAGAGATGGAGTAGATTCAAAGATGGGAAAAATGCATGATAAACGAAAGTTCATAATTGTACTTATTATTATTGGAGCAGCATTAGGTTTCTATGTGTACTCGGCATTCTCTGAAAAATTGACAAAATCAACGGATTTGGCCAATGAATCCATCGGGGGATTCAAGGTTTTGGATAACATATCGAGTCCAGAATTTATTAGGGAATATGGAGAACCCATCGATCAAGATAATAATAATGCATATGATTATTATTATTGGAAAGGCGGGTTAAAAACGGCCTCTAGCAATACAGACGAGGATAAAGGGAAAATTATGCGGTTAATCATTTCAAGTACGGACGACGATCCATTTGAAAACTCCTTGCAAACAAGCAAAGGTATTAAATTAGGGAGTAAGAAAGCGGACGTTCTTTCGAAGTATGGAGATCATTATTATAAAAGTTATGAACAGGGAGCGGATATTATCGGCTACATTGACCATAAACGGAATATTACTTTAGAATTTTGGTGTGCTCCAGGTGGAAGGGTTGCAGAAATACGATTGGACGATGCAGAGGTCATGTAATGTTTTTTCTCAAGTGTCCTCGATTAAGAGGTTCGGCCGTTGAAGAAAGCGATGCGATAAACATTATGTTCATAAAAAATCTCATCTATCACTTACTATAAAAGCCATGCTGATGATGTTCAATCAATTAAGAGGGATTAGTAGTTAATGTCGGTGGTTGGGCAGGGTGTTAGAGCACTTCGCCTTTTTTTATTCTATTCTATTCTATTCTTGCCTTAATTACACTATATCATTCTCGGAAATTCATGTGTTTCGCGTTATTCACCGTTAACTATCTCTGCTGATTTTTTGCTTTTTGCCAGTTTATTGGATTCCTTTAAACGTTCTTTATCATTTTTAGCCAAAATAAAGTTGCCTCTTGAATAAAGGCCTGGTGTGATAGCGTCACATTTTCATAACTTGGGATAGGTAATCTCATTATTGGATGAGGTGTAGACTTTTCATTGCAGGATGGAACTTTTTTCTATTTTATCCGTATATTTAATTGTGTACGGTGCTGGGGGCACCGGTATTTAGTGCATTTATCATTTTTATAAATTTGGGAGATGAAAGATTATGAGCGAAAAAGGTTGTATGAAATGTGGAAGTAATGATGCTGCCAAGAAGGATGTAGCCATGACAGGAACAGGGTTGTCAAAAATGTTCGATGTCCAGAATAATCAATTTACGGTTGTGTATTGCAAGAATTGCGGTTATTCGGAGTTTTATAATAGGCAATCATCTGCAGGCAGTAATCTGCTAGATCTATTCTTTGGATGACCACTGGCATGACAAGAGACCCCCTTTTAATGAAAAGGGGGTTCTTGTTTTTTCTTCATTTTAGGAAGAGAATTACTGATGGAACCGGACTGGGTCGCCAAAATAAAAGAAGGAAGGGAAGACGAGATCAAGACGACATTGCCGCGCGATAGCAGGTGTACATGAATGATTCCCAATCACATGTGGGCGAATACATGACACGTGACGGCATGCCCAAGAAATGTTAGTATGAATGTAAAAAATGGGAATTTATTGAGGGGGAATGAAATGAATAAAATAGCACTTCTTCAACTGTCTCTAGCCATGACGATCTTTGGTTCTGTCGGTTTCTTTTCAGGACTATCAGGACTTCCTGCATTGGAATTGGTTTTTGTTCGCTGCATTTGTGCGGCCATTTTCTTATGTGCAGCCTGGATGATGACAGGACATTTCAAGAACGAAATATGGAATTCCAAAGAGGTAATGCTCATCATTTTCTGCGCGGTGGCCAACTTGTTGAACTGGATATTCCTCTTTAAATCTTTCGAACTGATATCGGTGACAATTGCCATTTCGCTTTATCATTTAGCGCCGATCATTGTACTCATTATCGGGAGCTTCATCTTTAGGGAGAAAATGAGTTTATTTTCCATCCTGGCCATTTCACTTTGCTTCATTGGCACATTATTCATTATGGGAACAGATGGATTTCGATCATCAACCCCTGAATGGGAAGGGATCATTTATGGGATCATTGCTGCATTTTTCTATGCGGCAACCATGCTTTTAGGAAAGAGCATTTCAAAGACAAGTGTATACGCGACCACCTTTCTGCAAATGTTCATTGGATTTCTATTACTGATTCCTTTTGTCGATTTTTCAGTCTACACAACGCTAAAATCTTCCGAATGGTTTTATACGGTACTTACCGGCATCATCCATACAGGCGTCGTGTATCTGCTGTTTTTTAATAGTATCCGCCATTTGCCTACAAATGTAGTATCTTTCATGATTTTTGTCGATCCGGCAGTGGCCATCCTTTTGGATATTCTTCTTTCAGGATTTCAACCGGACAGGATTCAAATCCTGGGCATTACATTGATATTTATTGGTGTGCTCTATTCACTTAAGACGACAAGACCGAATGAAAAGGATGTCATGCAAAAAAGGCCGCACACAATGTGAGGCCTTTTTTCTTTATGGTTTTTCTATCAATCTATTGATTAAAATGATAGACATCCCAAATGTCAGGGGTTTCTGATCCAAGGTACCAGGCAGATACACCGCCTAGATGATTTTGTTTGACCAGGTCAATACGGAGCTTCACTGATTTTTTATCTTCTATCCATATTTGATGCTTTTCCCCTTTGGAAGTATACTCCACGTAATTTTGTTGAGCCTTTTTATCCCATACCTTTTTAAGTTTATGGGATGAAATGATTTTGTTGACTTCAGCCATGGTACGGTCATGACTTTTCACTTTTTTGGTCGATAAATCGGTTACCCATTCCCTCGTATAAAATGGTACAGCCAATATGATCTTATGGGCAGGTACTTCTTTCATTAAAAGCTTCGTTCCTTCTTTGATCCAAGGTAACGAGGAAACGGACCCGGCTACCGGGCTCCCTCCCCAATGCTCGTCATAACCCATTATGATGATGTAGTCCGCTATTTTGCCAAGTGCTTTCCTATCCAGACTTTTTGACCAAAAAGGGTCTTCATTTTCTCGGGTGACATCCACGGATACTTTAATTCCATGCGGCTTTAAGGCTTTTTTCAGTTCGCCTATGAAAAGTACAAAGTCCTTCTTGTTTTTTGGATCGATGTTTTCAAAATCTACATTTATTCCATCACTTTTAGTTTTAACAAGTGAATCACGTAAAGCTGAAACTAATTTCTGGCGCTTTTTTGTATTGCCTAGTACAGAACCAGTTAAAACAGGGTCAAATTGATTTCCGATAAGCTGCCAAACTTGTTTTCCTTGTTTATGGGCGTTTTGGACGAATTTTGCATCCGCAGAAACGGACACGAAATTACCGGAATCCTTCAGCGTATAGGAACGGGGAGATACTACATTTAAATTAGGTTGTTTCATTTGTTGGGTGTAGTTTTCTTTCGATCCATTATGCGTCCAGCCCATGACGATAGGTTTTTGCGCCTTTTTTTGAAGCTGGGATGTCTTTATCCATCCCTTCTTCCCATCAAGCAATTGAACCTGGTAATAATAATCCGGGATCTTCAATTTTTGGCCAACTTTAAGGGTAACCGTATGTAAGACGTTTAATTTCGTCAAATCACTTGTGGTTACCTTATATTTAGTGGAAATCTTCCACAATGTATCTCCTGATACAACCTTATGGATCTTATATTTCTGGGGGATCTTCAGGTTTTGGCCAATATTTATTTCGGTCGAAGTTAATTTATTTTCTTTTTGCAGCTCACTTAGTGAAACACCATATTGATTTGCTACTTTCCATAATGTGTTTCCAGCCTTTACTTTATGGATAATAGGCCCCGCGGAATCTCCGACGGAAGTAGACATGACGGGAAACTCCTCGCCCTTTTTTAAGGGCTTTAATTGAGTGGAACCTAATTTAGGAGAACTAAAAACTTTTGTATTGTCCACTTTAACAGAACCTATGTAAAGGGTGTTGCTTGATGAATGACCACTGGGTGGAAAGAGGCATATACAAAGAAGGCTTAATATAATAAAACATCCAAAGAATTTTTTCACAATGATTTTATTCCCCTTTGTAAAATTTAACTTTACTAGTTTACTATGGAGAATCGCTATAAAATAGAGGTACATTGTGGAAAGGCTCTATATAGAAGAAAATATGGAATCTAATTATGATTCTGTATTGTTGTTCCACTCTATGGTAGGACGAATTATTTTGCTTACTGCTGGGACTGGAGGGCTGATATTGACAGTTCCGTTCTTTTCAAGATAACGAAACCCTATACATATGAACAGGTTAATCATTTTTTACTGGTTGGCCTTTTTTTACGCTTGCAGCTGAAAATGACTTGTACATGACATTTGTCATCTTCTAGTCATGACACCTGGTACTAATAAATTCAGGTTATTTTCTTTATAATATGAAATAACGACAAATAAAAAGGAAGTGCAATTGAATAATGACCTTGCAAAATACGAAAAACTTGAGAAAACAAATTGCTCCTTTTGAACAATCAACGACAAAGCAAAGTATATGGCAGATCATCAATACCTTGGGACCATTCATTATTTTATGGTACCTAGCATATATAAGTCTTTCCGTTTCTTATTGGTTAGCTTTAATTCCAGCTGTGTTTGCTGCTGGTTTCTTGACAAGGATATTCATCATTTTTCATGATTGCACGCATCATTCATTTTTCAAAAACCGCCGTGCGAATAGAACAGTCGGTACGATCATGGGTGTTTTGACTTTATTCCCGTTTGATCAATGGGGACATGAGCATTCTGTGCATCACGCAACAAGCGGCAATTTGGATAAGCGGGGGACGGGGGATATTTGGACCCTTACGGTAGATGAGTATTTGGCTGCACCGCTTAAACTTCGTTTTGCGTATCGTTTTTATCGCAATCCATTGGTTATGTTTGGTTTGGGACCCATTTATGTTTTCCTTCTTAAAAACAGATTTAACCGTAAAGGTGCTAGAAAGAAGGAAAAGATGAATACGTATTTGACGAATGTAATAATCGTCGCTTTAGTGGCATTGCTTTGCCTGGCAGTAGGCTGGCAGTCGTTCCTTCTGGTTCAAGGTTCCATCTTCATGATTTCTGGTTCAGTGGGAATTTGGCTGTTTTACGTCCAGCATACATTCGAGGACTCTTACTTCGAAGAGAATGAGGAGTGGGAATATGTATTGGCGGCAGTGGAAGGAAGTTCTTTTTATAAGCTTCCAAAACTGATGCAGTTCCTTACAGGTAATATCGGTTACCATCATGTTCACCATTTAAGTCCAAGGGTGCCTAACTATAAATTGGAAATGGCGCACAATAATACAGAGCCTTTAGAGAACGTTCCAACGATTACTCTTGCGACAAGCTTGCGCTCACTACGTTTCCGTTTATGGGATGAGGAATCAAAGAATTTTGTTAGCTTCAAGGACATTAAATATTTAACGAAAAAAAGTGTTCCCGTTCAAGTGAAATCTGAACTGTAACGTTCATGTATCATTCCGGACTCCCTTAATAATCCTTGGATTTGGGGGAGTCTTTGCTGCATATAAGGAACTCGATAAAGGAGAGAACTTAAAATGATTCGAATTGTCATTGCAGAGAATCAGCAAATGCTGTTAGAGGCAATAAGTTCTCTACTCAATCTTGAAGAAGATATAGAAATTGTCGGGCAAGCCAGTAATGGAGAAGAAGCGATGGCCCTTGTACACCAATTACAGCCTGATGTGTGTATCATGGATATGGAGATGCCTGTAATGAGCGGACTTGAGGCGGCAGAAGCATTAAAGTCATTTGAATGCAAAGTGGTCATTTTAACGACATTTCGAAGGTCTGGTTATTTTCAACTCGCATTGAAAGCTAATGTAAGTGGTTATTTATTGAAGGATAGCCCGGGTGAAGAGTTAGCCTGCTCGATTCGCGGCATAATGGACGGCAAGCGAATATACTCCCCAGAACTTATAGACGAGTCTCCCAGCAATAATGACCGGGAAATGGGAGTGTTAGGGCTGTTAGCCGATGGTCAATCCAAAATGGAAGCGTCTAATAAGCAAAGCGACACAATAGGGACAGTAAGGAAATATTTTTCAACCATCAAGGATAAAATGAAGTTACCGGCTGGTTAGGATTTGTTTCTTAAATCCTGTTGACACGTTTTTTTTAATTGTGTACGATGGATTAAATGATAATATTGAAAATTCTGTGATGAAGAGAGTAGTTCATTTCGAAATGGAAAGCGAGTTAGGGATGGTGGGAGCCTAATGCAGGACGGATGAATGAAGCGCACTTTGGAGAAATTTCTTGAAACGTTTAGTAGGGAACATCGGGGAGTCACCTCGTTAACAATGGAAAGTGGTCACAATTGTGGCAACTAGAGTGGTACCACGGGAATTCATGCTCTCGTCTCTTATTTAGAGGCGGGGGCTTTTTTGTTTAGGAGGGAAAATGTCGATGAATAAGCCAATTGCAGAATTGATTTCAACTGCTTTGAACAATGAAATGCAAGCAAGTGAAATAGAGAAATTAATGGAAAAGCCAAAATTGATGGAGTTAGGTGATGTCGCCTTTCCGTGCTTTACTCTTGCAAAAAAATTCAAAAAATCGCCTCAGGTGATTGCGTCTGAAATAGCTCAACAATTAAACAGTGAGTTGCTCCAAGAAGTGAACGTTGTGGGTGGTTATCTGAATATCTTCGTCAATCAACAGATGGTGACGGAAAACGTGCTGCAAACGATATTAAGGGAAAAGGATCAGTATGGTTCGGTGCAGCCTGTACAGGAAAATGTCGTGATTGATTACTCATCCCCGAATATCGCCAAGCCTTTTTCCATGGGGCACTTACGCTCAACGGTCATAGGGAATGCACTGGCTAACATTGCCGAAAAAAATGGCTACGATGCCGTGCGTATCAATCATTTAGGAGATTGGGGCACACAATTCGGCAAGTTGATCGTCGCGTATAAGCTGTGGGGCGACAAAGAGGCAATCGAGGCTTCGCCGATTCAGGAATTATTGAAGATCTATGTGAAGTTCCATGAAAGAGCTGAAACGGACGAATCGTTGAATGAACAAGCGCGCGCAAGCTTCAAGTCTCTTGAAGATGGGGACGAGGAAGCACTGGCTCTGTGGAAATGGTTCAGGGATGCGTCTTTAAAAGAATTCGAGACGATTTATGATTTATTGGGCATCCGTTTTGATTCCTATGCCGGCGAAGCGTTTTACAATGATAAAATGGATGCTGTTGTCGGGGAGCTAAAAGAAAAAGGCTTGCTTACCCTATCCGAAGGTGCCTATGTCGTGCAATTGGAAGATATGCCGCCTTGTTTGATTACGAAAACCGATGGGGCGACACTTTATGCGACGCGTGATTTGGCTGCAGCCATGTATCGTAAAAAACAGTACGGGGCGAAGAAAACATTTTATGTTGTCGGAAACGAACAATCCCTGCACTTTAAGCAACTTTTTAATGTCATTGAAAAAATGGGGTATGGATGGTCAAAAGATTTGCAGCACGTAGCATTTGGCATGATGTTAAAAGACGGCAAGAAAATGTCGACACGTAAAGGGAAAGTCGTGCTGCTTGCGGATGTATTGGCAGAGGCAATCGAAACTGCGAAGCGCAATATTGAAGAAAAAAATCAAGCGCTTGAACAGAAGGAACTCGTTGCAAGACAGGTTGGTGTCGGAGCGGTCATCTTTAATGATCTAAAAAATAACCGTATGAATGATATTGATTTTTCATTAGAGCAAATGATGAATTTTGAGGGAGAAACGGGTCCATATGTACAGTACACATATGCGCGAATTTCCTCATTGCTTGAAAAAGGTGAATTTAAAGAGCAGTCCCTCACTTTTGAAGCTTTAGGAGAATATGCGTGGCCAGTCATCCAGCTGTTGGAGCAATACCCGATCATTGTCCAAAAATCATTTGAACAAGCCGACCCATCACAAATCGCGAAATTCAGCTTGCATTTATCGCGTGCATTCAATAAGTATTATGCACATACCAAAATCTTAGTTGAAGATGAATGCAAACAAATGAAGCTCTCATTCGCTTTTTCCGTGGCAGTTGTATTAAAGGATGCGCTAAGTTTATTGGGAATTTCAGCGCCGAATAAAATGTAAGTTCAAACCCTGCAAAAAAAGAATGAAAAACGCCTATTCGATGATTTCGAAGTCCACCGTTGAATGGATCTGATTTCCTTGTCTTGATGACTAATCATTAACCGAGTCCATAAGCAACGGGCTTACTTTTCCGAAACATGATGATATAGAGTGAAATATGGCGGGACCCTTTGACGGGTGCCCGCCTTTTTTGAAATGAAAAATGCCCTTACTCCCAAATGGGAATAAAGGCATGTACCCGTGAACATGTCACGGCGATAATGAATTAATAAGCCAAGCTGAATAGGGCTTTGATGTGTGATAGATAGCGAACATTACTCGCTTCTTTCATCAATGTAGCCGGCAGGCCTTTAAGGGAAGTGTTATTGGCCCCAACGGTTGCCACCGCATCCTTACGGCCTAGGCTCGCAAGTGT
>NZ_JBNNIU010000016.1:0-75098 GCF_050269675.1 Peribacillus sp. NPDC076916
TGGAGCTGACTGATACTAATAGATCGAGGACTTAACCAACGCTTTAAAAAAAATGAAATACCTTCTTATTATCTAGTTTTGAAGGAATGAAAATTCTTCAAAAAATGAATATAGTCTGGCAATGATGGCGAAGAGGTCACACCCGTTCCCATTCCGAACACGGAAGTTAAGTTCTTCAGCGCCGATGGTAGTTGGGGGTTTCCCCCTGTGAGAGTAGGACGTTGCCAGGCTATTCATTTAAATCTTTAAATGGGTTTTAGGAAACATTATATTATTCCGCAGTAGCTCAGTGGTAGAGCATTCGGCTGTTAACCGAACGGTCGTAGGTTCGAGTCCTACCTGCGGAGCCATATGCTTCCATAGCTCAGTAGGTAGAGCACTTCCATGGTAAGGAAGAGGTCAGCGGTTCGAATCCGCTTGGGAGCTTCCCAATCTATCTATGAACGCAAAACAGATCGGCCCGTTGGTCAAGCGGTTAAGACACCGCCCTTTCACGGCGGTAACACGGGTTCGAATCCCGTACGGGTCACCATTTTAAATCCGGAGGATTAGCTCAGCTGGGAGAGCATCTGCCTTACAAGCAGAGGGTCGGCGGTTCGATCCCGTCATCCTCCACCATTTCATTCTTTACTTGCCGGTGTAGCTCAACTGGTAGAGCAACTGACTTGTAATCAGTAGGTTGGGGGTTCAAGTCCTCTTGCCGGCACCACTTACAACCATATATTGCGGAGGGGTAGCGAAGTGGCTAAACGCGGCGGACTGTAAATCCGCTCCTTCGGGTTCGGCAGTTCGAATCTGCCCCCCTCCACCATTTTAATAAAATCCTGTGGATTAGTTATATATTCTCTGTATTGGGGAAGTATATGATTACCACCTTTTTATTTTGTTGAACATTAAACATTGCATATCATATATTGGGCTATAGCCAAGCGGTAAGGCAACGGATTTTGATTCCGTCATGCGAAGGTTCGATCCCTTCTAGCCCAGCCATTTGCGGAAGTAGTTCAGTGGTAGAATACAACCTTGCCAAGGTTGGGGTCGCGGGTTCGAATCCCGTCTTCCGCTTAATAAATTTTAAATCCCTTAAAGGGGCCTTAGCTCAGCTGGGAGAGCGCCTGCCTTGCACGCAGGAGGTCAGCGGTTCGATCCCGCTAGGCTCCACCATCAACTACATACACCAAAACTTACGTCTTAAGCCAAAAGTGGTTTAAGACTTTTTTTTGTTTAAGACATGTTTGGGTAAGCTAATCCCCAGAAAGATTTTATTTCACAAATAACATATGTGATAGGAACGTGCATTTTTATACATGGGAATGTCGAGTTGAACCAACCGGCATATACGATATAAAATGATGGAAAGGGGGAATTGTATGTCTATTCAGAAAATTTCCGTCATCGGACTGCCTATGGACCTTGGTCAAGCAAGGCGGGGGGTGGATATGGGACCTAGTGCCATTCGCTGCGCAGAGATTATCGAGCGTCTTGAAAAGTTGAATATAGAAGTGGAGGATTTAGGAGATATCATTGTAGGGCGTCCTGAAAACGCAGATGAGCCTGGGACAAATCTAAAAAACCTACAGCTTGTAGCGAAGGGTAACTCCCTGTTAGCAACAAAAGTTGATGAAATAATAGAAGGGGGTTCCTTTCCGCTTGTATTGGGAGGAGACCATTCCATAGCTATAGGTACACTGGCAGGAGTCGCAAAGCACTATGAAAATGTGGGTGTGATTTGGTACGACGCACATGGGGATTTAAATACGGAGGATACTTCACCATCAGGGAATATACACGGTATGCCCCTAGCTGTCAGTATTGGGCTTGGACATCCGGACCTAATCAATATCCATGGTTTTGCTCCAAAAGTGAAACCGGAAAACATCGTAATAATTGGAGCAAGGTCATTGGATGAAGGTGAAAAAGAACTTATCCGTGAGAAAGGGATTAAAGTATACACGATGCATGAGATCGACCGCATGGGAATGACACGGGTGATGGAGGAATGCATTGATTATTTAAGGGAAAGAACGGATGGCGTCCACCTGTCATTGGATTTGGATGGAGTTGACCCAGCAGATGCACCCGGAGTGGGGACACCGGTGATTGGTGGTATAAGTTATCGGGAAAGTCATTTGGCCATGGAATTGCTTGCGGAATCCAACTTGATTACATCAGCTGAATTCGTTGAAGTGAATCCAATTTTAGATGAGCGGAATAAGACGGCGATCGTTGCCGTGGCCCTAATGGGTTCGCTATTTGGAGAAAAATTATTATAACTGAAAAAATAAAAGAAACAGTAACCGGCTTGTAATGGGTTACTGTTTTTTATATGCTAGAAGACGTAGGTTTATTTACTAGGGCGTATGTAACAGGAACATATCTATAGATAATTGGTTGCAATCGTAAATCCATATTCACTTGAGGGCACTTCTGTTATTGAGATCTCCATTTTTAGTTAAATGGATGTATTGGATGATTAAAGAATCCAGTTTACTGCTAACTTCAACAACTTCATTATCCACCATCGAAGAACGGGAAGCCAAAAACATCATTTTCTGTCTGTATTGTTCAATATGGACTAAAATTTGTTCTGCAGTCATATAGAGAAACACTCCCTTAGATTTTACAATTTCTTACTATATAGCCCTGTTTTTTTTTTCTTAAACATAAAATGTAAAACTTTGTTAAAATTAATGTATTAAATTTTTGAAACCTTTTAGCTTACGATTCGTAGTAATCGTATAGCCGCATGAGCGGGGGTAATACCGGAAAATGGATGCACTCATTAAAGAGAGAATTAATCAAGTATTAAAGGGAGACCATAATGCATTTGGAGAAATTGTCGAAATATACAAGGACAAAGTGTTCCAAATATGTTTCAGGATGCTCGGAAACAGGCAAGAAGCAGAAGATTTGGCACAAGAGGCCTTTGTAAGGGCCTACGTGAATATTCGAAGTTTCAATATACAAATGAAATTTTCTACATGGTTATACCGGATTGCGACCAATCTTTGCATTGACCGGCTTCGCAAGAAAAAACCGGATTACTATTTAGATGCAGAGGTGGCAGGAACAGAGGGATTGAATATGTATTCCCAAATTGCATCGGATATGGCGAAACCCGAGGAAGAGGTTGAATCTTTAGAACTACAGGAAACCATTCAAGTGGAAATAATGAAATTGCCCGAGAAATACCGGTCGGTAATCGTATTGAAGTATATTGAAGAGTTATCCCTAAAGGAAATCAGTGAAATACTCGATTTGCCTGTCGGTACGGTCAAGACGAGGATACATCGTGGTCGGGAAGCCTTGCGTAAACAACTACGCCATTTATAAAAAGAAGGTGAGAAAAATGAACTGCCATGAGGAAATCATTGAATATATGCATGATTATTTAGATGAGGACATCAAACCGGAGCATAAAGAAGTTTTACGGGAGCACTTGCATAACTGTGCTGAATGCCGGGAGTACTTTCATGAAATGAAAAAGGCGGTCGCTCTTGTACAAAGCACTTCCCATATAAAGGCCCCGGATGACTTTACAGCAAAGGTTATGGCTCAATTGCCAAAGGAAACGAAAACAACAGGTGCCAAACGTTGGTTCAAAAGCCATCCCTTCATGACAGCGGCAGCGATGTTCATCATATTGATGACAGGATCTGTTTTCTCCACTTATAATCAGGACGAACATTTTTCAGTATCAAAGCAGCCTAACTTAGTGGTCGAAGGTGAAACGGTGATTGTGCCTGAGGGTGAGACAATCAAGGGGAATGTGGTAGTTCAAAATGGTAACATTCAAATAGATGGTGAAGTAGAGGGAGATGTGACAGTCATAAATGGGCATAAATATATGTCAAAAGCAGGGAATGTGACTGGAAGCATCCATGTTATTGACCAAGCTTTTGAGTGGATGTGGTATAAAGTAAAGGATACTGCAACCTCGTTGGTTCCTGCTAAAGAGGAGGAAAAGGAATAAGGAATAGAAGCTGGGAGAGGGCACCGTTTTTTCATTTACGGTGACTTCGCTCAGCTTTATTTTTTAAGGGAAGGGGACCCTTTTACATGATTCGTTTTTCCTATGTAAATTTCTCACACTAGTTTTTAGATGTATCATTTAAAAAATGGTATACTATTAAGGTTATCGTATAAAGATTGTAATTTGTATTTGGAGTAATACTGACTGGAGGAAACAACATGTCTTTAACCAACTTGACTGTTTGGGACTATGTAGTAAATTTCATTGATATTCTCCTTGTATGGTTTGTGATATATAAATTGTTAACTATTATTCGGGGTACAAAGGCTATTCAGCTGCTAAAAGGAATTTTTGTAATTGTCATTGTAAAAAGCTTAAGCAACCTGTTTGGTTTCAATACACTCGGATGGTTAATGGCACAAGTCATGAATTGGGGAGTATTGGCGATTCTCGTCATTTTTCAACCTGAACTGAGAAGAGCACTTGAACAATTAGGACGCGGGAAGCTCTTTGCAAGGGGCACCGTTCCGGAAGAGAATCAGCAAGAGCGTTTAGTCGAAGAAATTCTAAAGGCGTCCACCTATATGGCAAAAAGGCGGATCGGAGCCTTGATTACTATAGAAAAAGGTACGGAGCTAGGGGATTATGTTGAAACGGGGATACCTCTAAAATCCTATATCTCTTCAGAACTGCTCATTAATATCTTCATCCCTAATACGCCGCTCCATGATGGCGCAGTTATTTTGCAAAATAACCAGGTGGCAGCTGCAGCTTGCTATTTGCCATTATCAGAGAGTCCATTCATATCAAAGGAACTTGGAACGCGGCATAGGGCAGCCATAGGCATGAGTGAAGTTACGGATAGTCTTACGATTGTCGTTTCAGAGGAAACGGGAGGGATATCCGTCACTAAAAACGGGGAACTTTACCGCGATTTGAATCAAGAATCATTTAGGGCCATGCTTACAAGTGAACTGGTAGTGGAAAACATCAAATCAACTTCCTCAAGCATCTTTAACTGGAGGGGGAAAAAGAATGGATAAATTCACCAATAGCGCTTGGTTTATGAGAATCGTAGCTTTTGCCTTGGCGGCACTTTTATTCATTTCCATTAACTTTGAGATGGAGTCGGATAAGAAATCCCTTGGTTTATCGACTGCCCCTGAAATCAGCACGGAGACCATTGAAAATGTACCGGTCGAAGTGTACTATGACCGTGAGAATCTAGTGGTGAGCGGAGTGCCGGAGACGGTTGATGTTACTCTAAAGGGAGCAAAAAGCTTATTGATCAATGCGAAAAACCAAAGGGACTTTAAAGTGTATGTAGACCTTTCCGATCCTGCAATCTCAATGGGGGACAGAACTGTCACATTTAAAATAAGTGATTTGAATGAAAAGTTAGTGGCAACGATCGATCCGGAATATGCAGAAGTCAACGTTCAGGAACGGGTGACGAAGGAATTCTCCGTTGAAGCCGAGTATAATAGCTCTTTACTTGAAGAGGGATATACCGCTGGCCAGCCAACAGTCAGCCCTAAAACTGTCAAAATAACGGGTGCTAAAGATGCGATTGAACAAATTTCCTATGTAAAGGCAAACCTTGAAATAAGTAAGGGGCTTAACGAAACGGTGAACGGCAAGGCAACCGTAAAAGCCCTGGACAGGGACTTGAATAAGCTGGATGTGACGATCGAGCCATCTACTGTTTCAGTTTCCTTAAAAGTGAGCATTCCTTCCAAGACGGTGTCGATAGCACCGAAGCAAACTGGCAAGGCAAAGGATGGCATCAGGATCACGAGTATGAGTGTTGACCCGAAAGAGGTCACCTTATTTGGTTCGGAAACGGACCTTGAGAAAATAGATGTAGTAAATCTTCCTGTAAATATCTCGAAAATTGATGGTGATACAGAACTGGAACTCGATCTTGATAAACCGGAAAGTGTACAAAAAATGTCCTTGGGTAAGGCAAAGGTCAAGATTCGTACAGAGAAAGTTGATGTGGATGAAGATAATGCAGAGCCAGTCGTAGAAGAGGAAAAACCAGAAACCGAACAAAAACAAGAAGAACAAGTAGTCAAAGAAGAAGAGAAAGAAGATGAACCGGCTGCCATAGAGTCTAAAACCTTCAACAATATACAAATAGTGCCTGTGGGCATACAGGATGACCAAAATGCCGAATTGGAATCCGATGTAACCAGCATCACTTTGCTTGGTGAGGCGGATGATTTGAAGAAAATAACTAAAGACGACATTAATCTTACAGTAGATGTGAGTAATTTAGATGAAGGTACGCATGATGTGGATTTGGCGGTAACAGTGCCTGAGGGAGTGGAATGGGAACTGGATTCTAAAACGATTTCGGTCACCATCACACAGAAAGACGAAGAGACATGACCTTCCTTTAACATCATCATTAAATTCAGTAACGATTCGAAGAAGGAGCGATAAAGATGGGTAAATATTTTGGAACAGACGGAGTCAGGGGTATAGCGAATAGCGAATTAACACCGGAGTTGGCATTTAAACTAGGCCGTTTTGGTGGCTACGTGCTTACTAGAAATACAGAAAAACCCAAAGTGCTGATAGGACGCGATACTCGAATTTCAGGTGAAATGCTGGAAGGTGCGCTTGTTGCCGGTCTTTTATCCATTGGAGCTGAAGTGATGCGCCTGGGTGTCATTTCGACACCGGGAGTTGCCTATTTAACAAAGGCCTTAAGTGCTGAAGCAGGTGTCATGATTTCCGCTTCTCATAATCCGGTAGCGGATAATGGGATTAAATTCTTTGGACCGGATGGGTTTAAGTTATCCGATGATCAAGAAGCGGAAATTGAAGCACTATTAGATATGGAAAAGGATGAACTTCCACGCCCTGTAGGCGGGGATTTAGGCCATTTGAACGATTATTTCGAAGGAGGGCAAAAGTATCTCCAGTACTTGAAACAATCAGTGGATGAAGATTTTACAGGCATTCATGTTGCTCTTGATTGTGCACATGGGGCGACATCTGCCTTGGCCATGCATTTGTTTGCAGATCTTGATGCAGACATCTCTACGATGGGAGCATCGCCCAATGGCTTGAACATTAATGATAAGGTAGGTTCCACCCACCCTGAGGCACTTGCTGAATTCTTAAAAGAAAAAGGTGCGGATGTCGGACTTGCATTCGATGGTGACGGAGACCGAGTCATTGCGATAGATGAAAAAGGGAATATAGTGGACGGCGACCAAATCATGTATATCTGTGCGAAATACTTAAAAGAAAATAACCGTCTGAAACAGGGAACAGTGGTTTCTACGATCATGAGCAACCTTGGTTTTTATAAAGGTCTTGAAGAGCATGGTATACAAAGCGCCCAGACGGCAGTGGGGGATCGCTATGTGGTCGAGGAGATGCGAAAAGGCGGCTATAACCTTGGCGGCGAACAATCCGGACATATCATCTTCCTGGATTATAACACGACAGGCGACGGCTTATTGACGGGCCTGCAGCTCGTGAACATCATGAGTGACACCCAAAAAACCTTATCGGAGCTCGCTGGCGAGATGAAGAAATATCCACAAACGCTGATCAATGTCAGAGTTACCGATAAACACGCAGTAACCGATAATGAAAAGGTACAGGAAGTCATCAAGGCAGTCGAAGCGGAAATGAACGGGAACGGCCGTATTTTGGTGAGACCATCCGGTACTGAACCGCTAGTCCGTGTAATGGCTGAAGCACCGACAGCTGAGGAATGCACTAATTATGTAGAGCGCATCGTCGCAGTGGTAAAAGCGGAAATGGGTATGAATGAATAACTAATCCTATGCATAAAAGGAACGAAATTTCCTTTTATGCATATTTTTTATAAAGAAGTTCTTTTTATAGGTCTTGGTAATAAAGAATTGACCTATGTCCCTTGTTTAAGGTATGATTATCCTGATTTACAACAATCGTTGTCATGAAAAGGAGGGTAGACAAGGAACGGATTCATAAAAGCGCCTGAACTAAGTCTGGACGAGAAATGGCTTAGTTGACGAGGAGGAGGTTTATCGAATGATCGGCGGATACCTCCCGGCTGAAGTGCACAGCCGCAGTAATTCCAATCTTAAAACAGTAGGGCAACTTACTGCACAAAGGGTTGGAAATGCACAAAGGGAAAAAGTGCTTTAAAGCATTTCCTTTATAAAAAATATATATCAGAGATGAGGGGGCAGGGATGCCCCCGTGCATTCCTGTTCCCTCGAATCGGTTGGAGGAACAGAAATTATGTGTGGAATTGTTGGATATATTGGACTTAACGATGCAAAGGAAATTTTATTAAAAGGTCTTGAAAAACTTGAATACCGCGGTTATGACTCTTCAGGAATTGCTGTGAGAAATGAAGCAGGCGTTACAATCTTTAAGGAAAAAGGAAGAATCGCGGACCTACGTGGAGCCGTGGATGAAAATACTATGGCGCATACTGGAATAGGACATACACGCTGGGCCACCCATGGTGTGCCAAGCCGTGAAAATGCCCATCCTCACCAAAGTAATTCAGGTCGATTGACTTTAGTTCATAATGGGGTCATTGAAAACTATGCGATTCTAAAACGTGAATATTTGAAGGATGTTGCCTTTAAAAGTGAAACGGATACAGAAGTCATCGTTCAACTCATCGAGAAGTTCGTGAACGAGGGCATGGAAGTGGAAGAGGCATTCCGTCAAACACTCACTCTATTAGAGGGTTCATATGCGATTGCCCTATTGGATGCTGAAAATGATGAAACCATCTTAGTCGCAAAAAATAAAAGCCCGCTGCTGATCGGTGTCGGAAAAGACTTTAACGTTGTCGCTTCTGATGCAATGGCCATGTTGCAAGTCACAGATCAATTCCTTGAACTGATGGATAAGGAAATGGTTATCGTGACAAAAGAAAAGGTAACGATCAAGAACCTTTCCAACGAAGAAGTCATGCGTGCTCCGTACACTGCTGAACTGGATGCAAGTGATATCGAAAAAGGTACGTATCCGCACTATATGCTTAAAGAAGTCGACGAGCAGCCAGCTGTCATACGTAAAATCATTCAAGCATACCAAAATGAAGAAGGTAAACTTGCAATCGATTATAACATTACTGAAGCCGTAAGTGAGGCTGACCGTATTTATATCATCGCTTGCGGAACCAGCTATCATGCAGGATTGATTGGTAAGCAATTCATCGAAAAAATGACTGAAATTCCGGTTGAGGTTCATGTGGCATCTGAATTCACCTACAATATGCCGTTATTATCGAAAAAACCGTTATTCATCTTCATTTCACAAAGTGGTGAAACTGCAGATAGCCGTGCCGTGTTAGTGTCCATCAAAGCGCTTGGTCATAAAGCCCTGACCATCACGAACGTACCTGGCTCTACATTGTCACGTGAAGCGGATTATACGCTCTTGCTGCATGCCGGCCCTGAAATTGCCGTAGCCTCGACTAAGGCTTATACAGCTCAAGTGGCAGTCCTATCGATCTTAGCGAATGTAACTGGCCAATTCCGTAACATGGAGTTTGATTTCGACCTTGTAAAAGAGCTTGGAATCGTTGCGACAGCAATGGAAGCCCTATGTGATTCGAAAGAAGAGATGGAAGACATTGCCCGTGAATACTTGTCCGTTACGAGAAACTGCTTCTTCATTGGCCGTTCCCTTGACTACTATGTTGTGCTTGAAGGGGCCCTTAAGCTGAAGGAGATTTCTTACATCCAGGCGGAAGGCTTTGCTGGCGGAGAGCTGAAGCATGGAACGATCGCCTTGATTGAAGAAGGTACACCTGTCATAGCCCTTGCTACGCAAGCAGGCGTCAACCTAAGCATCCGTGGTAATGTAAAGGAAGTGGTTGCCCGTGGCGCAAACCCTTGCATCATTTCCATGAAGGGGCTTGAAGAAGAGGATGACCGTTTCGTCATCCCGGAAGTGAATGAACTATTAACACCCCTTATCTCTGTTATCCCGCTGCAGCTCATTGCTTACTACGCAGCCTTGCACCGTGAATGTGACGTGGATAAACCACGTAATCTTGCGAAAAGTGTAACGGTTGAGTAAGTCGGAATGAATGCAATGTATGTTATGTAGATCTAAATAAAGATTAACTGTTTATAAAGAGTTGCGAAGCTTCACCCCTTTGGCTATGATTAGCCATAGGGGTGTTTTTTTATGTCTAAAAGAACGGGAACCTCTCAAGTTGACAAGTGGATTAAAGAAGGCCGAGGAATCGGTGTGCAGTGTAAATAAAGCCGTTTAATACATATTGATTATGATACGGATGAGGGGAAAATGACATTATTCAAAAAAATTTTCAATTTTAGGAGAGAATGACATGGAAGTTTTTGCAGAATTTTTAGCGAAGATTGATGACCCGCAACATCGGGACCGAACGGAAGAAGTTTTGGCTTGGGTAACTAACAAATATCCAAATTTAATTCCGAAAATCGCGTGGAATCAGCCTATGTTTACCGATCATGGCACATATATCATTGGCTTTAGTGTAGCCAAACATCATTTGGCTGTTGCCCCTGAAATAGCAGGGATTAATCATTTCTCTGATGAAATCGTGCAGGCTGGCTATGATCACACCAAGCAGTTGGTGCGTATCAAGTGGGATCGCCCGGTTGATTACTCATTACTTGAGAGAATGATCGAGTTTAATATTTTGGATAAGGCAGACTGTTCAACTTTTTGGCGGAAATAAAAAATCACTTTATTAAGGGTGAAGTTAATTTTTATCAAACTTTTTACTACATAGATTTTAAAAACAGCTGCCATTGCAGCTGTTTTTTATTAATATGATTGTTAAAAAAACTTTAAAATGACAAAACCCTTCACGAAATAGGCAGCAGAATGGTGAAAGTCGTTCCCTTATCGAGCTCACTTTTTACGGATATGGTCCCTTCATGCATTTCAATAATCTTTTTCACGATGGATAGGCCTAAACCGCTGCCGCTTTTTGTACGTTCCCTTGCCAGGTCGGCTTTATAGAATCGTTCGAATATATGGAACTGGTCTGTTTCAGATATGCCAATTCCATTGTCGGATATCGTTATGGATGCCAGGTCATCAATCTGTTGTAATCGAATCGTGATCTTTCCACGATGGCGGTTGAATTTGATACTATTGTGTATTAAATTTGTCCATACATGGCTCATTAAATCCTGGTCTGCAAAAATTCGAATCTTTTCTAAAGATATATCCAATTCGAGTTCTTTTTCCAACCACGTCGGTTCACAAGCCAAAATAATGGTTCGTATCTGCTGATCCAGCCGGAAGTCTGTCTTTTCAAAAGGATGATGCTCGGATTCCAGGGATGTAAGCTTTAGAAGGTTTTCGCTTAATTTGGATAATCTCCTGCTCTCTGTCTCAATTATATGAAGATAATGATTTCGTTCTTCGATTGTCAGCTTATTATATTGAAGAGCTTGGGCAAATCCTACGATGGAGGTTAGGGGCGACTGTATTTCGTGTGAGACGTTAGAGATGAATTCCTGCCGCATTTCTTCCATTTGCTTTAATTGCTTGGCCATGTGATTGAAGTGGTTAATGATATCGGTCATTTCGTTTTTCCTATCGATTTTAAAATCCAATTGTACATTATAATCGCCATTTGCTATTTTCCTTAAGGCATCAATGATCTCGAGGTAAATATTTGCCCGTTTATTGTGATGGATGGCATGCATAAGATATCCAATGAATATCATGATTGCGATGCTTGTCATGATTGTGGTCAGATACCGAACAAAATCGGATAACCTTAATGGCAATAGCTCAATGATATAGTACCCGGCCGAAAAGCAAACTGAATTAAACGTAAGAAAAAACAATATGCCAAGCATTTTTTTGAAAAATCGATTGCTTCTCATCTCGTTATCTCCAAACGGTAGCCCAATCCCCAAATCGTTTTAATCCGGAAGGGGAATTCCGATTCCGGAAACCTTTCTCTTACTCTTTTAATATGAACATCGACAGTTCGTTCATCACCTTCATAATCATAGCCCCAAATGTCTTCAATAAGATCTTCCCTGGAAAAAGTTTTTCCAGGATAGCTTGCTAATTTAAACAACAATTCGAATTCTTTTAATGGAATCGTATATTCCTGTTCTTTGAATGACATTTCATGCGTGTTGCGATTCAGCTTTAATTCGCTGATATTTAATGTTTGTGAAATAGTGATTTTATACCGTTTAAGCAATGCCTTTATTCTAAGAACCAATTCGATCGGTTCAAATGGCTTTACAAGATAATCATCTGCCCCAAGGCCGAATCCTTTTACTTTTTGTGTTGTTTCCCCTTTTGCAGTCAGCATTAAAATGGGAATATCACTAAATTCCCTCAACTCTTTGCATAATTGCCAACCATCCATGTTAGGCATCATAATATCGATGACTGCCAAATCAATTTTCACCTTCTCCATTAATTTCAATGCTTGCAGTCCATCTGAGACTTCATATAAATCAAATCCTTCTTTTCTTAACAACAGGTTTATAAGTTCACGAATATGTGCATCATCATCGACTATTAATATTTTTGTCATCCTTCTTCTTTCCTTTCGGTGAATTAGGCCAGTTCAAGTTTGTGTAACTGCTGTTCTGCAAATTCGCGATATAATGAGTGTGTATTATAAAGCTCTTTATGTGTTCCGCTTCCTGTTATTTTGCCTTTTTCGAGGAAGATGATTTGATCTGAACCTATGACGGTTGATAGACGATGGGCGATTACTATTGTTGTTCGACCTCTCATTAAATCATTTAACGCCTGTTGAACCACTTTTTCTGATTTGCTGTCTAGACTGGAAGTAGCTTCATCAAGCATTAATATTTTAGGGTTTCTTAAAAATGCACGAGCGATCGCGATTCTTTGTCTTTGGCCGCCTGATAATTTCATGCCCCTTTCACCAACCTCTGTATCATATCCGTTCGGAAGCTCAGAAATAAACTGATCTGCATATGCCATTTTAGCCACTTTATTCAATTCATCATCCGTTATATCCCCATCGATGCCATAACAAATATTATCTCGAATTGTACCCGATACAATCGGGCTTTCTTGTGAAACATACCCAATCTGGCTTCTCCATGAAAGCAGTGTGAAGTCATTTATGGATTTCCCGCCTATAGAAATGGATCCTTGCTGTGGTTTGTAGAAACGCTCGAATAAAGAGAAAAGTGTCGTTTTTCCGCTGCCGCTTGGTCCGACAATTGCAGTGACCTTACCAGCTTCAACGTTAAAGCTTATATCTTTAAGTACCTGTTCTCCATTATTGTAACTATAGTTCAGGTGATCCACGCTGATAGATTGACTTATATTTTGAACTGGCTGCTTCGCATCTTCTTCCTCCACTGAATCCAATATGGAAATGATGCGCTCTGTTGCACCCGTTGCTTTTTGAAATTGTGTAAAGAAACTGGCTAATTGAGCCATTGGCATGATTATTTGGAAAAGATACATGATGAATGCAACTAGGGCTCCAGCTGTCAGGGCTCCTGAAGAAACACGCATTCCCCCATAACCTAAAATCAGCACGAGTAAGGCCATCATGACAAAACTCATTAGCGGTGCAATCAACGCTTGGATTTTTGCTTCTTTTAATCCGAATTGAAATAACTTATGGATTCCTTTTTTTCCATTTTGATATTCCAATGCTTCTGCATTCGATGCTTTAACAAGACGTATTTCCATTAGCACCTGCTGAAGGACTGAGGTGAAGCTTGCTGTCTCATCCTGCATCCCTTTTGAAATTTTATGCATTTTTTTCCCTAGTGGCATTAATATCAAAACAGAGAGTGGAATTGCAATGAACATCAATAATGTCATTTTCCAATCGAGGACGAATAAAACGATCATGGAACCTACGATGGAAATGATTCCAGTAACGAAATTAGCGAGGTGTTCAGAGATTAATCCCTTCACTACAGTTGTATCGTTTGTCATTCGGCTGACTGTTTCTCCCGAAGGATGTTCATCAAAATAACTCACGGGCAATACGAGTAATTTTTTCCATAGTTGATCACGGATACCCGCCACTACAGATTGACCGATCCGATTTAATAAATAGATGGAAAATCCACTGGCCAATGCTTGAACGATGATGGCAAGAACGAGAAGGGTGATCCGTTCAGTGCTTAGTGAGCTGATCGAAAAATCATTAATTAGATTTTTGGTGAATAAAGGGACTAATAAACCTACACCCGTTGTACCAAGGCTTAATGCCAATGCAATCCCTATCATTAGTTTAGAAGGCTTCGTTTGTTGAACTAACCGGATGAACTGGCGCCATCCCTTTTGTTTTTTTTCTTCTGACATATGAAATACATCCTTTCTTGATCTTCATAGGGCAAGTATATAAAGAAGTTATGAATTGAATATGAACTAGTCTTAATTATTCCAAGAAAATTACTGGTGAACTTTTTCTGAATGATAAATTTGAAAAAATATGGCGGACACTTAAAATAGTGTCGGCTCTTTTTAATGAAAATACAAGAAAATTAAATATGCTTTTTTCATGCCCTCATATGCATTTTGAATTTGGGAGTATAGGTAAAAAGATATATTAACATTTTGATTTTTAATGGATTTTTAATAATAAATACCTATATAAGCTAAATACTTACCACTTTTAACCGATTAAATATGGAGATACAAAAAACAGTATAAGTTAGGTGGAAAAAATGATTATTTTGAATGAGTCCATTGTGTCGCCAATTCTTCTAAAGGTGTTGGAGGAACAGCAAATTCCAGTGCTGGAACAGGGGCAATGGGGAGACACATTAACATCAGAAAAGCTAAACATTCAAAAGGATACAGAATTTTTCATGTCCATGGAAAAGGACAAAAGAATTCTTACAAACTCTGAAAATGGCATAACATTATTGGGTCATTTTCTACCAAATAGCAATGAGTACATTTGGTCAAAGTTATTGAAGGATAAGAGTCAGGTGCGAAATTTGACGAAATCTTTATATCCTGATTTCTATTTCCAAGATATTGATTTATCTATAATAAGTGACCTGGATAAAAATCAAATACCGTTTCCGGTAGTTATTAAACCCAATATTGGCTATTCGAGTGTAGGGGTCCACAAAGTCAAGAATGAGCAGGATTGGGATATAGCCGTGAATCAGCTAAAAGCGGACTTACTTCATTCGGATGGATTATATGATTCAGAAGTGGTCGGTTCCCAGACCGTTTTAATAGAAGAGTGGATTCAGGGTGAAGAGTATGCCATTGATGGCTATTACAATCAAGATGGTGAACCGGTCATTTTGAATGTCTTCAAACGATTATTCAAGGATGATTACGATACTTCCGATCGAATTTATTATACTTCGAAGTTGGCCATTAACGAAATCTATCATGATGCACTAAAGTTCATGAAGAATATTCAAACGGTCCTTCCACTTAGGAATTACCCTGTGCACTTTGAAATTCGCAAAAAGGAAAACCGGGTGATACCCATTGAAATCAATCCCCTGCGTTTTGCTGGGGCAGGTACAACGGATCTAGGTTACCATGCCTATGGAATGAATATGTATGAACACTATTTTTCAGGAACGAAACCCGATTGGAATCGGATATTGGAAGAGATGGACGATCATATATATAGCTTTTTCTTTGCAGAGGTACCACTGGAAATAAATCCGGAAGATGTTTCATGTATGGATCATGATGGACTCCGTCATGAATTCGAACATGTTATGGAATATAGGCAGCTTCCTTTTCAAAATGACCGGAGCATGGCAATCATCTTTTATAGAAGTGAGGATTTGAATGAAAATCTCCAATTGCTCCATTTGGACTTAATACCATATTTGACTATAAAACACCTGGTTTTCATCTAAGGGGGGCATCGAAATGAGATTTTCAAAGCTTAATCCTAATAAATCTTTGCTGGCAAAACTATTCTTGTTTTATATTATTCCTTTCGTACTTTTCGCAGGGGCCATGGGCCTTTGCTTTTCCTATATTACTAATAAAATGATCAATGAGAATGTCCTTCCGCAATTCGATGAACGCCTTTCTGAAAATGCCCACAGTTTAGCAGCGAGCCTCAATCCCACTTTGATAAACAAAGCTTCCGAACGGGGCGAAGAGATTAGGCGGAAACTAGATGCCTTTGTTGAAGATAAAAAGGGAATTGAATATGTTTATGTGCTGAAGCGGGAGAATGATGCCGACATGATTGCAGCCTTGAACGGCAGCGAGGACTATATGGTGGAATCCCCTTTCACGCCGGAACAGGCAAAATCGATAAATGGAAACGAAGACGTATTAAGTGAAATATATAAAGATAAGTGGGGTACACACAAATCGTACTTTACGCCAATCAAAGGGACGGACGCGATTGTCGGAATCGATATGGATGCAAAATTCATCGATGAATTGAAAAGCACAATGATATTCTATAATATCTTATTTCTTGCAAGTGCCATTATTTTAGGTGTGCTATGCGCCGTTGTCATCGGGAAAAAGATCTCGGGACCCGTCAATGAACTTGTTGGTTATACGAATGAAATGGCAAAAGGGGACTTAAGTAAATCGATTCCCGTTGGTAGACAGGATGAGATTGGCGATCTTTCAAATGGATTCGAAGATATGAGATTAAGTTTGGCCTATATTATCAAGAATGTCCGTGAACACGCTCAAACGATGAATCAAACGACAGTGTCCATTCAGCAATCATTTGAAGAGATGGTGGAATCCTATGGCCAGATAGTGACGGGGACAACGGAAGAAGCAAAAGCTTCAGAAGAACGTGCCCATCATATTGACCGAATTTCCAATATGATCAGTGACTTAACGGATACAATCCGTTTAATGAATGAACAAACGAATGAAATGAATGAATTTACCTTGCATACGAATACACTTGCTGAACAAGGAAGTAAACAAGTGCAAGATGTAACTAGCCAGATGGATAAGATCATGGAAAACGGCCAAGCGACTAAAGCCAATTTGGTGAGCCTGGAAGAGGATGTAGTGAAGATAAATGAAGTGATTGGCTTAATAAGGGTGATTGCTTCTCAAACGAACCTGCTATCCCTGAATGCTTCCATTGAAGCGGCACGGGCGGGTGATGCCGGCAGAGGTTTTGCCGTAGTGGCTCAAGAGGTGCAAAAATTGGCTGTGCAAACAGATGAATCCATCGATATCATTTCAGAATCCATCATGCGGATTAATGAACAAACAGCCAAAGTCATCCAAAATAATGATGAAAGTTTTCAGGATATAGTAAATGGTGTTTCCTTAGTGGAAAACAATGGCGAGATTTTCAATAAGATATTTGAATCCGTAGAGAAATTGCTGAAAGGCACGGAACGATTAGCCGTCCATTCGAAAAAAATCAATGAGTCCTCGGATGAAAGCCTGGCATCCATTCAGGAAATTGCAGCGATCTCAGAAGAAGGAGTCGCAACGACGGAGCAAATCTCGGCAGCTGCCATTCAACAAAACACCATAATGACTGGATTGAAGGAACAAAATGAAGAGTTAGCAAAAGAATCGGCCATTTTAGAAGAAATGGTAGAAAAGTTCATTACCGAAAAATGAATATTCGATGTGAACATTTACAAAAATCTCTCTTAACTTTGTTTACGAGAGGTTTTTGTAGACAAAAAGGTTCCATCTGAATTTTTAAACATAATTGATTGGAGCGGGTGTACGAGACTCCTTCGGGGAAAGCGGGCACAAGGGAGACCCCGCAGGCGCTAAGAGAACCGAGGAGGCTTCCGGACCGTCCGTGGAAAGCGAGTACCTGGAGGGTAAATCAACGTTGCGCTATACACCTCCTCAAAAAAATGTAGGCAATGATAAATAACATCAAGTTTGTCTACAGTTTGAAACCTCTTTAACTTTGTAAACGAGAGGTTTTGTTTGGATGAATGGGTGTGGCAGGTCATGAAGCCATTACCTGAATAGATAGAGCCTATTGGTTAATGCTTGATGAATTTAAAGAGTATTAAAAATTCTGGAAAAAAGTTTCCCCAAACTATTTGCAATCGCTACCATTTAATGTTATGCTTAGTCTTAATTATTTTTGTTCGGTACTAAGGATACTAAAAGTACTACTTTTCGTTTTCGATGATGACTTAGAGCAAGGATAGTAATACATTGTGCTTAGATGCACTAGGAGGCAACAACAATGGAACAAGGTAAAGTAAAATGGTTTAACGCAGAAAAAGGTTTTGGATTCATCGAACGCGAAAACGGAGACGACGTATTCGTACATTTCTCAGCTATCCAAAGCGAAGGTTTCAAATCTTTAGACGAAGGTCAAGAAGTTACTTTTGAAGTAGAACAAGGTCAACGCGGACCTCAAGCTTCTAACGTTCAAAAAGCATAATTTCAATAACAAAAAAAAGACGGATCCTTGTTATAGGGTCTGTCTTTTTTTGTTTTGTGAAAATACATGACAAAAAACCCTGCTCAACGATGAGCAGGGTAAATGGTACAAGTAAAGTAAAACGCTTAAAAAGGTTTGACTAAGTATAGCATAGTTTTTCTAAAAAATACTAAATTAAATATATTATACTTATCAAGGCATCAATAGGAAATTACCGAAATCATTGGATTGAAGGGCCGTGAAGGGATTTATGTCCCTTCTTTTTTTTCGCCTGAAGAATAGAGGTTTCGGTTCAGGAGATTCATGGAGACCCTGAAAAGAGGACAGCCTGCACTTTGTGTTCAGCAAAATTCCAGGGGAACGGCTGAGAAGTGAAACAAAAAACGATGGCCCACATATAAAGACATATAGGTACTTTCACTAAGCCGCTTTTGAGGAAGGAGAAAAGGCTCTTGAACATTCAAATATAGATTTGAATATTCAGGTGATTATGTTATATTATAATCAAACACGGATTTGAATGAGAGGTGTGAGAAGATGACGGAACCGAAAGATATATGTGATGTCCACCTGCATGATGAAGTGAAGGTTAATCGCATTCAAGAGGAAATGAACCAGGTGAATTTATCCAGCATGTCGAAGCTGTTTAAGGTTATAGGCGATGAGAATAGGGCAAAGATAGCTTATGCGCTCTGTAAGGATGAGGAATTGTGTGTGTGCGATCTGGCCAATATCATTGGTGCTTCGATGGCGACTACGTCCCATCATCTTCGTACGCTTTATAAACACGCAATCGTAAAATACCGAAAAGAAGGAAAGTTGGCTTTTTATTCTTTGGATGATCACCATATAAGGCAGTTAATTCTCATTGCACTAGAACATCAGCAGGAGGTAAGGGTCGATGGCTGAGTCCACATTAAAAACATATCGTATCCAAGGTCTATCTTGCACGAATTGTGCAGCTAAATTTGAGAACAATGTCCGGGAACTAGAAGGTGTGGAGGATGCCAAAATCAACTTTGGTGCCTCGAAGATTTCTGTACAGGGCAGTGCGACTATCGAAGAGATTGAAAAGGCGGGTTCTTTTGATAATCTGAGAGTCCGCGGTGAACAGGAACAGGTGAAACAAAAGGAACCATTTTGGAAGCAAAAAGAAAATATAAAAGTGGTGTTCTCGGTTATCCTTTTGCTGATCAGCTGGATTTTGGATAATCGATATGCTGGTGGAAGCATCGTGCCGGTAATCGGTTATGCGGCTGCAATCATAGTTGGGGGATATTCGTTATTTGTCAATGGATTGAAGAATCTTGTCAGGCTTCGCTTTGATATGCACACCCTTATGACGGTTGCAATCATCGGGGCGGCCGTGCTTGGTGAATGGGGCGAAGGGGCGACTGTCGTCATCCTCTTTGCGATAAGTGAAGCACTGGAAAAATATTCGATGGATAAAGCCCGTAATTCTATAGAATCATTAATGAACATCGCACCTAAGGAAGCTTTGATCCGTAGGGGGCATCACGAAATGATGGTTGCTGTTGATGAGATTGAAGTGGGCGACATCATGATCGTTAAACCGGGTCAAAAGCTTGCCATGGATGGCAGGATCATGAAAGGTGCCTCGACACTTAATCAAGCAGCCATTACTGGGGAATCCGAGCCGGTTTTTAAAACGTTTGATGGTGAAGTGTTTGCCGGAACCTTAAATGGTGAAGGGTTGCTCGAAGTGGAGGTCACGAAGCGAGTCGAGGATACGACGATTGCAAAAATCATCCACCTTGTTGAAGAAGCACAGGCTGAAAAGGCACCTTCCCAAGCCTTCGTGGATAAATTCGCAAAATTCTATACGCCGGCCATAATGCTCATTGCCTTGGCCATTGCCGTGTTGCCCCCGATTGTGATGAGCGGGGTTTGGAGTGAATGGATTTACCGGGGGCTGGCTGTACTTGTTGTCGGTTGTCCGTGTGCTTTGGTCATTTCTACGCCCATCGCCATTGTGACAGCTATCGGAAATGCTGCGAAACATGGTGTGCTGATTAAAGGCGGGGTCCATTTGGAGGAAGCTGGAGCCTTAAAGGCGATTGCGTTTGACAAAACGGGTACTTTAACAAAGGGCATACCTGAAGTGACTGATTTCACAGTGTTATCTGCTGAGTTGAATGAACAGGAAGTGCTGGCTATCGCTGCTGCTTTAGAAAGCAGATCACAGCACCCCCTTGCCACGGCCATTCTCCAAAAGGCGGAAAACCACGATGTGGACTATCAATCTTTATTGGTAGAGGATTTTACTGCAATTACCGGTAAAGGTATCAAAGGGAAAATCAATCAAGGAATCTATTACATTGGTAAACCCCACCTTTTTGAAGAAGAAGCAGGTTTAGGCTTCTCTGATGATGTGCTTAAATTAATCAGCGGCTTTCAAAATACAGGTAAAACGGTGATGGTGCTTGGCGATCAAGTGAAGGTCTTGGCGCTCATCGCGGTGTCTGATGAAATAAGGGAAAGCAGTAAGGAAGCAATTCGGAAACTGCATGAATTGGGCATTGAAAAAACGATCATGCTGACCGGGGATAATATCGGAACAGCTAAAGCTATCGGGGCGGCAGCTGGCGTTTTTGAGATCGAGGCGGAGCTATTGCCGCAAGATAAATTGACCATCATCAAACGATGGAAACAAAAATATGATCGAGTGGCCATGGTAGGCGATGGTGTTAATGATGCTCCGGCCCTGGCAGCTTCCACGGTAGGAATCGCAATGGGCGGGGCGGGTACAGATACGGCCCTTGAAACGGCCGATATTGCCTTAATGGGTGATGACTTATCGAAGCTGCCTTATACAATCAGCTTAAGCCGTAAAACATTAAAAATCATTAAGCAGAACATCACGTTTTCATTGGTGATTAAAATCCTGGCCTTATTATTGATAGCGCCGGGCTGGTTGACACTTTGGATGGCGATTTTTGCCGACATGGGTGCGACGTTATTAGTTACATTGAATAGTCTTAGGTTATTGAGAATAAAGGAATAGAGTAATATGGGCTCCCTGGTGCATCTTAAGGTGAACCAGGGAGCTTTTATTTAGGGACTTTCCAATTGTTTCATGTGAAACTTGAAAAAAGTGATCGGTCCGGTTATTTTTTTGTTGAATTTTCTTTTATAGTAAAAGGAAGTCCGATAAACTTATGCAGCGAACGTTATGCAAGTAATGTCTGGTGTGCTGGAATGTGGCTGGCTTTTAGGCAGTATGATAGGTTTGTTTAAGCAATATAGGGAGTAAGGTATGTATGGAAGGGATTTGAAATGATGGAATTACAGCAGAGGGCAATCTTGGTTGGAGTTAATCTCAACGGTCAAAAGGATTTTGAGTATTCAATGGAAGAATTGGCTAATTTAACGGAAGCATGTGAGGTAGAGGTTGCAGCGACCATCACACAAAATTTGCATCGGGTGAACCCGTCACATTTTATCGGTACCGGGAAGATCGAGGAAGTGAAAAATCTCGTTGAGCATAAAGAAGCGAATGTCGTCATTTTTAATGATCAGCTCTCGCCTTCGCAACTTCGTAATCTGGAGAGGGACATGGATTGCAAGGTGATCGACCGGACAATCTTGATTCTGGACATCTTCGCGCATCGGGCGAAAACGAAGGAAGCACAGCTTCAGGTAGAAGTGGCAAAGCTTCAGTATATGCTCCCGCGTCTCGTTGGTTTGAGGGAGTCATTAGGTCGTCAGAGTGGAGGGGTGGGTACAAACAAAGGTGCAGGTGAAAAGCAGTTAGAGCTTGACCGCAGGAGAATCGAGGAAAATATAAGTGTATTGAATAAAGAACTGGAAGCCCTTGTTGCACACCGGCAAACACAGAGGAAACAGCGGAAAAAGAATGCCATCCCTGTCGTATCCTTAGTCGGTTATACCAATGCAGGTAAATCTTCGATCATGAATGCCCTGATTGAGATGTTCCATCCAACAGCCGAGAAGCAGGTGTTTGAGAAGGATATGCTGTTCGCAACGCTTGAGACATCCGTCCGAAACATCCCGCTTCCGGATAAAAAGGAATTTTTATTGACGGATACGGTGGGGTTTGTGTCCAAATTGCCCCATCATCTCGTGAAAGCCTTCCGCTCCACATTGGAAGAAGTGGTAGAAGCGGACCTGTTGATTCATGTTGTCGATTTTTCCAATCCTGATCATGAGCATCAAATTGAGATAACGGATAAGACTTTAAACGAGATAGGCATTAAAGGGATTCCGACGATTTTTGCTTATAATAAAGCCGACCTTACCGATTTGGATATCCCTCAGGTGAATCGTGACTCTGTGTATATGTCAGCAAAAAACAAAGTTGGCATCGAGGAATTGATAGATCAAATTCGCAAGCATATTTTTGTCGACTATACTCACTGTGAAATGCTGATTCCATTTAATCAAGGACAGCTGGTTTCTTATTTCAATGAAAATGGTCACATAACCGAAACAGAATATGAGGCAACCGGATATCGAATAAAGCTTGAGTGCAAGAAAACGGATTATGAGAAATATAAACGGTACGTTATTCATCCGGAATGAACCTGTCTGTTGATAAAATGTTAACGGTTTGTTGATAAGTGGAAAAGTCGATTCTTAAATGTGGATAACTTTTGGTGGAATGCCTCCGCTCTGCAAAAACAAAGAGAATAACACCACATAATATGTGAATAAGTTGTGGATAAAGGTGCAAAGACTCAGGAAACCAAGATTTTAGTTTCCGGGGTTTTTTTTATGTGGACAAAGTGTTGATAATTAGGTCTTCAGTACAAACCTTCCGAAGAATATCAATAAGTATGATGAAAAGTACGTTTGAATGTAGAAAAATGACGATGTTTATCGCTTATTGTTAGGAAATATAACATGATTATTACATATTGCATAGCTAGCACATGGAAATGCTTTACACTTTGTATAATGTAACTTGCTTTTTAACATTATAAAATAAAGAATACTCAATTCTCTGATTTATCATCAGGATTTGAGTTTTTAAGATTAGTAGGGGGGGCTTGAAGCAGGGACCGAGGCGTGGCCAGTGAGAGAATAATAGAAAATATTAAACAAAACGAGAGAATTTGTCTGGGAAATCGCCATGACTGTAAGTTGAATAATGATGAAAACCATATTAGCAACGCTTTTAATTGTTTAAATAGTAGGACAGTAGAGAGAAACGCATGCAATTCCTCCCTTTTTATTTTTCAAAATAAATGTTTGGAAGGAGAAATAGTGAATGAGTATGACAAGCCCGTTAAAAGGTGATCTGGAGATTAACTTTCAGGAAGCGGAGAGGGGGTTATCCCCAAGGGAAGCTTTGGAAGAATCGAATCGATGTTTATACTGCTATGATGCCCCATGCATCCAAGCCTGTCCGACCGGAATAGATATTCCAGGTTTTATTAAGAAGATAGCTTCAGGTAATTTTAAAGGATCGGCCAAGACCATCATGACAGCCAATCCTGTCGGTGCCAGCTGTGCGCGGGTATGTCCGACTGAGGAGCTATGTGAGGGGGCATGTGTCCTGAACCATTCTACAAAGCCAATCATGATTGGCAATCTCCAGCGTTATTCCACAGATTGGGCCATCCAAAATAAACAAGCCCTATTCAAGGCCGGAAAGAAGAATGGCAAAAAAGTTGCCATTGTAGGAAGCGGTCCGGCGGGTTTGTCTGCAGCAAGGGAGCTAGCCTTGCTTGGCTACAGCGTAACCATTTTCGAAGCTGAAAAGAATCCAGGCGGATTAAATACTTACGGAATTGTATCGTTCCGTTTACCTCAGAGCATTTCTTATTGGGAAGTTGAACAAGTAAAGAGTTTGGATGTTGATATTAAAACGAATATACGGGTCGGGGTGGATGTTTCCGCAAATCAGCTGACTGCCGACTTTGATGCGGTCATTTTAGCGATCGGCATGTCCGATGTTCCTAAGCTTGGAATTGAAGGGGAGGACTTGGCTGACGTTTATGATGCAATCGATTTCGTAAAAGCAACGAAGACAGGGGCAATCACTGATAAATTCATTGGGAAGAAGATGGCGGTAATAGGGGCTGGAAACACGGCGATCGATGCCGCAACCTGTTCTGTACGCCTGGGCGCCGAACAGGTGAGCATTATTTATCGTCGTACCCAAAAGGAAATGACAGCCTATGATTTTGAATATGAGTTTGCCAAACAAGAAGGTGTCGGGTTTCATTGGCTGACTGCCCCTTCCAGAATACTCTCGGATGAAAGCGGTCAGGTTACGGGCATCGAATGCGTGAAGATGGTGCTTAGCGAGGCGGGGGAAGATGGCCGGCGCCGTCCAGTCCAAATTTCCGGATCAGAGTTCGTCATACCGGTCGATGGGGTCATTCGTGCCATAGGCCAATCCAGGTATGTGGGATTGATTGAACAGTTCGGCATTCAACATGATGATGGTGTCGTAACATTGGAGGGTGATTCCTACAGAACATCCAATGAAAAGATCTTTGCGTGCGGTGACGTGATCTTCGGAAAAGGACAAGGTGAGGCAATGGTTGTTTCAGCTGCCCAGCAAGGGAAAAAGACAGCCTATGAAATTGACTCGATTTTGATGGGCGAAGCGGTGACATTGCTTAATAACTATAAAAATTAGGAGGCTTATCATGGCTGATTTATCAATTGATCTTGCAGGTATTAAATCTCCCAATCCTTTTTGGCTTGCTTCAGCACCACCTACTAATTCGGGTTATCAAGTCCAGCGCGCATTTGAAGCTGGCTGGGGTGGAGCTGTTTGGAAGACATTGGGTGATCCCATCCTGAATGTTTCATCGCGTTTTGCAGCGGTCAGCTTTAATGGACAGAGAGTTGCCGGGTTCAACAATATAGAATTGATTACGGATCGTCCTCTTGAAGTGAATCTGAAGGAAATATATGAAACGAAGAAGAGATTCCCTGATCATGCAATCATTGCATCGGTGATGGTGGAGCCGCAACAGGAAAAGTGGCATGAAATCATCAAACGTATAGAAGATGTAGGGGTCGATGGTTACGAGTTGAACTTTGGTTGCCCGCACGGTATGGCAGAGCGTGGGATGGGAGCTGCTTCGGGACAGGTTCCCGAACTTGTGGAAAAGCAAACATACTGGGCGAAGGAAGCTGCATCCAAACCCGTCATCGTCAAGCTTACACCCAATATAACTGACATTACGGTTACGGCTGAAGCGGCGGTGCGCGGCGGTGCCGATGCAATAAGCATGATCAATACGATCAACAGCTTGGCGGGAGTGGACATCCATTCATGGAATACGATTCCTCATGTAGGCGGCAAGGGCGCTCACGGAGGGTATTGCGGTCCTGCCGTGAAGCCGATTGCCTTGAATATGGTGGCTGAGTGTGCAAGGAATAAAATGATCAATGTTCCCATTTCCGGAATAGGGGGCATTTCAAATTGGCAGGATACTGTGGAATTTTTATTGATGGGTTCGACTGGAGTTCAAATTTGTACGGCTGCCATGCATCACGGTTTTAGAATAGTAGAAGACTTGATTGATGGCCTGTCCAATTACCTTGATGAAAAAGGGATTTCTTCCGTGATGGATATTGTCGGTAAGTCTGTACCGCGTTATTCCGACTGGGGGAATTTAGATCTCAATTACAAGGTTGTTGCGCGCATTAATAATGATGTGTGCATCAACTGCAATAAATGCCATATTGCGTGTGAAGATACATCTCATCAATGTATAGATATGTTAAAGGACACGTCAGGCAGCTCCTTCTTGAGAGTGCGCGAAGAGGATTGTGTAGGCTGTAACCTTTGCTCGATCGTCTGTCCGGTCGATGGGGCGATCGATATGATCGAATTGACAAATGAATTACCGCCAATGACATGGAATGAACGCCAGTCGTTCCTTGGGGGCATAAGCAGTGAAAGTGTTGATTTCGTAAAATGATGGAGGGATTGAAGATGAAGAAAATCATTAAAAATGGAACGATTGCAACCGCTGCAGATACGTATCAGGCGGATATATTGATTGAAAATGAGAAGATTGCAATGATTGGCAAGGACCTGCCTGCTGAAGGGGCTGAAATCATTGATGCAAGAGGGGCTTATATTTTTCCGGGGGGCATTGATCCGCATACCCATCTCGATATGCCGTTCGGAGGGACAACGACGAAGGATGATTATGAAACGGGGACGATAGCTGCTGCATATGGAGGCACGACAACAATCATCGACTTTTGTCTGACCGAAAAAGGGGTGCCGTTAAAGAAAGCAATTGAAACTTGGCATGAAAAGGCCAATGAAAAAGCGGCCATAGATTATGGATTTCATTTAATGATCAGTGAGATTAATGATGATGTATTGGCTGAGCTGCCAAGTATCATCGATAATGAAGGGATTTCTTCCTTTAAAGTGTTCATGGCTTACAAGAATGTTTTTCAAGCTGATGATGCCACGCTATATCGCACTTTGTTGCAAGCTAAGGAACTTGGCGCACTTGTCATGGTTCATGCTGAAAATGGTGATGTCATCGATTATCTTACAAAGGAGGCGCTTGCTGAAGGTAACACCGATCCAATTTACCATGCATTGACAAGGCCACCGGAGCTTGAAGGGGAAGCAACTGGACGTGCAGCTAAACTGACGGAAATGGCAAATGGTCAGCTCTATGTGGTTCATGTCACCTGTGAAGATGCGGTTGAAAAGATTACTGAGGCAAGAAATAAAGGGGTGGATATTTGGGGGGAGACTTGTCCGCAATATTTGGTTCTTGACCAGTCTTATCTTGAAAAGCCCCATTTCGAAGGATCTAAGTATGTATGGTCCCCGCCGTTAAGGGAGAAGAAAAACCAGGAAGTGCTATGGAATGCTTTGAAAACGGGACAGCTGCAAACCATTGGCTCCGATCAATGCTCTTTTGATTTTAAGGGACAGAAGGAACTTGGGCGTGAAGATTTCACGAAAATACCGAACGGTGGCCCAACGATTGAGGACCGCATGAGCATCCTCTTCTCTGAAGGGGTCATGAAAGAGCGTATTACCTTGAATCAATTCGTCGACATGACCTCCACGCGTGCTGCCAAACTATTTGGATTATTCCCTCAGAAAGGGACGATTGCAGTAGGTTCGGATGCTGATATTGTCATTTTTGACCCTAAAGTTGAAAGGGCCATTTCTGCTGATACCCATCATATGGCTGTGGATTATAATGCGTTCGAAGGTATGGAAATTACAGGTGAACCGGTTTCCGTTTTATCGAGAGGTCAATTCGTCATTAAAGACAAACAATTTGTAGGCGAAGCTGGAAAAGGGCAATTCCTGAAACGGGCAAAATATAATGCGGCGCTGAAGCCGGATACCGGGAAAAAGCTTCCAGTCTAACTTCCGTAAGGAAACTTGCAAATTAATTTAGGGGGATTTTCTATGAGTGAGAAGAAGGATTATTTAAAGTCTCCCGATTTGCTGCCTATACCTCATAGTGAGAAAAATATAAGTGCAGCCGGATTTGGTTTCATTTGGGTGGGCATGGCTGTAGTATTGGCCGCCTTCGCAATCGGTGGGAACGGTGTTCAAAGTTTATCCTTAGGCTGGGTCGTTCTTGCAACGGTCATTGCCTGTGTGGTTCTCGGCTTTTTGATGACAATGACAGGGGATATTGGTGTTGAACATGGAATACCATTCCCAGTCTATATGAGGGCGCCGTTCGGTACGATTGGCACCCACATCCCTTCGGTTGTACGGGGTTTTGTAGCGTCATGCTGGTTCGGCCTCAATACTTACTTTGGAGCCACTGCAATGAACGCTATCTTCACAACCCTTTTTGACTTTGATAATTGGTTTATATGCTTTCTCATTTTTGCCGTTTTACAATTGGTCAACACGGCAATGGGAATAAAGTCGATAGAACGATTCGCCGACTTGGCAGCGCCCGTTATCATTTTAATTTCTGGCTGGATGTATTTCACTTTATCCGATCAGGCTGTGGCCAAAGGAAGAGATGTATGGTCCTGGATTGAAAGTCCGGTCACTGGCGGGGCTGCCGCCACGGCCTTCGTGGTCGTCATCATGGCTAATATGGGTTTTTGGGGCACATTGACTGCAGATATGCCCACGCTTTCCCGCTATATTAAGGCACCAAAAAATGAAAAAAATTGGTTCAAGCGCAATAAGGGGCAAATAATTGGGAATATTATCACCTATCCCATCACGCAGACGTTCATGGTGATTATCGGAGCGGTTTCTTATATGGCTGTTTCCAATTATGATCCTGTAGTTGCCGTACAGGGATCAGCAAGTGGAATTGCTCTCGGCGTCCTTTTAATCATGATCGTATTCGCTCAATGGTCGACGAATACTACGGCCAATGTTATTCCCGCGGCTACCATTTTCTCCAATGTCATGGGTCCTAAAATGCCATTCTGGGCGGGAGTCGTTGTGGCGGGAGTTATAGGGATAGTAGTTCAGCCATGGAGCCTGTTCGGCATCATAATAGAAGTTTTATTAATAATAGGTGGAATCCTGGCATCCATTGTCGGCATCCTTGTAGCGGATTACTATTTCCTCCGTAAACGGAGAGTGAATGTACAAGAACTTTATGAGAGTGAAGGCCAGTATAAATACTTGAATGGAGTGAATTGGGCAGGAATCATTTCTTGGGTGATTGGAGGAATAGGTGCGACGATTTTTTCAAATTATTCGTTTATTATTGGCTTACTTCTCGGCGGTGCAAGTTATTATATATTAGCTAAGTATTGGTGGTTCAAGCGATATGAACAAGCTGAAATCATGGATCCCAGCGATGAGAAATATTTAGGGATTTCCGTTGGCAGGGATTGGAAAATCGAAAAAGGTACAGAACTTGAGGAAGAGATGGTTTTTCCGGCTACAACGGGCAAGGAGAACGTATGAAAAGGGGGGAATGGAAATGTCCGAATATCAAGAGTATCTCTTAGAAAGGGAAAAAATCGATTTTTTACTTGAAAGAGGATATCGAATCACCCGGGTTTCCGAAAGTTTAAGTGGAGCTTTTCTCGATTTTGAACTGATTGAAGGAACGAAGCAGGAATGGAAGCAATTGAACATCAAGACCCCGGAAGGAAGGAAATACTTCTCTACATTGCTTGTCAAAAAATTGCATTGAAATGGTTATGGACTGGGCCTATTCCTCACGAATGGGTCCTTTTTCTTGTACCTGCTCGAGCTTTTTGTAGAATTTTGACGTTAGATTTTCTAACAAGTGTCTGGAGATTTAAGGGTTGTCCGTTTATAATAGATTTTAAAGCAGTTTTATAAAAGGATGTGGACGGATGAATACATCGATTACAATCGAGGAAATTCTAACACGCAAGCATTTCAATCTGACGGATATAATTGCAGGTAGCGGTGGGATAAAGCGTCAAGTGAAGTGGGTACACTGTATGGAAGTCACCCAAATCAGCCATTTGTTAAATGGAAATGAACTGATTCTGACTACAGGTTTAGGGTGGAAGGATTGCGATGACACATTTCTATCCTACTTAAGACAGTTAATTGAATGCGATGCAGCTGGACTCTGCATAGAGGTTGGCGCTGACACCATGGCCGTGCCGCAATGTGCCATTGATCTCGCAAATGAACGGCAATTCCCTATCATCCTATTTCATGAAGAAGTTCCTTTCGTAGAAATCACACAGGATATTCATTCCCTTATCATCAATAAACAATATGAGATGATCTCCAACTTAGAAAACTACTCCCAGCAGTTAAATAAAAATCTCCTCGAAATTGACCATTATGAACCAATTCTAAAATTTCTCCACAGCTATTTAAATGTACAGGTTATTCTTATCTTTAATGAAAATGAAATAGCAACCATTCCAAAAACCAAGAAAAAAATAACCTTTCAAATGGTAGCGGACATATACGAAGAGAAGCGGAAATTAAATAAAACCGTTCTTGGACAGCCGATTCAAGTGCTCGGTGAAAATTATGCGGAACTGCTCATTTGCAGCAACGACAGAGAGTTGACTGATTTTGATTCTCTGATCTTGGATCGAACGGCTACCGCATTGGCGCAGCATCTATTAAGGGAGTTATATATAGAAGAAAAGAAAATGTCGGAAGAAAGTAAATGGCTTACAAATTGGATTGAAGGTGAATATAGTGACGAAGCAATCCGGGAGAGGCTTTCCTATCTTGATCCGAAAATGCAGTTGGATGGCGGAATTGTTTGCATTTGCAAACCACACCCAAAATATAATAAAAGTTCCACAAAATTAGATGGAACCTATTTTAAGATAATGTTTAGAACAGTTTTTGAACAATACGGATTCCAGATATTTTCCATGGAAATACATCAGCATCTTGTTTTTATTTTAGGTGATAATCGTTCATCTGAAGATTGGAAATCAAGGGTCACAAGCGCGTTGGATCGAATCATGAAAATGGATGTAAGCGGGCGTAATCGCATGGGTCTGCTTTCCATTGGGTTTGGAAAGCATGTTCAAAGGTTAAGTGAGATTTATAAAAGTTATGAAACGGCCCGTGAGACTTTGCTGCTTCAGGATACACTACCAGAGGATAACAGAAGCTTCTTTTATCAGGACTTACATATGCATCGCATGATTTCGCTCATAAATAAATATGGTAATCTGGGGGAAACGGTGTACGAATATTTAGGTCCGGTCATTGAGTATGACAAGCAAAACAATGGTGAGTTAATGCCTACCTTGAAGACCTATCTTGCTTGTAACGGTTCCAAACAGGAAACATCGAAACAACTATTCATTGTCCGGCAAACACTATATCATAGGCTTGAAAAATTGGAGAAACTGCTAGGTTCAGATTTTATGCGTTCAGATAAGCGTCTAGGCCTTGAATTCATGATTTTTGCATTGGACTTTTTACAATACAGCAGCGGGCAGGTAAGTGGGAAATATGTAGACAAATATATTGGGAGATAAAAAAATAAGAACGGCCGAAGGGTGTCCCGGGGACATCCTTTTTTAATGCAAGAAGGGATTAATGCTGACATCAAAATGGCATAAATAGCTTCTTGATGTCAGCATCTTTTATTAATATTCATCTTTTTTTGAAAGGCAGCGGTCACATTCCAAGAGGTAGGATTCAGCTTGTTCAGTAATATGGGTCCCGCATTCCGAACATTGTTTAGGTGGCAGAGTCCTGAAGAATTCCAATGGGTTTTTAGTTTGCATGATGATTCCTCCTTATGATTTGGTTTAATTTATTCTTCGTGTTTGGAAAGGCAGCGGTCACATTCCATTAAGTAGGATTCAGCTTGTTCAGTGATATGTGTCCCGCACTCCGAACATTGTTTAGGCGGCAGCGTCCTGAAGAATTCCAATGGGTTTTTAGTTTGCACGATGATTCCTCCTTTTTGATTTGGTTTAATCAGTCTTCGCGTTTGGAAAGGCAGTGGTCACATTCCATTAAGTAGGATTCAGCTTGTTCAGTGATATGGGTTCCGCACTCCGAACATTGTTTAGGCGGCAGAGTCCTGAAGAATTCCAATGGATTTATAGTTTGCATGATGGCTCCTCCTTTTTGATTTGGTTTAATCAGTCTTCACGTTTGGAAAGGCAGCGGTCACATTCCATTAAGTAGGACTCAGCGTGCTCAATAATATGGTCACCGCACTCGGGGCAATGTTTAGCAGGGATATTGTTAAAAAACTCAATGTTTTTTTTCATTTGCATGATATTTCCTCCTTTTTAATGGTAGATATATTTTCCGATCGCTTTATTCTTCACGTTTGGAAAGGCAGCGATCGCATTCCATCAGATAGGAATCTGAGTGGTCCACATGTGTTTCACCACAATCCGGGCAATGTTTAAATGAATCGATTATGAATAAATCTGATTTATTTGCTTGCATGTCTCGCTCCTCCTCTTTATAGTACAGTTTTCGCTGTTTGCTTGTTGTTGTAATACAGTATATACCCGAATTTGGAAATTGTATAGGTATTTTACAGAAAATTTGAAATTTTTTTCATGATTAGTGTGGAAACCTTATAGGAAAGGGATTTAACATCAATTTATTTTTGTATTTTTCTTTATGGCAAGTAGAGAATGGAAGAAATAATGCTTTTTATGAAAGGAAAAAACAAAGAGCGAAGTGAAAGGGACAGACAATTTTCAATTGGTTGTGATAGATATAATGTAACAGATGTGGAACAGGAAAGTTCAGTGATCAGTGAATGCCTGTTTCACAGCTATGTAACAAATCAGAGCTTGTTTTAAAATGATGCAAAATTCAAGTGGAAGGGGATTATTTGTAAGTTACTGGGGGAAATGCTTATTTAACAATCAGAAAAAATGTCCGTGTGGTTTTAGTACATCAGTAAAGAGGTAACTTGCTAATAGAAGTACAATCATGGGAGGTAGCATATGTCGAAAGCGATGATTATCATCAATCCATCTTCAGGTAAGGAAAAGGCAGGGAAGATTTTGCCGAAAGCGGAAAAGGCCCTTGGTGAAATTTATGATGAGGTAAGCGTTTGTAAAACGGAAGGAGAGGGGGATGCTACCGATTTTGCTAAGGAGGCCTGTGCAGAAAGGTTCGATGCTGTCATTTCCATGGGTGGGGATGGAACGGTGAATGAGATAGTGAATGGCTTGGGCGAGCAACAACATCGGCCTATTTTCGGAATTATTCCACTAGGAACCATTAATGATTTCGCGAGATCTTTGGGAATACCTTTGGATCCGAATGCAGCCATTGAGATATTAAAGGATATGCATATTAAGGAATCGGATATAGGAAAGATCAATGACCGTTACTTCATGAATGTGTTGGCAGTAGGGGCGATCGCCGAGGCTACCTATAATGTTACCGTCGAACAAAAAACCCGTCTAGGGTCTTTTGCATATTTCATTGAAGGAGCAAAAGCGATCATTAAAAAGACTCCGTTTCCTTTAACGGTTGAACATGATCAGGGAAAATGGATAGGCGAGGCACATTTACTAATTGCAACAATGACTAACTCTGTCGGCGGTTTCGAACAACTTGCACCAGAGGCGGAAGTAAATGATGGAAAGCTGCACACATTCATCATTAAGGATTTATCTCTTCCTCTCATCGTCAAGATCATTCCCAGTTTAATTAAGGGGGAGATCAAGGGGCATGACGAAGTTGAATATATTAAAACATCCAAGCTCCATTTAGCCACATCAGAGGAATTGGCAGTCAATATCGATGGCGATGAAGGCATCCTTCTTCCCTTCCAGGCAAACGTACTGCACAAACATCTTCGCCTCTTTGTCCCGGGAACTAACTAAGTTTTTTAGTCAAAGCTTATGTGATGTCTTTTCACAAGGCTGTTTTCGCATACTTTGTTGCTATTTACCAAGTAAAGCGGTGTGGTTGCTCCTCCAGATGCTCGCTTTCCGGGGCTCACCTATCCCGCTGCTCCCGCAGGAGTCTCGCACTTCCGCTCCAATCAATCTTAAATCGATTTGTTTTAAAAACAACAATCTTTACGAAAAGAGCCTTTCACAAAGACCCTTTTCATTCATCATGCGGGAAAAGCTGATTATGGTTAGCCAATCAGCTTTTTTCTGTTTTATGCGTACCCAAGTTTGTTGATGGAGTGGATTTTGAATACATCCAATCTTGATCTTCATGATATTCTAACAGGTATCATTATTCAGGAGGATTCTAGGTTAGAATAGTTAATGCATGAATGAATGGGTATAAATATGTTACGCTTATAGTTATGAGAATAGATGAGAGAGGAAGTTTGATGTTTGTATGGAGTTTTTTCTTGTTATATTAGCCCTTCTTATATTGATTGGAGTGTCTAATATAATTAATCATTTTATACCCTTTATACCTGTACCATTAATACAGATAACACTGGGTGTCATATTGGCACTTTTACCCTTGGGAATGCATGTTGAGATGGAGACGGAATTGTTTTTACTACTATTCATCGCGCCCCTATTGTTCAATGATGGCAAAAATGTACCCCGAACAGCACTATGGAAGTTGAGAGCGCCCATTCTAATGCTTGCTCTGGGCCTTGTATTCATAACGGTTTGGGCAGGAGGGTATTTGATTAATTGGATGATCCCTTCGATTCCATTGCCGGCAGCTTTCGCTTTGGCGGCCATTTTGTCACCTACAGATGTTGTGGCAGTGAGCGCTTTGGCGAGTCGGGTCAAGTTACCGAAGAGCATCATGCACCTTCTCGAAGGAGAAGGACTAATGAATGATGCCTCAGGTCTAGTTGCCTTTAAGTTTGCCGTTGCGGCTACAGTCACTGGTGTTTTCTCCTTAGTCGATGCAACCTTCAGTTTCATATGGATTTCAATTGGTGGGTTTGTAGGTGGAGCAATACTTGCTTTCATCATTATCAGGCTTCGTGTTGTTCTTCGCCGTTTAGGGATGGAAGACGTCACGATGCATATGCTGATCCAAATCCTAACTCCTTTTATTATTTTCCTCGCTGTGGAACATTTCCACCTTTCAGGGATTTTAGCAGTCGTGGCGGGGGGAATTGTCCATGCCGTTGAACGAGATCGGGAAATATCACCAACCGTGGAACTTCAGGTCGTTTCAAGAAGTACATGGTCCGTCATTTTATATATATTGAATGGCCTTGTATTCGTCTTGCTTGGCTTGCAAATCCCAAGCGTTGCGAAAATTATCTTTCAAGATCCAGCCTTCAATAATGGACAAGTGATCCTTTATATCGTGGTCATTACACTTTTCCTCTTCGCTTTACGATTCATTTGGCTTACGGCTGCCTGGTCGATTGGCTGGATGACGAAAAAAGCAGGCGCCCAAAAACCGGACTTCAAAGCGGCCGGAATCATTACCATTTCCGGCGTTCGCGGAGCTGTAACGTTAGCGGGTTCGTTTTCGATTCCGTATGTGTTGGCGGATGGAAGTCCTTTTCCTGAGCGTTCGTTAATCATTTTCATAGCAGCAGGAGTCATTTTGCTGACCTTGATTGTTGCGAGTGTATTTCTGCCAATCGTGGCACGGTCCGAAGAAGAGGAAGTGGTGGACAAGCAGGCTGACAAAACGAAAACTGCTGCCATTCACTCACATCAAGCGGCTATTCGGGTGATTGAGTCACAAATGACTGATGAAAACCGGGAAGCGGCTTTAGCAATCATTTCGAGGTACTGTACCAAGATCAATGAATTATCCTATGTAGAACAGGAGAAAGAACCAGCTGCATTAAGGGAAGAAGAGAAGGATCTTCGCTTCAAGGCCCTTGAAGCAGAGCAAAGATTCCTGGATAAGCTCATTAAGGATGAAAAAGTGGACCGGGAGACGGCGTATATATGCAAGGAATACATCCAGCGTATGGAAAGTGCCGTAACAAATCGACTGAAGTTCCGTTTTTTCAGGTCAGTAACGCTTTTCAGAAGAAGTATGCTGAGGGTTTTTAAATTATTTTTCCCTAATAAAAGAGAAATAAGAAAAATCAATCTTGAGAGATTGGAAAAGGTCAGGGATCTTAAAATCAGGATGTATAAAGCTGCCATCCAAGAGATACAGGCCGGAATTACAGCCGATAATCATAAGACATCCTCGATGATCATAGATGAGTATAAAGTGCTTATTTTAAAATGCAAACGTGAAAATAGAGGCCGGACCCCGAGTAAAATGGTCGATTATGAAAAAGAGCTGTTCTATAAAGCGATCCAGGCAGAACGGGACGAAGTGCAGGATATGTTTGAAAAACGAGTAATTTCCCGAGATGTTGCCAACATACTCCGCCAGCAGATCAATTTACGGGAAGCACTAACAATCAATGAAAATGCACATTGATTAACTTAATGAGCACTGCCGGTATATTCGGCAGTGCTCATTGCGGTTTTGTGAAGGGAATATCGGACGGGTCATCGAATCATTAATGTATCCAATAATTGATGATAGAGGGTGTGCTTAATGAACCAGGACAAGGAAAACGAAACCATCATCTTAACGCCTTATTTACCGGAACATCTTCACCAGCTTTCCCAGTTTTATTTACCGGATACACAAACTCCTTTTTCAGCTCTGCCCGAAGTGTCACTGAAATATTGCCGGGAAGATTGCGACAGGCATCCTATCGTAATATTGGCTGAAGGTATACCAGTTGGTTTTTTCGTTTTACACATTGGCGAGAACATCGCCCCTTTCACCAATGATGAAAAAGCGATATTACTCCGTGGATTTCTTGTTGATCAAAACCATCAAGGTAAAGGGGTTGCAAAAAAAGCCTTGCAAAACCTTCCGGAATTCGCAAGAGCGGTTTTTCCAAACAAGGATTCGATCATTCTGGCAGTGAATGTCATGAATGTGATTGCAAAATCGCTATATGCGAAGTCGGGGTATCAGGATACAGGGATCCAAAAAGAAGGCAGAAGCGGGTGGATGGAGATAATGGAGTATCGATTAGATACGATGAACAAGGAAGAAGCGAATAACTAATATTGTTTGATTTAGACTTTTCCAAGAGGAGAAGTCTTTTTTTGTCGAATTTGTTACAGGTTTCTTTACGAAACCAATGAATTAGAAGTGCCGCTTTTAATAATGCCGCGGCCTTATGGTACACTTTAATTAATGCAAAATTCATTAATCGAGGTGTAGTCCTAATGAAAACAGTCGTAGTCGTAGGTGGAGGCATTACCGGTTTATCAACGATGTATTATTTACAAAAAACAGTTAAAGCGAGGAGTCTCTCCGTACGATTGATATTAATAGAAGGAAATGAGGAACTAGGCGGTAAAATAAGGACAGTGCACAATGGTCCATTTAAAATTGAAGCGGGTGCCGATTCGATTGTCGCCCGGAAACAAAATATAAAACCATTTATTAAGGAATTGGACCTAGAGGATCAAGTTGTCTATAATGCAACGGGAAAATCCTTCATCCATACAGATGGGATGCTGAAGGGAATCCCCGAGGATGCCCTATTCGGAATACCAATGAGCCTGGAGTCGCTGGCGAAAAGCGATCTAGTTTCTGCCCAAGGGAAGGTTGACGCCTTAAAGGATTTCTATACAAAAAATGAGACGTTTACGAAGAATGACTCAATTGGTTTATTTCTTGAAAGCTTCTTAGGTAAGGAATTGGTGCAAAAGCAGATATCGCCTGTCCTATCGGGTGTTTATTCAGGAAAATTAAATGAATTGACCATTGCCAAAACACTGCCAGAGATGCTGGATTATAAAAATGAATATGGCAGTATAATACGGGGTCTATCGGAAAATAAGCAGAAATACCAAAGCAAGGGAAATAAGAAGTTCCTTTCGTTTAAAAATGGCTTATCAACATTGGTTGATCGAATTGAGGAAAGCCTCGATCTGGTGGAAATTTCAAAAGGGGTCAGCGTGGAAAAAATCGGAAGAAGAGATGAAGGATATATCATTTCATTGGCAAACGGTGAAACGCTGGAAACAGACTTCATCGTATTGAGTACACCGCATACAGTTGCCCATAAATTATTGGATGATCGGGAGTTGGATGAGGACTTCGACGGCTTGTTCAATAGTTCGATGATTAGCGTTTATCTTGGCTTCGATATCCCGGACAGCAAGCTTCCTAAAGACGGGACGGGTTTCATTGCAGGTGATAATAGTGATTTGATTTGCAATGCATGTACATGGACTAGCCGAAAATGGGAGCATACTTCTGAAAACAGTCAGCTTTTAGTAAGGCTTTTTTATAAAAGCTCTAGTCCGGACTATGAACGCTTACGGTCCCTTACAAACCAGGAGTTGATCCAGGTGGCTTTACGCGACATTAAAAACAGTCTAAGCATTTCCGCGGATCCAGTAACGAATGAAGTGACGAAATGGCATGAAAATATGCCGAACTATCATATTAAACATCCACAAATCGTTCAATCACTGGAGGCGAAAATCTCCGAGAATTATCCAAATGTTTTACTTGCGGGCTGTTCATATAATGGTGTCGGAATACCGGACTGTATTGCTGATGGGGAAAAGAAAGCGCAAGAGATATGTCTGAAGTTGTAAAAGGGGGCTGCCAGGTGGCGGTCTCAGACTGTAGACAAACTCGAGGAAAAATATCATCTACTGTTTTTTGAGTGTTTGTAAAATGGAACGATGATTTCCGCTCCGGGCACTCGCTTTCCGCGGGCGGTCCGGGAGCCTCCTCGGGGTGCACTTGCGCCTGCGGGGTCTCCCTGGACGCACTTTTCCCGCAGGAGTCTCGTACCTTCCGTTCCAATCAACTTTGTTTTAACTTTTAGCGGTACGATTGCACCAGCTATGATAATAATATCTAAGAATTACAATTGGAAAACGTATTGGAAGAGGACACGAAACATATTTGCCGTTCTTTTTTAGCAATGTACGGAAAGAAAGGATCATCAAAGGTTTGACACGTCACATTTGGCAAGAATACGTGGAGGAATCACGAGAGGTAATTATTTCTATACCCTGCTTTGCTTCATTTCCAATAGTAAATCAGAAAGGACAGCCCATGTGGCGGTCCTTTTTTTGCATGACTGGAAATTCCGTTTGAAGTTTCCCGCATTTCCTGTATAATGATATTCGTAAAATTAAACTGGAAGTTTACTTATACAAAACTTTAACTACTGTGGGTTTACTATAAGTAAACCGATTGAGGGTAATGGGATGCAAATTGGAAGAAAAATAAAGAACCTTCGTTTGAAAAAAGGGTTGACCCAGGAAGAATTGGGGGAAAGAACGGATTTAAGCAAAGGGTATATTTCACAGTTGGAAAGGGATCTGAGTTCCCCTTCAATTGAAACTCTTTTCAATATTTTAGAAGTACTCGGCTGCAAGCCGAAGCAGTTCTTCGATGAAGAGGATCAAGTCCAAAAAGTGGTTTATGAAGAAGAAGCACAAACATTTTTCATCGATGAAGAACGCGGGTATCAAATCCAGTGGCTCGTGCCTGAATCGAATGAAAAGGAAATGGAACCTATTCGATTGACTCTCCAGGAAAAAGGGGAGTTTAAACAGTTTGAACCATCCCTGTCGGAAACATTCGGTTATGTATTAAGCGGCAGAGTCATTGTAAAGCTTGGTACACATACGTATTTCGTCAAGGCAGGAGAATCGATTTATTTTCATGCTTCAGATGAACATCAAATCATCAATGATTTTGAAGGTCCGTCAGAGTTATTACTCGTGGTGACGGAATCATACTTATAGAATCCAAAACAAATGCAAAGGTTGGAGATTGATGAGTAAGGTAATGGAGAGAGGGAAGAAGCTATGGCAAACGGGAATATAATACGCTTCGATCAGGTTACGAAGCAATTTGATGATGATACGGTAGTTCTCGATAATGTGAGTTTTGAAATCGAGAGAGGGAAGTTCTATACGCTTTTGGGTCCTTCCGGATGTGGGAAGACCACGATCCTTCGCTTGATTGCTGGATTTACGGAAGCCTCCAAAGGTGATATTTACTTTGAAGGAAAAAAGATCAATGATGTGCCAGCCAATAAAAGGCAAGTGAATACGGTATTTCAAGATTATGCACTTTTTCCGCATTTAAATGTGTTTGAAAATGTAGCATTTGGTCTTCGAATCAAAAAAATGAAGAATTCGGAAGTGGAAATCAAGGTGAAGGAAGCCCTCAGTTTTGTCAATTTGGAGGGGTATGAAAAACGGGAGATTAGGGAAATGTCCGGCGGTCAGCGGCAAAGGGTGGCGATTGCCAGGGCAATTGTTAATGAACCGGAAGTTATCCTTCTGGATGAACCGCTATCTGCCCTCGATTTAAAATTGCGTACAGAAATGCAATATGAATTGCGGGAGCTGCAACAGAGGCTTGGAATCACGTTTATCTTCGTCACTCATGACCAAGAGGAAGCATTAGCGATGTCAGATGAGATTTTTGTCCTTAACAAAGGGAAAATTCAGCAAAGTGGAACCCCTACGGATATTTATGATGAACCGCTGAATCGGTTCGTTGCCGATTTCATTGGTGAGTCTAATATTGTAAAAGGAAAAATGATTGAAGATTATCTCGTGGAATTCGTCGGCAGACAGTTCGAATGTGTCGACCAAGGATTGAACAGTAATGAAGCTGTCGATATTGTCATCCGCCCGGAAGATTTAGAGATTACTTCCGTCGACCGCGGAAAACTGCAAGTTCGGGTGGGCTCCCAGTTATTTCGCGGTGTTCATTATGAAATCAGCTGTTATGACCATGATGGGAATGAATGGCTTGTCCAATCAACGAAAAAAGTGGCAGTTGGAGATGAAATAGGTCTTTATTTCGATCCGGAGTCGATTCATGTCATGCGATTGGGTGAGACTGAAGAAGAATTCGATAAGCGTCTGGAAGCGTATCATGATGGAGAAAGTCATGAAGAATAAATTATCCAGGAATATTTACTTCATCCCATATGTCCTATGGATTGCTTTATTCGTGATTGCACCCATTTTGTTAATCCTATACTATTCCTTCTTTGACATTGAAGGCAATCTATCATTGATTAACTATCAAAAGTTCTTTACACCAGTATATTTAACAATGACATTAAGCTCATTTTGGTATGCATTCCTGATTACAGGAATATCCCTTTTAGTCGCTTACCCAACCGCATATTTGTTAACGAAAACAAAGCATAAGCAGCTGTGGCTTTTGCTGATCATCGTCCCTTCCTGGATCAATTTACTTTTGAAGGCTTATGCCTTCATTGGTATTTTTGGCACATATGGTGTGGCGAATGGTTTTCTAGAGGTTGTAGGAATCGGAAAGCAGCAGATTCTCTTTACGGATTTCAGCTTCATATTCGTTTCGGTTTATATTTTCATCCCGTTTATGATCTTACCGATATTCAATGCGCTTGATAAAATGAATCCAACCCTTGTGGATGCGGCTAATGACTTGGGAGCTTCCCGTTGGATGACATTCCGCCGTGTCATTTTTCCATTGACGTTAGATGGTGTAAAGACGGGATGCCAGGTAGTCTTCATCCCGGCACTTTCTTTGTTCATGCTTACAAGACTGATTGCCGGTAACCGCGTCATTACGCTTGGTACGGCTATCGAGCAGCACTTCCTTGTGACACAGGATTGGGGAATGGGTTCCACAATCGCGGTATTTTTGATTATTATAATGTTCCTGATTATGTTTGTAACGGGTAACCGAAAGCAGGGTGTGTAAATTGGGCAATAAATTATCACCAATATCAAAAGCGTTTCTCGTTTTGATTTTTATCATACTCTATGCACCGATTTTCTTTTTAGTCTTTTACTCCTTTAACAGCGGTGGAACGATGTATGACTTTAAAGGGTTCACGATGGAGTGGTACAAGGAACTGTTCCAAGATACAAGGCTGCTGATCATTGTATTGAATACACTTGTGATCGCTTTATTATCTGCACTGATCTCAACGATCATAGGGGTGATGGGGGCGATTGGTATTCGGTCCTTTACGAGCAGTAAAGCTAAGAATACGGTATTATCATTGAATAATGTATTGATTGTCAGTCCCGATGTGATCATCGGTGCTTCCTTCCTGATTTTATTCACAATGGCCGGGATCAAGCTTGGATTCTACTCGGTACTGTTGTCGCATATCGCCTTCAGCATCCCGATCGTAGTGCTGCTGGTCCTTCCGAAACTTCAGGAAATGAGCCCTACTTTAATTGATGCCGCTAGAGATTTAGGGGCAAGCCGGTGGGATGTATTGACGAAGGTCATCCTTCCATACATCTTACCAGGTATCTTTGCTGGTTTTTTTATGGCATTGACATATTCACTTGATGATTTTGCGGTTACGTTCTTTGTGACCGGTAATGGTTTCTCCACTCTTTCTGTGGAGATCTATTCATTGGCCCGCCGTGGGATTTCATTGAATATCAATGCACTATCGACACTGCTGTTCGTCGTGACACTGCTGTTGGTTGTCGTATATTACTTTATAACTCAACGTGTAAGGCAAACGGGAATGGGGGGGAAACGATGAAAAGGCTTATCCAAATGTTTTTGATCATTTCCCTCATATCCGCTTTGCTGCTATATGCGATTTCAAGATTGAATTCATCGCAGGGGTTTACGAGCAGCAATACGCTTACCATCTATAATTGGGGCGATTACATCGATACGGATTTAATCGACCGTTTTGAAAAAGAAACAGGTATAAAGGTCATTTATGAGACGTTCGATTCGAATGAGGCCATGATGACTAAAATCGAACAGGGCGGTACGACTTATGATATTGCTATTCCGTCTGAGTATATGATCGATAAGATGCGGCAAGAAGACTTGCTGATTCCCTTGGATCATTCCAAGCTTCCGAATTTGAAAAACATCGATGAGCGGTTCATCGACCTGCCATTCGATCCGGAGAATAAATATTCCGTCCCTTATTTCTGGGGAACGGTTGGAATTGTTTATAATTCCAAGATGCTCGGTGGCAAAGAAATAACGGCCTGGTCAGATTTATGGGATAAAGATCTAAAAAATGAAATCCTTTTGACGGATGGCGCTAGGGAAGTGATGGGCATGGGTCTGAACTCTTTGAATTATTCATTGAATGATATAGATGAAGAGCACCTTCAAGAGGCAAAATCCAAACTTGATGCCCTCACCCCGAATATTAAGGCGATAGTAGGAGATGAAAGCCGCATGCTATTGGAAGCCCAGGAAGCGGCGATTGGCCTTGTTTGGTCGGGAGTTGCTTCTGAAATCATGGCTGAAAATGAAGATCTCGAATACGTTGTTCCAAAAGAGGGGTCCAATTTATGGTTTGATAATATGGTCATCCCGAAAACAACTAAAAACGTCGATGCGGCTCACCAGTTCATCAACTTCATGCTGGACCCGAAAGTTGCAGCACAGAATGCTGAATATGTAAGTTACTCTACACCCAATAAAGCAGCACTGAAATATATGCCTGAAGAAGTGGTGAAGGACGAACGTTTCTATCCATCGCCGGAATTGACAAAGAAACTCGAAGTGTACGAAAACCTTGGGAAGAAAAACTTGGCCCATTACAACGAACTCTTCCTTGAATTCAAGATGCATCGTAAATAACAAGAAGAAAAGCATGGTGTAGGAATTCCCTCCGTACACCATGCTTTTTCGTTATGGGTAATGATCAACCAAATCAATGGTAGCAAGATGAAATACTCTAAAATATCTGTAGGGATATAAGTATGTTAGTATAATGATGGGTTAGTGCATATTGAAAGTTGTAAAATCTTAAGGATTAATTAATATTCACAAGCTATCATGATAGAAAAATTAAGGGAGAGTATTCATGAAACTATTAAGAAGCACGAAGGCATATATTTGGGCAGGGAGTATTTTGATCATTGCCGGGATCATGGCATTTGCGATGATATCATCAACGGATAAGACAATGGCGAGTATCGATGGCGAGAAAATCAATAAGGATGAGCTGTATGACGCGCTTGTTGCAGGGTACGGAGCAGATACTTTAGACCTGTTAATTACGAATAAATTGGTTGAATTGGAAGCGGAAAAAGCGGGAATTAAAATTAAGGATGAAGAAATCCAGAAAGAAATCGATGTTATGGCTGAGTCCTATGGTGATGAAAAGTCGTTAAAAGAGCAATTGGAAGCAAGCGGCTCTTCCATGGATGCCTTAAAAAAGGACATCGTGGTTTATCTGCAAACGAAAAAACTGGTTGAACCGAGAATTACCGTGACGGACGATGAAATCAGTACGTATTTTGAAGACAATAAAGAAACATTTGATCAAGCTGAACAAGTGGAAGCTAGTCATATTTTAGTCGAAGACGAAAAAACGGCTAAAAAAGTTGCGAAAGAAATTGCAGAAGGCGGTGATTTCGCTAAATTGGCAGCTGAATATTCCACTGATGCACAAACGGCGGATAAGGGCGGAAGCCTAGGGTATTTTGGGAAAGGTGATATGGTGAAAGAGTTTGAAGATGTTGCCTTTGATCTTGATATAAATAAAGTCAGTGATCCAGTCAAATCCGATTATGGGTACCATATCATAAAAGTAACCGGTAAGAAGGAAGCAAAAAAGGCTAATTTAGAAGACAGTAAAGATGTAATTAAAGAAACGCTTCTTTCTGAAAAATTACAAGAGGAATATCCCGTTTGGTTGGCTGAAGTGAAAAAAGACCATGAGATAACGAATAAATTGGAGGACTCTAACTAAGGTTATCAAGTGAAGTAATCTATGAAAAAACAAAAGGGTTCCGAAAAATGTACCTTTCATCAAATGTTCCCGAACCTATGACCCACAGTTTGTAGACTTCTATCTAAATCTTATAACAGAGTTGATTGGAGAGGAAGATACGAGACTCTTACGGGAAAAGCGCGTCTAGAGGAGGCTCCACGACCGCCCGGGGAAAGCGAGTGCCTGGAGCGGAAATCAACATCCCAATTGTACAAGCGATAAAAAAAAAGCTGAGGCATCATGCCTCAGCTTTTTTTTATATTAGAAGTTGGATGAAATGGATTTTTGATTGGATAATCCTGATTCTTTAACGATTTCATCACTCTCTTTTTCACCTTTATCATTATCGGCTTTCAATGATTGTGAGGGTGTTTCTTTCAGCTGTTTACCGGCAACGACCACTTTTGAGCTGATGTCTTTCAATTCACTTGTTGCATCTTTAGCTGTACCAAGGGCATCAGTGGAGATATCCTTTACTTCGGATACTCTACCCACCACGTCTTCATTAACGGTTTCATATAGTGTTTCAACGTCATTAATTGCCTCTTTAATCGTCTCTGTTGCCCCTTTGACTCCTGATACCATCTGTTCCTTCATTTCGCCGGGATTTTCCTTGACCTGTTCAATCATATTCATGGAGTTGTCTTTTAAAAGGACGGCTGAACGCTTTACTTTATTTCTTGTATTGGAGTCAAGCAAGGTCAACGCACCACCAACAAGCCCCCCAATCAGAATCCCTTTTAAGAGTTTGCTATTCGGTTGAGTTTCGATAGTTGATTGATTTTCGATAGTTGATTGAGTCATTTATAGTTCCTCCTTTAGAATAGTAGATTGTTTGCTTACTTTGGGTTTTCCCTTATTTACCATAAGATAAACTGGAAATAATAAACTATCTTGGGATTGACATAATAAATAAAACAATAGTAATCTACATATAGTTAAATGACTGAACTACTTTTCAGGAGGTGCAACGATGTCTAATGACAAAGTTTCTGGATTGATTGATCGATATATGAGGGTTTCCTTCTATGTCAATAAAATGGGTGAGCTTTTAATAAAAGATCAGATTTGTGGTGTGCTGACGAATGAACAATATTATACTTTACGGTTCATTCAACAACAGCGGTTGTGTACATCGACGGAAATCAGTGATGCCTTTTATATTAATAAGAGTGCCGTCACGTCCAACATCAACAGGCTGGAAGGCAAAGGATTGATAGAACGGGAACAGGACCTGGGTGACAGAAGGGTCTTTCACTTGAAGCTTTCCAAAGAGGGGGAAGCATTGTTACAGGAAACGGAAAATAAGATTTATAAATTGGTAGAGAGCATCATGACGAAATTCGATTATGAAGAGATCGTTAAATTCCTTGATACATATGAGAAGCTTTCACAAATTTTCATTCAAATGAAAAATGAGGAATGGGAGGAAATATAAATGAGGGGGATCATAAAGGGAAGATGGCTGGTCATTATCGTTTGGGTTGCAATGACAGCAGGATTATTGTTTGCGGCACCGAATATGGCGGAACTTGTCCGGAATAAGGGACAGCTGGATGTACCGGCAGAGTATTCCTCCGGGATGGCCAATGCGCTAATGAAAGAGATCCAGGATAAGGATGAGTCACAAGTGGCTCTCGTATTCCATGGTGATAAGAAGTTGACTTCCTCGGAATTGAAAGAGATTGAGACAGCGGTCCAAAAGCTTGAAAAGAATAAAGCGGAGCTTGGTATCAAAGAGGTCATGACCCATTTTAAAGAGCCCTCGCTAAAAGATCAGTTGGTCTCGGAAAATGAATCAACAGTTTTGACTTCCATCACGATGGTAAAGGGGGACCGAGAAGCTAAGGATGTGATCGATGCCCTTTATAAAGAGTTGGAACAAGTGGATGTCGAGCATTATTACACAAGCAGCTGGATGATCGATGAAGATCTTAATGCCAATTCCCAAGAGGGGCTGAAGAAAACTGAAGGCATCACGGTTGTCTTCATTCTGGCAGTATTGCTGATAGTCTTTCGTTCAGTGGTGACACCGATCATTCCGTTAGTGACAGTCGGTTTCACTTATTTATGTTCACAATCCATCGTCTCATTCCTGGTGGATAAATGGGACTTTCCGATTTCGTCTTACACCCAAATATTCCTGGTAGGTATTTTATTTGGGATCGGGACTGATTATTGCATCTTGCTTCTTAGTCGCTTCAAGGAGGAGCTATCGTCACAGGAGTCCTTGCCTGAAGCAATCGTGGAGACATACCGAACCGCCGGCAAGACTGTCTTCTTCAGTGGGCTGACCGTTATGATTGGCTTTGCGGCAATCGGTTTTTCTACTTTTAAGCTCTATCAATCTGCGGCGGCCGTTGCCATAGGGGTTTTCATTTTAATGATCGCCCTTTATACGATCGTTCCATTTTTCATGGCGGTTCTTGGCAAGAAGCTATTTTGGCCGGCAAAAGGGAAGCTTGAGCATAGTGAAAGTAAACTATGGGGAATTCTGGGTAGCTTCTCCTTGAACCGCCCATTGTTGGCGCTTATGATCGTGGCAATCGTCTGTGTTCCCTTTTTGTTTATGTATGATGGGAAGATTTCATATAACTCTCTTGAAGAAGCGGGCGATGATGTTCCTTCCATCATGGCATTTAATATCATTTCCGATGAATTCGGGCCAGGACAATCCATGCCAACACAGATTGTCATAAAAAATGACGAACGCATGGATTCGGAGGATTACATCGCACTTGCTGAAAAAATCAGCCAGGAAGTCGTCAAGGTGGATGAAGTCGATGTAGTTCGTTCCATGACCCGCCCGACAGGTGAACCCATTAAGGACTTATTTGTCGCGAACCAAGCCGAAACTTTGGAAAAGGGAATCGGGGAAGGAAATGAAGGCATTAAACAAATCAGTGATGGATTAAAGACGGCAGGCAGTGAGCTTTCCGATTCAGGACCGCGCTTGAAGCAAGCGACGGATGGAATAGGGGGTCTCATATCAGGCACCAATGAATTAAAGAGCGGCGTAGGTCAGGTGGAGAAGGCGTTAACAAGCATTGAAGCAGGCATTCGCGATGGTTCCTCAGGGACTGGGGATATAAAAAACGGCCTGATTGAGGTCAAGGCAAACTTGGAAAAGCTCGCTGCCGGAAGCGGACAGCTCCTCGAAGGCTATAAACAATCAGCTAATGGGTTAAGTGAGCTTACAGGGGGATACAAAGAGATTCAAACTAACCTTACGGGCGTATCACAAAGCCTTGCTGGTTTAAATCCTTCTTTTGAGCAAATGGAAGCCGCACATCCAGAGTTACAGGCTGATCAGTCCTATCAAACGATCAAGCAAACGGTGCAAGGGGCACAGGGTGGCTTGGAGCCCATGGCAGCAGGCCTTTCGGAACTCAATAGGAATCTTGGTTCAGTGTCAGGCGGTTTGAATACGGCGAATCAAAATATGGCAGAGATCGTAAAGGGTCAAACGTCTCTTGGGGAGGGCCTGAACCAATTGATTTCAGGCGTTGACACTTTACAAAAGGGTCTTAGCACGATGGCCAATGGTCAGGGGGAAGTCATAAATAACCTGTCAGGATTTAAAGGAGGACTTACCAGCTTAAGTAATGGGCAGCAAGAGCTCCTAAATGGTTTTTCAAGCCTCGGCGGACAACTTACCGATTTGACAGATGGCTTAAATGAAAGTGCGGATGGTCTGAATGAAGTCCATGATGGACTATCGTCTGCACAGGGTTATTTATCAGGACTGGCAAAAACGGATAAAACGGTAACAGGCATGTACATTCCCAAAGAAGTAGTGGAAAGCGAAGAATTCGGGGAGGCATTGAACGCGTATTTATCTGAAGATGGTAAAATCATGACAATGGATGTGGTATTCAAGGCAAACCCATATTCCAATGAAGCAATCGAGCAAATCGATTCGATCGAGGCAGCCGTTGAAAGAGTAACGAAAGATACAAAGCTTGAAAATGCGCAGGTGGCGATAGGGGGAATCACAAGTACGCATCATGACTTGGGCATGATGTCTGAGGAGGATTTCTCACGGACGGTCGTTTTGATGCTGTCGGGTATCGCAATCATTCTCTTTTTCATGCTGCGATCCCTGGTCATGCCGGTCTATTTGATTGTGTCGCTCGTTTTGACTTATTATACAGCGGCCGCCATTACAGAGTTGATTTTTGTTAATATTCTCGGTTATGCCGGCATCGGCTGGGCAGTTCCTTTCTTTGCTTTCGTCATCTTGATTGCTCTAGGCATTGACTATAGCATTTTCTTGATGGATCGCTTTAACGAATGGAAAGATAAACCGGTCAAGGAAGCAATGTTACTGTCCATGAGAAAAATGGGTACGGTGATCATCTCAGCAGCTGTCATTCTGGGTGGAACCTTTGCTGCCATGATGCCAGCAGGAGTTTTATCGCTCTTGGAGATAGCCACTTTAATTTTGGTGGGGCTTGCTTTATATGCGTTTGTCATATTGCCATTGTTTATTCCTGTTATGGTTGCGACGTTTGGTAATGCGAATTGGTGGCCCTTTTTGAAGAATAAGGAATAAAGGAAGGGAAGTACCCATTGAATGAAAGAAGGCATCCGAATGGAATGCCTTCTTTTATATGACTGCTTCACGATGAACATAAAAGCTTATGTATTCCTTTTTGGCTATATCGGTTCATAATTGGGCGATTCTTGTTTTATATTTCGCGATGATCTTTTGATTATGTTCATCTGCCCCTTCGATATTACTGCTAAGGAATACGGGAGGGGTCTCCCCTGTTTCAATAATCGTTTGGATGACTTGCGTGAAAATCATATTGAGGAGAACAGCCCCGATCACGGTCGATCCAGAACCAAAAGATATATTATTTGATTTCAGTAATGTGTCACCTTTGGCAATATGGTTGTCTATGACCAAATCAACGACATCGTGGAGATAATGCTTCTGTTTATGCCGTGAAGGACAACTTTTTGCATACTCCGGTGATGTTAGTCCGATGACGAAGGCCCCTTTTTCTTTAGCGATAGTGGCGACATCTATGGGAACGGGATTTACGCCGGATGATGAAATGACGATACAGACATCACCAGGACGGATATCCTCATCATGCATGAATTTCTCTGATAGGTCATTTTGCCGTTCAAGTTGGGATGACCTTGAAGCTCCCTTAAAAAGCATCAAGTCTTCAACGAAAATAGGACGAATCGCGGCTAACCCACCTGCCCGGTAGAATACCTCTTCGGTCAAAATATGAGAGTGCCCGCTTCCGAATAGATGGATGATTCCATCCGACATCACCGCTTTTGAGATATGGTCCACGGCTTCCCTAATTGACTGCTGTTCCTGTTCTCCCACAATTGTGAGTAAAGCCTGCACTTCTTCAAAGTATGAATTCATATTTGTGACACCCTCCGATTACCTTTGGCAATTAAAAGACTTTAGTGATGAAAATATTCAATTTTATCTGCTTATAGTGATAGTGAACTTATACCTGTCCGCACGATATGCCGATTTAACATATTCGAGGGGAGTTCCATCCATTAAGAACGTATGCCTTTGAATGAATAATATGGGTGAGTGCTTTGGAATCGCTAAATGGGTGACTTCTAATTCAGAAGCAATCGACGATTCCAACGTTTGTGTAGCATAGTCTATTTTAAGTTTAACGTAATTCTCTACATATTGGTAAAGAGAGAGGTTAATGATCTCTTCCGTTAACCCTTTAATTAAATTGGCAGACATGTATACGGTCTCGAGGGCCATTGGAACATCATCAGCCAAACGAATGCGTTTTATTTCATAAACAGGAGCATAAAGCGAAATGTGCAATTCACTGGCAATCTTTTTATCAGCCGGAATGATTTCAAAGCTCAGCAGCTTACTGCTTGGATTTAATCCCCTGGCTTTCATGTCCTCGGTGAAGCTGGTCAACCCATTGAGCTGCTGCTCCAGTTTCTTATCGGCGACAAAGGTTCCCCTTCCTTTTTGACGGTATAAGTATCCGTCATTCACCAAATTATTTATGGCTTGCCGGACGGTCATCCGGCTAATTTCGAATTGCTCGGCATATTCACGTTCTGATGGAAGGGCATTATGCGCTTGGAACTCACCGTTTTCTATTTGTCTTTTTATTTGTTCTTCGATTTGAAAATAAATCGGAAGAGGTGAGTTTTTATCAATCATCGACTTTCGCTCCTTTTAGGGTATTATCACTCCGGATAATGCTTTTTGGTCTGCGATAATTGTAACACTATCATGTTTTTTTAGGATAGATGCAGGGAAGTCCTCGGAAATGTCACCGTGTATCAATTTCTTCAAGGTTTCGGCTTTTTCTTCACCAGATATCAGCAGCAGGATTTCCTTGCTTTTCATGATTGTTGAAATGCCCATCGTAACGGCATGTGTAGGAACTTCGTCTATGGAATCGAAATAACGTGCATTCGCTTGGCGCGTTGAATCTTCAAGTGTCACGACATGTGTACCCGATGTGAATGAAGTTCCAGGTTCATTAAAACCAATATGGCCATTTTGCCCAATACCAAGTATCTGAAGATCGATCCCTCCCACGGAATCAATCATTTCGTCATACCGTTTACATTCCCCGTTAGTATCATCAGCCGTACCATTTGGCAGGTGAGTACGCTCTTTATTTATATTGATATGAGTGAATAAGGAGTCATTCATATAATAATGGTAACTGTTTGGATCATTTGGTTTTAAGCCGACATACTCATCAAGATTAAAAGATGTTACATTTTCATAGGAAGTATGATTATTCACATGATCTTCAATCAAATTATCATACATTCCTTTTGGGGTGCCGCCTGTAGCAAGGCCCAATTTGATATTTGGATTTCCTTTGACTTTTCCGATCACTATTTCTGCAGCTGTCCGGCTCATTTCCATGTAGTCCTGCACTTGTATGATATTCATTCTACATTCTCCTTTTTAAAAGCTAAATTTCCTCTGCAGAACGTCATTTCAACGTCCAAGCGGTCATTCAATATTACAAAATCGGCGTCTTTTCCGACCTGGATGCTTCCTTTTCTGTCAAAAATCCGAAGCTGTTTGGCAGGGTTTTCTGCCGTCATTTTTATAATGTCAGTCATGGAACAATCGGTATATTCCAATGTGTTCTTGATGGCATCGTTCATTTTCAATATACTGCCGGCTAGTGTACCGTCTGAAAGCGTTGCTTTCGTTTCGTTCACATACACAGGCTGACCTCCTAAATCATAGGTTCCCTTTTCAAGCCATTTCGCACGAAGCGAATCCGTTATCAAGATCATGCGTTCACTGGTAATTTGGTTATACGCCAGCTTCACCATTTCCGGCCTGCAGTGAATGCCGTCAGCAATAAGTTCAACATATAGCTCGTCTCGAAGATAAGCAGCTCCCAAAACACCAGGTTCGCGGTGATGGAGTCCCCGCATCCCATTATAAAGATGTGTAACGTGGGTGGTACCTGCCTGGATTGCTTCATCTATTTGGTCATATGTTGCATCTGAATGTCCAATGGAGGCGACGACGCCAGTTCCCCTTAAGTGGGCGGCTAGATCTAATCCATTTGGTTGTTCAGGAGCAAGCGTTACAAGCTTGATTTGATTTTCGGCCAGTTCCTGCCACTTTTTAAATAGAGTGACATCAGGATCAATGATATAATCCTCAGGCTGCGCTCCTTTACGGGCCGGTGAAATGAAAGGACCTTCTAAATGGATCCCAACTATTTCAGCGTGTTCTTCAGTTTGATTTTCGATATATTTACCAGCATTAAGAAGGGCAGATTCAATGGCTTCGGTAGATTGAGTCATTGTAGTGGCCAGAAAGCTTGTGGTTCCTTCTTTGGGAAGAGTCCCTGCCATTGTGGATAATGCTTCATATGTGGCATCCATTGCATCGGAATTGGATGCCCCGTGAATATGAATGTCGATGGCACCGGGAATTACCTGATAATCCGGTGAAAGAGTAATTACTTTGGCATCATCGTCCTGTTTATATTGGCTGACTGGACCAACCTCGGCAATTTTTCCCTCCACGACTTTAATATACCCATTTTTGTATGTTTCTTTTTCGCCATGAACTATTAGATTATTAATAATGAATGTTTTCATACATAATCTCCTTTATGAAAGTAAAACTTAATGAATGAGTCATGAAATGGTCTCATATATTTTGCCCTCATTTTATCGTTTTTATTAAAAGTTGTCTAGACCAGTTGAGAAGTATAAGGAATAAAAAAGATATTATTGCTTTATTTACAAAGAATATAGTATATTTTCAAGTAAATTGGTATAGACATCTATATATTTTCTGTGCTAGTATAATCCAAAGAAAAGTTATTATATTGATAAAATGAAAACGCTTTATACTTCTCATTCAACAGAATCAATAGAAGAAGTTAGGAACAAGGGAGATGAGTTCGATGTTGAATTTTTTACAAAAGATTGGTAAAGCTCTTATGCTGCCAATTGCTGTTTTGCCAGCAGCAGCTATATTGCTTCGCTTAGGTCAGCCAGATTTACTTGATATTGCATTTATGGCGGCCGCGGGAAAAGCGATTTTTGATAATCTTGCCTTACTATTCGCTTTAGGTATTGCAATAGGATTATCTAAAGACGGTAGCGGTGCCGCGGCATTAGCTGGTCTTGTTGGTTACTTTGTTTTAACGAATGGAACACAAGCAATTAATAAAGATATCGATATGGCTGTTTTAGGCGGTATTATATCGGGTATAGTTGCAGCTCTTCTATATAATAGATACTCCGACATAAGACTCCCTGAATGGCTTGGATTCTTTTCAGGGAAAAGGTTCGTCCCAATCATCACTTCGCTGGCGATGATTATACTTGCGGGAATATTCGGTTTTGTCTGGCCGCCAATTCAAGATGTAATCAATAGTGTTGGAGACTGGATTACAGGTGCAGGGGCATTGGGTGCCGGCGTATTTGGCGTATTGAATCGCTTATTGCTTCCAGTAGGATTGCATCATGTCCTGAATAGTATGGTTTGGTTTGTTTTTGGTGAATACAATGGAGCGACAGGTGATATAAATCGTTTCTTCGCAGGGGACCCGACAGCTGGGCCCTTCATGACCGGCTTTTTCCCAATCATGATGTTCGGACTTCCAGCAGCAGCATTAGCGATGATTGCAGCTGCTAAGAAGGAGAAACGTAAACTGGTAACAGGGATGCTTGTTGGGTTAGCTTTCACTTCTTTTCTTACAGGAATCACTGAACCTATTGAATTTCTATTCATGTTCATCGCACCGGTGTTATATGTAATACATGCCCTTTTAACCGGTGTCTCTATGGCACTCGCTGTTATGTTGGATATCCATCATGGTTTTGGATTCTCCGCAGGGGCCATTGATTATTTCTTGAACTTCGGCATTGCGCAAAAACCGCTATGGTTAATACCAATTGGATTGGTATACGCAGCAGTTTACTTCGTGATTTTCTATTTTGTCATCAAGATCATGGATTTAAAAACACCTGGCCGTGAAGACGATGAGGAAGTTGTGGAAGAAGAAACTATTGTGAAAACAGGGGATAAATATACCGATATGGGATCGCTTTTCATTCAAGATCTTGGCGGTAAAGAGAATATAATGCTAATTGATAACTGTGCAACGCGCTTGCGTTTACAAGTGGCCGATTCAGAAAATGTGAATGAAGCAGCCTTAAAAAGGCATGGTGCGCGCGGTGTCATGAAGTTGAATAAATCGAGTGTGCAAGTTATTGTTGGAACGAATGTCGAATTCGTTGCAAATGCAATGAAACAACTTGTCAAGAATGGCGTCGACCCAAGCAAAGTGAAAACAAGTCCAGCTGCACAAGTGGCAGCGGATAAAATGGAAGAAAACCAAGCTTTGGGTGCAAATGACTTTGTCCTTCCAATTGAAGGAACCGTTTTACCGATCGAACAGGTTCCCGATCAAGTGTTTGCCATGAAAATGATGGGGGATGGCTTTGCTATCGAACCTGTCAACGGAAAACTAGTATCCCCAATTGATGGGGAAGTTCTAAGTATTTTCCCGACAAATCATGCACTCGGATTGAAAATGGATAATGGTCTGGAAATCCTGATCCATGTTGGGTTGGATACAGTTAAACTAAATGGCGAAGGGTTTACATCTCTTGTGCAGGAAGGTCAAAGAATAACAAAAGGAACACCTCTTTTGGAAATTGATTTAGATTTCATAAAACGGAATGCACCATCAACGGTCACTCCTATTATATTCACTAACTTACCTGAAGGAACGGCAGTGAAGTTGCAAAAGTCAGGGATCCAGAAACAAAATACACCAGATATCATCCGGTTGGAAAAACTATAAAACGTGTCAAAAAAGGGGTGTCGACTTGTCGGCGCCTTTTTTTAATTGGATGAAACGGCTTCTCTGTATACTTCTTACTGTGATAAATTGTCTTAACCAAAACAAACGGGTGTCCCATTGGCAGGATCTATCATGACCCTTGCGTGAATACGAAAGACTTCTTCCAAACGGCAGGTGTAATTATTTCGCCTGGGGTACCTATTTTAATGTTTCTTCCTTCATTCTGAACGATATTATGATTTCACTCTGCCTGTTGTGGTCAGTGAGTTACCTGTAAGAACAGACGGAAGTCCATGGCCTTCGCATCGAGGAGCGGAAAACTTTCTGAAATTCATATCTGCCAAGGGGATTGTATTTGAGCTGCCATCGAATATTTGATTTTGATTAGGAAAGGGAGTGTCAAGGTGGTCAAGAGGAGGAAAAACCGTAAAAGATCATATCGCGTTGACTAGTATGAGGAATATCCATCTGGTTAATTCATTTCTTTGTCCTGCGGCCATATATGATAAAAAAAGAGCCTGTTCGATTGGAAACAGGCTCTAAAAATTATATTAGGTACTTATAAGACTCAACGAAAAAGAGTCTTAAGCATTCGAGCATATGCCGGTTATTTCTGAAGCATCAACGATACGCTGAACCTCTGATCCTTCAAGTGTCTCTTTTTTCAATAACTCTTCAACGAGCTCTTCATATTGTAAGCGATTCGAGTCAATCAACATTTCCGTTTCAGAAATCGCCTTCGTGAATAATTCCTGCATCTTTTGCTCCTTCTCACCTTTATTAAAGGTGAGGGTAAATCCATCTTGAAGCATTCCGGTATCGACCATTTGTTCAAGCAGATGCTTCGCCTGTTGTACATCTCCGCCTACACCGATGCTATGTTCTCCTAAATACATTCTTTCCGCCACGCCACCTGCTAAGATCATTTTGACTTGATCAAGCAATTCACTGGCTGTTGCCAGATGGAGTTCTTTTGGTATTGGCGCTACATATCCAAGGGCTTCCCCACGCGGAATGATGGTCGCCTTTCGAACGGAACCGGGCTTTGTCAAAGCGGCAATCAGGGCATGTCCACTTTCATGAATGGCCACGCGCCGCTTCGTATCCGCATCATTCAAGGTACGTGATGTCGCTCCAAGTATCGTACGGTCAATGGCGTAATCAAGGTCCTGCTTACGAATCATGTCCTGTTCATTCCTCAGGGCATGACGTGAGGCAGTATCGAACAGGGAGCTTAAGTCAGCGCCGGAGAAACCGGATGTACTTTCAGCCAACTCATCCAGGGAAGCCAGGACATCTGTCGCTAGACGCTTTCCCTTCGTATGGATATCGATGATTTCCTTTCTTCCTTTTGTATCTGGAAGTGGAACTTGGAAAGAAAAATCGATCCTGCCCGGACGTAGAAATGCCTCATCGAGCATATCTTTCCGGTTGGTCGCTGCAATGAATAAAATACCTTCATTTGGATGGCCTCCATCCAATTGCACAAGCAGTTCAGTTAACGTTTTTTCGCCTTCTTCCCCGCCATGAGCTTTCCTTTTACCAGCCAACGCGTCCACTTCATCGATGAAAATAACGGCTGGCGATTGCTTACGTGCATTTTGGAAAAGGCTGCGGACACGGGCTGCACCGACACCAACAAACATTTCGTTGAAGGCTGAACCGCTCGTTGAGAAGAAGTTTGCACCAAGCTCTTTTGCAATTGCCTGTGCAAGCAGTGTTTTCCCCGTTCCAGGGGGGCCATATAATAAAATGCCTTGAGGCGGCTTAATTCCAATTTTAGCTGAACGTTCAGGTTCCTTCAGTGTAGTGAGTGTCTGTAGGATTTCCTGTTTGATTTCGGATTGCAAACCGCCTACATCATCCAAAGTTATCTCTGGCAGGGGTTTTGGGGTGGAAAGGCTTTGTTTTTTACTGCCGATCCGCAATCCGTTCTTTGATTTTTTCTGTATTATGACACCGGTTGTGACGAGAGCCGCCATTAATCCGCCTAAAATCCATAATGCAGATTTATTAGTTGATGAAAAAGAATATTGAACGTTATAAGTTTCGACAAGTTTATTGATCATTTGACTGTTGGGAGGAATATTGGAAACATATTCTCCATCTGGCGTGGAGATGTGAAGAGTGCCATTTCTTTTTTCTTCAATGGTGACAAGGGCTCCATTTTGGGCTTTAATCGTCTTTTCTACCGAAGAAAAGGGAATGACCATATCCTTTGACTGAGTAACAACATACCAACTGACTCCAGCGATTATCACAATGAGAGCCGTAAGGAACGGCAGCAATTTCGAAACTAATTTAGAGTTCGAGTTCAATTTTTCATCTCCTTTAAGAGTATATATCCAGTATAAAATTTTTAAACATGTAATCTATAGGTCTTTGTACCTTAAAATAAAGGTAAATAATGTGAAATGCAAGAAATAATATCTATTATGGAAGTTTAATGAGTCCGGAATTTTGAAATATTTAATCTAACCAGCATATTAGACTTTTTAAAAGCGAAATGCTAAAGTGAAAGGGTCTAAGTCATGAAAAAATAAAATGGTAGAAGAGTGTGAAGTTCTATGAGTAAATTTATAAAAGACTATATGATTACGATGAAGGATATCGTTAGAGAAGGGGATCCCATTCTGCGTCAGGTAACGGATGAAGTTAGCCTGCCGATTTCGGATGAAGATCGTGAAACGTTGGAATGCATGATGCAATACCTGAAAAATAGTCAGGATCCAAAACTCCAAAAGAAGTTCAACCTGCGTGAAGGAGTTGGGTTGTCTGCAAATCAGATAGGCTTGAATAAACGCATGTTCGTCATGTATTTTCCCGACGAAAAGGGGAAGCTGTTTGAATATGCCCTTGTGAATCCGAAAATCATCAGTCATTCGGCCACAATGATCTATTTACCGCAAAGTGAAGGCTGCCTTTCTGTCGACCGTGATATTAAAGGATATGTACCGCGTTATGAACGGGTTAAAATTAAAGCGTTGGATGGTAATGGCGAGGAAATAGAGATGCGGCTGAAGGGCTTTGCTGCAATCGTTTTTCAACATGAGTTAGATCATTTAAACGGGATGATGTTTTATGACCGGATCAACACCGAAAACCCTTTCAAGCTTCCGGAAAATGTGGAAGTGAAAAGTCTGTAAGGCCAAAAAAAGGCAAAGCGCCATGCTTTGCCTTTTTTTCGTTATGGCTGAGGAAGAATATCTTCTTCCATATGCTTTTGCAAATCACTGAATATGGCCATGCTCATTTGCTGGTATCCTTCTGAAGTGAGGTGGATGCCATCATCACTAATCAAGCGCCCTAAGTCGCCGGAGGATTTAATATAGGAACGGACATCAATCAAAGGCACCTTCAGTTCCTCTGCAAGGTGTTTCAATTGGCGATTATACATCCCATGCCAATGTTCAATACCACCGACATGGGAAACGAAATGCCCGATCGAATGACCGAACTTATCGGCAATGGATCTGTAATACCTGGCAGGGTCAAGTGGCGGGAGAGTTAAAAGGAATGGTTTTACATGCTTGCCCTGAATCTGCTTGACAAGTTGTGTGATATTATCCAGGTAGCGTTCGATTGGAACGATGGGCTCATGGTCACCTTCTGGATTCTTGGCTACTTCATCCCAATGGAAGTTACAGTCGTTTCCACCGACCTCGATTAATACGATATCGGGATTTTCCGACATGACGTCCTTCTCGATTCGGCTAACCAACAGGTCGGAGTTGTCATTGAAAACCCCTTTATTCAAGACTTCCACGAATGGCAAAGATTCTGTTAGCTTAGCTAAAGAGTTCGGATAATTTTCTTTAATGATGCGAAGGCGCCCCTTAACATAAGAAATGCCTCTTGTTAAACTGTCACCAAAACATACGATTTTCAAACTTCTCACCTCGGTACGTAAATGTGTTACTTATATTTTAGTTGTGGAATGATTTTTCGGCAATCTTCACCTCCCATTAATAGAAGGGAGATGAAAATAACAAAAAGCGCTGCAAGTGCAGCGCTTTTTGTTTATTGTATTGATTCCTTTTTTGAAGCTGTTTCCACTCTTGTTTTTCCCATGAAGAACACAGTGATTGCAGCAAGACCGATCGGAATGAGGGCCAAGGTGAAGATCAATGAAATCGAATCGGACATTGCATGAACGATTTTATCCAGGATAAAGTCCGGAATCTCGGCACGTGCATCCGATTGGAAGAGCTGCCGTGGGTCATCCATCAATCCGGCTGTATCCGGACCTCCTTGCATTCCTTTAAACGCATCCGTCATTTTACTTTGGAATACATTGGTCTGAATCGCTCCATAAATCGTTACACCGAGTGTCATCCCAAATGAACGGAGGAATGAGTTTGTGGAGTTGGCCGACCCCCTGAATCTAGGTTCCAAGTTGTGAATGGACGCAATAGGCAAAAGGGAGAAGGAAAAGCCCATGCCAAATCCAGTCAGAATCATGTACAAAGTTAATAAAGTCCTGCTGGTATCAGGGGTGATGGTCCCTAATAGAAGCATTCCTGCAAAATAACAGATGACGGAAATCGTCATTAAGTTGCGAAAGCTTGTTTTTGTATTGAATATCCCGCCAACTGCACTGCCGAATACTGAACCAAGCATCATGGGAGTGAGGATCAATCCTGCATTTGTTGCGGAACCGCCGTAGACTGCCTGGACGAAAATCGGGATATAGACGGTTAAAATAATGAATGTGCCGCCATAAAGAATGGCTAAAATCTGAGAAGTGGCAAATAATCGCCTTTTAAACAGCCATAATGAAATGATTGGATCTTTTGCTCTTTTTTCGAAAAAGAAAAATGAAACGAAGAAAACCACGAAACTGGCAAACAGACCTATGATAGGAGAGGAACTCCAGCCATACTCCCCGCCCAGTTCGAGAGCGAACATTAAGCTGATAACGGCAATGACGAGAGTTGCTGCGCCACCCCAGTCAATTTTTTGTTCTTGTGTGTTGGGTGACTCCTTGTAATAATTCCAGATGAAAAATAAAGAAATGACACCAATCGGAACATTGACGTAGAAAATCCAGTGCCAGCTGGAGTATTCAGTAATATAAGCACCTAAAAGCGGTCCCAATACACTTGAAGCCCCAAATACAGCGCCGAAAAGGCCAGTTAATTTCCCGCGTTTTTCAGGTGGGAAAATATCAAAAATGATCGTAAAGGCTATAGGCATCAAAGCGCCTCCGCCTATCCCCTGGATTGCACGGAAGATACTTAACTGCACGATGCTCTGAGCCATGCCGCATAATGCGGAACCGACCAAAAAGACTATAAGTCCAAAAATAAAAAACCGCTTTCTTCCATACATGTCGGAAAGCTTACCGAAAATCGGCATACTTGCCATCGTGGCGACCATATAGGCAGATGTCACCCATACAAACTTATCGAACCCGCCTAAATCAGAAACGATCGTTCCCATTGCAGTCGCAACAATCGTATTATCCATTGCTGACATCAAGATACCCAAAAGTAAACCGGCAACAATGAATTTTTGTTTTTTTTGAACGTTCATTTATTTTCCTCCTTCATATCAACCAGCTAATGAATTTCCTTTACATGGTTGAAGGGTAAACGTTAAGATGAAACAAAACATTTATCTTGAAAATCAAGATAAATTTAAGTGTAAAAGGGGTGGCATTTTATGTCAAGCGATAATGGGGTGAATGCAGCTCTGTTAGAGAGTTTAACACAAAGATTGCAGCGGTATGGTATGAGGTCCGTTTTATTTCAACAAAACATGGCCCAGAAAATAGGGGTATCCCATACGGACTTAAAGAGTGCTGAAATATTGAATGAAACAGGACCGATTACAGCCGGTGAATTATCCAAAATTACAGGATTGAGTACGGGATCGGTTACGGCACTGATCAATCGCCTTGAGAAATCCGGTTATGTTAAAAGAGAACGAGATCAATTGGATGGAAGAAGGGTCATGATTGTGCCGATACCGGAAAGACAGGAACAGATTAAATTGCACTATCAATCGCTTTCTGTGGCCACCAAGGAGTTATGCTCCGCTTATAATGAGCAAGAGCTAATATTGATCAATGAATTTGTTGTGGATATCACGAAAATCATGGACAAAGAAAATGACAAGTTAATGAGTGAGCGTGAAAGGTAGCTGATTTATAGGCTGCCTTTTTTATTTTTAGCCAGCTGGTGGCTTATCATCCGAAAGGAAAAGGAATAAGTTTTTGGAAGAGAATGCATAATGTCATGTTTCCATTAAAATATATATTGATAATGAATTTCATTATCTGCTAATATGAATCTACAAACCATTTCAAAGGGAGAATACAATATGAAGAAAGCAAAAGCGTCATTAGCAGTCTTACTATCAACCAGTCTATTATTTGGCTGTGCGCAGGAAAAGGAAGGAACTAAACCGGCTGACGATAAGGCCAAAGAAGTGAGTGCGAGTAAGCTTGATGGTGTATCTAGCGAGTACCGGGAATATGCCATTGGTGAAATAGAAGAGTTCGTAAACGCAACGGAAGAATTCACTACGGCCGTATCTGCCGGTGATATTGAAAAGGCGAAGGAATTATACGCACCAGCACGGATGCATTATGAGAGAGCGGAACCCATCGCTGAAGTTTTTGGCGATCTTGATCCCAAAATCGATGCGCGTAAAGGGGATGTCAAAGATGAAGAATGGGGCGGTTACCATAAGATTGAAATGGGATTATGGGAAGAAAATACAACGAAAGGATACGAAAAGTATGCAGAGCAATTAATGAGTGATGTTAATTTGCTTCGTGCTAAAGTTGAAACGGTTGAGGTGACACCCGATTTGTTGATCACGGGTGCGGTGGATTTATTGAATGAAGTTTCCACGAGTAAAGTGACAGGAGAAGAGGACCGATACTCCCATACCGATTTATATGATTTTGTGGCAAATGTTGAAGGTGCAGAGAAGATCTATGAACTGCTTACTCCAGCTTTAAAAGAAAAGGATGCGCAGCTTGCTGCGGAAATCCAAAAACGTTTTGACGATGTGTACGGCTTGCTTGAAAAGCATAAGGAAGGGAATGGCTACATCTCATATACGGATTTAAAGGAATCTGAAGTCAAAGAGCTAAGTCAAGCAATTGATGCATTAGCTGAACCACTTTCGCAAATAGGGATTGTAACGGAGGAATCTTAATTGAAAGAACATACACCGAAAGATGAAACCGGACTTTTTACAAAAAAGGTGAGTCGTCGAAATATGTTGAAAACGGCAGGAGTCGGTGGAATCGGAGTCGTGATAGGGGCATCCGGTTTTGGCGGGCTGCTGACACTTTCTGAACAAAAGGCGAAGGGACAAACTAAGGATATTGTTCCTTTTTATGGAGCGCACCAAGCTGGTATCACCACTGAAGCGCAAGATAACCTTTACTTCGCATCATTGGAAGTAACCACGGATAAAAGGTCAGACTTAATTCAGTTATTTAAGGATTGGACAGAGGCTGCGGCTCAGATGTCAGCAGGGAATTTGATTGGTGATACATCACTTAATACGAATATGCCCCCAAAGGATACGGGGGAAGCGAAAGAATTATCACCATCCAATTTAACGATCACTTTTGGCGTGGGTCCGACCCTTTTTTCGAAGGATGGCAAAGATCGATTTGGTTTGAAATCAAAAAGACCTGCTGAATTAAAGGACCTGCCCCAATTCCCTTTAGATGCTTTAGAAGAAGAATGGAGCGGTGGGGATATTTGTATTCAAGCATGTGCAGATGATCTTCAAGTGGCTTTCCATGCCGTCCGGAACTTAGTGAGGATCGGCAGGGGGAAAGCGATCATTCATTGGGCACAAACAGGATTTCAACGTACAAAGCAAGCCGATTCACAGAAAACGACACCGCGGAACTTATTCGGGTTTAAGGATGGGACTGTCAATCCGGATACGAATGATAATAATGAAATGAATGAGCATGTTTGGGTGAAGGGTGAGGACGGTCCTGACTGGCTTGTTGGAGGCAGTTATATGGTGGTGCGCCGAATCCAGATGTACATTGAAGTTTGGGACCGGACTATATTGAAAGAACAAGAAAATACGTTTGGCCGTCATCGCGACAGCGGAGCCCCACTAGGAATGAAGCATGAGTTCGATACCGTGGATCTCGAAGCTAAAGACCCAAATGGAAATCGGGTCATTCCAGAAAATTCGCATATGAGTCTTTCCAGGGGGGACGGAAAAGCAAAGATATTGCGGCGTCCCTATTCATATGCAGATGGAATGGATCCTAAAACGGGGAGCTTCAATGCCGGCTTGTTATTCATTTGTTTTCAGCGAAACCCAAGTAAACAATTCATACCCATACAAGAACGACTGGCGAAAAGTGATAAGCTCAACGAATATATCGTTCACAGGGGCAGTGCCATGTTCGCTTGTTTACCAGGTGTGAAAAAGGGTGGCTATATCGGGGATTCCCTTTTTGGATAAATATAATTTCAAATGAGGACGTGAAAATCGCCAGCATGGATATTATCCAGTTGGCGATTTTAGTTCATGAATAAGGAGGGACCACTATGACGGTTTCTAGATGGAAGAGTGGGATATTGGTTTTAGTCGTCAGTCTTTTATTTCTTTCGACTGATATAAAGATGGTTTCGGCGGGTGAAAACCATGATCAGCTTTTTGTTTATATTGGCGATAGTTTAATGAAGGTAAAATCCGGCGACCTTGAGGGAGTATCGAAGAATATCGATCTATTCGAGCAAGATTGGAAAACGATAAAAACGGACAGCGAGAGTGCGAGGAAAGTCGACGAGAAGCTATCCGCTGTAAAAAGTGCTGTGAGCGACCAAGCCTCCACAGGTGAAATCAAAAAGCGATTATCGGCATTATCAAGTACTCTTGTTATTTATGATACAAACGAAAACCCTGTGGACAAGACGGACTATAAAGAACGGTTACAAGCGATACTTCCATTAATAGATAAGTTGGAGGCTTTGATAACTGAAGGTGACATTGATCAAGCCAAAGTTCAATATAACAATCTCCTGAATCAATGGACCGATGCAGAGGTCATTGTCAGGGAGAAAAGTGTTGCTACATATGGTGAGTTTGAAACGAAAATGGCCTTTGTGCGGATAGCGATTACCCAAGACCCACCTGATCCGGAAAAGGCTCAAAAAAATTTAACTGAATTGAAGGGTCTAATCGAGGATTTCCTTGCTGGTAAAGTTGAAGTGGGAAGCCAGAAAAACACCTATTCACTTGGGGATGTAACAGAACTTTTACAAGGAAGTGCAACGGATATCGAAAAGGATGACATCGATTCTGCCGTTGATAAGCTAAATGAAATCTTAACAATTTGGCCCAATGTAGAAGGGGAGGTTTCCACAAGGGACAGCAAGCTTTACAGCGATATGGAAACGAAAATTCCGACCGCAATCAGCCTATTGCAATCGAAAAAGGTAAAGGCGGATGAAGCAAAGGGAATCGTATCCGATTTAAACACAAGGTTACTCTCTTTAATTGAGGATACGGGTTATACAACCTGGGATGCAGCTCTGATCCTTTTACGGGAAGGGTTGGAAGCACTCTTGATTGTAGCTACATTACTGTCTTTCCTAAAGAAAATCGGGCAAGCGGACAAACAAAAATGGATTTGGACAGGGGTTGCTGCGGGTTTAGTTGCCAGTTCCATATTGGCGGTCATAATCAATATCGTTTTCTCTCAGATCACGGCTGCTTCAAACCGGGAATATATTGAGGGAATCACTGGTATTATGGCAGTATTGATGATGTTGACAATTGGTCTTTGGCTTCATAGTAAATCGAATGTCCATGCATGGAACCAGTATATCGGCAAGCAAATGAACCAGGCCATTGCGACGGGGAGCATCATCTCATTCGCTTTAATCAGTTTTCTATCCATATTCCGTGAAGGTGCCGAGACGATTATCTTTTATGCTGGAATGGCTCCTTATATGGAATTAAAGCAGCTGCTGAGCGGGATTTTCCTTGCCTTCCTCATTTTAGTGATGATCGGTTTCATCATGCTGCGATACAGTGTGAAATTACCGATGACCCTATTCTTTAAAGTGGCAACGATACTCATATATGCCTTGGCTTTCAAGATTCTTGGAGTCTCTATCCACTCACTTCAGGTTTCTCAAGTGATACAGACAAATACGATCAGCTCTTTCCCATTTGTAGAAACGATAGGTCTTTATCCAACAATGGAAACGCTGGTACCGCAAGGTGTATTATTATTGCTGATTGCATTGGCCACCATTTGGGTCAAAAAGAGTAATTCGACACGTGCAACCGAATAATAAAATGGGACTGACGAATGTCAGTCCCATTTTATTTGTGGTATTAACGAATAGATCGGCGATAGGAATAATGCTTCCATTGATAAAGGATAAAGCAGCCGATGCAGAATCCAAGAATGGCCATGAGAGAAGCCATTCCAACCATCAAGGTGAATATATAACCGGTAGCATTCCACCCCAGCAAGAAAGAAGTGAATCCAAGTCCTAAGCAAACGACTGCTATGGCTTGGTTGAATCGTTGCTGTGAATGATCTTCAGGAATATAATCGGAGGGTTTCTTTTTCAGAAAGAGCTTGGCCAGACGCATCACTGGATTGAAATCAAAGAGCATACCCAAAAGTCCTGCTGTTAAAGGAATCACTAATATCCACATTTGTCCCGTTAATAAGGCCGTGGCTACGCTTAACAAAATGACCCATTGATTCGTTCGTACTAAGGGACGGGGAATGGAACGGATTTCATTCGTCATAATAATACCAACTTTCCTTATGAGTTTTATAATATTTTATCTTTATTATAATCACTTGTGAAGTGGAAAGCTAATAAAATAAAGACAAAGCCTACCTTATTTATAATTATTTTAATTTAGTATTGATTATCATTATAAAAGTAGTATAATAAATAACAAGCAATTAAAGTGAGGAGGACAGTATAAATGGTAGCAAAAGTTTGTGAAACATGCGGAACAACAATAAAAAGGCTAAAGCATTCTTCCCTATGCCAATGCGGTCCTAAGATATTGAACAATCAATTCTCAGTTAAAACAAAAAAATAAATCTGTGGATTAAATGATAAAATTAAACCGATTATTCAATTAATCGGTTTTTGTTTTTCCATTGAAGGGTAAAAAGAGGGTAATAAATATTTTTCATTTCAAATAAAATAATGTACGATTGAATAGAGTAAAACGTCATGGAGGAAATGACATGCTTTCAGTTTGTCAAACCATCACGTGACGGTTAGGAGGGGTTATGTTGGGAACGAGACTTTAAAAATTGGCGAGTTGGCGGAAATGGCGAACGTTACGAAACGAACCGTAGATTATTATACGAACCTAGGCTTGCTTAAAGCAGAACGTTCCGCCTCTAATTACCGTTATTATTCAGTCGGTGAACTTGAAAGGCTCCGCCGTATCGAAGGATACAAAAGAGAAAACCTTTCATTGGAAGAAATTAAAGAACTACTTAAAAAGGAAATGGAAGCCGCATCAGCAATTGAGGAAAAAGGTCTTCAACTCAAGAATAAAATGGATGGCCTGAACGAGGAACTTCAAGAATTCATCACCTTGATTGAAAAGGATGGAAAAAGTGAGCTTCTTCTAAAAAAACAGGTATCCAGTGAAAGCATGGCCTTGATCCAATCATTACTATTGTTGCTGGTATGATTAAAATTTATCTCTATAGTTTTATGCACGAAGGTGCATATTAACGAATATAGGCTAAATGGTTTTGGTTCATGTTATAAGGAAAAAAAACATTTTGAAACGAAAATAACCATTTATACAGGAGGTGCTTGGGATTAAGCCGTACATGTCTAATCCAAAGGTCAGAAGGATTGGCACTATATGGCGAACCCGCACATATTGGAGATTTTTATAAAGTTATTAGCAGTAGCTGTATTAATAGCATTAACCGCTTTTTTCGTAGCATCGGAATTTGCAATCGTTAAAGTCAGAAGTTCCCGAATCAATCAATTAATTGAAGAAGGGCATAGAAATGCCCTCGCAGCCAAGAAAGTGACAACGCATATCGATGAGTACTTATCTGCCTGTCAATTGGGGATTACAGTAACCGCCTTAGGTTTGGGGGTGTTGGGTGAACCGACGGTGGAGGCGATCTTAAAACCATTGTTCACTAAATGGGGATTAGAGGAATCCATAAGTCACATCATCTCGTTCCTGATCGCTTTCGGTTCCGTAACATTCCTTCATGTTGTAGTCGGTGAACTGGCACCAAAAACGGTTGCAATTCAAAAGGCTGAAGAGGTAACCTTGCTTTTTGCAAAGCCGTTAATTCTCTTTTACCGCATTTTATACCCATTCATTTGGTTACTGAATGGTTCTGCTCGTCTTCTGACAGGCATTTTCGGATTAAAGCCAGCATCTGAGTCAGAAATGGCCCATTCCGAAGAAGAGCTGCGCATCATTTTATCGGAAAGCTATAAAAGCGGTGAGATCAACCAATCGGAATACAAATATGTAAATCAGATATTTGAATTTGATGAGCGTATCGCCAATGAAATCATGGTTCCGCGTACGGAAATGACCGTTATCGAAAAAGGCATGCCATTATTGGAAGTTGTTGAACTTATTCAAGAAGAACAATACACAAGATATCCGGTCATAGACGGTGATAAAGATAATGTTGTGGGAATGGTCAATATCAAGCGACTTTATACAGCGACGATTACAGAAGATAATGTAACAGCTTTGACGGTGGATTCCTTTGTGACACCCATCATCCGTGTTCTTGAAACGATCGCCATTCATGATTTGCTGCTGAAAATGCAGAAGGAACGGATCCATATGGCAGTTTTGACTGATGAATATGGCGGAACGGCCGGTCTTGTAACGGTTGAAGACATTCTTGAAGAAATCGTCGGGGAAATCCGTGATGAATTTGACCAGGATGAACGTCCGCTCATTCAAAAGATTGATGAAGGGCATTATGTATTCGACGCTAAAACATTAGTTGAAGATGTCAATGATACCTTGGCGATCGATTTGCCGGAGGAAGATATCGATACATTGGGAGGATGGTTCCTGACAGGCAGATTTGAGATTGCAATCGGGGATAAAATCGAATACGCCGGATATGAATTTACTGTAAAGGAAATGGACGGCCACCATGTTTTATATGTTGAAGTGAAGAAGATTAAATAAATAGGATCACAATAAAAGCCGAAAGTGGAAACTTTCGGCTTTTATTAATGCTCATTGGTTCGAACAATGACCATCATAACAATGGTTAAAGCAGACTGTTGCGTAATTGGAAAATAAATTCCATAAAAAAATACACTGTAGGTAACCATTTTAGCTTGGAAAATGTTAAAATTGACTTTGAGCAATGAATCTATCTATATATATCATTTTAAAGTTTCAATATAAAAAAGTTCTTCAAAAGTAGTACTGATGATAGTATTAAGATTTATTTTGCAAAGCCGTTTATTTTTGGCTGATATAAATAAGTATCGAAGGTGGGCGGGAAAATGGGTTTTAAGAAGAAGCAAATGTTGGGATTTGGTTTAATCTTACTTTTCTTGGCTATTTTACTTTCTTTCATGATGGTTACGCTTAACAATTTAAAGAGCAGCATGACTGAAATAGTTGAAAATCGCTATGAAAAAGTTCAAGATTCGATGGAAATCCGTCAGCTTTTTTCCAGGTCGGACCGTGAAATCCTGTTTGCAGCTAATGATGCAAACAAAGTAGAAAGAGCAGAGAGCCTCGAAATCATCAATGAGAATCATAGTTTGATTGAATCAAAAATTGCTGGGTTATCAGGTACGTTAAATAAGACGAAAGCAAAGCAATTACTGAAAGAGTTCGAGACTCAATATGCTTCTTACTCCATAACGGAATCTGAGATCATCCAAAAGATAAAGTCGGGAAACTCATCGGATTTAACAAGCCTGATGGTTGATCAAAGGGAAAAACGTACGAAAGTCATCAGTACGATGGACGAATTTAAAGATTACCAAGAAGGCGTCATGAAAGATACATTAAGTAATTCGAAACAAACCTATGAAGATATGATCGGTTTTGTGATTTTTGCGGTTATCCTCAGCATTTTGGTTATTTCCGTAACGGTTGTTTGGATGATTCGCAGTACTTCGAAGGATTTGCAATCGATTACGAATGTCATCAAAAATATCGATTTCAAAAATTTATCGGTCATACCAAGAATTCCGGTTCGAACTACTGATGAAATTAGTGATATAGCGAGATCGTTCAATGATATGGCGGAATCTCTTGAAGACTATAATCGAAAAGAGAAAGATTTCACTGAAAAGATCAGTGAACAGAACTGGATCCAGACCCGTGTGGCGGATATAGCTACCATGTATCAGCGCATTGTTGATGTGGAGGTTCTGGCTGACCGGTTCATTACAAGACTTGCACCGATGATGGGGGCTTCAATTGGAGCTTTTTACGTCAAACGGGGTGAGGGTGTTGATATGCGTTTTGTGAAGCTTGCCAGCTTTGCTGGAGATGGCGAAGATTCAGGCAGACGTGAATTCCGTCTTGGCGAAGGGCTGATCGGACAATGCGCCCTTGAAAAGAAATCCAAAGTCATTGACGATATTCCTGAAGATTTTCAATTGGTTACGACAGGATTAGGGGAAGTCAACCCTAAAAGCATTGTCATTGCGCCAGTCGTTTTTGAGGATGAAGTTGTGGCGATGGTGGAACTGGCGAGTTTGGAAACTTTTACGAAGTTGCAAAAATCTTTCCTTAACCAGGTTCTTGATACTTTAGGCATCACGATTAATAATGTAGAAGGCCGGATGGAAATAGAGCGTTTATTGAAAGAATCACAAGCACAGACCGAAGAGTTACAGGCTCAATCGGAAGAATTGCAGTCACAATCAGAGGAAATGCAAGCCCAATCGGAGGAACTGCAAACACAGGCTGAAGAGCTGAGAATGATCAATGAACAATTAGAAGAGAGAAATCGTGAAACTGAAGAGAAATCTAAAGAGCTTCAAGTTGCAAAACAAAATCTTGAAAAACAGGCAGAAGAATTAAAGTTAAGTTCAAAATACAAATCGGAGTTCATGGCAAATATGTCCCATGAATTGCGGACACCGCTCAATAGTATTCTGATTTTATCTGAAATGCTTTCAGATCCAAATGATAGTAAATTAAATGAAGAGCAACAGGAATTCGCTCGTGTCATTAATTCATCGGGCCAAGACTTATTAATGTTGATCAATGACATTTTGGATTTATCAAAAGTTGAAGTCGGAAAACTTGAAGTGGTCTTTGACGAAATGAATTTGAGTGAACTTCCTGAGTTATTGCACCGTAACTTCGATCATGTAGCGAAGAAAAAGAACATTGACTTTATAATAGAAAAAAGTAAAAACGTTCCGGATATCTTCTTTACGGATGAACAGCGCTTCCAGCAAATTTTGAAAAACCTGTTATCCAATGCATTTAAATTCACGGAAAAAGGTTCTGTGTCTGTCCAAATCCAAAAAGCTGATGAAGAAAATGTAGCACAATGGATACAGACAAAAGGGGCTAGCAATTGGGTTGAAATTAAGGTGACGGATACGGGCATCGGAATATCAAAAGAGAAGCAAAAACTTATCTTTGAAGCGTTCCAGCAAGGTGACGGAGCTACGATGAGAAAATATGGCGGTACAGGCCTAGGGCTATCTATTTGCCGTGAATTTGCCAAACTTCTGGGAGGCTGGGTCATTGTAGATAGTGAAGAAGGGCAAGGCAGTACCTTTACTTTCTTTATTCCAAGTATGCCAGAGGGCTTCAAAAATGTCGGCGAAGCAATAGCTGCTGCTCCGGAAGTGGCAGCAGCTAGCCACGATGATTCTACCGCGGCCTTTGGCGGTCAAGGAGAATCGGATGTAGTTATAATGGATGAAGAAGATCGGAATAAGGTCAAACCATTCTGCAATAAAACAGTACTGGTCGTTGATGATGATCACCGTAATATATTTGCTCTGAAAAATGCGCTGAAGCATGAGGGGATGGAAATCCTTACAGCTGAAAACGGCTACGAATGTTTGGAACTCCTTGAAAAAGGAAACGATATAGATGTTATATTGATGGATATCATGATGCCGGGCATGGACGGTTACGAAACGATGACCAGAATTCGCGAGCAAAGTAAGTTCGAGGAACTTCCAATCATCGCGCTAACTGCGAAAGCGATGAAAGGCGATAGGGAAAAATGCCTGAAGGCTGGCGCTTCCGATTATGTCAGCAAGCCGTTGAAACTGGATCAGTTGCTATCCGTCCTAAGAGTATGGCTGACTAATTGATTGATAGTACGTACGGGTAAGGAAGGTTTTGCATGAAGGATACTTTAACGATTGAAGAAAGAGAAGATTTGGAAATTGAATTATTGTTAGAGGCCATTTACACCGTTTCTGGCTTTGACTTTCGCAAATATATGCGTTCTTCAATAAAAAGAAGAGTTGAAAATAGAATGAGACTGGACCATATTCGCAGGATTAGCGGAATGATAGAGATGGTTTTATATGAAAAAGGGTATGTCGAGAAGCTTTTGGGAGATTTTTCGATAAATGTCACTGAAATGTTTCGCGATCCGGAATTTTTTAAAGCCTTTCGTTTAAATATTGTACCGCTCCTGAAAAAACTTCCTGAAATCAGAATTTGGCATGCGGGTTGTTCGACCGGTGAAGAAGCCTTTTCTATGGCGATCATCCTCAAGGAAGAAGGGCTTTATGATAAGGCGAGGATTTATGCCACTGATATGAATGAAGAAGTCCTCCGTCATGCGGAAAAAGGGATATTACCTTTAAATAGAATGCAGTCTTATACGAAAAACTACTTGCAAGCTGGGGGAAACCAGGAATTTTCGGAGTATTATACAACCGATTATCAAAATGCTTATCTTGATTCGGGTCTCCTTAAAAACATTGTGTTTTTCCAGCACAATTTAGTTACTGATGGTTCGTTCAATGAGTTTCATATCATCATGTGCCGGAATGTGATGATTTACTTTACCGGTGAATTACAGACCTATGTTAATCAGTTGTTTTATGACAGTCTTTGTAAAGACGGTTTTCTTGCGGTTGGCAGCAAGGAAACACTGCATACATCATCCTTTTCGGAAGATTATGAGGACTTTGACTCAAAGGAACGAATTTATCGGAAATTGTAAAAAGAAAGAGTCCGCATATAAGCGGACTCTTTCTTTTTAATTCAGTGCATTATTTTTTACTTTTTTTTTGCATATCTATGTTTAAGGTATCGGAAGAAGGGGTATATATATTGAGTTGGTCTCCATGTAAAATCGCTAGCGTGGTTTATCATTATTAAATGAGGCTGAACTTCGTTATAATATAATTGAAAACTTCCTTTTTAAGGAGTTTTAGTAAAGTACAGATCAATAAAAAAAGATAAATGTTGCCGCTCGATATAAGCCAAAAGGGGAATGAAAGAATGACGATTTTAATCGTAGATGATAACCAGGTTAACCTTTTCGTTATAGAGAAAATTCTAAAACGAGCTGGCTATACGGATTTTCTATCATTAACTTCAGCTGTTGAGATGTTTGAATATTTACAGGTGGATAGTCCGCAACCTAAAGAGACTTCAGTTGATATCATTCTGCTTGATATCATGATGCCGGAGATCGATGGGATAGAGGCGTGCAGGAGACTTCAAAGTATTCCTCACCTTAGAGATATACCCGTGATTTTTGTGACCGCCCTTGAAGATTCAAACAAGGTGGCCGAGGCACTTGATGTTGGTGGAATTGATTATATAATGAAGCCTATCAATAAAATAGATTTACTTGCGAGGATTCGCGTAGGGTTAAGACTTAAATATGAAAAAGATTGGCATAAAATGCAGGATGAAAAAATCCGCAATGAATTGGATCTTTCCATGCAGGTTCAAAGCAGCTTATTAAGTGAACCCATTATAAATGACCACTTAACTATAAGGGCATCATACTTACCTGCGAATAAATTAGCAGGGGATATGTACTATTGGCACCGCATCGATGAAAATCGGTATGGGATCATCCTGTTGGATATGATGGGGCACGGCATATCCGCCTCACTTGTGTGCATGTTCATTTCCTCCGTATTGAGGGATGCCATAAGGACACATACAGATCCAGTGGCAGTAATAAACGAAATGAATCGCTGGATGAGTACCCTTAATAAAGAAGATAGTCAAGTGCATTATTATTTTACCGCGATTTATATGATCATTGATACAGAGCAAAAGACAGTGGAATATGTGAATGCCGGACATCCTCCGGGATTTGCTTTAATGGACGATGGAAAAGTGGCCTCACTTTCAAAAGGGACATGTCCTGTTGGGTTCTTCACCGAAATGAAAATAGAGAAATCCGTCATTCATTATGAAGAGAAGATTCAGCTTATGCTATTTACGGATGGAGTCATGGAAGCAATAGATCGAGAAGGAACGGAAGGACTTGACCAAATAAAAGAAGCGGTCTCGACAAGATGGTTTGATTGTAAAGAATCTCCCCCTATTGATTTTTTGATGTCCCCGGAAATGCAGCAAGATCAACCTGATGATATGTGTGTTGTTGTTATACAAGCGAATTGAAGAATGAAGAGGCGGCAGATTATCTGCCGCCTCTTCTCTATAAAAGGGGGTCACTCTTATATGAAATGAGAATGTTCGTTAAGAGAGTGGATTCTCTATTCGGTTATTTGCAATTAACGGTCATTTTTAAATTTACTAATGCCATCTTGGAGATTGCCTTTTAATTTATCAACTTTACCTTCTGCTTGTAAGTGAGGATCATTTTTCGCGTTTCCGACTTGGTCTTTCGTTTCACCTTTAACTTTATTTACAGTACTTTTTACTTTGTCCGATAAACCGCTCATTATGTTACCTCCTTTTTCTTTATATACTATATATACCCATGTAGTGTAAGGGTAAACCTGATTTTTATGGAGTAAGGAGTTTAAGAGGCGATTATTGCCCTTTTGCTTAACCTCTGGATGAACTGATATGACCGATCAATGATATGATCTTTGTCATGATCCAACGAGGCCACATGATATGAGTTTTCAAGGGGAGCCATCTCCTTATCACCGGACATGACAGTATCGTAAATCTGATAGGAACACGAGTCTGGTACAACGTGATCTTCTGGAGAATGGAAGATGAGTATCGGGCACGAAACGTCTACTAGTTTTTGACTGGTATGTTCCATTATATCGAGCAATTGATTAATAGCTTTTGCCGGAACTTGGTCATATGTGATTTCTTTAGTTGTACCGTCTTTTATGTCAGGCTTGCCTTCAGGAATGAAGCGCGGAACCGATTGGTTACGATATTTTTCATATTCAGGAACTTGGAGAGCGGCATTGATGGTAAGAATTCCATCACAAGCAACTTTTGTAGCTAAATCGAGAACAAGGGCGCCTCCCATTGATTGTCCGATGGCAAATACATGGGTGCAGGTTCGTTTTAATTTTGCATAAGCCATTTCAACATCCTGTATCCATTCCTGATAATGACTCGTTTCCATTTCATATTCATACGTTCCGTGGCCCGCTAGTCGGGGAGCGAAGACAGTAAAACCTTTGGCGGCGAATTTTTCACCTAAATACCTTACGCTTTGTGGCGTTCCGTTAAAACCATGGCAAATAAGAATGCCGATAGAATTGCCGGGTAAGAAAAAAGATTCTGCACCTGGTATTACCATTGCTGCTGTCATATTCCCATCTCCTTTAAATTAGCTAAGTTTTATTGATAGAATGGTTATAAATAAAATTAACTATTCCGATTATTTTACTTGGTTATATAATAGCATAATGAAAATTGTGAAGTCAACTTGGTTATAATCCGATTTCATTATCATTAAGTAGCATTAAAAAAGGATATAAGATACTTATTAGGTCCATTCCATATATCGTTGCCAACCTTTCTACTATATAAGTATTGCCTTGTAATTGTTGATAAACTGAAGAAGCCAATAACCGGTGAAAGATATAAATAAAAGAAATGGGAAAAAGGCGTTGACATTAATGTGAAATGGGATTAATATAAATAAGCACCAACTAAGAGAAACGAAAAACTTCATCACTTTCGGCAGATTGCTGAAAGAAATAACTATTGACTTCTTACTATAAAAATGATAAGATGAAATGGTCGCTGAAAAACACAGCGATTTAAAATAAGTTAAAAACTTCGCAGAAGTTGACAACTAATCAATAATGTGTTATGATGAATAAACAGCCGTTCGAAAGAACGATTGTGAAATTGCTCTTTGAAAACTGAACAAAACAAAGCGCCAACGTTAAATTTTAAGTGAGCACACACTATTAAAAAAGCAAATGAGCAAGTCAAACATT
>NZ_JBNNIU010000017.1:0-70241 GCF_050269675.1 Peribacillus sp. NPDC076916
GCATTAAGTCCGCTCCATTAGGCACTACTTTGATTTGTTCAGCGCCCAATAAATGATAGAGAAAATAGTTACCGTTAAAATCTGGTTCAGAATTTTCAAGACCTTCTTCCAACACAAGAATGCACTTCATTTTCTCTTTAACCGCTGCCGCTAATGTTAAACGGCAATGATTGGATTGAATGCCTCCACATGTAATCAACGTATCCGCACCTTTATCCAATGCATCGGCAACAAGGAATTCCAGTTTTCTTGTTTTATTTCCCCCCGCCGTCAAACCAAGCATATCATCTCGTTTAACATAAATGGATGGGCCCCCAAGAACTTCAGAAAAGTGATCTAATCTTTCAATTGGTGTATTTGTTGGTGTATATCGCTGCCTGGGGAATTGTGCTAAATTCATTTTTCAAACTCCTCCTGATGTTTTTTGTTTAGGCTGCTTTCGCATACTTTGTTGCTATTTACCAAGTAAAGCGGTATGGTTAATTTCCCCTCCAGATGCTCGCTTTGTGCGGGGCGGGCGGTGAGTCTCCTCGGCGTAAACGCCTGTGGGGCCTCACCTGTCCCGCTGCTCCAGCAGGAGTCTCGCATTTGCGCTCCAATCAACCTTAAATCGTTTAGTTTTTAAAAACAACAATCTTTGCGAAAAGAGCCTTTGTTTAAGACTGGCCATATTTACATTAAATATCAATCTGCCTTCCCTTTTCAATTATATATCATTAAATAATAGCCACCGCTTCTATTTCAATAAAAGCATCTTTAGGTAAACGAGCAACTTCAACCGCACTTCTTGCCGGATAATTATCAGGGAAAAACTCTCCGTATACTTGATTCATCACGGCAAAGTGATTCATATCGCTTAAAAAAACCGTTGTTTTTATTACCTGCTGTAAGCTTGATCCCGCCGCTTCTAAAACCTTTTCAAGATTCCTCAATGACACCCTTGTTTGCTCTTCAATATCATTAGGCATTTCTCCAGACTCAGGATCAATTGGGAGCTGCCCTGAAGTGTACACTATATTTCCTGCCTTAATACCTTGTGAATAAGGACCGATGGCCATGGGGGCTTCTTTTGTTATGACTGCTTCTTTTATCATATAAACCACCTCTTTTTTTGTAATTCCGTTAAAACGGACTTGAATGTAATATCCCTCTAAATGCAACGCTTACATGAAACAGCCTTCCCACTTATTCTTTTCGCTCAAAATCACACTCCATGAGCGGCACCATTTTTGTTTTCTTAATGATTTTATAACCCAACCAGAGAAGTAAGAAAATAGGTAGACCAATGTAGGTAGCCAGTATTTCCGCCCAGCCAATCTGATGTCCGAAAAAAAGAGTCTGTCCAAGAATGAAAACCACAAAAAATAACAGTGTGATAACCGGGCCCAGAGGGTACCATTTGGCTTTAAATGGCAATTCATTTAGATCTCGACCTTGTGCTACATATGCTTTACGGAAGCGGTAATGACTAGCGGCAATCCCGAACCATTTGATAAATCCAGTAAGGGCTGAAGCATTTATCAGCCATATAAAAACGGAACCATTTCCAAAAAGGGAAGCCAAAAAAGAGACTAGTCCTATAATTGCCGTTGCACAGAGCGCCAACATGGGAATTCCCTTCCGATTAAGACTAGCAAAGATTCTTGGTGCCTTCCCTTCTTTTGCTAAAGCCCAAAGCATGCGTGAAGAAGCATACATTGCTGAATTTGCAGCTGATAATACAGAGGTAAGAAGCACTGCATTCATTACGGAAGCGGCAAATGCCAACCCAGCTCTCTGAAGAACGAGCGTGAAAGGGCTGATAGATACATTTTCAACGCCGGATTTAAGCAGGTTTGGATCCGTATAAGGGATAATCAAACCGATAACAAAAATCGTCAGCACGTAGAAAATAAGGATGCGCCAGAAGATTGACCGGATCGCTTTCGGCACGTTTTTCGATGGATTTTCGGTTTCACCTGCGGCCGTCGCAATCACTTCAGTTCCCTGAAACGAAAAGCCAGCGATGAGCACTACACTAAAGATAGATATAAGCCCTCCATGGAAAGGAGCATCCCCTTGGGTAAAGTTACTGAACCCGGCCGCATGCCCTCCCATAATTCCAAAAATCATGGCAACCCCAATAACGAGAAACACGATGATCGAGATGACCTTAATACCGGCAAACCAATATTCGCTTTCCCCATATGCCTTGACTGATAAAACATTTAAGATTAGCAACAACCCCAGAAATAGTGCGCTCCACAGTATGGAAGGTGAGTCTGGAAACCAATATTTCATAATAAGGGTAGAGGCCACCAAATCTGCAGGAACCGTTATCGCGGTTGTATACCAATAGTTCCAACCTAACGCAAAGCCTAACGCAGGATCGATATACTTTGATGCATAGATATCAAAGGCCCCCGGGACCGGTAAGAAGGCCGATAGCTCCCCTAAACTATTCATGACAAAATAGACCATGATTCCTACCAGAATATATGCAGCAAGCGCTCCTCCCGGCCCCGCAGTGCTAATCGTCGATCCGCTGGATACAAACAATCCAGTTCCAATAGCGCCACCAATGGCCATCATCGTTAAATGTCTGGATTTCAACTTCCTTTGTAATGATGACTTTTGATTTCGCCCTTCTAGGGTGTTGCTTATCTCCGCTTCTAATTTCCCCATATTGCACCCCCTGTTTACTCATAGTTCAAATACAATTGGTATGCAGGCTCACCTTGTTGTTCTTTTTATTTTTTATAATTTTCTGTTAACTAATAAAGTACCTCTGCCTTCCACTTATAATTCAGCCGAGAAAATGCTATAAGCACTTCCCCGCATTAATATTATTTGAGTAAAGATGAAGTTAACATAATTTATACTTTTCCAACTTGCGATATAGAGTAGAGAGGCTAATCTGTAGTTCCCTGGCAATCTGTTCTTTATCATCTCGATATTTTTCAGCCAGGAAATAGCTCTGGATTACGTCTTTTTCATATTCTGAAATCATTTGTTCTAAGCTTAAACCACCACACTCAACAGAGAGAGGATCCCGTTGAAAGAGATAGTCAGGTAAATCTTGAAAGCCCACAATATCCGATTCGGCCATATTCACCATATATTCTACTGCGTTTTCCAATTGCCGTATATTCCCGGGCCAATCATAACGAATGAGCCACCTCTCCAGCACGGGGTCAAGTCTCAGTGGATTCCTTTGCATGATCATACAATGTTTATGAATGAAATGTTCGAGATACAAAACAATATCATCACGCCGCTTTTTCAATGGTTTGGTATGGAGAGGGAGGACATTGAGACGATAATATAAATCCTCGCGAAAGGTTCCGCTTTTTACCATTTCCTCCAGGTTACGGTGAGTGGCCGCAATCACCCGTACATTAATCTCGATCGCTTTATTACCACCGATTCTTTCAATCTCTTTTTCCTGTAAAACCCGTAATAACTTTGGCTGCAAGAAAAGCGGCATATCTCCAATTTCATCAAGAAAAATGGTTCCGTTGTGCGCTAATTCGAATTTCCCCATTTTCCCATTCCGCCTTGAGCCAGTAAATGATCCGCCCTCATATCCAAACAATTCACTTTCTAACAAGCTTTCAGGTATGGCAGCGCAATTAACTGCTACAAATGAATGCATTCGACGCTTGCTTTCAAAATGAATCGCCTTAGCCAATAATTCCTTCCCCGTACCACTATCTCCCCTAATCAACACAGTGGATGGGCTGTTGACAATCCTTTTTGCTTTTTTAATAACATCTTGAAGCCCGGAATCTTTACCAAGAATGTTTTCAAAAGTAATGGATTTCGGGGATGCCGGTATATCTTCTTGAATTTTGCAACCCTGTTCTTTACCAAGGTCCAGCATTGCTAATTTATTGACCAACATTGTACTAACATTGCGTAAAAACTGTATGAGGTTCTCTGATTCTATAATCATTTTTTCCTTTTGTTCAAGGGAAAAACCAATCATGCCGATGACGCCAACCGGTTTATCTTGCTTTACAATAGGAAACCCAATGGTCGCGAGCTCTTTGCATTGATTCACGAATTTACAACTCCTACATTGCGACTCATTTTTTTTCACATCGTAAACCACTCCAGGCTCCCCTGTTTCCAATATCATTCTGAAAAAGGAGCCTTCCGGAGCCGTTTTGCCAATGAGGTCTTTATAGTAGCCGGTTCCGCTAACGCGAACGCCCTTTTCATCAAGCACCGTTAAATCCAGACCAAGGATACCTGCCGTGTTCTCAGCGTAATCTTGAATAAATTTTTGTATGCCGGTAAAGCCTGCCATATTATCCTCCTCTGCTATAGGGCTGTATGAAATAATTCTATAATAAAATAAATTTCTACGCTTTACACAAAGAGGAAACAGCTTTTTCTATGCCACCCAACGCATTTTTCAACATCGAACGCGGGCAAGCGATATTAAGCCGCATAAACCCTTCTCCTTCCATACCGAAGATCTGCCCTTCATTCATGGCAACCCTTGCTCGGCGCAACATAAATTGATCCATTTCTTCAACTCCCAATTCTCGGCAATCAAGCCATACAAGGTATGAGCCTTCAGGCTGAATGACTTTGATTTGCGGGATGTTTTCGCTGAAATAACCCAGAGTGAACTCCAGATTCCCCTGCAAATATTCGAGGAGCTGATCCAGCCATTCCTCTCCATGGCGGTATGCAGCCTCTAACGCAACAACACCAAATATGTTCGGTGAACCAATGGATAATGTATTAAGTTCCCGGTCATACCTTTCACGCAGTTGCTGGTTTGGAATAATGATGCTTGACGTCTGCACACCCATTAGGTTAAAAGTTTTGCTTGGAGCAATGCAGGTAAGAGAATGATTCGCAAACTCTTCTGAAATAGAGGCAAAAGGAATATGGGTATGTGTTTTATAAACAAAATCAAAATGAATTTCATCTGCGACAACGAGAATATTGTGCTTCATACAAAGCTGCCCCAGTCTCGTCAATTCTTCTCTGCTCCATACCCTTCCGATTGGGTTATGGGGACTACATAGAATCAACATTTTCACTTTTGAATCCATCTTTGCCTCTAGGTCTTCAAAATCTATTAAATAACGCCCATTTTCAAGCTTAAGCGGGTTGTTTACAATTTCACGGCCGTTCGCTTGGATCACACGGGCAAAATGATGGTAAACAGGCGGTTGGATAATAATCTTGTCCCCTGTCTGCGTGAAGGACTGAATCGCCAACGATAGGGCTGGAATCACTCCTGGGCTGTGGGTAATCCATTCTTTCTCAATGGACCATCGATGCCTTCTTTTCAGCCAACCAACAATGGATTCTATATATGATTCCGGTCTAAGCGTGTAGCCATAAACACCGTGCTCCACACGTTGTTTTAATGCTTCGATGATAGGTTGTGGAGACTGAAAATCCATATCGGCCACCCACATCGGTATAACATCCTTTACGCCGAAATGATTTTCAAGATCATCCCACTTTTCGCAGTCAGTGTTCAGTCGACGGATTTCTTGGTCAAAGTTATATTTCATCGAGTATCTCTCCTTCTCATGTTTGCTTGTGTATCCTGCCTTTTATATAAGCAATTGTCATGCCAACTCATTTCTCTTATAAAATCTTCTTATTTTCATATAATATCTTAATGGAATTCCCTAATACCGCGGTCTTTTTTTTAAACCCTTTTAGCCTAAACATTAGCACTTTTACAATCTTAGGAAATATTTTCTTATAGATGAGAAAATCAAAACATTTCACAAGATTTCTGGTAGGTCACAACTTCTTCCGTTTCCGCCATTCCTCATACCCACCTACAAGGCTTTGTACTTCTTTAAAACCATGAACTTGCAGAAGGCTTGCAGCGATGGCTGATCTTCCTCCGGATTTGCAATAAACTAAAATTGGCTTATCATGCGGAAGGTTAGGTGCCTGTTCTTGTAAATGGCCAAGCATGACATGATTAGCTTGTGGAAAATGGCCTTCCTGCCATTCGGCCATGCTTCGGACATCTAGCACATAGATGCTTTCTGTTTGAATGGCGTCATCTATCATGTCCATTGTCACTTCTTCATATTTCATAACACGTGAATCAGATTCGCCAGCCTGCTCAATGATATATGGATCCAATGTTGCAATGACGCGATCCAAGCCAATAGACTGGAGATCTTTTACAATATCTGCGACATCATCATTGCTTGCCAGAAGATATATAGGCAAGTCATAATCCAACAGCCACCCCGCCCACGTTACAAATGATTTGTTAAATGGGATATTAATTGAGCCCCGTATATGCTTGGAGGCAAATGCACTGGCCGGGCGTGTATCCAAGACTATTCCCTGTTCCGACCACTCCTGCACAATATCTATTGACCCCACCATAGGAAGTGGCGCTGCTATCCTTCGGATTTGTTGCGCTCCATCTTTATTCAACCGCTTCATCATTGAAAAATAAGGGGGTGCCTCAGGTTGCCCAGCCAACAGCGCTTCAACAAAGAGATTTTCATCATTATATTGCAGTGCCCAATTTGTCCGTTTTTCATATCCGATGGTTGACGACGGGATCGCACCTAGCGCTTTACCACAGGCACTGCCCGCCCCATGCCCTGGCCATACTTGCAAATAATCTGGAAAGTTTTTAAATTGTTGCAATGACCGATACATCATGCGTGCCATTTTTTCTGAAGAACCATGTACCCCTACGGCTTTTTCTATTAAGTCGGGACGCCCCACATCACCCACAAATACAAAATCCCCGGTAAATATGCCGAGCGGATCCTTGGTAGATGCACCCCCATCTGTTACGAGCAGCGATATATGCTCAGGTGTGTGTCCTGGCGTATGTACCACCTCAAAATGGATATTTCCAATGGCAAATACATCTCCATTTCTCAGAAAGCGGTGGTCATACCCAGTTGCGTACTCATATTTCCAGTCCGGCCTCCCCTCATCAGACAAATACAATGTCGTTTCAAGCCTGGAAGCCAGCTCCAGCGAACCAGACAAAAAATCGGCATGGATGTGTGTTTCCGTTACGCCCACGATTCTCACACCATGTGCTCTTGCCGTTTTTATGTAAGGTTCTATATTACGTGACGGATCGACAATGATCGCTTCCCCGGTAGCCTGACATCCCACAAGGTAGGAAGCTTGAGCCAGTTTCTCATCATAAAAATACTTTAATAGCATAAACCTTTCTCCTTTCAAGCACCTCGGATACTGATGTTTTGTTATGGCTTTTACATCCTTCCTTTAAGCATTCCGTTCCAATACATAAGGGGAAGCAAGTTTTTCTTCAATAAATACATACTGAACCTCTCACGGGATTGATCGATTGGAAAGGTTTCTTGCGGCTGTAAATCATAATTGAACTCAGCCAGTATAAGCCGCCCATATCCGGTAACAAGCGGACATGATGTATAGCCGTCATATTTATGAACCATAAGTTTGGCACGCATCCGATGAAGCAAATTTTTCACAAGCACGGGCGCTTGTTTGCGAATCGCAGCCCCCGTTTTCGATGTAGGCAGGTTTGTGCAATCCCCTATGCCAAATACATTGTCATAGTGTTGATGCTGAAGAGTATATTTGTCCACATCCAGCCACCCACTACTTGCCGCGAGCGAACTATTCTTGATAAAATCAGGAGCGCTCATCGGTGGTACCACATGTATCATGTCATAATGCATAATCACGCGCTCTTCCGTGTTCAGGTTTTCAAATGTCGCTCGCTTCTTCTCACCATCAATTTCAATAAGATGATGCATAAAATATGTCTCTATTTCTTTTCGTTCAATTATTTTATTTAGTGCCTGTTCATATTTTTTTACATTGAATATGGATGGGTTCCCTGAAACAAAAATAACTGAAGATTGCTCGCGAACTCCTAATTTTCTGAAATAGTCTTCTGCCATATACATAATTTTTTGAGGAGCCCCACCGCATTTTACCGGCGTGTTCGGGTTGGTGAAAATGGAAGTCCCCCCCTTGAAGTTTCTGATTGCCTCCCAGGTGCCATCAACATAATCATAAGAGTAATTACTACATACACCATTCTTTCCAATACTCTCTTTTAAACCTTTGATTTTATGCCAGTCAATTTGAATCCCGGCTGCGACAACTAGATATTCGTAGTGCAGTTTCTTTCCGGATGCTGTTACAACAGCATTTTCATCGGGCTCAAAAGTGGTTATCGCATCCTGTACCCACACTGCTCCGCTCGGAATAACGGATGCTTCCTCCCTTTGTGTTACGGTTTTGTCAGCTTCGCCAGCTCCCACAAGTGTCCATAATGGCTGATAATAATGTTTCGTCGCAGGATCAATGATAGCAATGTTTCCGCTCAGAGTACGTGATTCACGCAAGAGACGAGCTGCGACCGTAATCCCGGCACTGCCACCCCCTACAATCAAAATTTTGTAATGGTTTTCATCCTTCATCTTTGCCATTCTAAGCACCTCATCTCAATTTTATAAAGTAGCTCACCAATCTAACGCTTCAGCATTAATGATTAGCTTGTTTCGCCGACAGCTCCCCTCCAACAAATGCGAGCATAATCCCCTAAAGCAAGAAAGTTATATTAAAAGTTATCTATTCTTCTCTTCTAGCCCTGAACACTGTAAAGTTCCTATAAAAAAAATAAGGTGATAAAACCGGTGGTTTTGAATATATTGCCAATAAATATTGTGTAACTACTCAATATTTATTGGCTTCAGATTAACGTGGGTCTCTGATTAACGTTACAAAGTAGAGCAGCTCTTATTGAGTTTCAGTATTGGATTTGCATGGAGGCGGCACGGAAATCTTTTTGGATAGGCGCCTCCAATTAAATACTCTAATAAACAATTATCTTTTTAATTTCCCACTTTCTACGATTTGATTGAGAAACTGTTCAACCTCTTCCTGGCTTTTTCCGATTTTACTTACAAAGCGATTAAGTTCCTTCCCTTCTTGAAAAGCAATGAAGCTTGGGATTCCATACACATCTAGCTTCTCTAATAGTTCTGGAAAATGGTCTCGATTTACTGCAATCATATCTATTTTTTCTTTATACGCTTCTTCTACAATTGGCATGAATAAATTGGTATTCTGACAGTCCGGGCACCATTCAACATAAAATTTGGCAACAACTGGTTTTGTTGATAAAATCGCCTCATCAAACTCTTGCTCAGTTTTGATCTCTTTCATAAATACAATCCCCCCTATATTTTGTTCTCAATGTTATACAGATTGTCTCCATTACTTGATCGCTCTTGCATCAAGATATCATTCACAATCCGGAGCAGCCATACAACCATTTCCTGCAGCAGTAATTGCATGGCCGTATTTATGATCTTGTACCAGGATTCACGATGATATATTCCATATCGTCCGTAAATTGATCCATATCCGCCGAGCAAACCTAGTACGAATCTGACAATGGTTCCTGAAACAATGGAGAGGAGTACTTTAATAGCCGTCATTCTCTCCGAGACTCTTACCAAATAGTTGGCTATTCAGCTCTTCCTCCTTTTTTGATTTACTCTTATTTATATAAGCAAAAACCATGCCAACTAATTTCTCCTGTAAAACCGCTTGTTTTACACACCCCGCACTTTATTAATTCTCAATTTTGCCACCATTCCCCTTAAAAAGACTTTCTCATCAAGCTTGATGCCTTCTTAAGAATGGGAACTACTTTTGCACCTGTAATAAAATCAACTTGTATAAAATGGTTCATTAACATATCGGTTATCGTTTAACTGAAATAGGATACATATAAAATGTTATTGTGTTACTTCTGATGAAAGAAAAAATCGCCCTCAATTTATTCAGGCGATTCAACGTTACTGGTATTATAGATTTTAAAGCTGGATGTATACTGTCGTCCTTCAGTTCCATCCTAAGCCAGGCCAAAATGGAGCTGGATAGGTCTTACATGAACAAAATTTGCGGCTAACTTCTGACGTGCTTACATACATCACCTTCATCTTCAAAAAGCTTTATTGGACATCTTCCTTTTGGTATCACTCTTTATCGCTCACGAAGCTGACTATATGACTAACCCTTCATCCAACTTAAAACGTTTGACATCTCGCATAAATTCTTTTCCGCTTTTTTCCATAGAAAAATCCCCTACAGGTAAACTGTTAAGAACAGTCTACCTGTAGGGGATCATACAAATTTCCCGCGTTTTCTTATTTCAAGTCTTCAATCGAATCAATATCGACGTAATCCGGTACGACCAGACCAAGCTTTGTTCCTTTTAAGTTAGGCCCAAGGTCAACCATTTCATCTTTATACTTATTATAGTATTCAAGATGTGTTCCCGGGAGCCATGCAGCTACCATTGCGTCCGCACTTCCGTTTGCAACGCCAGCAAACATTGGCCCCACTTCGACCTGACTCAATGTTACATCATAGCCATTCTGCTCCAGTACCTTGCCAATCACATTCGTACTAGCGATTTCAGTATCCCAAGCAACATAAACCAGTTTGATTTTTTCACCATTTCCTGATTCAGCACCCTTGATCCATTCGGATACTTTGTCCTGATTTTCCTTTATCCATTTTTCTGCTGCTTCTGAAGGAGTCATACCTTCAGTAACCTTGACCATTACATCTTCCATATCTTTAGTATCCCAGAAGAATTGATCAAGAATTTTATAAGCGCCAGGGGCATCTTGTTCGAGGCCTTTTCTGGCAATCGAATTAATATTTTCAGACTTGCCGAAGGTTTCCTTCGGATCTTTGAGATATTTCAAGTCATACTTCGAGAACATCCAATGCGGTGACCATCCTGTAACGACGATTGGTTCTTTTTTATCAATTGCTTTTTTCAATTCTGCAACCATTGCTGCCGATGACCCTTCAACCACTTTCCAATCATCCAGCTTATAATCATCCATTGCCGTTTTAGTCAACTTCATTATCCCTGCTCCAGGTTCAATTCCGATGATTTCATAATTTACCTTGGCAGCAAGACTGTTTTCATCCCCGTTCACAGCTTTTTCTTTTGTAAAAACACCGAATAGTGCCGTACCCACAACGAGTAAAGCCAATATTGTAAAAATGATTTTCCTGCTAACGATATGTTCGTAAGCTGGTTTACGAAGGTTTTGCGTGATACGATCTAAAATGATTGCAATGATTACGATGGATAATCCTGCTTCAAATCCTTGCCCAACATTAATTTGGCTGACAGCCCTGTAGACATCAGCACCAAGTCCGGGTGCCCCAACCAATGAGGCTGTAACAACCATTGACAGTGCGAGCATGATGCTTTGGTTAACTCCTGCCATGATCGTTGGCGTAGCCAATGGTATTTGTACCTTGAATAACTTTTGGCTGCTGGTGGAACCAAAAGCATCCGATGCCTCGATCAAATCATTAGGCACTTCCTGAATCCCAAGATTGGTCATTCGGATCGTCGGTGCGATAGCGAAAATGAATGACGCAATGATCCCAGGCACTACCCCTATTCCAAAAAATAATATCGAAGGGATCAAATAAACGAATGCAGGCATCGTTTGCATGAAATCCAAGATTGGGGTTACGATATTGCGCACGGTTTTATTTTGGGCACACCATATTCCGATCGGTATCCCGATCACTATCGTTAAAGCTCCTGACAATATAACGATTGCCAGAGTTTGGATGCTTGATTCCCAATAACCCAGATTATCAATCAATAGCAAGCTGATGAATGCAAATACTCCTAATGGCCATTTGCTTGTATAAGTAACTAAAAGGGTCAGGACGATGATTAAAACAATCGAAGGTCCTGCACTCATTACATCGACCAAGATATTCAAAAGACCCTCGATTACATCCGTAATAAATGTAAATAATCCAGCAAATACAATAGTTATCCAATCCACTAAAGAATCGACCCAAGCTCCTAGTGGGATTTTCGGCATATTCATTGAATTATTCACTCTCCATTTCATTCAAGGAATCTTTATTCCCGGCCAAAGCACCAATAACGGCACCGCGAAGAAGGATTCCTTTAATTCTGTTTTGATCATCGATGACTGAGATTGGCAAGCTTGAAGTCGCCATCACATCCATGAGGTTTCCAAGTAATTCATCCTCTTTTACAGTTGGGATATCAGTTGACATCACTTCTGAGATCGATTGGTTATTGCTCATTGCCTGACGAGCCTGTTCAGCAGTCACGGCCCCCAATAACTTCTGCTTTCTATCGACAACAAAAATGCTGGAATACCCTTGTTTACGCATGATTTCCAAGGCAACCCTCGGACCTCTGTCCACCGCGATCTTCTCTGGGCGTATCATCACATGAGATGCTGTCAATACTTTTGATAGATCAACATCTTCCACAAACTTCTCGACGAATTCATTGGCTGGATTCATCATGATTTGTTCAGGGGTTCCCAATTGAATTACACTTCCATCTTTCATGAGGGCAATTCGATCCCCTATTCTTAATGCTTCATCAAGATCATGTGTAATGAAAATGATCGTTTTTTTATACTGATCTTGGATTTGAATCAGTTCATCCTGCATATCCTTGCGAATCAATGGATCAAGGGCACTGAAGGCCTCATCCATTAATAATATGTCCGTATCACTTGCGAGTGCCCGGGCTAACCCAACCCTTTGCTGCATACCGCCGCTAAGCTGTGATGGCAGTTGATTTTCGTAGCCTTTCAATCCAACGGCCTCAAGAGCCTTCATCGCATTTTCATGACGTTTCGCTGGATCCACTTTTTGAATTTCGAGCCCGAATTCGGCGTTTTCCAATATCGTTTTATGCGGAAATAAAGCAAAGTTCTGAAAGACCATGCTTATTTTCTTTTGTCTGACTTCCCTTAAGCGGGCCGCGTTCATCTTCACGATATCTTCATCATCAATTAAGATTTCACCCAATGTCGGATCGATCAAACGATTGAACATGCGGATCAAAGTGGATTTTCCGCTTCCTGACAAGCCCATGATGACAAAAATCTCGCCGGGATAAATCTCGAAATTAACATTATTCACTCCGACCGTTTGTCCTGTTTCTTTCAAGATTTCTTTTTTCGTTTTGCCTTGCTTCAATAAGTCTGTTGCTGCTTTTGGAGATTTGCCAAAAATTTTCGAGACATTTCTGACTTCTACATACGGCTTCATCAATTCACCTCATTCTAATAGTTGCCCATATGATATTCAGTTTTGCTGAATTCCCCCGTTTTATGCGAGTGGATTATTCATGCACAAGTACCTTGAAAAAACGAAATTCCACCCCTATCTTTTTAAAAGCGGAAGTGACACTTACTCAGTGGCACAGGGCATAACGTGCATAGAAAAAATAATCTATATTTATTATTCCCAAGAAGCAGTTCTTTACTTGGATTATATATGTGTGATTAATTGAGCATTTCAAGTAGGGAAAAAGAGGTGCAATCACAACTGAGGAAACTAGCAGGCACAACCTATACCAACTGTAATATAAACGATTTCCACTTAGAGTTTTGTCCGGATGATGGACATACGACTACCCTCTAAAGTACTTCATTTCCTTAACCAGGTAGAATGATACTTGCAGTGCAGTATAACACCAAAACGCATAGAAATATGATTATGGGTTCCCAATGTGTCTAATTTGAGCATTTCAAGTAGGGAAAGAGGGTGCAATACAACTGAGGAAACTAACAGGCACAGCATATATCAACTGAAATATAATGGTTTTTATTTTTTAGAGTTTTGGCCATCCCCATCACATGGAATAAACCGTTCTCTCTAAAGCACTTCATTACCTTAACAAACAATGAATATAAATTCAAATGATGTGCGGCGGAATTGTTGAGTACATATGTTTTGATGGTGCCTCATATGAAAGTGGCACCATCCTTCTATAAACATTGATTTATCAACGGTTAAAGCAAAAAACGCGACATTGAAAATATATTTCTAGACACACGATTTATCATTTTTTTATAAATGTGAAATTATCTCACAATTGAATACGAACAAAACCAGAAGTGCAAAAAATATGGCTACTTTAGTTAGTGGATTGCCTTCTTTCTATTAACCCATTCATAGCTTCTTTGGCTGTACAAGCTTTCCAGGTTGCAAAGAAAAAATTTAAAAATTAACGAAAAAAAGGACAAAAACAACGTTTGCGAAGTACGAAAAAGAGCGTGAAGCGCGCGGTACGACAGAATCGTTGGCTCGTTTGGTGAAACCGGCTACAATTTGACATAATCAGTCGCTTTTTTTGTATATCATCACTAATCTAACAGCAGGGAAAAACCATGCACATGAAATACCATACCTGCAGCCCCTGGCTGACATCCTGGATCACTAAGAAACGATTCTCAGGAGCATGGATGAACCAGCATAATAAGCACGGTTTTCGTTGCGTAAATCAAAGTTGCTGCACCTTTCCCTAACTTAGCCATAAACCTCTTAAACATTTGGTTCATTTCTCCTTTAATTTCCATTAGCCTGATAATTCCACTTTCAATTAAATCTCTATCAATTTATACAAAAATATAGCTCTTAAAGTTTCAATTACATTCTAAGATTGTGCTCTTGAATATTATGTGTCAATAAAATACTATCCATGGAAGAATGCCCCATTCAATTATATTAGTAATTGCATATTATGAGCTTACACCAACTAATGGGAGTATTCGCTTTATTAAATGACGCCTTGCTATTTGGTAAATCGCTCTTTCCAAAAACTGGAGCAATAGTGAAGCCATCGATAACCTTTATTCTCCATAGAAGATAATAAGCGTTTTTTAATGTTTGTATACTCGATTTGTATACAAGCCTATGTTTTTACCTGATAAAATCGTTTCTGATTTTCCATGTAAAAATGCACTCATACAGGAATAGATAATTTCATAATGAAGACCCACCAAATAAAATCTTCATTCTCTAGGATGATTGCTGATTGTATAAAACTTTTTAATGAAAAGCTAAAAAACACAACGGTGAGCGTAACTTGTAAAAAGCGTTCTTACCAAAGGAGGATTGATGGAGATTTATCCATTAAAGAGAGAAAAAATAGAATCGAATTCTTTTTTTGAAATAGACAAAAGCATGACTCCACTCCCTTTTACTTGTAAATCATGTGGGGAAACCTTTGATGAATCTCTTATGAAAATAGAATTGAATGTATGTCCGAAATGCCAATATCACTACCCGGTTTCAGCTTATGACCGCATTTCAATGCTTACAGATAGTGGTTCTTTTTCGGAATTCAATAAAAGTTTAATTTCCGTTGACCCGTTGAACTTCCCTGAATATAAAGATAAATTAATATCTGATATGAATAAGACTGCATTAAATGATGCGGTTATTACCGGGGAAGCTTCCATAGGTGGCTATCCGATTGTGATTGGTGTCATGGATTCTCGTTTCCGTATGGGAAGTATGGGCTCAGCAGTCGGTGAAAAAATCACAAGAGCCATTGAGGAATCATTAAAAACACGAAAACCATTTATATTGTTTTCGGCAAGCGGCGGAGCTCGTATGCAAGAAGGAATTCTTAGCCTCATGCAGATGGCAAAAACGAGTGTTGCTTTAGAACAACTAAACTACGAAAAAATCCTTTTCGTATCCGTTTTAACGAATCCTACAACAGGTGGAGTTTCTGCTAGCTTCGCTTCATTAGGTGATATCAATATTGCCGAACCACAAGCTTTAATTGGCTTTGCAGGAAGACGCATAATTGAACAGACGATAAGAGAAGAACTTCCGGAAAATTTCCAAACCTCCGAATTTTTATTGGAGCATGGGCAACTGGATATGGTTGTAAATAGGTGTGAATTAAAACAATCATTAACAACCATTTTAAAAATCCATCATCTCGACTTCAGGGAGTGTTTTAAACGATGAACTTGCAAGTATTAAAACAACTGGAAAATCAAATTGCTGAATTGAAAGAGGTGTCCACAAAGCACAATCTTGACTTTAACGAAGTAATAAATAATCTTGAACAAAAAGTCAATGAAATCAAAATTCATCTTAACGAGAATATGGAAGTTTGGGATAAAATTCAACTTTCCAGAATTCAACAACGCCCTACTACTTTAGATTATATCCACCATATTTTTGAAGACTTTATTGAACTTCATGGGGACAGACTTTATGGGGAAGATCCTGCATTGGTTTCAGGAATAGCTACCTTCGAAGGAATACCTATAACTGTCTTAGGAAATCAAAAAGGTAAAAATACTAAAGACAATATCTATCGTCGTTTTGGCATGTCGCAACCTGAAGGCTACAGGAAATCCCTAAGAATTATGCAACAAGCCAATAAGTTCAATCGCCCCATCGTAACATTTATCAACACGGCAGGAGCCTACCCAGGTCGTGAAGCCGAAGAACGCGGACAATCTCAAGCCATCGCCCTCAATCTTCGTGAAATGGCAAGTTTTGGAGTGCCTATCATCTGTTTTGTAGTTGGTGAAGGTGGGAGTGGTGGTGCATTGGCTCTTGGTATCGGCAATCGAATCTACATGCTAGAAAACACATTTTATTCGGTTATTTCACCTGAAGGAGCAGCAGCATTATTATGGAAGGATGCCACACAAGCAAAACGAGCGGCTGAAGCATTGAAAATTACGGCTAAGGACTTGATGGAACTAGGGGTGATTGATGAGATCATCAAAGAACCTGTAGGAGGAGCACATATTGACATCCCACTTCAATCGCACTTTATAAAAGAAACCTTACGAAAAGCATTAAAAGAACTTGGTCAATTAGATAAAGGCATTCTACGCCAACAACGTTTTGATAAGTTCCGAAAAATCGGTGAGTATATAGAAGAAAGGACATTTAAATAAGTAGATGAACCATTATTTCCGAACATGTTCATAGACCATTTGATATAGACGTTAGACTCAAACATTTTGTGATGCAAATTATAGTGTCCATTCTTTCCTCCCCAATTACACCTGAATTATTTTATATCCTTTTGTTACATTATTCATGGCCACGCCAAATAACCCCCCAAACCCTTTTAACAGGGTTTATCTCTGTTTTCCAAAACCGTTAACTAGGCTATATCAAGGAAATCTCTTGCCTTTTTAACAAAGCATAAATTCAATGAACCTCCTCCAACTTTAATCGAACTACTTCACGTTTTAAATGTTTGTCCCTTTTCATCAATAAAAAAATCCCCTCCTAGGTAGATTATTTAATCTACCTAGGAGGGGATAAAAAAGGCATATCCCTTAAATGAAATTGAGATTATGCTTATTGATTCAATCATCTCCAACAGTTACTTCGGCTCAATCAATTGGCATCAACTTCAAATTATTGTTTATTTTGTTTCTTTGGCGGTAAGGAACCTTGTCATTTCAGGGCTGCTAACTTTCTTAACAAAGAAAGTTGTATTTTTCAATAATTAACCCAAACAAATTATTAAAGAAGTCTTATGTCTATTTTGCATTCCTATGTTCATCAAAATCGATTTGGCATTCCTCCAGCGGAATTACTTTTGTTTTCTTAATGAACTTATAACCAAGCCACATTATCAAAAAGAATGGGATGCCAAGATAGGCAGCAATCACACTTGCCCAGTTTATGCCATCGCCAAGAAAGGCTTGATAGTTTTGCGCCAATAAAACGAAAAAGCAAAGAGTAAAGGCAAATATCGGTCCGAAAGGAAACCATTTTGATTTATAGGGAAGATCGTCCAGCGAATACCCTTGGGCAATGTAAGCCTTTCTAAACCGATAATGGCTTGCCGCTATACCCAGCCAAAATATAAATCCAGTGACTCCAACCGCATTCATAAGCCAAATATAAATAACTCCATCACCGAAAACGGAAGCAAAAAAGGCCAACATCCCTACAAGTGAAGTGACAATCAGTCCCCAAATGGGAACGCCACGCTTGTTAAGCTTCCCGAAAATCTGCGGTGCCAGGCCTTCTTTTGCCATTGAGTACAACATTCGGCTTGTCACATAAAGGCTTGAATTACCAGCGGATAATACGGCTGTCAAAATGATGGCATTCATCACGGAAGCAGCAAATGCCAGTCCCACTTTTTCAAACACCATCGTAAACGGGCTAACCATGATTGTGTGTCCCTGCAGATTGCCATTCGTATAGGGAACGATCAATCCAATAACAACTATGGCCAGGATGTAAAAGAGGAAGATTCTCCAAAATATGCTGCGAACTGCACGAGGTACATTTTTTGCCGGATCTTCACTTTCACCGGCTGCAACACCGACTATTTCTGTACCTTGAAAAGAAAATCCAGCAGCAATGAAAATACCCAATGTTGCCAAAAAACCACCGGCAAACGGAGCGTCACCAACTGTGAAGTTTTTAAAACCAATCGCTTCTCCATTCATAATCCCGAATATCATTAATATTCCGACAACGATAAAAATGATGATGGTTGCGACTTTAATGAGGGAAAACCAATATTCCCCTTCGCCATACCCTTTAACGGATACGTAATTCAATAAGAATATCAAAACTAGAAACAAAGAACTCCATAAAAAAGACGAGCTGTCAGGAAACCAAAACTTCATTACCATCGTTGCCGCAGATAGTTCTGCGGCAAGAGTCATCGCCCAAGTGAACCAATAGTTCCAACCAAGCGCAAACCCTAATGCCGGATCAATGAAACGTATAGCATAGGTACTGAAAGCTCCGCTGACTGGCATAAATGATGCCAGTTCCCCGAGGCTTGTCATAATAAAATACACCATTATACCTATTACGGCGTAGGCGACCAGAGCACCACCAGGCCCGGCAGAGTGAATGGCCGGCCCGCTTCCGAGAAACAGTCCTGTTCCGATTGCACCGCCCAGCGAAATCATCGTAAGGTGGCGCGCTTTTAGCTTCCTTTGTAAAGTATTTGACGGCTGGTTTTGTTCATTTATGACAGGTGGTTGCAATTGCCGATTTTCCAAATTAGATTACCCTCCAAAAGTGCATATTTAATCGAGCACGAATAGGTAAAGCCGATTATTCCATCAATGGTCATTTCCTGCATTTATTACTATTTCAAGGTCATTTTCTCTAATGCCGGGACCTTTTTGGATTTCTGGGATCTATGTTGCATTTACATAACGATGTTAGGCCTAAAACCCAAGTCAAAGGGCTATAAGCCTAACGTTTATTCGGATATTCCGCACTTTATATTAAGTTGTAGGCAAACTCCTATTAATAAATGAATTCCAATCGATTTGATGTAACCAACTTGCCGTTGCTTCGATATCTTTTGAAAAGATACGATCTTGTGTAATGCTTGGAATGAGCTTTCTTGCTTCCGTATAAAACTCTTTTGTAAACGGAGCCATCTTTTCTATTCCACGGTATTCCACCGCTTGCAGGGCACAAATGAGTTCAATCGCCAAAACGCGGCGGACGTTTTGAATGATTTGATGTGCGTGTCGGGATCCAATCGTTCCCATGCTTACATGATCTTCCTGGTTCGCTGAAGATGGAATGGAATCCACGCTTGCAGGATGTGCGAGTGTTTTATTCTCAGAGACGAGTGAAGCTGCACAATATTGCATGATCATCGCTCCCGACTGCAAGCCAGGCGACGGACTTAAGAATGGCGGTAAATCATTCAGCTGAGGATTGACGAGTCGCTCAATGCGGCGCTCTGAAATGTTCGCAAGCTCGGCAACAGCGATTTTCATGAAGTCCATCGCAAATGCAATCGGCTGGCCATGGAAGTTACCCCCTGAAATAACCTTTTCCCCATCGTCAAAAATAAGCGGATTATCCGTCGCCGCATTCATTTCGATCTCCAATTTCTCTTTTACATAATCAAGAGTTTGCCATGATGCACCATGCACTTGCGGGATGCAGCGGAGCGAATAAGCATCCTGTACCCGCAGTTCTCCTTGCTTGGTGATGAGCTGGCTGCCGCTGATCATGCGAAGGATCCGTTCCGCGACCTCTGTTTGCTGGCGGTAACCGCGTGCTAGATGAACATCCGGATCAAAGGCATCTTCAATGCCGCGTAATCCTTCTAAAGTCAGTGAAGCAATCGCTTCAGTTTGATGGGCCAGCTGTTCAGCTTCAATGTAATTTACTAGGCCCATCCCCGTCATGGCCTGTGTTCCGTTAATTAATGCAAGACCTTCTTTTGCTTTAAGTGTCACTGGAAGAATGCCTTCCTTCGATAAAGCTACGATGGCCTCCATTCGCTCTCCTTTATAAAACACTTCCCCTTCTCCCATCAATACTAGCGCTAAATGGGAAAGCGGCGCCAAGTCCCCACTTGCTCCAAGAGAACCTTGCTGAGGGATGACCGGGTGGATATGAGCATTCAAAAGATCGATCAAACGTTCTATGACGACAGGACGGACGCCTGAAAACCCTTTTAATAGCGCATTGGCACGGAGAAGGACCATAGCTCTCGAAACCACCTCTGGAAACGGTTCCCCGACTCCGCAAGCATGGGAATGAATCAAATTCCACTGTAGCTGCTCTGCGTCCTCAGACTCAATCAAAACATCGCTGAACTTTCCAAAACCTGTTGTGATGCCATAGACGACTTTCTTTTGTTTCACGATATTTTCAACCGCTTCCCGGCTTTTTTCCACTTTCTTAACACTTTCGGCAGAAGCCGAGACAAATGCCTCTCCATACAATACTTTTTTCGCTTCTTCAATCGTTAAAGTTTGACCCGTTAACATTATCATTTCCTGCACCCCTATTCTTTTTTTAAACACACAAAAGGAGGCCATATCGACAGACTTATCCAGTCTTTCAATACAGCCCCCTATTTCACTAAAATAACTATAGGCTTTTAATTATTTAAATGTGGTTAATTCCCAAGCCAACGGCTTCATGTTCAAATCCCCGAACCGGTGCTCCAATCGTTCCATACACGGCGACAGCAATCCATTCACCTTCGTCCCCGTTTTCAAACGGCCTGCCCCGAACGATTGCAAACCGAAGGCCCGCAGTCCTCAAAAGGCCGCCAAGCTCGACTTGGCCGCGTGTCACTCCTTGGAGTGCTTCGATGATCGCATGATACAGCGCATGCATTTCACGATACATATCGGGATTGACTAATCCAAGTCTTTTCGCTGATGTCTCAATGGCCGCAACTATTTTCTGCAGCTCCATTGAACCGACTTTACCTTTTCCATAAAGCCAATCCATCCGCTTTAGATCATTCGTCAATATGGCTTCTTCCTCTTCGTCCGCAAACGCGTACATGATTGCATGGCGCCCGATTCTTCTGTCGAATTCATTTGTCATGCAAGTACCTCTTTTACAATTTTCTAAATACACTAATAACTAAATATTATTGTAAGCGGATACAAGCCATTCAGTCAATATATTTTTTGAAAATAAATCTTTCAGGGGATGATTCATCACTTCCCAATGCAGCTTTCTACCTATACAGCTCTCATCAATATTCTTTGAAAACCAGTGAATGCAAAAAAGCGGTAGAAAGTGAGCTAAGCAAGGACTAAGTGCCGAGCCCGCCAACGCGAGCTTTACAGATATAATGCCACCTCTCGAAAACGACGTAAACCCGAAAACCAATGCAGCACCTAAACCTGCCCCTACAAAAGAGAACATCATTAAACCTAGGTAATTTACACCTGGTATATCCACGAGAACCTCAATTAAAAATGAAGACCGCACCGTTACACCCATTAGGTGATGCCAATGGATTTATAGTCATCCCCTGCCTGATCGCTCCTGAAATTAAACACCCCGACCGCATAATCGTTGTACAAAATGGGGCAATCATCGAACAAGGGGCCCATGATAATTTGCTCCATCAAGACGGAGCATACAAAAATCTAATCCTTGCCCAAACTGTGTAAAAAATTAAAGTTTGTCTAAAAGAAATCCACACATTCATATAACAAGAATAAAGGCCTCCCGACTTTAATCGGAGGCCTTTACTTTATGGAGATATTCATTCATTCGTTTCCAATGCTTCATAAATCGCAGTCACAACACTTCCATAGCTTCCTGTTTTGAAGAGGTCGCCAAAAAACTGATTGGAATTGGCTACAGGGTCAACGAGCGGAGAGTGCTTTTTATTAGTTAGTAGCACAATCCCTAAATCCTTCTCCGGATCAATGATCGTGACCGTCCCAGTCCATCCAGTATGACCGTAGGCACTGTCGCTCGCATAAGGGCTGAACATCCACTCCATGCTAGCATCGCCATTTCGTCTCCACCCAAGTCCATATGTAGGATTCATTGCGGAAGGTGCGACGAATTCATCGATGGTTTCTTGATCAAACAACATATGTTTACCGTATCCCCCGCCATTCAGCATCACCTGCAGGAGAACGGCCATATCTTGCGTATTGGAGAAAAGACCAGCATGCCCTGAAACTCCCCCCATCGAATAAAAGGCTTTTTCATCATGTACTTCCCCTTGAAGTGTGTATGTGCGGATGTTAGGGAAATCTATCACGCCGTCCCGGGTGTTACCAAGCAATTCAGTTGCAGCAAAATCCATTGGCTTAAAGCCCTTTTGAAGAGGATTGAACTTTGTATTTTTCAAACCAAGCGGCTTGTACAATTCATTTTCAACATAGGTGTCAAGCCGCTTACCTGTTATTTCTTCAACAATGGCGCCAAGCAGCATATAATCGACATCACTGTATACATTCTGTGTTCCGGGTACATATGTGAGCGGTGTTTTAGAAATGAACTGGATGGTTTTATCCCGTTCCTGGGAGTAGAGTTCTTTCGAAACCTTTGGATTATGATATTGCGGATCAGGTCTAAAGCCTGCTGTATGATGGAGAACATCAATAATCCTCAGATTGTCCTTTCCTTTGATCACATCCTCCTTTGTGTCTTTGAATTCAGGAATGTATTGCTGGACTCTTGCCTGGATATTTAACTTTCCTTCGCTGACCAATTTCTGAATGGCAAAATTGGTTGCATACATCTTCGTGTTTGAAGCAAGGTCAAATAACGTTTCATTTTCCATTTTCTTAAACTTCTTAAGAGGTGTATGTTCATTATATTTCTGTTTGTACCCATAACTTTCATTTTTAACGATTTTTCCGTCCTTTATGACAATCAGGGCAGCACCAGGGAAACCCGCAGCCACTTCCATTTCAATAAGCTGATCCACCTTTTCCAGCTTTTCAGACGAAAAGCCCGCTTCTTCAGGTTTTTTGGCTTTCTTTAACATGGGATACTGGCTGGCGGTTTCCTTACTCACAGCGTCTTCTTGATTTGGATTTTCATTAGCGAAAGACACGGATGGCGCTAGTAAGGAAAGAGCCAGAATTGAACTAAGTGTGCAGCTTGTCCATATATTCATCATTTTCCACCCCTTTAAAATCGCACTTTAGTAACTAAGGAACAACTTTGTCTTTTGACTCCTATCGAAAGATAATTTCTCATTCATTCCGTTCTTTTTTCACCAGGCATCACAATCCCATAATGCGATCATCGTGTATCCTTTTCCGTTCCGGGTAGCGATTGGTTATCTTATTCTAAAGCTGATAAATGCGGATATTTCCTAAACCCAGCTAATATTTACCAATAATTCTCAATTTTCAGTATATATGATTTCGAGCATCATTTCAATTTGATATTTATATTTTTAAAATTACATTCAAAGAGGAAAAATCGATTATTAAAATCATTAATTAAAATACCCAGTAAAAGCACCGATAAAAACCACCCCCTTTTTTTCTTTCTAAAAACATCTCAATCAATTGTTCACGATACATGTTCATTAAATCCCACTATAATCATTCGGATAAGTCCCAGAATCGATTTCTCCCCCTTCTCTCCCACACATATTCAAACACTTTTACTACATAGCTCAATCTAAGTTTAAGTTGATGTAAAGCGGCTAATGGCCTTTACCTTCATTGCATAAGAACAAGTAGCAAGTTCAACAACGAAACAAGCCGGACCACAAAAAAAGCTTATGTTAATGTTTCTCAAACGGGAGATTCCCCCCTTCAAATGACTCGTGAATTATCATTGATGAAAATTGAATAGCCCTTAACCGCTCACCATATGAAAGTGATTGTTATCAGTGACAGTCTTGCAAAATCGTATGGCTTGAAACAATTACTTGATCTTGCGCTCATCACATCAGTAAAGGAAAAGCAAGCAACACACTGGAAACAAAGACAGCAGGCGAAATTCCAGCGTTTCGTCTGGTTGGCATTGTGGAAAGTGCCTATCGAACAACGAGAATTTCGCTCCTATGCCGCTTATTAAAATAGAAAGTAAGATCAAATCAAAATCTAGTTTTCCGTTGCAAAATGTACTTCAGTGAATATGACCCTCAGGATGAACACATATGGGCTTCTTGCATTACATGTTGTAAGTGAAAACGAGCGATTAAACGGCAACCATGAAAATACAATAACGATGAGTATGAAAAGGGCTCCCATATAAACTGTGGGAGGCCTTCAACTCTAATGATATTCATATGTTGGGTGAGCACTCATTTCTGAATCTCGCCCCCTATATTTAGTGATTTGAGCGACGTTTGTATCATATCCCCCATTAATATTAAATAAAGTAAGCAAATGCAATATTATTAAGAAAAGAACAAAAAAAGCCCTTCTCTATTGAGATGGCCTATGAGCAATCGCTTAACTTTTAAAAGGCTTTGCTTAATGCTAGTGTATTCTTGATTGTTCGCATACATCGGAATAGGAACGACCATGTTTGTATGGGAGCTTAAACAAATTATCCATAACAGCAGTAACACAATCTTCGCAATAATAATTGACGAACTCCCTACCTTGTTCAAAAATTGGTGTCATCGTATCTATGTCAGCCCATTTAAAACAGTAAATACACATTTGTCTCATGATATATCACTCCTTTAATATGCAGAAATAATTAGTAATAATCAAAAGAAGAATACGTGCTACTTGTCGACATTATTCTTGAAACGATACACTTTCGTAAAAAATCCCTAACATAATCAAGGGAGCAAGGGGAATAAACTGCTATAAAACTATATCCTTTATATACCACTTAAAATAGGCATTAAACCTACCAAAAAACATTATCTTTTCTACCAAGACTTTATCTTTCCCCCAGGTTTCAAATTTGTGTTTACTCCGTTTGCTGATTGGTAATAACATAATACATCTTTTAACTATAAATCAGAGTAGGGAGTGATATTTATGACAAGGCGTTCCAACAAAACCAAACATAAAGCAAAAACTACTTTGAATAATTTAAAAACTAATATTAAGGAAACATTATTTAATATCACAGACAATCCATCAACATCTGTACAACAATTGGCCTATTATATACAACATCACCCTGATGTAAAAGTCGCCAAGAAACAAATGCTTGGAATTCCCTATACCTTCCATAACTTAGAAACAAACGGTTATAATTATTATTTAGAAACCAATAGATCTAAAATTTTGCAGTTGGATGGACATTATCAGGATAAAAAAATTGTATCTTATCGATCATATAGGGATTATCATCAATTAAATACACCAATTAAAATGCCATAACTAATATTTCCACCCTCTTTAATTAGAGGCTTCCAGACTGTAGACAAACTCGATGAAAATCGAGTTTGTCTACAGCATTTGAGGTCTCCCCTGGACAAGCCTTTCCCGCCCGGAGTCCCCCTCACACCCCCTTTTTGTTACGTAAGAAAAAGAGCTGCCAAAGCAGCTCCCTTATTGAAGTAAAGTACGAACGGTTATTGAAGAATGACTGTGTCTTTGTCACTTTCTATTACTGCCAGTTTGTGTGAAAGACTCCTGCCAGATCACGTCGTTCATAGGTATGTGCACCAAAGTAATCACGTTGTGCTTGCAAAAGGTTAGCATTAGAGATGCCTTTTCGATAACTATCGTAATAAGTGAGTGAAGCGCTTAAACATGGAAACGAGATACCGGAATTTATTCCCTCACAGACAACCTTTCGCAATCCTACCTGGTAGTCCGTAACCTTTTCGGTAAAATACGGTGAGATTAATAAATTAGCCAGATTCGGCTGCTCTTGATAGGCTTCGCTAATGACGTTTAAAAATTCGGCACGAATGATGCAACCACCGCGGAAAATCAGCGCAATATCCTTTAAAGGCAAATCCCAGCCGTAAAGTTCAGAAGTCATTTTATATTGAGTAAAACCTTGCGCGTATGCACAAACTTTTCCCATATATAACGCTTGTCTAATATAATCAATCCACTCATTTTTATCCAATTTTTGCTGATCGTTTTCAGGGCCTGTTAAAATATTTTCTGCATTAACCCGTTCTTCTTTTAAAGCGGAAATGTAACGAGCAAACAAAGACTCTGTAATAATCGAAACTGGTATTCCGTTATCAATAGCTTGCATGCTGGTCCATTTGCCTGTACCTTTTTGTCCTGCTTTATCAAGAATCACATCGATCAAGGGTAAGCCCGTTACATCATCTTTTTTCCTTAAAATTTCAGCAGTGATTTCGATTAAATAACTTTTCAGTTCGCCTTGATTCCATGTTTCAAAGATGTCAGCAATTTCATGGACTTCCAAATGCAACTTTTCTCTTAAAAATGTATAGGCTTCGGCGATTAATTGCATATCTGCATACTCAATCCCGTTATGAACCATTTTTACAAAATGACCTGCTCCTTTTGGACCGATATAGGTACAGCAAGGGTCAGCATTTACCTGTGCTGCGATTTTTGTCAGAATCGGAGCTACTTTTTCATAGGCGCCTTTATCTCCACCCGGCATGATTGAAGGTCCCTTTAATGCCCCGACTTCTCCACCAGAAATACCAATTCCCAAATAACTGATTCCTTTAGATTTCAATTCATCATATCTGCGTTCAGTATCTTCGTAATGGGAGTTACCGCCGTCCATGATAATATCGCCTGATTCAAGATGAGGAAGCAATGAATTTATCACCGAGTCGATCGGCTTACCCGCAGTCACCATTAGAAAAACCTTTCTTGGAGTTTCCAGTGACTGAACAAAGTCTTGGATTTCGTAATACGGATGGAGGGACTGACTATCCAATTCAGCTACAAGCTGATCCGTTAAATCTCTTGTGTAGTTATAGACAGCTACTCGTTCCCCTTTACTAGCCATATTTAATGCGATATTACTGCCCATTACCCCTAAACCAATGACACCAATTGTATTGTACATTTATTTCTGCTCCTTCTATGTAAGAATAATAGGCAGTAAATCCCTGCCATAGTGGGGGATTTACTGCCGGGAAAGGCTTATACAAATAAGCTTAGTAATAGAATGAATCCTAATCCAGCTACTGAAATGATCGTCTCAAGCAAGGTCCACGTTGCGAATGTTTCTTTCATGCTTAAACCAAAATACTCTTTAAACATCCAGAAACCAGCATCGTTAACGTGTGAAGCGACTAAACTTCCCGCTCCTGTAGCAAGCACAACTAGAGCAAGGTTAACGTCCGTCTGACCTAACATCGGAATTACTAAACCAGCTGTCGTTAAGGCAGCAACGGTAGCAGACCCTAAGGAAATACGCAGGATTGCCGCGATGATCCAGGCAAGCAAGATCGGAGATAATGATGTTCCTTTGAACAATTCAGCTACATAGTCACCTACACCGCCGTCGATCAATACTTGCTTGAAGGCTCCTCCGCCCCCTATGATTAAAAGCATCATTCCGATATGCAGGATTGCTGATGTACAGGATTCCATAATATCTTTCATTGGAATCTTTCTTGCCAATCCCATTGAATAGACCGCAAATAATAAGGAAAGCAGCATGGAAGTACCGGCCTCACCAATAAAACGGATAACTGCTAGTAGACCATTATCTTCAAATCCCATTGTTTTTTGCATCAAAGTGATAATCGTAGCAATTGACATTAATATAACCGGAAGTAATGCAGTAAATACACTGATCCCAAATCCAGGTGTTTCTTCAAGTTTAAATGATTTTTGTTCTCCTAAAGAGGCAATGCTGCCTGTTTTCGTAAATGATTCAGGTACTAATCTTTTAGCTATCTTCGTAAATACCGGTCCAGCTAAAATAACGGTTGGAACCGCAATAATGAAGCCGTAAAGTAAAACCTGGCCAATGTCTGCACCATATTCACCAGCGATGACGGTTGGCCCTGGATGCGGCGGTAAGAAACCGTGTGTTACGGATAATGCCGCTACCATTGGAATACCAAGATACAATATCGAAACTTTCAATTCCCTTGAAATTGCAAATACGATTGGAATTAATAATACTAATCCCACTTCAAAAAACAATGCGACACCGATAATAAATGATGCTGCAACGACTGCCCATTGAATATTCTTTTCACCGAACTTTTTAACAAGGGTCATGGCAATGCGCTGCGCGCCGCCTGAATCCGCAATCAGCTTACCTAACATCGCTCCAAGTCCAAAGATTAACGCTAAGTGACCGAGTGTTCCGCCTAACCCAGCTTCAATGGTTTTGACAATTCCATCAAGTGGCATCCCAAGCGCTAAAGCCACTCCAAACGATACAATGATCAAGGAAATAAAGGTGTTTAATTTTAAACCCATTATTAAAATTAATAAAGCGACAATTCCTAAAGCGACAATAACTAATGGCATTGTAATTCCTCCATGTCTTTACTTTGTAGCATTTATTAAGTTTCTTTGATAATTCGCAATCTGTGTATATTCGTTTTCCAATACCCTTGATAGGTTAATGAAAATCGGCAGTAGTTGCCTATATTCTTTTACAGAATCATCTTTCGGTGTGTGCTTGTGGGTATTGCCTATCATTTCAGAAACTACTTCGAAGGAATCAATTTCCCCGGTGGCATATAACCCCAATATACAAGCACCCAGGCACGAACTTTCGTAGCTTTCTGGAACCACGACTTCCGATTCGAAAATATCGGACATCGTTTGCCGCCAAACAGCCGACCTTGCGAAGCCACCCGTAGCTTGAATTCGGGTAACGGGACCGTCCATACATTCGGTTAAGGCTAAAAATACTGTATATAAATTGTAAATGACCCCTTCTAGAGCCGCTCGAATCATATGTTCTTTCTTATGCGAGAGTGTTAATCCGAAAAATGATCCCCGTACATCCGGATTCCATAATGGTGCACGTTCACCTGCGAGATATGGATGGAATAACAATCCATCTGCGCCTGGTCTTACACGTTCGGCAATCTTGGTCAAGACTTCATAAGCATCGATGCCAAGCCTTTTAGCCGTTTCTACCTCGGAGGAAGCAAATTCATCGCGAATCCAGCGAAGGACCATCCCGCCATTGTTTACCGGCCCGCCAATCACCCAATGCTTTTCCGTTAATGCATAGCAAAAGATTCTTCCTTTTTCGTCGGTTTTCGGCTCGTCTATAATCGTCCGAATCGCACCGCTTGTCCCAATCGTGACAGCGATTTCACCTTTCCGGATAGCGTTCACACCTAGATTTGAAAGGACACCATCACTTGCCCCAATGACAAAGGGGGTTTGTGGATCAATCCCGATCTGTTTGGCTAAATCCGGGTCACAGTTGTTAAAGACCTTTGTTGTTGGTACGAGTTCAGATAATTGCCCACGCGTTATTCCGGCAATTCTTAAGGCTTCCTCATCCCAATCCAAGTTTTTGAGATTCATCATGCCCATCGATGAAGCAAGAGAATAATCGACAACATATTGATCAAAGAACTTTTTAAAGATATATTCTTTAATCCCGATATACTTTTTAACCTGGGTTGCGATATCTGGGCGGTCATTCACGATCCAGGCGATTTTGGATAATGGAGACATCGGGTGTATCGGCGTTCCGGTCCGTTTGTAAACTTCATGCCCATCTAATTCATCTTTTATTTTATGGGCCCAAGCTTCACTGCGATTATCTGCCCAAGTGATACAACGTGTCAGCGGCTGGTCATTTTCATCCATGGCTATAACACTATGCATCGCACTGCTAAATGAAATAAATGATATCTGTTTATCTGGATGCTGCTTCGTTATATTTGTAAAGGCTTTCAAAACGGCCTGGAAAATCTCTTCAGGGTCCTGTTCCGCTGTTGTCATATCCGGTGTGTAAAGAGGATAACCAATATTCTCCTGCTCGATGACATCGCCTTTTTTCGTGAATAATACCGCTTTTGTACTTGTTGTACCGATGTCTACACCTAACATATAGCTAGTCATTTTCTTGTTCGACTCCTTTTGAAAGCATCTGTTGGGCCGTCCATAAGTCTTCAACTTTCTCTTGAACATCATCAAAGTTTTCATGTAGCGACTTAATCATGAGGTCCCGATCTTTTGTCCTGATTGCATCAATATAAAGTTGATGGTTATTTATGATCCGTGTAAAGTCTTCATACTTTTCTTTAAAACGACTGCGCATGGATAGAAGAATCAAACTTTCCATCACAGGTTTTAAATTATCCCAAATCATCAGGATGTAGGAATGATCGATGGACCGAATGATCGTTTCGTGGAATAGGACATCCTGATAGGAAAACTCATCAGCATCTCGGTATTTTATGGAAATTTTCATAATTTCCAGTATTTTACTAAGTTCCATCACTAATTCATTCGTTTCCATCCTTACTAGCCGTTCGAATACAAACGTTTCGATGAGTATACGCACATCATAAATTTCTGCATATTTTTTTTCTGTTAAACCAATGACAACCGCACCCATTCTTTCCAATCGGATGATATTTTCAGAGGCCAATATTTTTAACGCTTCACGAACTGGTGAGCGGCTTACACCGAAATCGGCAGCTATTTTATTTTCAGATAGGATGGCACCGCTTTCAATCATCCCCGAAATAATGCGCATTCTAAGCTCGGATGTTACACGATCACCTGCTGAAGCTTTTGAAAGCCATTTTACAGGATATAGAAACTCCTTTGATTCAGCCATAAATTCACCTTCCAACAGAGTTCAAGTACACTTGTATACAAGTATTTTATAATAATAATAATGAATAATGCAAGCATTTTGAATGTAACCGGATTCTCATTACTATAAGTCAAAATGTTATAAGGTTCTGGTGAAAATAATGAAACGGACTAACCTGCTCCGTTAGTTCCACAAGAAAAAGCTGTCTTAAAGACAGCTCCAATCTTCAGCTAATGCACCTGTTAGTTCAACAAGAATCTATCAACGATTTATTTTACCACTCAAAATCCATATAAATTTCTGAAAGAAGTCTTTCTTCGATTGTTCCATATTTAAAAAGAGCCTCAGAAGTTTCAAACTCTTGAGTATAGGCACCTCTGACTCGTGTAAGATAATATGCACCTGGATTTTGGCTTATCCAATATTCTTCATTTTGATATATAAATGAGTATTCTTCCCCGATTGCTATACCTTCTTGGAACTCAATAAACTCTTTTAAAGTCATCTTCCCACCACCTGTGAGCTTTTATAAGATTTATAATTAAACTAACCCGCCCCTATAGTTGCATAAAGAAAAAGCTGCCTTAAAGACAGCTCCGATCTTCAGCCTGTCAGTTCTATAAGGAAAGCAAGCCTTATTCAAGAATCGCGCTCGATTACTGAAGAACGAATATAAAAACTTGGTACCAAATGGCCTTATCATTTATTAATGATACGGTTCACCGCACCTATTCAAGCAGTGACTTTTTTAAAACTGTCAGCCTTTTAATTTTACACTTTTACTTTAAATCGACGCTGCGGAGGAAGCAGCTGCTTGATCAGCCTTCACACAATCAATTGCAACAACGAGTGCAATAATAATGGTTTCCATCTCTTCATCTATTATTTCAACCTTGTAGCTATCACCCCAAGTGAACCACTCCTTGCCCACTTCACCTACGATTTTACCATGCTGTAAAACTCGAAAATCCATATCCCACCAATTACCATGTACTTCAATGCCTGCCGCATCAATTGTATATCGTGCTTTAAAGAAGGAAAATTCCTTCTTTATTGTTAATACCTCTCGACCATTCACCTCAACCAAAAACTTTGGTAAAAAGCTGAACACCTTTTTCGTAATGAGTGCTACTTCATCCCTTGCTGCATTCATAATGGAGAAAGTCTTTGGAACTTGCATAAAACTTCCCTCCACGTAATATATATCCTTCTCCTGCTGATCCTTTACTGTAAATTTCCCGCTAAGACTGAACACCTTCTGCTTTATATAAAGCTGCCTCATACTTATGCCTCCCAACCTTAAGTCCTTTTACATTACTTACGTTTGAAATGGACCTTGGTTCCAATCTTATGCATTAAATTCCAAATAATAGTTCCACTCAAAAGCGCCTTCTTTTCGGTCCACCACTATTTATCCTTAACTAATTTACCTTTTGTAAAGTCAGCAATTCTTCCCTCGCAATCTGGTCCAATTGTTGAACAACTCTTTATGTGCTCTTGAACTATCCTGACCCTTTAATTCCATAAGAAAAAGCTGCCTTAACGACAGCTCCTTCAGCTACCCCGGATCCGTTCTTGAAACATAACCCTTCCATCACTAAAAAGATTGTTGTTTTTAAAATGAAACGATTTAAGGTTGATTGGAGCGCAAGTGCGAGACTCCTGCGGGAGCAGCGGGACAAGTGAGACCCCACAGGCGTTTACGCCGAGGAGGCTCACCGCCCGCCCCGCGGAAAGCGAGCATCCGGAGGGGGAAATTCATCACACCGCTTTACTTGGTAAATAGCAACAAAGTATGCGAAATCAGCCTATAAAAAAGTAATTCCCTTTTTTATTTAATTCTTTACTCTTCTCCAATAACTCCTTATTAGGAAGTTGCAAAACTTCCAATTTGTTCACTTTTTCTATAAAAGCTTGTATTTCATTAATATCTGTAATGACCTTTGAAGTTGACTCTGAAGATACCCCGTCCTCATCAACACCTTGCACTAATAAAGTTGTATATTCATCTTCATGTGCTTCTCCCCTCAATAAATTAAGGTCAAGTCTTAGATACAATGGGAGAGCGATTATTAAGAGGGTATTTTACAGACAAAAAATACGGACAAAACCTGTAACGACATGAATTGCTTTATTTCGTTTTTCTTCCTAAAATATCCGCAAATACTCCGATTACAGCCGATTATCCATGATTAAATGGCTTGATTATAATGTAAGCACCAAATGATAACGCTTCCCTTCACTATCTCGGCCTTTTCCTTGTGAATGTCCTCTCTTCCCTTGAATCTGAATCTCAGCATGTTACGATAAAATGGCTGAAAAATACGAACGGAAATACGAACGATGAACTTTTAGGAGGGCATAATGTTGAAAGATAAAACTGTGGCATTTTTAGGAGCCGGTTCGATGGCAGAGTCGATGATTTCAGGAATTGTGCAGATGGGGAGCATACCAGCAGAGAGAATTTATGTGACAAATCGCCGGAATCAATTACGGCTCAAGGAAATGAATCACGTGTATGGAGTTCAGGCGGTCCATCAGGATGCATTGCCATATGAAGAAATCGATTTCTTTATTTTGGCAATGAAGCCCCAGGGAGCAGCAGATGCTCTCGATGCATTGAAAGATAAAATAAAAGTGGATCAAGTTGTGATTTCTGTTTTAGCGGGCATTTCAACTGAATTCATGGAAAGTCATCTACAGCTTGGACAGCAGGTTGTGCGGTTGATGCCAAATACGTCAAGCATGATCCGGGAGTCGGCAACTGCGTTATGTCCGGGAAGACATACAGCGATGGACAATGTGATAGCAGTGAAGGAATTGTTTGGCTGTTTGGGAAAAGTGTTCTTAATTGAAGAAGAGCAAATGGATATTTTTACAGGAATTGCAGGAAGCGGACCTGCTTACTTCTATTATTTAATGGAACATATGGAATATGCCGGCGTTAAAAAGGGTATGGATGAAGCGATGGTCCGTGAGATTGTCGCCCAAACGATTTTAGGGGCAGCCAAGATGATTATGGTGAACGACGAGGCACCGGCAAGTCTAAGAGAGAAAGTCACTTCACCAAATGGAACGACAGCATCCGGACTTGAGGCTTTACGGAAAAATAATGGCGGCAAAGCCATTTCACAGGCGATTCATCATGCAGCGAAACGTTCGAAAGAGCTGAATGAAGAGATGTCAGTAGCGTACAGGAAATCGGCTATTCCCCGAGAGTATTGTGGCACTTCAGTACCATAAGAGGAAGGTGTCCAAGTTAACTATTACCATGGATCCTCCTTAGTAAAATATATGTATCAAAAGATATGGTTATAAAATGATAATCCTATCAAATAGTTAGAATAAATTAAAACGTAAGAAAAACGGAGGACAACATGAAGAGAATCCTTAAGATCGCTAGTGCTTTTATCGGAATCCTTATCGGAGCAGGGTTCGCCTCAGGACAAGAGACCATGCTTTATTTTGTAAGCTTCGGGAAATTGGGCACAATTGGAGCTATCATTTCAGTCGTTATTTTTGCATACCTTGGAATGATTCTGATGAAGCTTGGCAGTCGTACACAAACAGATTCGCATCAGGAAGCAATTTATAAGATTTGTGGTCGCTTTCTCGGCGGTATCATTGATTATGTTCTGAACGCCATCCTACTAGGTATCGGAATTGTCATGATTGCGGGGTCAGGCTCAATCTTTAATCAGCAATTCGGATTACCTTCTTTTATAGGCACCATTCTTATGACTGTTCTTGTTATGACAACAGTTATGCTGAAAGTTGACCGTGTGATTAAGGTAATTGCATCCGTCACACCATTTCTGATTATTGTCGTACTTTTCTTATTTATTTATAGTATGTTAACAATGAATTCATCGTTTACGTCACTTGAACCACATGCACTGGAACAAAATTCAGCTGCGGGACATTGGCTAATATCTGCAATAAACTATATTTCAATAACCATAGCAATGGGGGCTTCCATGACACTTGTTATGGGTGGAAATGAACCTGATGAAAGGATATCATCCATTGGAGGACTTATCGGAGGGGCTGCTTTAGGTCTACTTGTTATGATTAGTCACCTTACTATTTTCTCACATATTCATACTGTATCGCACTTAGATATGCCAATGCTGGGAATCGCCAACAGTGTTTCACCTCTCTTAGGTATTCTGTACTCTCTCGTTCTGTTCGCTATGATTTTCAACTCGGCAGTCAGCATGTTCTACTCATTTGGAACACGCTTTTCAAATCCGCATACCACAAAATTTAAAGTAATCATCATTTCATCACTGTTGATAGGATTTATAGCAAGCTTCTTTGGCTTCACTAAACTTGTTTCCTCTCTCTATCCAATCTTTGGCTATATGGGAATTGTTCTTATTATCGTTCTCATCATTACTCCATTCCGAATGAGTCGATTAACGAAAGAAAATTAAATGGAATAACTATAAGCTCTCTAGTAAATGATATTCTAATTTATCTGTATGTTCTTCTTACACAGCTATTATTTTTGGATGTGGCCTCCTATAAATAATAGGATAATCCTTTTCGTCATATTTCTCTTGAGTTGTATAAACTAGCTTGCTTCATTAATTGAAAACTGGGCATCTATCCCCTTTTATTTCCACGAGCATCAAGCCTTTGCCATTTATTAAGTGAATAACGATTATTGCTAATGAAGCATCCAAGAAAAAGGATTGCAGTAAGATGCGGGGATACTTCCTCATTGATAGCTTTTATTAATGTCAATATAAAACTATCCAATATATACATTCCTTTCGAAAAATAAACTACTGAACTTTGCCTCACCACCTGGAATATTTCACCATAGGGTTTGGTCATGATAAGATCACTCTCGTACTATATTCACGCTGAATTTAAAATAATGTGTTTACTTGAATATAATGTTTGACTCTTATCAAGAGAGGTGGAGGGACTGTGCCCAGTGAAGCCCGGCAACCGTCAGTTAATTAACTGAAATGGTGCCAATTCCTGCAAAGCAATGTGCTTTGGAAGATGAGAGAAAGGATTGAGGATTGTTTAACCAACCTTTCTACTAATGAGTAGAAAGGTTTTTTTTGAGAAAAAGACGATCTCCCTTGGTGGAATGATATTAAGATTCCTGTTGAACTATGTAAACATCGAAATGACGCAGGAGTGATTGGGGCAATGTATCATTTTATTCAACAACAAAGATTATAAAAACTTATTATTTAAGTGTTCACCTTAGTTTATAGAGTTATAGAAGAATACAATATGAGTCGTTACCAATGGGGACTAAAGAAAATGGCCCCGGTACAATACCGGGACCACCTATTAGCCGTTTAGGAACTTTTTACTGTCCGAAAAATGGGGCATAGTTCAGATTACCATCGCTTTTTTTATTTCGACATTGCTAGCATGCCTTGTAAAATAACCTCAATACCCCATTCAAAACGTTCGATGCATCCGCCTGCGAACATATCTGATTTTAGCATCATAATCAATGGATATTTCGCTGGATCTGCTTGATTATAAAGTGCAATCATATCGTCTAAGTCCGTGCTTTCCTCTTCTACTCGACTTCCCCGTTCAAATGAATATCAATTCCCCAAGCCATACTACGTTTTCACTCATACCACCGTTTTTCAAATATTTCAGTAAGCATTCATTGATTTTTAAAGAGTTTTGACCATATGGAGAAATAGTCATTGCAAGCATTCTAGGCATACTTTAAAAAAGAGCCTCTCCAAATGTATCTTCTCTTCCACATTTGTTACTATTTCATTTATTTGCTCTTGCACTTTCTTAATACCCTGTTTTGTTTCAGTTGAGTATTTGTTTTTGCCATTCCCCATCATTCCTATTCATAATAATTCTTGTTTCTTTATTAAAGGTTGGACTGGCACAAAGGTTGATAGGCATTTAATGGTTTTTAACAATAGAGTCGTAATTCACATGAAGTATATTACAACTTTCCTTCTACAAAATTAAACAAAAGGCAACAATATTAAACAATGAAAACAGTTGATTATCAATATACAGTTTATAGGAATTATAGTGGAATAAAATCCAGTAATTTTGCACTCCTTAATTACTAAATCTTTTGAGGAGCACAGTACTTTTTAAACAGGAAAAACTACCTAAAATTTGTTCTTCTAAAATAAAGTATTAATAAAATTTTTGTAGAGTGGATTTTTAACTGCCCCTGATTTTACGACAAGATATTAAGTACATTCAATTTACAATAAGCTTGTATTAAAAATTTCTAGCATTTTGGGGGTGCAGTTTTTGACAAAACAGAAAAAGCAGAAATGGAAAAGGAATTTAGTGGTGATGACTGCCATAACCGGACTAGTGTTCTCTATATTTTATCCAGGCCTAAGTATTCCGGTTGCAGCGGTCGAACAGCCTGACCAGCCGATTCCTAAGGAAGAATCGGTCTCAATTGTTCAACTTGTAGTACCAAATGATAAGGCAAAGGAGAAGCTTCTTGAGCTTGGAATTGACCTTACCCACAGAATCGAAGCACACGACGGAGTCTATGAAGTGGATGCCGTTGTCACACCAACAGAAATTGCCATGTTAAAGACCTTTGGCATCAATGTAAAAGAGACCCTGATCACCGAAAACCAATGGGACACACGCGTGGCAGAGCGGCAATCTACTGTCCAGCTGCAAGCCAGTCTGGCAGCTTCCGAGGATACACTTAAAGTCCTTAGGGCAAACCATTTTACCAATCAATCAGGCACCTTCCTATATCTCGAAGTGAAATCAAGCGCCGGTGCGACTGCTAGCACAGCACTTAAAGCAACTTGGACCGAGAACGGTGAGGAAAAATCTGCTACACTTTCCAGATTGGTAGATTACGGTGAATATTTATATCACTATTTGCTTTTACCAGTTAGCGCCATTCCTTCATCTGTTAAAATTGAAAGTAATCTTGGAGGAACAGCTACGAGCACAATTACTGAATGGTTAGGGAAAGAGCCGAAACATCCAAAAACAGATTATGTTACCGATTTTGTTGATCACTATATGGCACCAAATGAATTATATGAACGTGCCGAAAAACTTGCAAAAGAATTCCCGAACTTGGTAGAAATCATTGATATGCCAAATAAAACAAATGGTTATAGACGTCTTGCCCAAGCTACAATCGGCGGCACGACCAATCTCGCAGTTGTTGTTTCCTCAAAAGCATGGGGGCATGAGGGCGGGAATGATGTATCGGTAGAATTCAAGAATCCGGGAACCAATAATTCACCACTAAAAGTGACTGTGGATGGTACAAAGATTTTAGTAAATTTAGCTACTGATTCGTCAGGAAAGGCAACAAGTACTGCCGCACAAGTTGTTAAAGCACTGAATGAGAATGCAAGCCAACTTGTCACTGCGACTACATACCGCGGTAATACTGGTGCCGGTGTTGTCGCACCAACTACAAATGCTGCGATATTAACTGACGGCTTGAAAGCTGGGGCAGACGTTTCCCGTGATCCTTTTACAGTAAAAGCGATCCGAATCGGCAAGCATCGTGACGGTTCTAAACCAGGTGTTCTTGGATATGCTCAGGAGCATGCCCGTGAATGGGTGACTCCGCTCGTAACAATCGAAACGGCGGAAAGACTACTGCGAAACTATAGTCAAGATAGTGAGACAAGAAAGCTTGTCGATAATCTTGATATATTCCTTGTACCTTCAGTAAACCCTGATGGTGCCAATTACAGCTTAAATGATTACAATATGCAGCGTAAGAATATGACCAATCACTGTGGTCCCACTGCCTCTGATCCTGGGTACCGTAATAATTGGGGAGTTGACCTTAACCGCAACCATTCTGTTGGTTCCGTTTTTGATGGCTATATTGGCGGAGGTACAAGTTGTACGGGAGACACTTACGCTGGACCAGCTGAAAACTCTGAGCCTGAAGGAAGAAACCTTGTCTGGCTTGCTGACAAAAACCCAAATATTAAGTTTGCAATGAATATTCATAGTTATGGCGGCTACTTCATGTGGTCCCCTGGTGCTTACGATTCAAAACGTACAACACTGCCACGCCCATCAGCTGGTGAAGAAGCGTTTTACTGGGCAGCTTCTGACAACATCTTAAATGATATTCAAGACCACCGCGGAACGGTCATTCTACCTAGCCGTACAGGTCCAATTCCTGACGTACTATACTCTGCTGCAGGTAACTCTGCGGACTACCTTTGGTATGAAAAGGGGATTTATGCCTGGAACTTCGAAGTAGGGGCAGATTTATGGAATAAGGATACAAAAAGATGGCAGGCAGTTGGATTCCAGCCAGCCTTTGTAGAAGGCCATGAAGAAGCAATGGAATTTGCCAATGGGTTGATTGGCTTAATTAAAGTAGCCTACAACAGTGCAAAAGACCATCAGCCGCCTTCCTCAAAAGCTACACCTGGAAACGGTAAATACACAGGTCCGGTTGATGTTAAGATTGAAACAAGTGAGCCGGCCACCATTTATTATACGCTTGACGGCAGCCGCCCTACCTTCCAATCAGCTAAAATTAAATTAAGCGGCACCCGTGAATTTGCAGAAACATTAAAAATTGAAAAGACTACAACCATCAATTATTTCACTGTGGACGCCGCAGGAAACATTGAGAAAAACTACAATCCACTTGGTAATGGGAAAAACTATAATTCTGTAACGCTTACAATAAAATGACGGTTTGCAAGGGGTTGGCCTTACGGGGCCAACTCTTTTTTCATTGGTACCTTTGAACTGATAGACTTTCTATTATTTTTGGATACAAAATAACCAGAATCGTGTTATCGTTAATATTTCCTTTTGCGTCACTAAATCTTGGCCAGTAGTTGAAGCCCTCGCCTAACTAATTAACAATATATATCATCCTCTGTCCATAAGTCTTAAATCTTTTATACTATAAATTACAAACTAACGTTTAGACATAAAACAAGAATAAATAAACAAATAATTGTTGTCACTTTAGGCGATAATTTGCACGTATTTTAAGTGCTATTTTGCACATGCAAATTTAAAACCCAGCTACCTTTATAAAAGATTAGCTGGGTTTATTCATTGTTCCTGTTTTTCTAAATACCGGGGTAGCGTCAGGAAAATGCGGATTTACAACGATAAGGAAATTCCAAATTAAAAAGCCCAACTTCTCTGCAAAACAAAATAGAGAAAGTGAGCTTTTCAGTTACTTCATTATTTTTATTTGAACTAATATAAAACTGCTAAGTTGATTTTTCACTCAGCTATTTATTGAATTCATTAACTGGAAGAAGTATTCAGGTTTATGAGTCTTATTTAGGTTATACCATGAATGTAATGTATCTGGTGCAAATACATCTAATTTTTTCAGTACTGCCATCGCAAATTCCAGAGGAGCTATTCCTGATGCAGTAACTAAATTCGCATCAGATACCGCAGATCCCACCTCATAGAACTTTTCTCCTTTATAGTTAGGAGATACCATTTTAGTGTATTCTAAATTATTACTTGTATGCTTTCTAGTATCTAAGTATCCCATATTCGCAAGGGCCTCAGTTGCACCACAAATTGCAGCAACAATAGTGCCAAGCTTTAAAGCTTGGCCAATTCTTTCCAAGATAGGTTGATGAATTTCTTCATTCCAAGTTGTCCCTCCTGGTAAAATTAAAAGATCTTTACTCTCAAGAGTACATTCATCAAGGGAAATATCTGGTTTTATGCTCAGTCCTCCCATAGTAGTAATCATTTCTTTATTAGCTCCTACTGTAATTACTTTTAAAGGTACTAAATCTTTTTTGAAATATCTTCCTGAGTTTAGTTCAGCAATTAAATATCCATATTCCCAGTCCGACATTGTATTAAATACATATAGAAAAACTTTTTTTGTTTGCATCCAATAACACTCCAATCACAATTAATATAGCTATTATAATATAACTTCCCTGACAGTTAACGTCAGGGAAGTTATCATACTTGATGAAATTTTATTAATTCCGACAGAACTTCAATAAGTCTTTTCTTAAGACTTATTGGCTCAATAACTTTAATAGATTTATTGTACGGTAAAAGTAAATAAGGTACATATGTATGTATCATATCTTTTTCAAGAAGAAAAACTGCTTGATTTGAAGTCCGTTCTTGTAAATAATGTCCTAAAAACCAATGTTGGCAAATATCAGCCAATACACTTTTATCCCCATTAATAACCAAAGAAATAATCCCTTCCTTATCTTCTATAGTTGGAAGAAGATTTTTTATAAAAAAGTCACGTGCTGAAAAATTTTCTGGCCGGTTAAACTTATTTTCGGTTAGCATTAGACTTTCAATTCGATCTACTCTAAAACTACGGATATCATTCCTAAGATGACAAAATCCAATCACATACCACTTATTATTCCAATAGATAATTCTGTACGGATCGACCAATCTATAATTTAATTGCTTTTCGCCACTTTTATGGTAAAGAATTTTTACTGAGTACCCGTCAGCTAAGGCCTGCTCCAACTCCTTCAAAAAAGATTCCATAGAGAGAGAACTTAATCGACTTATTACTTCAAGACTAGTTAAATGTTGGTTTATCTTTGTTTCCTGCTCTTGATTTGAGTATTTACTTAGTTTTGAAATGGCCCTATTTAGTGCTTCACCTCCATAATATCCGGCTTCTTCTGCAAAAACAGCAGCGTGAAATAGTGAAGTTTGCTCCTCAAAATCAAAAAAAAGAGGAGCCTCAATAAAATTGTTCAATAAAGTGTATCCACCGTTATGTCCTGGTTCTGAAATTATAGGTACGCCACTTGTTGAAATTGTATCAATATAACGATACACAGTCCTTATATTAATTTCTAACTTTTCTGAAATTTGTTTTGCAGTAATTTTTTCACCTGAACGAAGCATCCATAGAATTGCTAACATATTGTCAATTTTAGGCATATAATTCCACCTCTATATGAAATTTATTTTCTATTAAACATTTCCGATTTTTGGTATAACTCATCAACTGTTCCTTTCCGATAGCTCTCTATACAATGAGGCCCTAGACACATTTGTGATTTCACAAATTTGATTTACAGTCATATCTCCCTCTTTATAAAGCTTTACTGCATAATTCATTCCTGCATGATTTTTATGGTACTTCTTTAACCGACCTTTAAACTTTCCTTCTTTCTTAGCCAGTTCAATCCCTCCACGCTGCCGCATACGGATAAGATCACGTTCTAATTGGTTTACACCCGCCATAACTGTAATTAAGAATTGGCTGTTGGGATTATCTTCTGATAAATCTAGCCATGTATCTTTTAAGGATTTTAAATTTGCATTTTTACTCCGTATGTTATCGATTAGTTCAAATAAATCTTGTGTACTACGAGTAATCCTAGTTAAGTCTGTAACATAAATGATGTCACCTTCTTGTATATCCTCTAACATTTTTTGAAGTTGCTCACGATCTTTTGTTGCTCCGGAAACTTTTTCTTCAAAAATAATATCCATTCCGATTTCGTTCAGTTGCTGAAATTGCCTTGAAGGATTCTGGCTAGTTGAACTGACACGTATATAACCAATTTTCCGCAAAATATCACCTCATTTTTGAGACAAGTCTTATGAGACGCTCTTAACTTTGATTTTATCAGTCTCTGTCACTTTAATCGGTAAATTGCACCTGTTTTAAGTGCTATTTTGCACTTAAAAATACGCCTATTCTAAACAATAAAAGCACTTATCCAAGCTGTGAGCTGGTAACAAGTGCTTTACGTTTTATTTTAGAGGTTTTTCCAAATAGCGATAAATCGTCGTGCGAGACACGCCCCATTTTTCTGCAACATCTTTAATCGATGTACCACTTTCGATAAGTGATTTCATCATTTCAATATCTTTTTCCCCAAACTTCTCTGGGCGACCACCAAGTCGACCACGCGCTCTTGCTGCTGCACGACCAGCAGCTGAACGTTCTTCTATTAAGTTACGTTCAAATTCCGCAAAAGCTGCGAACAAGTGAAACATTAATTGCCCCGTTGCATTGCTCTTGTCCATTGTTAGGTTTTCTTGCAGACTATGAAAGCCAATACCTCGTTCATTTAAGCTGTTCACAATTTGAATCAAATCTTGCATGTTACGTCCTAATCGGTCCAATCGCCAAACGACTATTGTATCGCCTTCACGTGCATACTGAAGTGCTTCCTCTAAACCGGGACGTTGTTTTTTTGTACCACTCATTTTGTCGTGGGAAATTTTCGTACAACCATGTTGCGTTAACGCATCTGTTTGTAAATCTAAAGTTTGTAATCCTGTTGACACACGTGCATATCCAATTAACATCTATTATCACTCTTTCCACTTTTTTCTCTTTCATTCATTGTAACATAAGATAGAAATCATCAAGTTATTGAACATAGAATAATGAACAGAGTTTTGTTACAGAAAAGACAATATAAACTCGTCCTTTTTGAACCGGAACGATCGTGTTCAGAAAAGGACGAGTTTTGAAACATAAAAAAGAGAAATGAATATCTAAAAATGTACAAATGAAAAAACATTAGTAAATGTGGATTTAAAATACAGTTCGAAAATTTTGTGATATGCATTATTTTTTTTGTTTAACCAACTGGCAGATTGCAAAACTCCGCATGCATTACCCCGTTCTTTAGAAAAGGACGGGGCACTTTTTTCACTTAATATTTTTTTCTTCCAGTTTGTCACTTAATTTGTTAAAGTTCTGGACTACCTCAGGCATTGATAATTTTTTTGCTATCAAACCCCACAAGCCATTGAAAATCGAATTAGGAATACAGCTTAAGATTTAACTTTTTAGTGTCCAAAATATTGACTCAAATCCAGTTTGTAATAATATCACCGTCTTCATCATCATTTGGATTGTCATAATTAGACAAGTCCTTTTCTAAAAGTATAACTTTATCCTTCTCATTCCAATCTACTTTATAACCTAATGCCTTTGCCGTTTTTATAACAGATAAATAAGAATTTTTATTTGTCTTATATACCTTTAAATCCCTTGAGTAAATAACACCTAGACCAAGTAATAATTTATCTGATTGAATGTATGGTTTTCCATCTATTATCTTCATCTGATTAGCTTGGTAAGGGTAAACATAACCGTTTACTTTAAGGGTGAAAGGTCCTTTTTTCTCCTCCTGCCGAGCGTCATTGCACTTACTCGGGTTGGACTTTCGACAACTAGCAATTAACGGCTTTCTGGGCACGAAGGAAGCAAAGAGACGGTTCTTGCGCTTCACCAGCAAGTGGATGAAGCAGTAGAACCGTCCTCGTGCATCCTATCCTTAATTTAATTTTCGTAGATAACCTTATCGTTCACAATTGTCTTAAGTACTTTGATTTCTTTAATTTTTATAGGGTCAACTGTTAACGGATTTTCTTCCAGAACAACAAAGTCCGCAAATTTTCCTTTTTCGATTGAGCCTTTTTCATTTTCCTCGAAGTTTTGCCATGCTGCATCACTTGTTACTGCGCGAAGTGCCTCTAATGGTGTAATTTTTTGCTCCGGACCAATTACTTTTCCGCTTCTTGAAATCCGGTTAACAGCAGACCAAACTGCCTGCAGCGGGTCCATTGGAGTAATGTGAGAATCAAGATGAATGCTAAATTTAATACCACGATCAATGGAGGATTTAAGGGGGCTCATCATAGCTGCACGTTCAGGCCCCATGAATATATCTCTGTGCTGATCGCCCCAAAAGAAGGTATGGGAAACAAAATATGATGGTGTAACACCCAGTTTCTTCATTTCATCCAATTGATCTAATCTAGCCATTTGAGCATGCTCAATACGATGACGGGCATCCTTACGCGGATACTCCTCCTGGGCAGTACGGAAGGCGTAAAGAATATCATCAATCGCTGCGTCTCCGTTACCATGAATCGCAATTTGATATCCAGCCTTATGCAAATCCACTACTCGCTTCGTTAATTCCTCACGACTTGTCGCCGGATATCCCCGATAATTTGGATCATCTCCCGGAGGCACGTGGTACGGTTTACTTAAATAGCCGGTGTACCCTTGAATAGATCCATCATGAGACAGCTTCACCGGTCCAAGCTTCAGCATATCACTGCCGAAACCTGTTACAATACCACCTAATTCACCAGAGGTTATAGCGCCACCAAACCCGGCACCCATGGCTGTAATCCTTAACGGCAGCAAACCTTGCTTCTGATATCTTTGTAAATCAATAATACCCTGTTTATTTGCCCCAGCTATAATTGAGGTCGTTACACCTTTTGAGATATAATCCTGGACAGCCTTTTTAAACGCTGCAAGATTTTCCTCTTCTGTAACAACAGGAATATGCTTGCTTACAAGACCTATAGCAGATTCCTCTAATACCCCCGTCGGTTCTCCTGTCTTAGGATCTCTTACGATTACTCCACCAGGTGGATCGGGAGTATCTTTTGTAATTCCTGCCATTTTAAGTGCAACACTATTAGCTACTGCTAAATGTCCGGAAGTATGTCCGATATAGATTGGATGCTCCGTTGATACGTTATCCAGATTTTCACCTGTCGGGTGACGTCCTTCCGCTAAAAGTGTCTGATCATACCCTCGCCCGAGTATCCATTCACCTTCGTGGGTTTCCATAGCTCGATCTTTCAAGGCAATGATCAGATCATCAGTATTTTTAATAGTACCTACCGGAGGACTATTTAAATTAACTTGAACAGTCCCGTCCATTCCGGAGCTCGGAAAATGACTGTGGGCATCATAGAATCCCGGCAATAACACTTTATTCATTAAATCAACGACTTTCGTGTGCCGTCCCTTTAACTTACCAATTTCCTTATTTGAACCAACGGCAATGATTTTTCCGTCCTTGACTGCTACGGCTTCGACAATTGTAGCACCTTTGTCCATGGTGATAACTTTTCCGTTAAAGTAAACAGTGTCCGGTGCAAGAGAATCAAGATGGTCTGGAAGTGTACCTGAAGAAAAGCCTACTAATGCAAGCACAAAAACTAGGGAGAAGATAAACAAATTTCTTTTACTTAAAAAATTCCTTTTCAAGAAAAAACCCCTTTTCTGATTTAAGATCCTATCCATAACACCTCTTGTTTTTGCCATATACACCGATGATCTTCTAAGATATATTTCATTTAAACAACTTGAAAGAGCCCCCCTCCTAAATGCTGTTGAAAAAAGATTCATAAACATCGTGATGTCCGTACCAATTATAAATGCATTATACTAAATATTCTGAATTTTATATAGGGATTAATTAAAAATAGGTTATTTTATCTAAAAACGATTAGGATGACCCAATTGTTGAACAAAGATCAAACAGCACTGTTGAACTAACCTGACTTTAGCTCCATAAGAAAAAGAGTAGCAACGATATCCCTAAAATACTAACTATGCTTGCAAAAAAGTTGAACCTTTCGATGTCTGAAGCTTCCCTAAAATCTATGCGATATTATTAAGAAGAGGACAAAGAAAACGATCAAGTTATTGATTATCAACTTCCCGAAAAAGCTTCAAAATTGGCGATTGATTCTGTTACTTTGGCTCAACAAGGTTAGATAACTTTCCTAGTTATGTTGGGTTTAGAAAATTCCAGATAGTTATTACCCTGGAATTGTATCAAGAGGGCACTCCTTTTAAAAGGGGTGTTTTTTACTTCTTGGGATTTTCTCTTTGTCTCTACCATAGCCCTGTCCTCCTTGGCTTGCTTGTAGTCTTGTTGTGCTGTCCGAGCGTGATAGGTTGCTACTCGCGAGGTTTACTGCTTTCAGTACTATCGTAGGTTGGCCCTCATTCACCCTTTTATTACATACGATTAAAGAATCGCTCCCTTTAACGGAACAACTCTATTACCACTCAAAAATTCCCTTGATCCATTTTTAAATTTCAGATGTACCTTATCTTTTGGACATAAAAACACCCCTTTAGAGAATAGTATCCAAAGGGGTAAAACGGTGCAACTTTATTATAAACATCGTGACTTTATTTCAATGCCACATCATTTTCCCTTTAATTCAGCTAAATAGTGCCTTACGGCACTTTCAACTAGTTCATAAACCGTCCTATCATGAATGATTGCTTGTATTTTTAGTTCCTTCATAAGTTCAACATCCATATCGAATGAAGAACGTTTTCTAATAACGTTGGTTCGTTCCATGGTTGGTGCTGATTGTTCGTTCGCTTGTTTGACCTGTTCTTTACCACGTTTTATGCCAACGTTAAAACGTTGGTTGGTATCGTTAATAGGTTCTTTGTTTACATTAGTTGAAACGTTTGCCTTTCCTGCTGTTGCAAAGTCATAAATAAGCTGCTCTTTTACCGTTTCCTCGTCACCTTCACCAACGAAACACCAGCCTTTTTCGCTTGAATTTCTATACTCATAACCAGCTTTATTCAATGCTTTTCTTAGTAATTTTTCTGAAAGATGAACATCAGCCCTTTTGGCAATATTCGCTGGTGTATCAGTTTTAATTAACTCCAAGATTTTACCGATTTTCATTTAGTACGCTCACGGGAAAACCAATACTTTGTTTTGATATTTCGATAGGTCCCAATGTCTTTGATCAGCTCGGCAATAAGATCATAACCGCAATATGTGTGCCTCAGCGTGCTAAATTCATCCAATGTGACATAATCATCACTCTTTAATTCAACGTGACACTCTCCACAACAAATCCCCATATCCAACACCTCCAAAAAGTATATTGATATATTCGTCGAAACTTGGTGGTCATCCTTCTTTCGTACAAAAAACAGGTCTATTGACGGTCCTTTAATGTTTGTTAGTTTTTCAAAATTATCTAGACCTAATTATAAAAAACCATAATAAATAAAGGAGAGTACATATTAGCCATGTATAATATGTACTCCCCTTTTTCTTGACTCATAATATACAAGGAGTGAGTTTAATCATCATATTACGCTCCTTTATCCAGAAAGGCTGCCTTACGTAATGCTATTAAAGGAGTAATCCATTAAGAAGAGACACGAATAGCAGACTTATTCCTTTTTATAAGAATAGACATTTCTTTTCATAAAATAGAAAAGAAAATTGATACTTACTACAGATGATAATCACTACAAATAGAGGCAGCATTTCTGCTGCCTCTATTTGTAGTGAAGGAAAAGACAGAGGCTCTATTCCTTCTTGCAATGATCCTGCCTAGGCAGCTTTTAATCCTTCCTCTAAACGATTTAATTTAGAGGAAGCTTATTCATTTGACACTATCGAAGGCTATTTAGCCGGATTACTTTGGAAAAGTCTCTTTTACTAACGATTACTTTCCCCTTTATGTTTTACCGCATGTAACGAATGGTCTTCTAGAGGGATCAATACGCCATCTTCTATAAGATAAACACGATCACAGTACTCCAGCATACGCTCATCATGCGTTACCATAATGGCAGCTTTTTTCCGTGCTTTGACTTCTTTTGAAATCAATTTTACCACTTCATGTGCTCGATTAGAATCAAGGCTAGCTGTTGGCTCATCTGCAAGAATGATTTTAGAATCATTCATAAATGCACGGGCAATGGCAGTACGTTGGCGTTCTCCTCCAGATAATTCATTAGGAAACTTATTTAACTTAGAACTTAAGCCTAATTCCATAAGTAACTCTTTTGCAAATGCTTTGTCTGCAGCACGTACAGCTCCAGCCATTTTTTTAACAACTAGTAGTTGATCAAGAGCTGTTAAGTAAGGAATTAAGTTTGACGTTTGCAAAATAAAGCCTATTTCATTTAAACGAACTTGGGAAAGTTGTTTCTCTGATAGGTTGGCAATATTAACACCGTCAATTATGACTTTCCCTTTTGAAGCTTGTAAAAGCGCTCCAGCAATAGATAAAAAGGTACTTTTTCCAGAACCAGAAGGTCCAATAATTGCTACAAATTGCCCTGGTTCGACAGTCATGGAGACATTATTGAGAGCAATGACTTGACTGTCTCCTTCTTTATATATTTTTGATACATTCTCTAATTGAAGTCCAGCCATTATTCTACCCTCCCAAGTGCAGTAAGTGGATCGATTTTTGTTATTTTCCGAACGGAAATGAGCGAACTAAGCACACTGATTAATAAAAGCAGAACACCATAAATGACAACAAGTTTTACATCTAAATTAAATGGCATGCCTTCCGGAAGAATCAAAGCTGTTCCATAGGTTAAAGCAATTCCTACTAAAATACCGATTAAAGACAATAAGAATACTTGTGATACAATGGCGTTTGCAATAAAGCTATTACTTGCGCCAATGGCTTTCATCACACCAAATTGGTTTGTTTTTTGTATCGTTAATACGTAGAAGAATACTGCAATCACAAAAGCCGATATAACGATCAAGAATACAAGCATCATCATAATGGTCCCATTTTCAGCTGTATACCCTGGCATTCCTTGTATAGCTTTATTTTTGGATACCGTTTCGATACCTTTTATTTCTTTGTCTAATGTTTCAGTATTTACATCTGGACCTTGCAGAACAAATGCATTGACTGCATCTTCCATTCCATTATTAGAACCAGGAGCGGAAAATTTATATAAACGCCATTTATCCATCGTTGTAAACAAAGCAGGTAAATGATTATATGTTTCGTTTTCAACAAAACCGATGATTTTTAGTTTTTCCATTGAGCCATCTAAAGCCAGGCTATCCCCAATTTTGTAGCCTTGATCTTTTAATCCATCATTAGCTAGAACACCTAATTGGTTACCTTGATCTAACTGTTTACCTTCGATCACTTTCGGTTCCAAAAAAGTTCCTGGATTAATCCCTAAAATCGCTATATCCGTTTTGTCTTCATTTCCAGATCCATCTTCATTTAAAATGGCTCCCATCGCAGAACCGAATGGAGAAACCTCTTCTACATTAGATTGTTTTTCGATATCAGATATTAGTGACTCTGATAGTAAAGACTTGCTGAATGTGGAACCCGAACCTTTTTCATACACTACATAATCAGCATCCATATTTTTTATAGATGCTGCACTTAACGTTGATAGTCCATTACCCAAACCAGAAAGAATAAACACAAGCCAAGCTATTAAAACGATGATCAGGCCAATCATCGTGAAGCGAAGTTTTCCTTTCTTTAACTCCTTTAAAGCTAAAAACATATCCGAACACCCTCATTCTTTTAAAAGTAAAATCCAAAATGAAATCATCACATTCTGGAGAAAAAGATGTTTGTACAAACAAAATAACACTAGTGTAACTTTGATTATAGATTAAAGTTACACTAGTGTCACTTATTTAATTTTATAAATTCCATGACCAACAACTTCTTTTATGTAATGCAACCATTCCTCTTGTGGAATCCCTCTATGGTTTGGAATTGCAATACTTTGGAAGATGAAACCCAATATCACGTCATTAGGAAGTTTTTCACTAAGTAGGTTTTCCCGTTTTCCTAGATTGATTAATGACTGGAGTTGTGAATACATATCTAAATGCAGCTTTTGCAGCTGATTCTTTTTCATTGAAATATCCGAGCTATTTTCTTGAATTTGGTGTGCCATCCCTAAAATTTGATGAATATCCGAATAGGCAAAAATTAGCGTTAGCAGTTGATCTAATTGTGACGGGAAATCAGCTGTGCTGTCGATCTCTTGTAGATCACTTAATATTTTTTCCATTTCACTTACCATATAATCAATAATAAGTTCTTCTTTATTCATATAATGCTTGTAAATTGCCGCTCTAGAAACATGTAAGGCTTCTGCTAACAGGCTAAAAGAAAATCCCTCGTAACCATGCTTTAATAAAAGCGAATTGGTCTCTTTAAAAATTTCTTGTGTAGAAAATTTTTTCTCACGTGCCATTAAACCACCTCATTCTAAGACAGATTTTCGCTTATAGAATAGGCAAAAATCACTCGATTTCAAAACAAATTATCTAAGATAGTGTTATGTTATCACTCATAGTATTCTAAAACCACAGTATCCATTAATATTTCATGTTGTTAAGGTTTTTAATTCATAAAGGCGCTTCAATCACTTGGCTATCAAGTTGAATTTAAGGAGCCACGTGCTTGTGATTACGGAGCGCCTACAATTCGAAAGAGATTTTTCATGATTGCTCGTTTCGATGGTAAACTGATAACATGGCCACAACCGACTCAAGGGGATCCAAGAAGTACAGGTCGGAAAACGTAAGGCTTGGGTATCTTCCTCCGAAATTATTGATTGGGATATTGGAGCACCTAGCATTTTTAATCGTAAAAAGGATTTGTCCTACAATACACTTGGTAGAATTAAAAAAGGGATCCAAAAGTTTGTGGTGGATAATCCATAACCTTTTATAGTACCAGGTCAGGAATATAAAGTAGCGTTTCCATCCAGTTATTATACAGAGACTTCAAAGAATGAGGTCAGAGGGCTTTCTTTAGATGGTCTTTTGCATACGATTACTGCAGGTGGAAATAGATTCGCTTTAGTCACAGCATTTTTAACGAAATACTATGGACAAGGGATTGGGCAAGATATTAATGAGGTTATTCATACTATACCAACCAAAGATCGGTTTGGTTTAGTTACGGTACATCGCCAAAATTACGGATATCGGTTTACGCATGTTACAACCTCATGAATTAGGGTTTCCCATCCAATTACATCTGCCTTAAAGACAGCTCTGATCTTCACCTAACGCACCCTATAGTTTAAGTAGAAACCTTCACATTCTCTTACGTGTATCATAAAAAAGGATGGAACCAATGCGATCCCATCCTAAAAAACTTTATTGTGTGTGTTTCTTTTCCTCTTGTTGTTTATGCTTCTCTTCCTTTTGTTTATGTTTCTTTTCCTCTTGTTGTTTATGCTTCTCTTCCTTTTGTTTGTGTTTCTTTTCCTCTTGTTGTTTATGCTTCTCTTCCTTTTGTTTGTATTTATTTTCCTCTAGTTGTTTATGTTTCTCTTCCTCTTGTTTATGTTGTTTATGTTTTTTATCCTCTTTATTTCCAACAATACCAAATGGTTTATCTTTATTATTTTTTGTAACTGGTGGAGCTTCTTCAGGATTTGCACCTTTAATGAACAGTTCATTATTCACCTGGTATACATCACTAGGCTGTTGGAAGCTACTTTGGTCTGTTCCAAACGCTCCCAGCATGGCCTTAAACATTTGGTGCGAGATTTTAGTTGTATTTCCATCCATATAATTACCTGGACCATTTTTAGTATATCCAGTCCAAACCGCCATAGTGTATTGCGGTGTGTAACCAGCGAACCAACTATCATTTACCGAACCGGATGGATATCCATATTGTGCTCTGGTTTTACTGTCAAAATTGGTTGTGCCAGTTTTTCCAGCCACATCTAGTCCAAGGACATTTGCTGTTTTTCCTGTACCAGATTTTACAACTGTCCGTAACATATCCGTCACCAAATAAGCTGTGTAATCATGCATAGCACGTTTTGGCTTTGGAGTTAAATCATCAACTCTGCCATCAGGATAGACAACTTTACGAACAAAATGTGGTGTATTGTATTCACCGTTATTTCCAAAAGCACTATATGCCCCTGCCAACTCTAATGGATTAACCGTATTACTTCCAATCGCATATGATTCGTACACCTTATTATTATTAAAAGTAATACCCAGATTTTCTGCAAAGTTTTGTGCTTTATCCATCCCTACTTCTTGAAGGGTAAGGAGTGCTGGAATATTGTATGACCATTGAAGTGCTGTTCTAATCGACAACATTCCGTGATATTGATGATCCCAGTTAGAAATAGATTGCCCATTTGAGTAGGTTATCTCATGATCATTAATTTGGTGTGCTGTAGACCATTTTGAATTTTCAATAGCCGGACCATAATCAAAGACTGGCTTGAAAGTAGAACCTGGTTGACGCTTAATATCAACCGCAAAGTTGTTGCCTCGGAAGGAAGCTTTATATTGGTTTCGACCGCTCCCAATAGCTCGAACTTCTCCTGTTTTTGTATCTAAAAATACGAAGGCTCCTTGAAAATTGTCATTTGGATAAGAAATAATCGTATCGGTGTTCATTATTTTGTCCGCAAAGGTCTGAGCTTTTGGATCTAGCGTCGTATAAATAGATAATCCATCCGAACTGATATCTACATTTTTCAGCTTTCTTTCAACTTCTTTTACAACAGCGTCCAAAAACGACTCGTACGGCATTCCTAGTTGTTTCGTTTTTGGAACAAGTCCTGCTGTAACTGGAACCTTCTTTGCATCCTCCAATTGCTGTTTCGTAATATACCCTTGTTTATACATAGCTTCTAAAACAATATTACGACGATTTGTTGCAGCTTTCACATGCTCGGGTTCAGTGGGATCGTAATAACTTGGACTCTGTGGGAGCCCCGCCAGCATAGCGGCCTCCGGAAGCGTTAATTTATTTAGATGATCGGCATCAATTCCGTAGTAATTTTTGGCGGCAGCTGCTACACCATATGCCCCGTCTCCAAGGTAGATCTTATTTAAATACATCATTAAGATTTGATGTTTGGAATACTTTTGCTCAAGCTGATAGGCCAAGCTCCATTCCTGTACCTTTCGCTTTATTGTTTTCTGAGGTGACAAAAAGGAGTTTTTAATGACCTGCTGTGTAATCGTACTTCCGCCTTGAGATCCGAAATCCCCTTTTAGGTTCTTGAAGATTGCTCTAGAAGTTCCTTTTATATCAATGCCATTGTGTTCATAAAAATGTGCATCCTCCGTGGCAATGAAAGCATGTTCCAACATTTTTGGAACTTGAGAATACTTAATTTTTGTCCGCTTTTCTTTACCATATTCGTAAATGAAATTCCCGTTTTTATCGTATAATTTGGTAGAAAGCGGATCGACTAGTTTTGAAGCATCTATTTTGGGTGCATCCTTAATCATTGCTGCAACCGTAACTGCCCCTATTCCAATTGAAACAACACCTAATAATGAACACCAAAGTAAAACTTTTTTCAAGAAGGACCTTCTTTTAGGGGAGTTTTTACCTTTTTTTCGATCTTGTTTTGTTTTTTCCACTTGTTTTCGTTCCTGACGAGAACGATACGTTTCTGACATTAATCTTCTCTCCCATATTTCAAGTTACTCAACAAAATTGAAGAAAACTATGCAAATAACCTTTTATTTACTCACTAGTCATTGATGATCAGTATGGTATTTAAAACAATGCATTTCATTCAAAACCTGTATATAACGTATTAAGGAAGAATTTATCCTATACTCTCCTTGGTCGGTTTTTGCAATAAAGTAATTACTTCGTACTATCTTATCTAATACATCTTTTAGAACATCTTCCTTCTTTACATCTGGCCCTTTTATTATTTTTTCTCGTTTAATATCATTATCCAAGGTATAACAAACAATAAAGTTCTTCAAATTAGATCCCCCTTTCGAGAACAACTTCTGATTGTCTTAAGTAGGGAAACACGTCTACTTATTTGAAGCGAATAGTCTTAAAATTTATGAACTAAATAAGAATGCAATTATCGACCAGCTTTGTCTTTCAAAGACGTTATACATGAAGCAAATACCCATGTTGATAAATGCTGGATAGCATTCCTACTATTTTTGAAAAATACCTTTGTGTACCATCTATATATATTTCATGAATACCATAGATACAGCCTAAAAAGATCAAAGCGTGTAAATTTCATTTTTTTCAGTCCATTTATATTAATTCGAATTGAACCTTAGTATTAAGGGGGCAAAATATTTAATCCTCGATTCCCCCCTCTATATAAAGACCAAATCTGCACCTTAGCCAATAAAAAAGCCACCAATTATGGTAGCTGGATCTTCGACTTTTGTTCCCGTTTAAGCTTTCCTATTTATAACTAGTTGTATAGCTATTCACACTGCTCAAGAATTTGGTCAATACGAAGGGGATTTTTTATTTAGACAAGTAACTTGGTATTTTATAGGTTTCGGTATGATTTTAGGAGTTATGTATTTGGATTCTAAACAAATATTTCGCTTGAATTGGTTTTTTTACTCGCTTAGTTTATTTCTATTAATTGCATTAATTTTGTCGCCTGAGTCAATAGCACAAGAAATAAATGGAGCCAAAAGTTGGTTTCAAATTCCTGGGATTGGGTCTCTTCAGCCAGCTGAGTTTACTAAAATATCTTTAATAATTTGTTTAAGTTACTTAATACAAAAACATCATAATAAATATGAAGACAAAACTTTGAAAACGGATTTTTTTCTATTAATTAAGATGGGGGCTGCAACACTTCTTCCAATACTTTTAATTATGAAACAACCAGATTTAGGTACATCTTAGTATTAATGTGTATTTTTATAGGGATATTATTTGTTTCAGGAATATCATAGAGAATAATTGGTGGTATTTTTATTATTGGAGGATGAATTGTGAGTGGAATTTTGTACTTAGTTTTTCTTCACCCTGAAATTCTCCGTTTAATGGGGATAAAAATATTTCAATTAGGAAGGATTTATGCTTGGATTGATCCAGAGTCTTATAAATCAGGAGAGGGTTTTAACTTAATCAAAGCCTTGCTTGCCATAGGATCAGGTGGAGTTTCTGATTATAAAGGAACTCAAAATATTTGAAAACAGAAGAAAAATCACATTAAACCATTTTGATTGCAAACTTTCGGTACGTTTAGTATCGAAAAAGAAAAAATAATAATATATAGTTCCATATATTCGTGGTGAAAATGCGGTTATAAACTTTTTTGCATCTGATTTAAATATGTGAGGACCCTTTGCCCCATATCAGTAATAATAATAAAAGTTCAGTTATTATTCCAGCGAAGGAAGACTACACATGTGTTTTATCACCTTTAGCATAATTATAAAAACTCTTTCCTTAGAAGAGTTTATTTCTTTTAATTAAAAAACACCCGGTAGAGTTTGAGTTCTAAAGTAATTCTACTTTCTTATCAACAAAAACAATTCTCCCTTTAGAAGCTTCTAATTTTGTCGATATCTACTCAGAATTTGTAGATATTTCTCGGGAAATTGTTGAAATTTGAAAATGGTGATCCCGAATAGTTGGAACAAAGGAATTTCTTCTTTTGATTTGGTTGCCTAAGGTTTAAATAGTTATTAACGAAAATTAACAACTGAGGATCTTAAAGGAGATTAAAAAAAGGTAATGAAACCTTTTTCTTATTGCAGTAATGTTTCGTAATGGGTTTTTTGTTGTTCAGTTTTAAGCTGTGACATATCGGTTGCCAGTTAGAGGTTCATTTCACGCGTAGCTAACGAGGTCATTGGTTAATAACAATAAGATCTCTTTTAATTGAATGAGAACATGGGTTAAATATATTGTCATATATATCGGGTATCGCTGTCTCTTTTAAAAGCCTAATTTTGTCGATATCTACTCAGAATTTGTAGATATTTCTCGGGAAATTGTTTAAACTTGAAAATGGTGATTCCGAATAGTTGGAACAAAGGAATTTCTTCTTTTGATTTGGTTGCCTAATGTTTTTTTGTTGTTCAGATTTATGCTGTGACATATCGTTTGTCAGTTAGAGGTTCATTTCACGCGTAGCTGCGAGTTCATTGGTTAAAAACATTAAGATCCCTTTTAATTGAATGAGAACATGGGTTAAATATATTGTCATATGTATCGGGTATCGCTATCGCTGTTTCATTGGTTCCTTCTAATCTTTCTATTTCTTGATACAAGAGTCTTTAGCTCTATCGTTTAGAGGGTTGCCCGTATCGCGTAACGCTATAAGCTTTTCGATGTCGGATTGAACGAAGGTATGCCAATCGCCATCTTAACAGCTCCTATCCATTTCGCTCTAAGTTTTAAACATACCTTCGAACAGTGGATTTTGCCTCTATATTTCTGCCACTTCATTGGAAGAGGCTGCTCATTCATTCGGATGTATATCCTATCGTATATTGGACCTCCCTTTCTATTAAAGATGAAGGTTCTGTGGATTTATTTGTATGTTATATCGCCCAGCGATACGAAACACACAAAAGAACCGATCAGCCCCTTTCTTGAGGGACACTATTAAGGACATGGATCTTTCTGGAGCTGGAAACCGTTGTTTTAAGCTGTGACATATCGTTTGTCAGTGGATGTTCATTTCACGCGTAGCTACGAGTTCATTGGTTAAAACAATTAAAATCTCTTTTAATTGTTTGGGATTATGGGTTAAATTATCATATGTATCGGGTATCGTTATCTCTGTTTCATTAGTTTCTTCTAATCTATCTTTTTGTAGGTACACAAGGTCCTAGCCGTATCTTCTAGGGGCTTGACCGTATCGCGTAACGCTATGACCGCTTCGATGTCGGATTGAATAAAGATAGGCAATCACCATCTTAAAAACCCATATCCGTTTCGTTCTAAGTTTTGACCATACTTTTGACAGTGGGTGTTGCATCCCCATTTCTTCTTCCACTACCTTAGAAGAGAATACTCGTTTATTCGGATGTATATTATGTTTTTGCATATCGAACGTAGCTTTTCTATTAAACCAAAAGGTTTTGAATTTATTTGCAAGTTATATCGCCCAGCGATACGAAACACAAAAAAAAAGAACCGATCAACACTGTCTGGAGCAACTCTATTAAGGATGACTCTTTTTTTTGGATGCAAGTTTTCAACCGCCTCAACTCCCATTTTATCAAACATGCCTTTTTTGCTTGCCTCAAATTGTGTATTTTGTTTTAGATGCATATCGCTTAAACAAATCTCCAATGAATTTCAATTGAGCCTCTGTTTGCCTTTGGTAGAACTTGCGAAACATTGGTATCGCCGAGCTCTTACATAGTAGGCACCAAATCCTGTAAAGTTGAAATGCTCTTTCTTAATTCTGTGTTTCAGCTACGCGAATCATATATGTCACTATGCTTTTATCCATCCTTATATATATAAAAAAGATTTATCAAATGTTTCTACATCAATAATTTGCTTCCACAAATCATTAATCAGTTAGGCAAAAAAACATGACAGTCACCTTATTTTCTGAATATGGAGAAAAGCCCCCACCATTTTTCTGAACGTTTTTGTATAGCTTCTTCTAAACGTTTATTAAATTCATTTTGTGAACTCCAGTCTTTTTTCTGTTCGTCCCGCATATTTTGTATTTCTTTTTGTAAGATTTCACTTTTTTGTTTTTCTTGTTGCAGCAATGTTTCGTAATGGATATTTTGTTGTTCAGTTAATTGTTCAATTTTAGTATTAGTTCTTTGCGCTGAATTTCCAATACTAGAACTTATAACATGATGATCTTGCTGGAGCCGGGAAACCTTTGTTTTAAGCTCTGACATATCGTTTGTCAGTTGGACATTCATTTCACGTGTGGCTGCGAGTTCATTGACTAAAAACATTAAGACCTCTTTTAATTGATTGGGGTCGTGGGGTAAATTTTCATATGTATCGGGTATCGCTATCTCTGTTTCATTGGAGCCTTCTAATCTTTCTTTTTGTTGAAATACAAGGTCTTTAGCTGTATCGTCTAGGGGCTTGTCCGTATCGCGTAGCGCTATAAGCACTCCGATGTCAGATTGAACAAAGATACGTCGATCTCCATCTTTCAAAAACTCATATCCATTCCGTTCTAAGATTTGACCATACTTTCGAACAGTGGGAGTTGCAATCCCCACTTCTTCTGCCACTTCCTTGGAAGAGAAAGCTCGTTCATTCGGTTGTATATCACGTCGCATATCGGACCTCTTTTCTATAACTAGTTGTATCTGTAGTCTACCTGACCTTAAATTTTCTGTCTAGATAAGTTTAGCCTATCCAGAAGTTGTTAGCGATACCGATAAGATTTCCTTTTCCTTTCTTCTACTTCCATATACGTTTAGATCATCTATTCGCTTACCTTCCTTCTCTTGCATAGCCGCTATCTCCTATCTATCCTTATCCATTGTTTGTGTTACATCTGGTCGGTCTTGGCGCCTTGCCCCGTGCCAAGCATGGGTGGGGTTGATAGAAATTCAACAACGATTAGGACATACAGATATTCAAACAACAATAAACTTCTATGCTTATACGACTGACTACATGAAAGAAAAAGCCTCCCAGCAGTTCAATAAACTGATGGAAGACCTTCACTTTAAAAATATTTACATGTTAGGTGAGCATCCATTTCTAAATCCTCGTTAAACCCCTATATATTTAAGCAATGATAACATTATGCCGCCCGTATGGTGAGAGTGTGTAATATCTTTAACGATATGTGCTAAAAGTGTGTTATATCAAGGTTTTTGCTAATCAGTGGTGTAACATCTTTAACGAGATTTTATCGTTTTCCGCTTGATTGCGTTAACAAATTGTTAGCATCTTTCCTTATCTTGTTGCACAGAAGAAAATGAGTAAATACGATAACCAGCATAACGATATTAAGAAAAGAGAAGAAAGCATTATGAAATGGTTAGTAGAAAATGGATTCTAATTTTTCATTGGCATTCGCATAAAGTTCATATGGAAACTTTATTTGGTAAGTCCGAAAGGAAAGATGAAGAATGTTTGTTTCCATCTATCATAAACAATACTCTTTCGTTTTTTGCTGCCACTTTTGCATCATGCGTCACGAGCATGTTGGTTGTCCCTTCATTATTAATCTCTGCCAGAATAATGTCTGCTGACGATTTGGAATCTAATGCTCCGGTCCAGCGATGACGGTTGGCCCTGGATGCGGCGGTAAGAAACCGTGTGTTACGGATAATGCTGCTACCATTGGAATACCAAGATACAATATCGAAACTTTCAATTTCCTTGAAATTGCAAATACGATTGGAATTAATATACTAATCCCACTTCAAAAAACAATGCGACACCGATAACCTAGGCGATTGCTTGTTGGATCAAACGGTCTATCACAGTTGGGATACCTAATAGCCAAACACCGCCATCAGGTTTCGGGATTTCGACTCTTCGGACAGGCATTGGTTCATAGGTTCGCCTGAGAATGGTCTCTCTGATAGTTGGCCAATTTTCGACTAAGTGCTGGCGTAGGATTTGTACAGGCATCTTATCGACTCCATGGCTTCCATTATTCTTTTCGACTCGCTTTAAAGCGAGAATCATATTCTCCCGTGGCAGGATTTGATTCAAAAGCATCGTTCGTTCTTCTTTCCGTGAATAGCTTGTCTTCTTATACCAGTCGTCACTCCACCCTCCAGAAGGTCCCGCACGAGATTCACCGTTTTCCCTCCTCCGGGGAGGTGTCTTACGTTTTCTATGTTCATCATGACGCACTGAATGCCAAGGGCTATTCTCTCTCAATTGTTCAGTCCTTCCGAATGGTTCTAGACCCATTCGTATGATGATGTCAGCTGACTTCTGATGGTTCAGCTACTTATCACTAAGCAGGTTATGAAGAGTACTTCACGTTTCCATCAGAGGGGATATGGAGAGAAAGTGTGCATCCATACCCGGGGATTGCGTTTACAGCGTTTAATGAAGCATTTGGATGTAGACAAGCATGTTACCCCCCCCACAGTTTTAGACATACTCATACATCCCTTCTCATTGAAGCTGGGGCAGGCGTAAAAGAGATTCAAGAAAGATTAGGGCATTCAAATATTAACACGACGATGAACATTTACGCTCATATGACAAAAAATATCGAAGAAAAGACCTCCCATAAGTTCAGTGAACTTACGAAAGGTCTCCTCTAATTGGTGAAGTAAAATTGTTTCAAAAACTGAACGTTAGCAAAAAGTTAGCATTTCACTAATCTCCACCTTACAACCCCCTATATACCAAGGGTTCTAGGCGATGATTACATCATGCCGCCCATTCCGCCCATTCCGCCCATATCAGGCATGCCCATGCCGCCAGAGCCAGCAGGTTCTGGTTTGTCAGCAACAACAGCTTCTGTTGTTAAGAACATAGCTGCTACAGAACCAGCGTTTTGTAGAGCTGAACGAGTTACTTTAGTAGGATCGACGATACCGGATTCGATCATGTTCACCCATTGTCCAGTAGCTGCATTGAAGCCAGTGCCTACTGCTTCGCCTTTAAGGCGCTCTACGATTACAGAGCCTTCAAGACCGGCATTGTGAGCGATTTGACGAACAGGCTCTTCGATTGCACGAAGAACGATTTTCACGCCTGTTGCTACGTCGCCTTCCGCTTGAATTTCAGCGATTTTATTGTATACGTTAAGAAGTGCTGTACCACCACCTGCTACGATACCTTCTTCAACAGCGGCACGAGTGGAGTTCAATGCATCTTCAATACGAAGTTTACGTTCTTTCAATTCTGTTTCGGTAGCTGCACCGACTTTGATTACCGCTACGCCACCAGCTAATTTAGCAAGGCGTTCTTGTAATTTTTCACGGTCGAATTCAGAAGTTGTTTCTTCTAATTGAACACGGATTTGGTTTACACGAGCTTGAATTTGAGCTGTGTCTCCAGAACCTTCAACGATTGTTGTATTTTCTTTTGTAACAACCACTTTAGACGCACGGCCTAATGAATCGATTGTTGCGGATTTAAGATCAAGTCCGATTTCTTCAGTGATCACTTCGCCGCCTGTAAGAGCCGCGATGTCTTCAAGCATTGCTTTACGACGATCACCGAATCCAGGAGCCTTAACCGCAACAGCGTTGAATGTTCCACGAAGTTTGTTCACAACAAGAGTTGCAAGCGCTTCGCCTTCTACATCTTCAGCAATCAATAATAGCGGTTTCCCTTGTTGAACAACTTGTTCAAGGACAGGAAGGATTTCTTGGATATTCGTGATTTTTTTATCTGTGATCAAGATATATGGATTCTCAAGGACAGCTTCCATTTTATCTGAATCAGTAACCATGTATGGAGATGCATATCCGCGATCGAACTGCATACCTTCTACTACGTCCAATTCAGTTGTGAAACCTTTAGACTCTTCGATCGTGATGACGCCGTCGTTACCAACGCGCTCCATTGCTTCTGCTATCAGTTGGCCCACTTCTTCATCAGCTGAAGAGATGGCAGCAACTTGTGCGATTGATTCTTTGTTTTCAACAGGTTGAGAAATAGCTTTTAATTCTGCAATTGCAGTATTAACCGCTTTTTCGATTCCTTTACGGATACCCATTGGGTTAGCACCAGCTGTTACGTTTTTAAGACCTTCACGGATCATCGCTTGTGCAAGAACCGTTGCAGTAGTAGTACCGTCACCAGCTACGTCGTTTGTTTTGCTTGCTACTTCAGCAACCAATTTTGCACCCATGTTTTCGAATGCATCTTCTAATTCGATTTCTTTAGCGATCGTCACACCGTCATTTGTGATAAGCGGTGAACCGAATTTTTTCTCAAGAACCACGTTACGACCTTTTGGTCCAAGCGTTACTTTAACTGCATCTGCAAGTGCGTCCACACCACGAAGCATGGAGCGGCGAGCTTCTTCACTAAATTTAATTTCTTTAGCCATTTATAAGTACCTCCCTAAAATTTTAAGAAAATTTTCGTTCAGTTAAGTATGATGTATAATTAGCCGATTACAGCTAGAATGTCGCTTTCACGTAAAATTAAGTATTCAGTGTCTTCGTATTTAACTTCAGTACCTGCATATTTTGAGAAGATAATTAGATCGCCTTGGGCAACCTCTAAAGCAACACGTTCGCCATTTTCAAGAACACGGCCAGTACCAACTGCTACTACCTTACCTTCTTGTGGCTTTTCTTTAGCAGTATCAGGAAGAACAATACCGCTTGCAGTTTTTTCTTCAGTTTGAACTAGTTCAATAATAACGCGATCACCTAATGGTTTTAACAAGTGAAACAACCTCCTCATATTCTCTTGATAATTTGTTTCATGATTATTAGCACTCTTCATCATCGAGTGCTAACACATTTATAATATTAAATAAACCGAGCATTTTTTGCAAGTATCTTATTGAAAATTTTTTATTAATTTCTGATAAATTAAGGGTAAACTACTTTAACATAATGATTTCCTTAACAATGTTATTGAAATGTTATGTTAGGGGTACCTTTAAGTGGTGTTCTGCCTCAATATTTGATACCATTTTGGAGTATGCGTTTATAGATTGTCCCCATATCAGGAACGTTCCGAACGGGATGGGTGACTATAAAAGGAGTTTTCATTTTTGAAAAAAGAATATTGGTTCGTCATCATCACTTATATTGCCATGCAATTATCCAGTATTGTTGGGGTACCCATTTTCATGCTTATCGGGTCTTCTACCGGAATGCCGGCCGATGAACTCGAAGTGAAGTCTGCAGCATATTGGATAGTTTTCAGTTTTCTCGCTGCTTTATTCTTGATTCTTTTTTTAATGAAAAAAGATATGAGGGAACAGTTGGACACGAGAAATCAAACTACCGTCCCGATGTCCATATTATGGGCAGTTGCAGGAGTGTTCATGGCTCTTTTTGCACAAAGCATTGCCGGCAGCATTGAACAAATGCTTGGGGTGGAGTCTGAATCTGAAAATACGCAGCAACTTATTTCACTCATTTATAAAGTCCCCATGGTCATTTTCGTCACTTCAGTAATTGGACCTATATTGGAAGAATTAATTTTCCGGAAAATCATTTTCGGGTCACTTCATAAACGCTTTAACTTCTTTATTTCAGCTTTAATCAGCTCAGTTATTTTCGGCTTGGCGCATGGTGAATTTGAACATCTTCTATTATATACGGCAATGGGCTTCACCTTTGCTTTCCTTTATGCGAAAACAGGTCGCATTCTCGTTTCCATGAGCGCTCATATTGCAATGAATACGCTTGTTATCATCCTTCAAGTGGTATATCGGGAGGATATTGAGAAGATGCTAGATACTGCACAGGCCTTCATCGGAGGTTTATTATGAAACGTCAATCACCATTATTTATGGGCATCATCTATGCTGGCTTAGGAGCTCTTTTTACCGCTATCGCGATTCAAACCGTCAATTCTTCCGGATGGGGACTCTTTGCCTACATACTTGTCCTTATTGCAACTCTTGATTTTGGATCGGGATTACGCATGATCATGCTGCACTTTAAGATTAAAGCTGCACAAAAAAATAAGAAAAAATAAAAAAACGCTGCAATGATGCAGCGTTTTTTTCATTCCTCCAATGCGGCTTCTTCCACTACAGGATAATGTTTCAGGAAGTAGATGAGCGACTGAAGCTCCACGGCCAGGTCAATGTGGTGAACCCTTATGGATGGAGGCACAGTCAGCCGTGCAGGTGTGAAATTCAATATTCCTTTTATATCAGCTTTGACTAGACGATCGGTTATCGTCTGGGCTACCTGTGCTGGCACTGTCAAAATAGCCGCAGTAATATTATTTTCCTGCAATAATGTATCGATTTGATCCATATGATAGATGGGCACATCAGCTATTCGCTTACCGACCTTTTCTTCAGAAACCTCGAAAGCCATTTCAATTTTTGTATTATTATTTTTCATGAAATTGTAATTTAAAAAAGCGGTTCCTAAATTTCCTACCCCGATTAAAGCGACTTTGGTCAATTCATCTTGATCTAGTGTTTTTCTAAAGAAGGATAATAAGTAATTGACATTGTAGCCGTAGCCTTTTTTCCCAAGCGCGCCAAAGTAGGAAAAATCACGGCGAATTGTGGCAGAATCCACTTTTACAGCTTCACTTAGCTCTGCCGAGGAAACTCTTTGTTTGCCTGAGGAATGTAAGTTCTTTAAAAATCGATAATACAATGGCAACCTTTTGGCTGTCGCCTGCGGTATCTTTGGGTCATGGTTCATTGTTCTTCCCCGCTTTCACACATGCTTTTCAACTTAATCTCTATCTGTTTGCTTTACTTGCCTTTTATAATCGCTACTGGACACTCCGCCTGTTTTCTCCACTAAGAATGTAGGCCCGATCACCATTCCCTTATCAATGGCCTTACACATGTCATAAACAGTCAAGGCAGTCACGGATGCAGCTGTTAACGCTTCCATTTCCACACCTGTACTCCCTTTTGTCTTAGCTTCCGTTTCAATCGTAAGCCTATATCCTTGTTCTTCTTTTTCCCAATCAAAGGCTATATTGACCCCTTGCAGAGCAATGGGATGGCACATCGGAATTATATTGGATGTATTCTTGCTGGCCATTATTCCTGCAACTTGCGCAACAGCCAGTACATCACCTTTTTTCATTTTATGGTTCGTGACCAATTCATATATTTCATCATTCAATAAAATGCTCGATTGAGCTATTGCCGTCCGGGTTGTTTCAGGCTTAGCACTCACATCGACCATTTTGGCCCTGCCCTGTTCATTAAAATGCGTTAAGTCTCCCATTTAAGTAACCCCTCCTAAATCATACACTATTATTCCACTTTATGTAACAGCTTTTGTTTAAGCTTGGAACCAAGCTGTTGCCGATAATAACTAAAATACGTTACACTAACAATAATCAATTGAGGTGAAATCTATGATTTTATTACAAATCAATCAACTATCGAAATATTATGGAGCTGAACTTATTTTATCAAATATGAAGCTCGAAGTTCAAAATAAAGATCGAATTGCACTTGTCGGCCGAAATGGCGCCGGTAAATCCACTCTGCTTAAAATCATAGCCGGGCAGCTTTCCCATGATGGCGGTGAGATAATCAAACCAAAAGGCGTCACAATCGGCTATATGGCCCAGGATACGGGATTGGAATCCGAACTGACCATTTGGGATGAGATGCTGACTGTATTCACCGACCTTATAGAGCAAGAAAAGGACTTGCGTCGCCTTGAGGCTGATATGGCCAGACCTGACATCTTTGAAAACGAAACAATTTACCAAAAAGTGCTGAATGAATACGACACTTTGATGGTGGAATTCAAAGAGAAGGGCGGCTATCAATATGAGGCGGATATCCGTTCCGTATTGCATGGACTTCAGTTTGCTGACTTTGACTATTCTACCCCCATTTCCACTTTAAGCGGTGGACAAAAAACAAGGCTTGCATTAGGGAAACTGCTTTTAAGGAAACCGGACATATTGATTCTGGATGAGCCGACGAACCATCTGGATATCGAAACCCTCTCTTGGCTTGAACAATATTTACAAAGCTACCAGGGAGCTGTCCTTATTGTTTCACATGACCGTTATTTTTTAGATAAAGTAGTAAACCTCGTATATGAGATTTCCCGGAATAACATGAAAAAATACCATGGTAATTATAGTTCTTACCTAGAGGGAAAAGCGGAAGATTATGAGCGGGACATGAAGCTGTTCGAGAAGCAACAAGGGGAAATTGAAAAGCTTCGCGACTTTGTCCAACGTAATATCACCAGGGCTTCCACGACGAAAAGAGCACAAAGCAGACGCAAACAGCTCGAAAGGATGGATGTATTGGACAAGCCGCAAGGTGATGAAAAATCCGCGAATTTTTCTTTCCAGATTGAAAAGCAAAGTGGAAATGAAGTACTTCAACTCCAGGACTTGGCTATTGGATACGAAGGGGAAACGGTATCAAAGAATATAAATTCCCGGATGACTAAAGGGGAAAGCATAGCACTTGTTGGCCCAAATGGAGTTGGAAAATCAACTTTATTGAAAACGATCATTTCTAAGCTGCCTGCACTTTCTGGTGGTTTCCGTTTTGGAACGAACGTAGAAGTCAGCTACTACGATCAAGAACAGGCTAACCTTGTTTCCAATAAACGCGTACTTAATGAATTATGGGACGATTATCCCCTTAAACCGGAAAAGGACATTCGCACCGTACTCGGTAATTTTCTATTTAGCGGGGACGATGTTTTGAAAACCGTTTCCACACTAAGCGGGGGCGAAAAGGCACGGCTTGCCCTTGCCAAAATGATGATGCAAAAAGGGAATTTTTTAATTCTTGATGAACCAACGAACCATTTGGACCTCGATAGTAAATTAGTGCTTGAAAACGCCTTGATTGATTATCCGGGAACTATTCTTTTCGTTTCACATGACCGTTATTTCATAAATCGGATAGCAACGAAAGTGATAGAGCTCTCCAAAGACGGCAACGAAGAATTCCTCGGTGATTATGATTACTATTTAGAGAAGAAACAGGAGCAGGCGGAAATCCAAGCACTAGAACAGCAGGAGCAGGCTAAAACTTTAGATGCAGCTGTAGAAAAAACAAATTACAAAATTGATAAAGAAGCAAAAAAAGCTGAACGCCAGCGAAAGCGGCGCATTGAGGAAATCGAGGCAGCCATGGAGCTTCTTGAGATCGAAATAAACGAATATAATGATCTCCTTTGTGATCCAAATGTTTTTCAGGACCATGAAAAAGTAATGGAGGTCCAAACAAAGCTTGATCATGCCCAGGAAAGTTTGGACCAGCTTCTTGAAGAATGGACTGAACTGGAAGAATGACAGAAGACCGAGTTAATTGACTCGGTCTTTTTCTTTTCCAATAAAACTTCACTTGAAAGTTATCCACAAAATTGTTAACAAACCACTTACCGCTCACTAGCCATTAATTTGGGTTATGCACATTATCCACAGAAACATATCCACTTATCCACAAAAACCCCACTTTATACACATGCAGTATGATCATCAAAAAAACTTTATCCACAGAATATTCTATTTTTTTATAAACACGGTAAAAAAGACAGGATGCCTAAGTGAGGGATCCTGTCTTCTCGTCAATTAAAATGCTTCAATGTCCAAACCAGGATTTCCGTTCAAATCCAAACCAGATCGTTTTCCCTTTTCAAACATGACACTGCCAGCAGCACCGATCATGGCGGCATTGTCCGTACAAAGATATAGGGGCGGAATGGATATATCCATAGGTAAATCCTTAAAAGCTTCCGTTAATGCTTCCCTAAGGCCTTTATTTGCCGCAACTCCTCCAGCAAGCAATACCTGCTTCACATTATATTCCTTTGCAGCCTTTACAGCTTTCATAACAAGCACTTCTATCACGCTAGCTTGGAAACTTGCGGCTAAATCTTTAGGTTCAATTTTTTCCCCGCGCTGTTCAGCGTTATGCAAAGTGTTGATTACCGCTGATTTCAACCCGCTGAAGGAAAAGTCATAGCTGCCATCCAACCATGCCCGAGGCAGTTTCAAAGTTGGTGAACCTTCTTGTGCAAGCCTATCGATATGAGGGCCGCCAGGATAAGGGAGCCCCAAGGTTCGGGCCACTTTATCATATGCCTCACCTGCTGCATCATCCCGCGTTTCCCCTATCACCTTGAAAGTACCCGGTTTTTCTAAAAGGACCAATTCCGTATGGCCTCCCGAAACGACTAAAGAAAGCGCAGGATATTCGATCTCCTGAATAAGACGATTTGCATAGATATGACCCGCGATATGATGCGTGCCGACAATCGGTATTCCATGTGCGAAAGCTACAGCCTTCGCCGCATTCACGCCTATTAACAGTGCCCCTACCAGTCCGGGACCTTCTGTAACGGCAATGGCATCCAAGTCTTCATATGTCACACCGGCTTGGACCAATGCTTCTTCAAGAACGATCGTAATTTGTTCTACATGATGACGGGAAGCTATTTCCGGGACGACACCGCCAAAACGTTTATGGCTTTCGATTTGTGAAGCCACGACATTACTCAGTATCTCCGTTCCATTTTTTATGACAGCTGCCGCAGTTTCATCGCAGCTCGTTTCAATTCCTAATATAAATTGATCTTTTTTCATGAAAAATTCACCCACATAACATAAGCATCTTCTTGATTGTCCGTATAATAATTTTTTCGGATTCCACCCTTTTGGAAACCAAGTTTTTCATAAAGCGAAATGGCTATTGCATTACTGACCCGTACCTCAAGTGTCATCCTGACCACACCCATCGATATGGAGATTTCAATCATCTTCCTGAGCAAAGCTTCCCCAAGCTTTTGCCCTCGGTATTCTGGCAATATCGCTATATTGGTAATGTGCGATTCATCAATGACGATCCACGCACCGCAATAACCGGCAATTTTCCCTTCATCTTCTATCACCATGTATACAGCATATTGATTATGATTCAGTTCGTTAAAAAAAGCTTCCCGGCTCCAAGGCAAAGTGAAGGACTGCTTTTCCACAATTAGCACTTGGTCGATATCTTCCGTATTCATCTTTCGGAACGTCAATGTTTTACTCATAATAATCGGTCGCTTTCCTTGTTTATTTCCCCTGCTGTTCAAGCCACTTAGCTTCTGCTTCAGCCATGCGGATATAATTCGGTACAAACTGGTGAACATCGACTTCAGTCTTATCAAGACCAAGGAAGGCCAGTTCGCTTGGTCTTGAGTTATATGACTGTACCGGAGCAAATACAGCTAATTCGCCTAAAGCTTCCGTAATTGCATCCCGGTGGATGTCCACATCTTGACCAACGAATAAAACGGGACGATTTAATTCCTTCAATTGATTCGCCCACTCAGAGGATAAAATATTACAATCTTCAATGACTGTCTTTAAAGAGTTATTTTCCATTTCATATAATCCAGTATAAATCTGCCCTCTTCTTGCATCGAACAACGGAGAGATCAACCCGTTAAAATAACGTCCATTAGCTGCTAAAACCTCTAAGCTGGAAACACCCGATAACGGAATCTGAAGTGTCCAGGCCAAGCTTTTTGCAATCGTCACTCCAATCCTGACGCCTGTATAGGATCCTGGGCCTTGAGCGACCACTATCTTAGTCAGATCTTTCGGTTTAGTATCACAATCCCTCAGCAGTGTTTCAATTGCTGGCATAACCCGCACCGAATGATTTTTCTTTAGGTTCGTCGTATACTCACCAATTACTTGGCCCCCGTTTACCAGGGAAACCCCTAATGTGAAATTCGATGTATCTATAGCTAAAACCTTCATCAAATAATCTCCTTACATAACTTTACATATCGTTCGCCTTTGGCTTCCAGAACAAAACGCCGGCTTGTATCGCTCAGGCGATAAATATAAATGGTCAAGATTTCCTCCGGAAGGTGATCCTTTATTAAATGGGCCCATTCAACGACAGTCACACCATCACCATCAAAATATTCTTCAAAGCCTAAATCTTCTTCCGATTCACTTACCCGATATACATCCATATGATATAAAGGCAATCGTCCCATGTATTCCTTTATTATCGTAAAGGTAGGGCTATTCACCATTCTGGTAACACCTAATCCTTGAGCCAATCCTTTTGTGAATGCCGTCTTCCCTGCACCCAAATCACCTTCTAACGCCAGCACATCGCCGCTTGAAAGCCTTTGTGCCAATTCCTGCGCAAATCGCACTGTTTCTTCCTCATTCTGAGAAATCCATTCAACCTGTTGCATATATCAATCACCTTTATCATTATTAGGAAAACGTCCTAACGTTCATGTCGAGAACCATAAACGCAATATTATGGAACAAAAACCATTCTATATGTAGTTTACCTTGTTTCAAAAGAAGAAACAAATAAGTTAAGGACATAATTATTCGAATTTCGGATAAAACAAAAAAACGAAACCTGGGTTTCGTTTTTTTCATGATTGCGGGGACAGGATTTGAACCTGCGACCTTCGGGTTATGAGCCCGACGAGCTACCGGACTGCTCCACCCCGCGACGGTATAAATGTTTCTTTTATAAAAATAGTATTCCCGATTACTCAAAAAGAATACAAAGATTATAGCTTGGCGACGTCCTACTCTCACAGGGGGAAACCCCCAACTACCATCGGCGCTGAAGAGCTTAACTGCCGTGTTCGGAATGGGAACGGGTGTGA
>NZ_JBNNIU010000018.1:0-62695 GCF_050269675.1 Peribacillus sp. NPDC076916
GCTCGACTTGCATGTATTAGGCACGCCGCCAGCGTTCGTCCTGAGCCAGGATCAAACTCTCCGAAGAAATGTTTGACTTGCTCATTTGCTTTTTTGATAGTGTGTGCTCACTTAAAATTTAACGTTGGCGCTTTGTTTTGTTCAGTTTTCAAAGAGCAATTTGTTTGTCGCATCTCTTAGCGACTTTAATATCTTAACACCTTATCCCCACTTCGTCAATAACTTTTTTAAAAAAGTTTTTTTCATTCTTTTTCAAAAGCTATTACGTAGCAGCAACTTTTATAATATACCAGCGTACAAACCAATAGTCAATAGATTTTTTGAATATAATTCGCATTTAAATATCATGACTGGTTCCGCTTGGATAAATTCGTTTTTCCCCTCATATACATCAGGCATTCCTCCTCGGTGCTCACCCTTTTAAACAGCTTGAAAAGAATATTATATTTCTCGTTTATTGCCCTTTTGACTAAGTGATCGATTCTGTCATCTTGCAAATCGAATAGTATTTCATCCATCTCTCTTTTTAAAAGGTACTCTAATTCCATCTTTTCTTTGTCATTAATCAATAAACCGAGCATGGTTCACACCTCCATCAGACAGCTTTCCCCATTCCCGTCAATTTTATGAATTTCCAACGGATTTTTTTGCATAACAATAATCCTCGCGCATAAATTTGAAGACAAGAGTACTTTGGACAAGGGGATGGATTAATGAAATTTTTCATGGTGCTTCAGGCCAAGAACATTAAATATTATTCGTTGATTTTGCTTACGGCACTTTTTACCGCTTGGTTTCTTTTTGTACAAAACATTCTTCATGCCCCCGTTTTTTCTACAGAGGATGGGCCGAAGGCGGTTTATAAAGGGGAAAAGAATGTTGCGATCACGTTCAATATTGGCTGGGGTGATGAGAAAGCTGCCCCAATAATAGAGACATTAAAAAGAGAAAAAATTAAATCCGCCACTTTTTTCCTCGCGGGATCTTGGGCTGAACGTCATCCGGATATTGTAGCTGAAATTGTGAAAGAAGGATATGAAATCGGCATGCTTGGTTACGATTATAAAGATTATTCCGAAATGGAAGATCAAGAAATCATCCGGGATATTTCTAAAGCCCAGGAAGCATTTAAAAAACTTAATATAAAGAACATAGAACTTTTACGTGCTCCCACCGGCCACTTTGATAAACGCCTCTTAAAGATTAGCGAGAATTTCGGATATACCGTTGTCCATTGGAGCATCGATTCAAAGGATTGGACCAATCCAGGTGTGGATCGGATCGTTCAAAACATCACCAAGGCCCAAAAGGGAGATATCATCTTATTACATGCTTCAGACTCCGCAAAACAAACGAATAAGGCTTTACCGGAGTTACTAAGTGAACTTCGATCAAAAAATTTAAACTTCGTTAACGTTTCAGAGATGATTTCCAATTCATCGGCAAGCAGTGAGGAAATCCGCTGACTGAAAAAACTGCGTACTAATGGTCTCCAAAACCTTTAGTACGCAGTTTTTATGTTTTGATTTCCTTATGTATGGACCGCTTGCAAATAGGTTAGCTGCCTTTCCCTAGTTCACCGGCTTTCATCTTTCCTTTTGCCGGGGTTTGCTTACTCCCTCTTTTACTGGCCAATTCCCTTTGTGAATGCTGAATCAATTTGCTCAGAACCAATAATTGATAAGCATTGCAGGCTAACAACGGAAACAGCATGAAGTAAAACCAACTTTCATCATTGGCACTTAGGACAGGTATCCACTCCAAAACCGTGACCACGACCATGAAAAATAAGGCGGGTATGAACGACTGTTTATTCGATTGTTTCATTTTGAAATATGCTGTAATAAGCCCTGCGGCCAATACAACCAATGCTAACACGATGTAGGAACTGATCCCCTCGCCTGAACCAAAGCTGAGATATCGCAGGTAAACAAGATCGAATACAACAAAAAGAATGAGTACAAGTTGAACGGCATTCCATAAGGAAGCGCTTTTAAATATCCCCAGACCAAAACGATGTATCGTTAAATAGGCAAAAAAGCCGGCTTGGCTTATGACACTGAAAATTAATCCAACACCGAATAACCAAATAAAAGTTGATATGATGGCACTGACTTCAAAAGAAGAAAAATAAGGCTTAAACTCACTCCACCGAGCCAAGAACCCTACAACTCCGCCCGTTACACCACCTATAAGCAATGTTGTTAAAAACAATTTAACTAAGTTACGGCTGTTCATTGTTTTCCTCCATACATTTCTATTTCATTTCCTTAATTGTACCAACCAAATTTGGAAAAATCCACTTATTCCACTAAGGAATAATATCGCCGATTGGAACCATATTAACAGTAAGAAGGATGAAAGGGGCCCTGCGTATGAGAGGTGGAGTTGCTTTGCTTTTCATGTCATTCTTGCTCGTTTGTTCCGGTTGTGCCCAAAATGGAGCAGGCGCAGAAAAAATGGAGTATGAAGAGACAAAGAAAATGATTGTCGATATCTTGAAGACAGATGATGGAAAAAAAGCCATCCAGGATATCATTACTGATGATAAAACGAAAGCTGAACTTATTATGGATTCGGAAGACATTAAGAAATCCATTGAAGATATGGTCACTTCAGATAAAGGGAAGGAATTTTGGAAAAAAACATTTAATGACCCGGAATTTGCTTCCGCTTATGCTAAAGCATTGGAAGACGAACATAAAAAGGTATTGAAGGACTTAACTGCTGATCCTCAGTATCGTGGAATGCTCATGGAAATAATGAAAGAACCGGATATGGAAAAAGAAATGAATAAGTTATTAAAAACCAAGGAGATGCGGTCGGTCTATAAAGAGCTGATCATCGAAACCATGGAAAGTCCCCTCCTTCAAGCGAAAATGCAAGAGAAATTGGATAAAGCTGCCACTAAAGCGGTGGAGAAGGAGAAAAAGTAAAAAGAATGAAAAGAGGCTGATTCCAATCGGAATCAGCCTTCTTTTCATTGTAGTTTTTCAATGACCTTTTTGGCAATATCTTCGTAAATCCTGCCGAGTCTATGGTCCGCTGCGTAAATGGATGGAGCAAAGTCCTCTTCGTTCCAATCTGGCTGCTGCAAGGGAAGTTGGCCTAAAACTTCCGTACGAAGCTCTTCTGCAAGCTTCTTGCCGCCGCCTTTTCCGAATACGTACTCTTTTTCACCTGTCGTTTTACTTTCGAAGAATGACATATTCTCTATGACACCGATGACTTCGTGTTCTGTCTTGATGGCCATGGCACCAGCTCTTGCCGCAACGAAGGCTGCAGTCGGATGCGGTGTCGTAACGATGATTTCCTTACATGAAGGGAGCATCGTATGAACGTCCAAAGCAACATCTCCTGTACCCGGAGGTAAGTCAAGGACCAAATAATCCAATTCTCCCCATTCCACTTCATTAAAGAAACTGTTAAGCATTTTACCGAGCATCGGTCCTCTCCAGATGATCGGAGCGTTATCCTCTACAAAAAAGCCCATTGAGATAACTTGAACGCCAAACCGTTCTACAGGAATGATTTTTTCCCCGCGCACAACCGGTCTTTTTGTTATCCCCATCATATCAGGTACACTGAATCCATAAATATCGGCATCAACCAGTCCGACCTTTTTACCCAAACGAGCAAGTGAAGTAGCGAAATTCACTGAAATCGTGGATTTTCCCACACCGCCTTTACCACTGGCGATCGCGATGAATTGTGTTTTGCTGTTAGGCCCAAGCAAACCTTGGTCTGCTTCATCCTGAGGAATACTCTCACGATGCTTGGCTAACTCCTCGTCTGAAAGCTCCGCGAAACGAATACCTACCGATTCCGCTCCGTTCGTTTTCAGCAAGTCCACAACTTCCGATTGCATTTGCATTTGTTCGGCAGTCCCCGTTTTTGCAATCGCAAGTTTAACGCTTACATGATTCTTTTCAGGTTTGATTTTGATTTCTATAATTCCATTTGTCTCTTCAAGGCTTTTATGTAGAAAAGGGTCTTTAAGATCCTTTAATAAATTCAGTACTTTCTCTTCTGTTAACAAGTCGAGCACCCCTTTGAATTTTATTTTCCCATTTTTCAGTATAACATATTACTGTAAGAAAGCTTATTATCTGCCCCGCATGCGAAACCTGATGATTTCCCCATAATAAAAAGGCCTTGTACCTTACAAGACCCAGACATCACTCTTCATCCGATAGTTTTTCCTCTGTAAAGTACCGTAAAATACCCATATAAATCGAACTGGCAACCTTTTCTTGATATTTATCACTGATAAGGCGTTCCCTTTCCTCGGAATTGGAAAGAAAACCAATTTCCACAAGCGCTCCCGGTTTCTTGGCATAATTCAGCAAATACACATGGTTAATCGTTTTTGCATCACGCTTTGTATTTTCCAGGTTTCTTATGATTTCAGTCTGAATGAATTTTGCCACCTGTTCATTTTCCTCAAACCTGTTTGTATAAAAGGTCTGGGCACCTTTCGATGACGCTGATGGAAAAGAGTTCAAATGAATGCTTAAGAATAAGTCCGCTTCCGAATCATTGATCATTTCAACCCGATTCCGTAAGTCCTCCTGTTTTCGCTGGCGGATACCCTTTGTATTTCCCTGTGCCAAATCCTCGTCCTTCTCACGTGTCATGATGACAAGGGCACCTTGTTCCTGTAAATAGTCCCTGACCTTTAGTGAAACGGAAAGGGCAATTTCCTTTTCCATAACCTCTTGTACATTTGCCCCGCCGTCCATCCCTCCGTGACCTGCATCCAGAATGATGACCTTACCTGCCAGCGGAAGGTTCCAGGAGTCCCAAGAATCATCTTCAACAAATTTAAAAGTCACAATTAAAAAAAGGACAAATAATCCCATTGCGATCCCTGTATATTTCAGCTTTCTGCGCATGACCGTTCCCCCTCCATGGTCTCTCTACTAAAAAGTATGGGACAAACCATGAAATTAGAACAAGGAATGGGATTTTGGCCTTTCTAATGCAGTTTCATTTTATATCGTTTTTCTCCAGTCTTAAAGCCGTCCAGCCACCAATCCCCAACAAACCCTTCACAACAATAAAACAAACCTTCATCGAAAGCTTTATTCGCTGTAACTTCCCGCCAATACAAAATAAAGTTAAAAAGAGTATCGACCAAAAACTTCTCTTCCTTCCAGCACCTGGATCTCACATCTTCTTCCGACTCACCATAATAACCAAACTTACTATAGTTTGCTCCTAATAAATAAGCCTCTATGGCAACATCAAAATAGCCTTCCTCCAAAACATCCATCAAATCCTGGCCGAAGTAACGCTGAATCCTTCCCTTCATGTCCTCGATGGAAAGTTCCCTGAGCAGCCTACGTTCGAACTTCAATTGCCTTTCCCTTTGCATCTCCTGTAAACCTAATATCACAGCCATAATTCACCTCCGGGGCAATTCCCCATTTCCCAAAATTATTTCCCAAGACATAATTTAGTTTTAGCGTTCTATTTTGAACCATTCATTTATTCCATTGGCAAAAAATAATGAGGATAGGTTTGGCGGGTACTTGAAAAAGCATATCGATATGCAATATGATAAGAAACCTGTTAAAGTGCAGACTGCACAAGAAACTTAATGTTAGAAAACCTCGATTTTTCTCCACTAACACGCCACTCAGGCAGCCACCCGAGGCTGACCTTGCCGACTTGGGTCGCTCTCTGGGCATGTCCATTTGGACCTTCTTAAACTTGAGCCAGCCATCCTCCATGATAACTTCAGGCTTTGTGGTCTGTTAAGATAAAAAGGACATCCATGGTCAACGGATGTCCTCAAATGATATAACATTTTATAATAGCGAATTCTTTTAATACCCGTTCACTTAGTATGATGTCTTTTTCAACTTCCTGAGGATCAGAGCGCTGTACAACATCCAAAGTGGTGCAAATCAAAGTTAGAAATGGCTTCCTATTTTTGTTCCACTTTATATCTGTCCAGCTCTTTTCTTTAATCGGCCAGCAATCGGCACTACAATTATTCCAGCTATTACGACCTGCATCAAGTTTCCGGGGATGGAGCCAAATGGCTGTATCCAGTTACCATAAAGGATAACTTCGACAAAATAGTAGCCGACGATTTTAATAATCAATGCAACGGCAACGGCCATGGTGTATACCCATTCTCTTTTGCCCGGTACCTTTTCTGATATAAGGCCGGCTAGAAAGCCCATTGCTCCTACAATGACGAATGTAAACGGTGCCCATGCTGCCCAACCAGAGAAAAGATCGAAGAAGGCCATACCGAAGGCGCCTGCTATCGCTCCTGTTTTTTTGCCATAAACGAAAGCAGCTATAAAAAGGGGGACGTTACCTAGATGGATCAGGCCGCCGTTACCCATTATCGGGAGCTTGATGTTGATGAACATTGTCGCTACAAGAGTTAATGCAATGAATAGCGCATTGATGACCAAGGTTTTTGTTTTAGTTGTTTCAATCGGTGAGTATGTTGAATTCATATGAAGTCCTCTCTCTTTTTTAGTATTATCATACTCCTAAACAGGAACTTAATAAATATGGATTTTACAAAAAATTCTGAATTACATAAATAAACTCACATGTAAATAAATAGGGCATGACTATCACCAACATCTGAAGCCCCCTCACCGCTGCGTTCCATTTACATTTAGTCTGGAAGACTGGGATGGATGGAATGATATGGCCATATTTTCTTCCGGGCATATAAACGATATGATGAAATCCCAAGTTCATTCAAACGTTTTGGAATCATTGCACTCTGTACATTGAATAAATTTGGTTGGCCATATAATCCGAACTAAAATGAAGCCCCTTTCTTAACCACCATATTATAATGCCTACCAATGAGGCCGTTTTAATATTAATGTCAACATAATCAGCAGGCAAATCCTTTTTGGTGTTCTTCCTTCTTATTTCTACTAATTGCTTCAATAATGAAAACAATTGTTCCTCAAATTTATTCGTCTTAAATAAAATAAGTAAATAATTTCGATGGATATATAAATAATCAAGTAATTGAGTAAGCTGTTGTTTTTCTGATAAATCTTTCGCATGTATCAAAGCAAAAATTTTATCAGAAAGCTCCTTTAAAATCTCATTGGTGATTTGCGTTAGTAAATCTTGAATATCCTGATAATGTAGGTAAAATGTTGTTCGGTTTAATCCTGCTTTGGCTGCGATTTTCTGGACCGTTAAATTTGAAATGGCAGGGTCCTCAGATAAGAGAGCAATGACAGCGTTTTTAAACATTTCTCTTGACCGAATTGTACGAGGATCTTCTTTAATAGACATTTTTAACTCCTTTATAGATTTTCTTTGACTTTCTCAACAGCATATATTCCTATGTCGATTAGTGAACATTTTCAAGAAAACTGTTCATGGTAAGCAACATATATTTTTGTTACCATCGATTTTATCGACACGATGTTGAGAATGCAAGTCAAAAATAAAGGAGTTAACGAATGAAAAATGATATTTCAGAAAGAAATAAAAAAATTTTATTAATTGTACTGATTGCCGGCTGTTTCTTATCGACATTAAATCAGACTTTATTAAATGTTGCATTGAGTGGTTTAATGGACGTATTTCATGTTACGGCCGCGACTGTACAATGGTTATCGACAGGATTTATGCTGGTGAACGGTGTTTTAGTGCCGATTACGGCTTTTTTAATGAAACGGTTTACAACAAGGCAGCTATTTATTAGCTCGATGTTCTTTTTGTTAATCGGATCTGCACTTTCTGCATGCGCGGTGAATTTTGGCATGCTGTTAACGGGAAGAATGATTCAAGCAATTGGTGCCGGGATTATAATGCCTCTTATGATGACAGTTATTTTATATTTATATCCTAGCGAAAAGCGTGGAAGCATCATGGGGACAATCGGATTTGCGATAATATTTGCTCCAGCCATAGCTCCTACATTATCTGGTTTTATCATTGAATATGTTTCATGGAGATGGTTATTTATTGGGTTAACCCCATTTATAATAATCGTCATTGTTCTAGCGTTCAAATATTTAATGAATGTTGCAGAGACAACAAAAGCAAAATTAGATATCTCTAGCGTCATTTTATCAACGATTGGTTTTGGCTGCATATTATTTGGGTTTAGCAGCGCAGGAAGCAAAGGATGGGATAATCCCGTTATCATCACTGCAATAATCGCCGGAATAATCGTGACGGCTCTATTCTGTTTACGTCAAATGAAATCCAGCGATCCATTATTGAATTTATCTGTATTTAAGTACAAAGTTTTCACGCTCACATCTTTCATCAATGTACTAATTACGATGATTATGTATGCGGATTTAATTCTTTTACCAATTTACTTGCAAAATGGCCGAGGTTTTACAGCATTTGAAGCAGGTTTACTGTTATTGCCTGGAGCTGTGATTAATGCCTTCTTGTCCCCTGTCACTGGTAAAATGTATGATAAACACGGTGCTAAACCACTCTTTATTTCAGGTTTAATATTAATCATTGTTTCGATGTGGGGAGTCATAGATATAAACGAATCCACAACCTATATCTATATAATGGTCCGTACCATTATATTACGAATTGGATTAAGCTTCATTACCATGCCTTTAAATACAGCAGGGCTGAATGCTTTACCAAGAGAATTGGGTTCCCATGGTTCAGCTGTAAATAATACCATTCGCCAATTGTCAGGTGCTATTGGAACAGCAGTTGTCATCACAGTGTATACAATGCAAGCAACTTCACATGCCTCTGAGCTATCCATGCAAAATGAAAACATTTCAGCAATACAACTAGAGGCATTAGCATCTATCTTCGGCTCAAGTGATGCCTATGTTTTTATGTTAATCCTATCTTTTGTGGCGTTAATTTTTGCATGCTTTATGCCGAAAAAAGCCGCAATTAAAAAAAGTGAAAGTGAATAACTTAAATAAAATCGATAACAATAGGATTTTTTAAATAAAGCATATCCCGATATCCCGGGTATGCTTTATTATTTTTAAAATATAAGTCCATGGAGCCTGATGTGTTCATAATCGGACAAAAAAAGACTCCCAACCAAAGTGGTTGGGAGTCTTTGAAACGGTAATAGAATTAACGTTTTGAGAACTGAGGTGCACGACGTGCGCCTTTAAGACCGTATTTTTTACGTTCTTTCATACGTGGGTCACGAGTTAGTAAACCAGCAGTTTTAAGAGATGGACGGTATTCTGGATCAACTTGTAGCAATGCACGAGCGATACCGTGACGGATTGCTCCAGCTTGACCAGTGTATCCACCACCGCTAACGTTTACTAGAACGTCGTAATTTCCAGTAGTTTCTGTTGCAACTAGTGGTTGGTTAACAACTTCACGTAATGCTGCGAAAGGAATATATTCATTGATGTCACGACCGTTAATAACGATGCGACCTTCGCCTGGTACTAAACGTACACGAGCTACTGAGCTCTTACGGCGACCAGTACCATAATATTGAACTTGTGCCAAGATAGTAACCTCCTTAGTAATTATCCGCGTAATTCGTATACTTCTGGTTGTTGAGCAGCGTGTGGGTGCTCAGCTCCAGCGTATACGTGTAATTTTTTGTAGATTTGACGACCAAGAGAATTCTTTGGAAGCATACCTTTGATAGCAAGTTCAAGCATTCTCTCAGGGTAGTTTGTACGCATTTCAAGAGCAGTTCTAGTTTTAAGACCGCCTGGATGCATAGTGTGACGGTAATAAATTTTGTCTGTCAATTTTTTACCAGTCAAGTGGATTTTTTCAACATTGATAAGAATTACATGATCACCAGTGTCAATGTTCGGTGTAAAAGTTGGTTTATGTTTACCACGTAAGATGGATGCTACTTCAGTAGAAAGGCGACCTAAAGTTTTGCCTTCAGCGTCAATCACATACCATTTACGTTCTACTTCATTAGCTTTCGCCATAAATGTCGTACGCATGGTTAACCTCCTAAAAAACTTTTTAATTTTTTATATTTATTTTCAATCACAATAAACTTCCGGGGCTTATCGTGGGATTAAAATACATACCATATTATATTAACTTCTCCCAGATTCATTGTCAAGGGAATGTTACACTAGGATAAGTTGTCTATAAAACACTCTCTGCAACTCCAGGAAAAGATCAGTATAGCGCCAAACCGCTCCATTACTGATTTCATTCCGTTTCCCGGTTGTAAAAAAACTGGTATCACTTCGAAAAAATTTATTTGTAAAATACTTTCCATAAATATAATCCTTGGGCAGGCGCAGTTTTCCCTGCAAAACTGCGGTCCTTTTTGTCCAAAATCCCGCTCATGTCACAGGGTGACATTTTGCCGCTGCCGACATCCAGGAGCGTCCCAACCAAGATACGGACCATATTATACAAAAATCCTTCGCCAACGAAGCGGAAAACCATGAATCCGTCGCTCTCTTCAAAATCCATTTCTTTTATGGTTCGAACTTTATCGACCACTTCCGTTTTTGCCGAACAAAAACTTGTAAAGTCATGTGTCCCTATCAAATAGGAGATTGCTTCCCTCATCGCCTCCCCATCTAATGGGTAGGGATAATGATAGGCGTAATTTCTTTGAAACGGGTCCCGTAGTTTCGAACGGGCGATGATATAACGGTACTCTTTCCCCGTCGTATGGAACCTCGCATGAAAATCGTCAGGCACGATATCGACTTCCAGAACGATGATATCGGTCGGAAGAAGGGCACTGAAGGCCTTTACCCAATTTTCAGTAGGGAATGTAAGCGGCGATTCAAAGTGAAGTACTTGCCCCTTTGCATGGACCCCTGAGTCTGTCCTGCCTGAAGCAGTCACTTTTATGATTGTGCCTTTATGCATTTGGGCCAAGACTGCCTCGAATTCACTTTGTATGGTGCGTTTCTCTGGCTGCACCTGATAACCAGCAAAATCCGTGCCGTCATAAGCGATCACACATTTATATTTTGGCATAGTTCTCTTCCTTATTATGAACGTAATAAAAATAACATGACCGTTAGAACGCCTATTGAGACCATCAAAAGACTATCACTCGTCTTCCAGTCCAATTGGCGATATTTCGTGCGGCCTTCCCCGCCACGGTATCCTCTTGACTCCATGGCAGTTGCCAATTCCTCCGCCCGTTTGAATGAACTGACAAATAAAGGAACAAGCAGCGGTACAATCGATTTAACCCTGTCCTTTATCGGGCCAGATGAAAAATCAACTCCCCTTGCAGTTTGGGCCTTCATGATTTTTTCCGTTTCCTCCATTAGCGTTGGAATGAATCGAAGGGCAATTGACATCATCAATGCCAGTTCATGTACAGGCATCTTCCACTTCTTCAAGGGTCCCAACAGCTCTTCCATTCCGTCTGTAATGGATATCGGGGATGTCGTCAAAGTTAAAAGTGACGTAACAAGGATTAGTAAAGTAAATCTAACGGATATGAAAAAACCTTGAATCAGACCGCCTTCATAGATTTCAAACCAACCGTATTCAAAAAGCAATTCCCCTTCTTTCGTAAAAAATATATGGAGAAGGAATGTGAATACGATCAAGAAAAAGATTGGTTTTAACCCATTATAAAGATAACGAAGCGGTATTTTGGAAAGGCTGATCAAAAGGATGGTGAATACAGCAAGCAACCCGTAAGAAACGACATTATTCGCCAAAAAGACGACACAAACAAACAGGAACACGAGGAGCAATTTAGCCCTTGGGTCCATCTTGTGCATCAGTGAATTTGCAGGGACATAACGCCCGATAATCATTTTATCCAGCATCAGCGGTTCCCCCTTTTCATGGCTTTATCTATTTCTATCGCTAAATCACTGATATTAAGACACGGATGATCAAATCGAACACCAAGTTCCTTCTGGAGCTTCAGCTGAAAACGGACCGTATCAGGAACATCCAGGCCAAGCTCCATTAATTGTTCCGGCTCCGAGAAAATTTCCTGGGGGGTTCCTTTTTGGAACACCGTACCCTTGTGCATGATAATGATGTCATCCGCGTACTTGGCTGCATCCTCCATGCTATGTGTTACAAGAATCGTTGAAATGCCCCTTGCTTTATGCAAATCATAAAACATATCCATGATTTCTTTGCGTCCTCGCGGATCCAGTCCCGCTGTGGGCTCATCAAGCACCAATACTTCAGGTTCCATGGCAAGTACCCCAGCAATGGCCACCCGTCGCATTTGTCCGCCGGATAAGTCGAATGGAGATTTTTCAAGAATTTCCTCATTCAATCCGACTTGCGCGATGGCCTTCCTGGCCAGTTTCTTAGCATCGATTTCAGAAACGCCAAAATTCATTGGTCCGAAACATATATCCTTTTCAACCGTTTCATCAAATAACTGATGTTCAGGAAACTGAAAAACTATTCCGACCTTTTGTCTTATTGGCCGCAAAGCCTTTTCTTTTCTTCCGGCTTCAATCGTCCGATCCCCAATGAAAACACGACCCTTCGTCGGTTTTAAAAGAGCATTCAAATGCTGCAGTAGCGTGGATTTCCCGGACCCTGTATGCCCGATGATTGCGGTATAGGTTCCCGGCTCCATTGAGATATTGACATCATGAAGGGCTAGATGTTCAAAAGGAGTATTCACCTGATAGCGGTATTCTACATCATCGAGTGTAATTCGCATAAATCCTTCACCAACTCTTCCTCTGTCAAATGCCCATCAACTACACGAACACCATTTTTTTGTAACTCCTTGGTTAGTTTCACTGAAAAGGGAATATCCAGACCAAGGGCAATCAATTCTTCCTCTAACTCAAAAATATCCTGAGGCGGTCCTTCACGATATAACCGACCTTGGTTCATGACTATCATTCGATCAGCTTTGGCAGCTTCCTCAAGGTCATGGGTGATTGATATGACAGTGATCTCGTTTTCCTGTTTCAATTCCCTAACTGTTTCAAGCACTTCTTCACGGCCTCTTGGGTCAAGCATGGAGGTTGCTTCATCTAAGATGATTATGTCTGGCTGCAGGGCTATTACACCTGCTATGGCCACTCTTTGCTTTTGACCGCCGGATAGATGGTGCGGCTCTTGATTAAGAAAGGCATTCATTTTAACCTTATTTAACGCACCATGAACACGCTCCACCATAACCTGCTGAGAAACACCGGCGTTTTCTAAACCAAAAGCCACATCATCCTGAACTGTAGTGCCTACAAATTGATTATCTGGGTTTTGAAAGACCATGCCAATTTTCTGGCGAACATCCCAAACGGATTCTTCTGTCAAAAGTTGATCATTAATCGTAATGGTACCTGAGTTAGCGAACTGAAGACCATTCAGTAACTTTGCTAATGTCGACTTGCCAGAGCCATTATGTCCGACAATCGCAAGCCACTCCCCCTGATGAATATCAAAAGAAACATCATCCAAGGCGTTTCGAGACTGACCCTCATATTTAAAAACAATATTATTTAAAGAAACCAGCTTCTTCATTATGTGGCCCTCCTCATCCTCGACTGCACTCGTCTAAACTAAACTCTGCTCAATCAATATACAGTAGTTTTTCTTTCTGAAAATATAAAAAAACGCTGCACCCCTTCCACCGAAAGAATTTTCGGTAAATTAAGAGCAGCTAACAGCGGGCCTGTTACGAAAAACAGGTTATCTTATAATCGCTTATCAAAAGCGGGAAGGGATGCTTGAGCTAGACGTGAAGGCTCCCTGCATAATACAGGTTCCGCCAGCCATCGTAACACTCAATGCGAATTTCTAGATGACAGAATTTCTATTAAAAAAAAAGAAAAAGGGCATAGAACAAGTGAGTATATTCATTTGTCCCGCCCTTTTTCATCGTTGTTATTAAACTAATTCAATAACCACGACTGGTGCACCGTCACCGCGGCGTGGACCAACTTTCATGATACGAGTGTATCCACCTTGACGTTCTTCATAACGTGGAGCCACGTCACTGAATAGTTTTTGAAGGGCATCTGTGCCATTCTCAGCGTCAGCGATTTCGTTACGGATGAAAGATGCAGCTTGACGGCGTGCATGCAAGTCACCACGTTTACCAAGAGTGATCATTTTATCTACTACAGAACGTAATTCTTTTGCACGTGCTTCAGTAGTTTCAATGCGCTCATGGATAATAAGATCCGTAGCTAAATCACGAAGTAATGCTTTACGTTGTGCGCTAGTGCGTCCTAACTTTCTGTAACCCATTAGAGATTCCCTCCTTTGTTGAAGTTCTATATTGTGTGTCTATAACAAGGCTCACAACATAATGGATTGATCCGCCATGTTATCAGTCGTCTTTACGAAGACCTAAGCCTAATTCTTCTAGTTTCGCTTTCACTTCTTCAAGTGATTTACGTCCTAGATTACGTACTTTCATCATATCTTCTTCCGTTTTATGAGCTAGCTCTTGAACGGTATTGATTCCGGCACGTTTCAAGCAGTTGTAAGAACGAACAGAAAGGTCTAATTCTTCGATCGTCATCTCAAGAACTTTTTCTTTTTGATCTTCTTCTTTTTCAACCATGATTTCAGCATTTTGAGCTTCATCGGTTAAACCAACAAAGATATTTAAATGCTCTGTTAAAATCTTAGCTCCAAGTGCTACCGCTTCTTGCGGACCAGTACTGCCATCAGTCCAAACATCGAACGTTAACTTGTCAAAGTTAGACAACTGTCCAACACGTGTATTTTCAACTTGGAAAGATACGCGTGAAACTGGAGTGTAAAGAGCATCAATTGGAATTACACCAATTGGCTGGTCTTCTCTCTTGTTTTGAACAGCAGGAGTGTAGCCGCGGCCGCGACGTGCAGATAAACGCATACGCATATGACCGTTTTTACCAATTGTAGCAATATATAAATCCGGATTAAGAATTTCTACATCACTATCATGAGTGATATCAGCAGCCGTGATGACTCCGTCACCCTGAACGTCAATTTCCAGCGTCTTCTCTTCATCAGAGTAAATCTTAAGAGCTAGTTTTTTCACATTAAGAATGATAGATGTTACATCTTCCACGACGCCTTCAATTGTTGAGAACTCATGTAGCACTCCATCAATTTGTATAGCTGTGACAGCAGCACCTGGGAGTGAGGATAAAAGGATACGACGTAAGGAGTTACCCAATGTAGTACCATACCCACGCTCTAGTGGCTCTACGACGAATTTACCGTATTTGGTATCGTCGTTGATTTCAACCGTTTCGATTTTTGGTTTTTCTATTTCGATCATCAATAAACCCTCCTTCAAAACGTCAAAACCCCGGCAAGTAAACGAAGTCACTTAAACCGAAATTCCCCATGTATACGTTCCCGCTGTGCGCAACAACTGAAAATTAATCCTCTGTAAGAACGCAAACTCAGTATTATATCCCATTATTGACAGGAATACAAAATCTATACAGAAAAATTAAACACGGCGACGTTTTGGTGGACGGCATCCGTTATGTGGAACTGGAGTTACATCTTTAATTGCAGTTACTTCTAGGCCAGCAGCTTGAAGTGCACGAATAGCAGCCTCACGTCCAGCACCAGGTCCTTTAACTGTAACTTCAAGAGTTTTCATACCATGTTCAATTGATGTTTTAGCAGCTGTTTCAGCAGCCATTTGTGCAGCGAATGGAGTGGATTTACGAGATCCACGGAATCCTAAAGCTCCAGCACTTGACCAAGAAATAGCATTACCATGAGAGTCAGTGATCGTAACGATAGTGTTATTGAATGTTGAACGAATATGAGCAATACCAGTTTCTATATTCTTTTTCACACGACGTTTACGTGTATTAGTTTTACGTGCCATGAAAAGTAACCTCCTTTACTAATTATTTTTTCTTGTTAGCTACAGTACGACGAGGTCCTTTACGCGTACGAGCATTGTTTTTTGTATTTTGACCGCGAACAGGAAGACCACGACGGTGACGTAAACCACGGTAAGAACCGATTTCCATTAAACGTTTGATGTTTAGGGAGATTTCACGACGAAGGTCGCCTTCTACTTTAAGCTTGTCAATGATATCACGAATTTTGTTCAATTCGTCTTCCGTTAAGTCACGAACGCGAGTTTCTTCAGAAACGCCTGCTTCTGCAAGAATCTTGATCGCTGTTTGTTTTCCAATACCATATATATATGTTAATGAGATAACAATACGTTTGTCACGGGGAATATCTACTCCAGCAATACGTGCCATGCTTGAGTGCACCTCCTTCTATTTAGCCTTGTTTTTGTTTATGTTTAGGGTTTTCGCAAATAACCATAACTTTACCTTTTCTGCGGATAACTTTACACTTTTCGCAGATTGGTTTGACTGATGGTCTGACTTTCATTGCTATCTAACCTCCTTATACAGATCGGAGCGTAACCGGATTATTTGAACCGGTATGTGATTCTGCCGCGAGTTAGATCATACGGGGAAAGCTCAACCGTAACTTTATCTCCAGGCAAAATGCGAATAAAGTGCATACGAATTTTACCGGATACATGAGCTAAAACAGTATGACCATTTTCTAATTCTACCTTAAACATTGCATTTGGCAAAGTCTCTTGTACTGTGCCTTCTACTTCAATTACATCATCTTTCGCCATTAAAGTGATTCTCCCTTCTCTATGCGTGAACCTATTAAAGGTGCACATCTTTCCGTCAACATTACTACAGTCCAATTATCCTCATAAGTCTTAAAATTCTGCATCAAGTATTCACCATTTTGTAGAACCAGGCTTTAACTGAGGACCTTTATCAGTTGGACCGAAATGAGGATTTTATGGGTCCTCATGTAAGTCTTGACCGATTCCGTGACCGACATACTCTCGAAATAGAGAAGCAATTAGTCTCGACATAGGTTTGAATAGCATGGGAGATGTTTGAAAGGCGCACGCCTGACATAGCTTCTTTCAACCCTCTATATCACGACTCTTTAGGAATCCCAATAGAGTCACTGCATTTCTTCATCAATTTTGCCGACCGGATATGTCCATGAAGATCACTTAAAAAGTAATCGCCCAATTCAGGGAATACCAAGTACAAGAACCTGATTAATAAATGTGCGAATGCTCTCGCGAAATCCATTATACCCTTTGTATTATAGGAATGCACCAAGTTTAACTAGTAAGTTATAAAAATGGTATGAATTTCATAAATCAATACGAACGATTAATTTTGTAAAGCACCAAGCAACACATCGATATTTTCAAATACCTTATTAATATCTTGCTGTCCGTTAATGTTGACCAAGTATCCTTTGTCTCCGTAGAAATCAAGAAGTGGTTTGGTTTGTTTCAAATTCACATCTAAGCGATTTTGAACCGTTTCTGCATTATCGTCGGCACGTTGATATAATTCTCCGCCGCAGCGGTCGCATACATCATCATTTGCAGGAGGATTGAATACAAGATGGTATGTCGCACCACATGATTTGCAAATACGACGTCCTGTCAATCTTTCCATTAAAATGTTTTTATCAACATCGATATTAATGACAAAATTTATTTTGCGATCTAAATCAGTTAGAATGCTTTCAAGTGCCTCTGCCTGTGCCACAGTACGTGGAAACCCATCAAGCAAAAATCCTTTTAGGCAGTCCTCCTTGCTTAAACGTTCACGTACGATGCCAATGGTAACTTCATCAGGTACCAATTCGCCTTTGTCCATGAATGATTTCGCCTTTAGACCTAATTCTGTTCCATCTTTGATAGCTGTTCGGAACATATCTCCAGTAGAGATATGAGGGATATTATATTTTTCTACGATTTGTTCAGCTTGAGTGCCCTTACCAGCACCCGGCAGACCCATTAAAACTAGATTCAATGTTCTTCCCCCTCAAACTCTATAATGGGTAAAGGGAACAAGGTGTTCCCAAAACTCATTACTTTATAAAGCCTTTATAGTGTCTCTTCACAAGTTGTGATTCCAGCTGCTTCATCGTATCAAGGGCAACCCCCACTACGATCAGCAAACTGGTACCGCCAATCTGTGCAGATTGAGGTAGATCAGCAAGCTTAATGAAAAATACCGGTAAAACGGCAATGATGGCCAAGAATATGGAGCCTACAAACGTCAAACGGTATAAAACACGTGTTAAATATTCTTGTGTACTCTTACCTGGACGAATCCCCGGCACATAGCCACCTTGCTTTTTCAAATTCTCAGCCATTTGTTCAGGGTTAACCTGAATGAATGCATAAAAATACGCAAAAGCAATGATAAGAGCAACATAGATGATCATACCAATTGGCTTGGTATAATCAAGATTTGCTGATATCCAACTAGTCACGCTGTTCTTTCCAAAGAAAGAAGCGATTGTAGTGGGAGTAATGATAAATGCCATTGCAAAGATTACCGGAATAACCCCCGCAGCATTTACTTTCAATGGTAAATGAGTAGACTGGCCACCCATTTGTGTACGACCTACCGCAGCACGTTTCGCATACTGAATAGGAATTTTACGTAATGCCTGCTGAATGAAAATAACAGCAACCACGATTGCTAATACTGCTAAAACAATGAGGATAATCGTTATGATTCGTAAGAATAATTGATCACCGGCATTTTCAAATTGTTGGGCGTAAATCTGATTTGCCGTATTTGGCAAACTAGCTACGATACCAGCAAAGATAATGATGGAAATCCCATTACCCACACCCTTAGCAGTGATCAGCTCCCCTAACCACAAAAGAAAAGCTGTTCCTGCCGTTAAGACAGTCGCAATAAGCAAGTATGTTGCAATTCCAGGATTTTCAATCAACTGGCCACCTGACATATTATTGAACCCATAAGACATACCAACTGCTTGGATAAATCCTAGGATAATAGTGAAGTAACGAGTAAATTGTGCTAATTTACGGCGCCCTGCTTCTCCTTGTTTAGACCATTCAGTGAACTTAGGAACAACATCCATCTGTAACAGCTGAACGATGATGGATGCCGTGATGTAAGGCATGATACCCATCGCTAATATAGAAAAGTTTTGCAGCGCCCCGCCGCCAAAGGTATTTAAAAGACCGATGACGCTCAGCTGGTCCTGTTCAGCGAGAAAATCGGCATTCACATGCGGTACAGGTATAAATGTACCGATGCGATAGACGATTAACATTAGAAGGGTAAAAATTATCTTATTCCTTATTTCACCCACGCGCATAAAATTGGAGATCGTGCGAAACATTAGATCACCTCTGTATTACCGCCAGCAGCTTCGATAGCTTCTTTAGCAGTAGACGAGAATTTGTGAGCTTTAACAGTAAGCTTTTTCTCAATGCTTCCTTTGGCAAGAATTTTGATTCCTGCTTTTTCTTTACTTACAACCCCAGTCTCAAGTAAAAGAGCTGGTGTTACTTCAGTACCGTCTTCGAAAAGATTTAACGTATCAAGATTCACGATAGCATAGTCTTTACGGTTGATGTTGGTAAATCCACGTTTAGGTAAACGTCTGAATAGAGGAGTTTGTCCCCCTTCAAATCCAAGACGCACACCGCCGCCGGAGCGAGCGTTTTGTCCTTTATGTCCTTTACCTGCTGTTTTACCGTTACCAGATCCAATACCGCGACCTTTACGTTTACGTTCTTTACGAGAACCTTCTGCAGCTTTTAACTCATGAAGTTTCATGTTGGCACCTCCTTGTTAAGTTAAAAATTATTTTATTGTTCTTTTACAGTAACAAGATGAGCAACTTTGGTAATCATACCGCGAATCGCAGGGTTATCTTCTTGGATAACCGTTTGATGCATTTTGCGTAAACCCAAAGTGTTAACTGTAACACGTTGATCTTCAGGACGACCAATTAAGCTGCGAGTGAGGGTAATTTCTAATTTATTAGCCATAATTCGATTTCCCTCCTTATCCTAACAGTTCTTGTACTGATTTTCCACGTAACTTAGCTACGTCTTCAGCACGTTTCAATTGCTTCAATCCTTCAATTGTTGCGCGAACCATATTAATAGGTGTATTAGTACCTAGTGATTTAGACAGGATATCGCTAACTCCGCCTAATTCAAGTACCGCACGAACTGGACCACCAGCAATTACTCCTGTACCTTCAGAAGCTGGTTTCAATAGAATGTGACCTGCGCCATAGCGACCGTTCACAAGGTGAGGAATTGTAGTACCAACCATTGGTACAGTAATTAGATTTTTCTTAGCATCCTCAATAGCTTTACGGATAGCATCCGGAACTTCTTGAGCTTTACCAGTACCAAATCCAACATGACCATTTTTATCACCAACAACAACTAGTGCAGTGAAACGGAAACGACGTCCGCCTTTAACAACTTTAGCTACACGATTTACTGTAACTACGCGTTCTTCAAGTTCTAATTTATTAGGATCAATGCTACGCATCTGTTATGTCCCTCCTTATCCATTAAAATTCTAAGCCGTTTTCACGAGCAGCGTCAGCCAATGCTTTTACACGACCATGGAAGAGGTAACCACCGCGGTCAAATACCACAGCTTTGAAACCTTTTTCAACAGCACGTTTCGCAATAAGTTCGCCAACTTTTTGAGCTGCTTCAGCATTGCTACTAGCTTCGATACCGATCTCTTTATCAAGAGTTGAAGCACTTGCTAATGTTACGCCTTTTGCATCGTCAATTAATTGTGCGTAAATGTGTTTGTTTGAACGAAACACATTTAAACGAGGACGAGCTTCTGTTCCAGAAAGCTTAGCACGTACACGCGCATGTCTTTTCTGACGAGTAGCATTTTTATCAAGCTTCGTAATCATTTACGTCACTCCTTTCGTTTACTTATGCGGCATTACTTACCAGTTTTACCTTCTTTACGACGAACGAATTCGCCTTCGTAACGGATACCTTTACCTTTATACGGCTCAGGCGGGCGAACATCACGGATATTAGCTGCTAGAGCTCCTACACGTTCTTTGCTTGCACCTTTGATGATTACTTTTGTATTAGAAGGAACTTCGACTTCAACGCCAGCTTCTGGCTCTATTTCTACAGGGTGGGAATATCCTACGTTAAGGACAAGCTTGTTACCTTGCTTTTGTGCACGGTACCCAACCCCAATAAGTTCAAGTGATTTTACGAAACCTGTTGATACACCTTCAACCATGTTAGAGATAAGTGCGCGAGTAGTACCGTGTAAAGAACGGTGAGCCTTCTCGTCAGACGGACGTGTAACAGTTAACACGTTCTCTTCAACAACGATTGAAAGGTCAGGATTGAATGATCTAGTTAATTCACCTTTAGGTCCTTTAACAGTTACTTCACTTCCAGTAATAGTAACTGTTACGCCTGCAGGGATTTCAATAGGTTTTTTACCTATACGAGACATAATGTGCACCTCCATTCTTGTGAAAATGTATTACCAAACGTATGCTAAAACTTCTCCGCCAACTTGTTTAGAGCGAGCTTCCTTGTCTGTTAAAACTCCGTGAGAAGTAGAAACAATTGCGATACCTAAACCGTTAAGAACGCGTGGTACCTCTCCAGTTTTTGCATATACACGCAAACCAGGTTTGCTGATACGTTTTAGACCAGTGATAACACGTTCGTTGTTTGCACCGTATTTTAAGAAGATACGGATGATACCTTGTTTGTTGTCTTCGATTAATTCAAAGTCACGTACGAAGCCTTCACTTTTTAAGATCTCAGCGATTTCCTTTTTGATCTTTGAAGCAGGAACTTCCAGTTTTTCGTGACGAACCATATTCGCATTACGGATGCGAGTAAGCATATCTGCAATAGGATCTGTCATGACCATTATATTTTACCTCCTTCCCAAACTCGGGTTTTACCAGCTAGCTTTTTTAACGCCAGGAATTTGTCCTTTATATGCAAGTTCGCGGAAACAAATACGACAAAGTTTAAATTTACGTAATACAGAATGTGGACGTCCGCAACGTTCGCAACGTGTATATTCTTGTACTTTAAACTTCTGTTCGCGTTTTTGCTTTACGATCATAGACTTTTTAGCCACGATTTCGCCTCCCTTTATTTAGAGATTACTTTTGGAACGGCATTCCAACTTGAGTAAGTAGTTCACGAGCTTCTTCGTCAGTGTTGGCAGTCGTTACGATAACGATGTCCATACCACGAACTTTGCTCACTTTATCGTAATCAATCTCAGGGAAGATAAGTTGTTCTTTAACACCTAATGTATAGTTTCCACGTCCGTCAAAGGATTTCTTTGAAACGCCGCGGAAATCACGTACACGCGGTAAAGATACAGATACTAGCTTATCAAGGAATTGATACATACGCTCTCCACGTAATGTAACTTTCGCTCCGATAGGCATACCTTCACGCAAACGGAAGCCTGCGATTGATTTTTTTGCTTTTGTTATAACCGGTTTTTGACCTGTGATCAATGTAAGTTCTTCAACAGCTGTATCCAAAGCTTTCGAGTTAGATACTGCGTCACCCACACCCATGTTAATAACGATTTTCTCAATGTTTGGTACTTGCATTACTGATTGATAGTTGAATTTACCCATCAATGACGGTGTAATTTCACTTTTGAATTTTTCTTTAAGGCGGCTCATTGCTTAGTGTACCTCCCTTCATTTATGACTTATTTATCTAAAGATTCACCTGAAATTTTAGCTACGCGTACTTTTTTACCATTTTCGATCTTATATCCAACACGAGTCGGTTTACCTGATTTAGGATCAAGTGGCATTACATTGGATACGTGAATAGCAGCTTCTTTGCTGATAATTCCACCTTGTGGATTAAGTTGAGATGGCTTGGAATGCTTTTTCACGATGTTAATTCCTTCTACAAGCACACGATTTTGTTTCGGATATGCAGAAAGAATTGTTCCTTGTTTGCCTTTGTCCTTACCAGAGATGACTACGACTTTGTCACCTTTTTTAACATGCATTAGCTTGGCACCTCCTTGAAAGGCTTTATACAAATTTTACATATTATAGAACTTCTGGAGCAAGAGAAACGATCTTCATGAAACTATTGTCGCGTAATTCACGAGCAACAGGTCCAAAAATACGTGTTCCACGTGGGCTCTTATCGTCACGGATAATTACACATGCGTTTTCATCAAAACGAATGTAAGAACCGTCAGGACGACGCATACCACGTTTTGTACGGACAACAACAGCCTTAACGACTTCACCTTTTTTAACAACGCCTCCTGGTGTTGCCTGTTTAACTGTACAAACGATGATATCACCGATGTTTGCAGTTTTACGGCCAGAACCACCTAGGACTTTAATTGTTAGCACTTCACGAGCACCTGAATTGTCAGCGACTTTTAAACGAGATTCTTGTTGAATCATGTACGGTACCTCCCTTCGGAATTAGCTTAATCCGAACTATATTAAATGATTACTGCTTTTTCTACTACTTCTACAAGACGGAAGCGTTTTGTAGCTGAAAGTGGACGAGTTTCCATGATACGTACTACGTCGCCTGCTTTAGCTTCGTTTAGCTCGTCATGAGCTTTAAACTTTTTAGAGTATTTCACGCGTTTACCGTATAAAGAATGCTTTTTATAGGTTTCTACAACTACTGTAACTGTTTTATCCATTTTGTCGGATACTACGCGTCCAGTGTAGATTTTGCGTTGGTTGCGTTCGCTCATTCTGCAAACCTCCATTCATTATCGATTAGTGACACCGATCTCTCTTTGACGAACAACTGTTTTCATACGAGCAATCGATTTGCGAACTTCACGGATGCGAGCTGTATTTTCAAGTTGTCCAGTAGCTAACTGGAAACGAAGATTAAATAGTTCTTCTTTAAGAGATTTTAGTTTTTGTTCAATTTCAGCAGTGGTTAGATCTTTGATTTCATTAGCTTTCATTTGTTTCACCACCAATTTCCTCTCTTTTTACAAACTTGCATTTGATTGGAAGTTTGTGTGCTGCAAGGCGCAATGCTTCTCTTGCCACCTCTTCAGATACACCAGAGATTTCAAACATAACTTTGCCCGGTTTAACTACTGCTACCCAACCTTCAGGAGCACCTTTACCGGAACCCATCCGTACTTCAAGCGGCTTAGCTGTGTAAGGTTTGCTTGGGAAGATTTTGATCCAAACTTTCCCTCCACGTTTCATATAACGAGTCATCGCAATACGAGCTGCTTCGATTTGGCGGTTTGTGATCCAGGAAGCTTCTTGAGCTTGAAGTCCAAATTCTCCGAAATGAACTTCAGTGCCGCCTTTAGCCATCCCTCTCATCTTACCGCGGTGTTCACGACGGTATTTTACGCGTTTTGGCAATAACATATTATTTTCCTCCTTCCTCAGATTTCTTCTTAGTAGGAAGAACTTCTCCACGGTAGATCCAAACTTTCACGCCTAGCTTACCGTAAGTAGTATCTGCTTCAGCATGAGCATAATCTATGTCTGCACGAAGTGTGTGAAGTGGAACTGTTCCTTCGCTGTAATGTTCAGCACGAGCAATATCAGCACCGCCAAGACGACCAGAAACTTGAGTTTTGATTCCTTTTGCTCCAGAACGCATAGTACGTTGGATAGCTTGCTTTTGAGCGCGACGGAATGAAACACGGTTTTCTAATTGACGAGCGATGTTTTCTGCAACCAATTTTGCGTCAAGATCTGCTCTTTTAATTTCAATGATATTGATATGAACTCTTTTGCCAGTCAGCTGGTTCAAAGCTTTACGAAGTGCTTCGACTTCAGTACCGCCTTTACCGATAACCATTCCTGGTTTAGCAGTGTGGACAGATACATTGATACGGTTAGCTGCACGTTCGATTTCAACTTTTGAAACAGAAGCATCATTTAGACGTTTCGCGATATATTCACGAACTTTGATGTCTTCATGCAAAAGAACTGCGTAGTCTTTATCAGCGTACCATTTGGATTCCCAGTCACGGATTATCCCGATACGCATACCGATTGGATTTACCTTTTGACCCACAGATTACCCCTCCTTCTTTTCTGATACAACGATTGTAATATGACTAGTACGTTTGTTAATAGCACTCGCACGACCTTGAGCGCGAGGACGGAAACGTTTTAATGTTGGTCCTTCGTTAACGTATGCCTCTGAAACGACTAGGTTATTAATATCCATTTCGTAGTTGTGTTCTGCATTTGCGATAGCAGATTTCAGAATTTTTTCTACGACTGGAGAAGCAGATTTTGGTGTTAAGCGAAGAATCGCTACTGCTTCACCTACTTGTTTTCCTCGAATTAAATCTGCGACTAAACGCACTTTACGAGGAGCAATACGAACTGTTTTAGCGACAGCTTTAGCTTGCATGAGATGCCCTCCTCTCATTAACGTCTTGTTTTCTTGTCATCACTTGCGTGACCTTTATAAGTGCGTGTAGGCGCGAATTCGCCTAGTTTGTGACCTACCATATCTTCTGTTACATAAACCGGCACGTGCTTACGACCGTCATAAACGGCGATTGTGTGTCCGATGAATTGCGGGAAGATTGTTGAGCGACGAGACCAAGTTTTTACTACCTGTTTCTTGTCAGCTTCATTTAATTTTTCAACTTTTACCAATAAATGATCATCAACAAAAGGTCCTTTTTTTAAGCTACGACCCATGCGAGTACCTCCCTTCGTGACTGTTCTACGGTTCTATATATGAACCGTAGTGCAATCCCGTTATTTTTTACGACGACGTACGATAAATTTATCGGATTTATTTTTCTTCTTACGAGTTTTGAATCCAAGAGTAGGTTTACCCCATGGAGACATTGGTGATTTACGTCCGATTGGCGCTTTACCTTCACCACCACCGTGTGGGTGATCATTCGGGTTCATTACAGATCCACGAACTGTTGGGCGTTTACCTAACCAACGGTTACGGCCAGCTTTACCAATGTTGATAAGTTCATGTTGTTCATTACCAACTTGACCGATAGAAGCACGGCAAGTAGCAAGAATCATACGAACCTCACCTGAGTTTAAACGTACTAGTACATAACGACCTTCTTTACCAAGTACTTGAGCAGAAGTTCCTGCTGAACGGACTAATTGTCCACCTTTTCCTGGTTTAAGTTCGATGTTATGAATTACTGTACCAACTGGGATGTTGATAAGAGGTAGAGCGTTACCCACTTTGATGTCAGCTTCTGGACCTGACATAACTTCCAAACCTACTTCTAGGTTTTTCGGAGCTAGGATATAACGTTTTTCTCCATCAACGTAATTAATTAATGCAATGTTTGCAGAACGATTTGGATCGTACTCAATAGTAGCAACGCGCCCTGGTATACCATCTTTATTCCGTTTGAAATCGATGATACGGTATTGACGCTTGTGGCCGCCACCTTGATGACGAACTGTTAACTTACCTTGGTTATTACGGCCGCCTTTGCTGTGTAAAGGAGCAAGTAATGATTTTTCCGGTTTGTCTGTAGTAATCTCAGCAAAATCGGAAGTTGTCATATTACGTCGACCGTTAGAGGTAGGTTTATACTTCTTAATCGCCATTTGTATTTCCCTCCTTCTCTAATGAATTAAGCCTCGAATAGCTCGATTTCTTTGCTGTCAGCAGTTAATTTAACAATAGCTTTACGGCGCTTGTTAGTATAGCCTGCATGTTTGCCCATGCGTTTGAATTTACCTTTGTAATTCATGATGTTTACTTTCTCAACTTTAACGCCGAAAATTTCTTGAACAGCATCTTTAACTTGAGTTTTATTAGCTCTAACATCAACTTCAAAAGTATATTTCTTTTCAGCCATTATGTCTGAAGAGCGTTCAGTGATTACGGGGCGCTTAATGATATCGCGTGCATCCATTATGCAAGCACCTCCTCTACTTTTTCGACAGCTGATTTAGTCAAGATCAATTTGTTGTGTGAAACAACATCAAGAACATTAAGACCATCAGCTTCAACTACAGTAACACCAGGGATGTTACGTGCAGAAAGAGCAACTTTCTCATCTAAACCGTCAGTAACAACTAATGTTTTAGTGTCAACAGAAAGGTTTTTAAGAACCGCTACAAACTCTTTTGTTTTTGGAGCTTCGAAAGACAAGCTTTCAAGTACCAAAATGTTCTCTTCCAATGCCTTTGCAGACAATGCAGATTTAATAGCTAAACGACGTACCTTTTTAGGCAACTTGTAAGAGTAAGATCTTGGTGTTGGTCCAAAAACAATACCACCGCCACGCCATTGTGGAGAACGGATAGAACCTTGACGCGCACGTCCAGTTCCTTTTTGTTTCCAAGGTTTACGTCCACCGCCTGCTACTTCAGAACGGTTTTTAACTTTATGAGTTCCTTGACGTAAGGAAGCTCTTTGCATGATGATTGCTTCAAATAATACGTGATTATTAGGTTCGATACCAAAGATGGATTCATTTAGTTCGATGTCGCCAACTTGAGAACCTGTTTGGTTGAACAATGTAACTTTTGGCATTCTATTGCTCCTCCTTTCTTAGAAATTACTTTGCTTTAACAGCAGATTTAACTTTGATCAATGCTTTTCTAGCACCAGGTACATTACCTTTGATCAATAGTAGGTTACGTTCAACATCAACTTTAACGATAGCTAAGTTTTGAACAGTGATTTGTTCTCCACCCATACGTCCTGGTAAAAGTTTACCTTTGAATACGCGGTTTGGAGCTACAGGACCCATTGAACCTGGGCGACGGTGGTAACGAGAACCGTGAGACATTGGTCCGCGGGATTGTCCATGACGCTTGATAGAGCCTTGGAATCCTTTACCTTTTGAAATTCCTGATACATCTACTAAATCGCCTTCAGCGAAAATACTTACATTGACTTCTTGACCGATCTCATATTCGTTAAGATCCGTTCCGCGGAATTCGCGAATGAAGCGCTTAGGAGTAGTATTTGCTTTTTCAACATGGCCCTTTTCAGGTTTGTTAGAAAGCTTTTCACGTTTGTTTTCAAAACCAACTTGAACTGCTTCATAGCCATCAGTTTCAACAGTTTTCTTTTGAAGAACCACGTTATTAGCAGCTTCGATAACTGTTACCGGAATAAGTTCACCGTTTTCAGCAAAAACTTGAGTCATACCGATTTTTCTTCCTAAGATTCCTTTGGTCATAAGTCACACCTCCTAGAGTAATTGTTCATATTTATATGAATTATAATTTGATTTCAATGTCAACGCCTGATGGTAAATCTAAACGCATCAATGAGTCAACTGTTTGTGGAGTTGGATTAACGATGTCGATTAGACGTTTATGCGTACGCATTTCGAATTGTTCACGAGAATCTTTGTATTTATGAACCGCACGTAGGATCGTATATACCGATCTTTCAGTAGGTAATGGAATTGGACCAGATACAGCCGCACCAGAACGTTTTGCAGTTTCAACAATTTTCTCAGCAGATTGATCAAGAATTCTGTGATCATATGCTTTTAAACGGATACGAATTTTTTGTTTTGCCATAATTTTCCCTCCTTTTCGCCTATTTTAAAATAGACCTTCTCAATGGAAATTTCCCACACACTCGCCATGGCAAAGCGGCCGGGTGTGTCAGCAACCTTCCATATCATCGCAGTCAAAGACCAACATTGTCTATTATACATATAACACAAGTGAAATGCAAGTTAAACTTAGATTTTTCTTGTGCAACACACTTTTATTATTATACATACTTTCACAAGTATTTACAAGTACATTCTACGTGGACTTTCATATCCATTTTCTTCATTTCGGAAATGTTCAAGATACCCATTAAATGCACCGCATTTTTAACTGATATATTATAGAAGAAAGAATATCCTTTAAAATAAAAAAAAGCAGATGGCGTCCCATCTGCTTCTCCCGGAAGGCGTCCCTTCCAATATTGTTTTATGAATCAATTATTCTTGGATTGTAGCAACTACGCCAGCGCCTACAGTACGTCCACCCTCACGGATAGAGAATTTAGTACCTTCTTCGATAGCGATTGGAGCGATAAGTTCTACAGTCATTTCGATGTTGTCTCCAGGCATAACCATTTCTACGCCTTCAGGAAGGTTACAAATACCAGTTACGTCAGTTGTACGGAAGTAGAACTGAGGACGGTAGTTTGTAAAGAATGGAGTGTGACGTCCACCTTCTTCTTTAGAAAGAACATAAACTTCAGCTTTGAACTTTGTGTGTGGAGTGATTGTACCTGGTTTAGCAAGTACTTGTCCACGTTGGATATCTTCACGGGATACACCACGAAGTAGTGCTCCGATGTTGTCACCAGCTTCAGCGTAGTCAAGAAGTTTACGGAACATTTCAACACCAGTTACTGTTGTTGGTTTAGACTCTTCGTTGAAACCGATGATGTCAACAACGTCACCGACTTTAACTTGTCCACGCTCAACACGGCCAGTTGCAACTGTTCCACGACCAGTGATAGAGAATACATCCTCAACTGGCATCATGAATGGTTTTTCAGTGTCACGAGTTGGTTCTGGGATGTACTCGTCAACAGCTGTCATTAATTCATGAATTTTTTCTTCCCATTCAGCTTCTCCTTGAAGAGCTTTTAGAGCAGATCCTTTGATAACTGGAATGTCATCGCCAGGGAATTCGTATTCAGATAGAAGATCACGGATTTCCATTTCTACTAATTCAAGAAGTTCTTCGTCATCAACCATGTCGCATTTGTTCATGAATACTACTAGGTATGGTACACCAACTTGACGAGAAAGAAGGATGTGCTCACGAGTTTGTGGCATTGGGCCATCAGCAGCAGATACTACTAGGATCCCGCCGTCCATTTGTGCAGCACCAGTGATCATGTTTTTAACATAGTCAGCATGTCCTGGGCAGTCAACGTGTGCATAGTGACGAGTAGCTGTTTCGTACTCAACGTGTGCAGTAGAGATTGTGATACCACGTTCTCTTTCTTCTGGAGCACCATCGATTTGGTCATAAGCGCGAGCTTCTGCGCCACCAGATTTAGCAAGTACAGTTGTGATTGCAGCAGTTAGAGTAGTTTTACCATGGTCAACGTGACCAATTGTTCCAACGTTAACGTGCGGTTTTGAACGATCAAATTTAGCTTTTCCCATTAGGAATTCCTCCTTAAAATTATAAATAAAAGATTAAGTATATAGGGCTGTGAAAGAAGACTAATTCTTCCATCACAGCTTACATAAGATAGTTATACTTTAATAAGAGATGAAAATCAATTATTCACCTTTATTTTTTTTGATGATTTCTTCGGAAATGCTCTTAGGTACTTCTTCATAATGATCGAAGTGCATAGAGAATGTTCCGCGTCCTTGAGTGTTAGAACGTAAAGATGTAGCATATCCGAACATTTCAGATAGTGGAACCATCGCTTTAACCATTTGCGTGTTACCGCGAGCTTCCATACCTTCTACACGACCACGACGAGATGTGATATCTCCCATGATGTCGCCTAGGTAATCTTCTGGAATAACTACTTCCACTTTCATGATTGGCTCAAGGATGACAGGCTTACATTTAGATGCTGCATTTTTAAGTGCCATCGATGCAGCAATTTTAAATGCCATTTCGTTGGAGTCAACGTCATGGTAAGATCCGTCAAATAATTTTGCTTTAATGTCGACTAGCGGGTAACCAGCAAGTACACCACGGTCAAGTGAATCAACTAATCCAGCTTGTACAGCAGGGATATATTCACGTGGTACTACACCACCGACGATAGCATTTTCAAATTCGAATCCTTTACCTTCTTCGTTTGGACCAAATTCGATCCATACGTGTCCGAATTGTCCACGACCACCAGATTGGCGAACGAATTTACCTTCAACTTTAGCTGAACCACGGAAAGTTTCACGGTATGCTACCTGAGGAGCACCAACGTTTGCTTCCACTTTGAATTCGCGACGCATACGGTCAACAAGGATGTCCAAGTGAAGTTCACCCATACCAGCGATAATTGTTTGACCAGTTTCTTGGTCAGTGTGCGCACGGAATGTTGGATCTTCATCTTGAAGCTTTTGTAAAGCTTGAGACATTTTGTCTTGGTCTGCTTTTGATTTCGGTTCAACTGATAGTGAGATAACTGGCTCTGGGAATACCATGGACTCAAGAATTACTTGGTTCTTGTCATCACATAGAGTATCTCCAGTTGTAGTATCTTTCAATCCTACAGCAGCTGCGATATCCCCTGCATATACAGTAGATATTTCTTCACGGCTGTTTGCGTGCATTTGAAGGATACGACCAATACGTTCACGTTTACCTTTAGTTGAGTTGATTACATAAGATCCTGATTCTAATGTACCTGAGTACACTCGGAAGAATGTAAGTTTACCAACGTAAGGGTCAGTCATAACTTTAAACGCTAAAGCAGAGAACGGTTCAGAATCATCTGAATGACGTTCCACTTCATCTTCTGAATCCGGTAATGTACCTTTGATAGCTGGTACATCCAATGGAGATGGAAGGAAGTCGATAACGTTATCAAGCATTAATTGAACACCTTTGTTTTTGAAAGCTGATCCGCAAATAACAGGGAAGAATTCAACATTAACGGTTGCTGTACGAATAGCTGCTTTCAATTCAGCAATGCTGATTTCTTCGCCGCCAAGGTATTTTTCCATTAAGTCTTCATTAACTTCTGCTACTGCTTCAATTAACTTCTCACGGTATTCTTCAGCTAATTCCCGGTGTTCTTCAGGAATTTCACCGACAGTGATATCAGTTCCTAGGTCATTACCGTAGAAATGAGTTTTCATTTCAATAAGGTCAATGATTGCAGAGAATTGATCTTCTGCTCCGATTGGTAACTGAACTGGGTGAGCGTTAGCTTGTAAACGATCGTGGATTGTTCCAACTGAATACAAGAAATCCGCACCGATTTTGTCCATTTTGTTTACGAATACGACACGCGGTACACCGTAAGTTGTAGCTTGGCGCCAAACTGTTTCAGTTTGAGGCTCAACACCTGATTGGGCATCAAGTACAGCTACAGCTCCATCAAGTACGCGCAAAGAACGTTCAACTTCAACTGTGAAGTCTACGTGTCCCGGTGTATCGATGATGTTTACACGGTGACCTTTCCATTGTGCAGTTGTTGCAGCGGAAGTGATCGTGATTCCGCGTTCTTGTTCCTGTTCCATCCAGTCCATTTGTGAAGCACCTTCGTGCGTCTCACCAATTTTGTGGATTTTACCAGTGTAATATAGAACACGTTCTGTTGTAGTCGTTTTACCAGCATCGATGTGAGCCATGATACCGATATTACGAGTGTTTGCTAAGGAGAACTCTCTTGCCATTTGTCTTTCTCCTTCCTTCTATAAGGATTTTATAGTGTTTGATCTTACCAGCGATAATGTGCGAAAGCTTTGTTGGCTTCAGCCATTTTGTGAGTATCTTCACGTTTCTTAACTGCTGCTCCAGTGTTGTTAGCAGCATCCATGATTTCATAAGCTAAACGCTCTTCCATCGTTTTTTCTCCACGAAGGCGAGAGTAGTTTACTAACCAACGAAGTCCTAGAGTCGATTTACGGTCTGGACGCACCTCAACTGGTACTTGGTAGTTAGCTCCACCCACACGGCGTGCTTTTACTTCTAATACAGGCATGATGTTTTTAAGTGCTTGATCGAAAACTTCGATCGGCTCATTGCCAGTACGTTCTTTGATTAAATCAAATGCAGAGTAAAGAATTTTTTGTGATTTACCTCTTTGTCCATCAACCATTAATTTGTTGATTAAGCGAGTCACAAGTTTTGAATTATAAATTGGATCTGGTAATACGTCTCTTTTCGTTACAGGTCCTTTACGAGGCATTATATTTCCTCCTTTCAAGAAAGTTCAATTTTTGTTTAAGATTATTTTTTAGCTGCTTTCGGACGCTTAGTACCGTATTTAGAACGGCCTTGCATACGATTGTTAACTCCAGCAGTATCAAGAGCACCACGTACGATATGGTAACGTACCCCTGGTAAATCTTTTACACGACCGCCACGGATAAGAACCACGCTGTGTTCTTGTAGGTTGTGACCGATACCTGGGATATAAGCTGTTACCTCGATACCGTTTGTTAAACGTACACGCGCATATTTACGTAACGCGGAGTTTGGTTTTTTCGGTGTCATAGTACCCACACGAGTGCAAACACCACGTTTTTGCGGAGATGATACGTTAGTTTGTGCTTTTTTAAAGCTGTTGTAGCCTTTGTTAAGTGCTGGAGATTTTGAATTAACCTCTTTAGACTCGCGTCCTTTACGCACTAATTGATTAATAGTAGGCATTACATTTTTCCTCCCTTCACGTTTTCATTTCTAGTACCACACATCCAGGTGGTTCATAAATGGGTAAAAACAAAGTCTTTGCAAATATAATTGCAAAAACATCTTTACTTTTTGATGGCAACAGTTGCTGCTCCGACATCAATACCACATGCTTTGCCAAGCATTCTCATCGAATCAACATATGTGATAGGAACATCCAATTCTTTGGCAGTCTCAACGACACGCCCAGTCAAGTATATATCTGCATCATCAGCGATGATAACTTCTTGAATTAAATTGTTTTTAAGAGCTCTAACTGCTTGTTTCGTCCCTATAATCACTGACTTTGCCTGTATTACTTTTTCATAAGACATGGTCCATATCCTCCAAAGTTACAGGGTAACATAGGAGCACCTTTGCTATAGTATCATTATTAGTCGGATACTGTCAACTTCTTTCAAAAAAATAATTCAAGCAAAAGGTTTTCCTTACATCATTCTATTAAGATTATCAATTTGCCTTATCGGAATATATCAAATCCTCATACTGCTTTTCAGTCAGCCATGAGTAATAAGAGAGACCAGCTCAATAAACTCTGATCCTCCAGCTCCAATGGGAAACAGGAGTGGAATTTTCAGTTTGAATTATTGAGCTGGTCCTTTTTTCCTTTAATCCACTGTTACAGTATCGGCACTTTCGTCACCAACAACGACAGGGTTTGCTTTTCTGTATCTAAGCATTCCCGTTCCTGCAGGGACAAGTTTACCGATGATGACATTTTCTTTAAGCCCAAGCAATTCATCACGTTTTCCTTTTATTGCTGCATCAGTCAAGACTCTTGTTGTTTCTTGGAATGACGCGGCAGACAAGAAGGAATCCGTTTCTAGAGATGCTTTTGTGATACCTAGCAATACAGGGCGTCCTGTAGCCGGTAATTTGTTGGTCAGCAATGCATCAGTGTTTGCAGTAGTGAACTGGTTAACATCCAATAATGTTCCTGGAAGCACTTCAGTTTCACCTGCATCAAGCACACGGACTTTACGCATCATTTGTCTAACCATTACCTCGATATGTTTATCACCGATTTCAACACCTTGCATCCGGTATACTTTTTGTACTTCATGAAGCAGGTATTCCTGAACAGTAAGCACGTCTGTAACCTTCAGCAATTCTTTCGGATCGATGGAACCCTCTGTCAACTCTTCACCACGACGGACAGGTGTATCAACAGTTACTCTTAAACGCGCTGTGTACGGCGCAGTATACGTGCGTGATTCAACAGCACCTTGAACAACGATTTCCTGTTGTTTATCCCTAATTTCATTAATCGAAACAATCGTTCCTTCGATTTCAGAAATGACAGCTTGACCTTTAGGGTTTCTCGCTTCAAATATCTCTTGGATACGTGGAAGACCTTGAGTGATATCGTCCCCAGCAACCCCACCTGTATGGAATGTACGCATCGTCAACTGTGTACCAGGCTCTCCGATTGATTGAGCGGCAATAATACCGACTGCTTCGCCCACTTCAACTTCTTGACCTGTAGCCAAGTTGCGTCCATAACATTTTTTACATACACCATGGCTGGTATTACATGTAAAGGCGGAACGAATCCATGCTGTTTCAATTCCAAGTGATTCAATATAGTTAGCAAGATCTTCAGTAATAAGGTCGTTTTCAGCCACGATTACTTCATTTGTTTCTGGATGTCTGATCGCTTTTCTTGCATAACGGCCAATTAGGCGCTCTTCAAGATGCTCAATTATTTCAGTACCCTCTCTCAAGGCTGAAATTTTCAAGCCGCGGTCCGTTCCGCAATCATCGTCACGGATGATGACATCTTGTGCAACGTCAACAAGTCGACGGGTAAGGTAACCGGAATCGGCTGTTTTAAGCGCTGTATCGGCAAGACCTTTACGCGCACCATGTGTAGAGATGAAGTACTCCAACACTGTTAAACCTTCACGGAAACTTGATTTGATCGGTAATTCAATGATACGTCCAGCCGGGTTGGCCATCAGTCCACGCATACCCGCAAGCTGCGTAAAGTTGGAAGCATTACCACGGGCACCGGAGTCACTCATCATGAAGATAGGGTTGCGTCGGTCCAGTGAGTCCATAAGTTTGGACTGAATGGTATCTTTGGCAGCACTCCAGATTGAAATGACGCGATCATAACGCTCATCCTCAGTAATAAGACCGCGTCTGAATTGTTTCAGGACGTTATCCACTTTGGTTTGAGCCTCAGTGATGATTTCTTGTTTTTCTTTTAATACGACGATATCAGCCACACCAACGGTAATACCAGCTTTTGTCGAATATTTGAATCCAAGATCTTTCATCCGGTCAAGCATTTTGGATGTTTCGGTAATTTTAAAGCGTTTAAAGACTTCCGCTATGATATTTCCAAGAATTTTTTTCTTGAAAGGATCGATAGCAGGTTGAGCCTTAATCAACTCAGGGATATTAGCGCCTTTTTCCACAAAATATTTCTCTGGAGTTTTCGTTTCCAAATTATATCGTGTCGGTTCGTTAATATACGGGAATGATTTAGGTAAAATTTCATTGAAGATCAGTTTACCAACAGTAGTAATGAGAAGTTGGCCGTTTTGTTCTTCAGTGAAAGTTTCATTATTCAGTGACGATGCATGTACGGCACAACGGGAATGTAAGTGTACATATCCGTTTTGGTATGCAAGTAATGCTTCGCTTGTATCTTTAAAGATCATACCCTCACCGATAGCGCCTTCTCTTTCCAATGTTAAGTAATAGTTACCTAATACCATATCTTGAGAAGGTGTAACGACAGGTTTACCATCTTTAGGGTTCAAAATGTTCTGTGCTGCAAGCATAAGCATGCGTGCTTCGGCTTGGGCTTCAGAAGATAGAGGAACATGGACCGCCATTTGGTCACCATCAAAGTCAGCGTTGTAAGCTGTACATACGAGCGGATGCAAACGAATTGCGCGACCTTCAACTAACGTTGGTTCAAATGCTTGGATACCAAGTCTGTGAAGAGTCGGTGCACGGTTCAATAGTACTGGGTGTTCTCTAATGACTTCTTCTAATACATCCCAAATTTCAGGAGATAAACGTTCAATTTTACGCTTAGCGGATTTGATGTTATGTGCCAGGCCTCTTTGAACAAGCTCCTTCATAACGAATGGTTTGAATAATTCAATCGCCATTTCTTTTGGAAGACCACATTGGTACATCTTTAAGTTTGGTCCGACTACGATAACGGAACGGCCAGAATAATCAACACGTTTACCAAGAAGGTTTTGACGGAAACGACCTTGTTTACCTTTTAACATGTGAGATAAAGATTTTAACGGACGGTTACCAGGTCCAGTTACCGGACGGCCGCGACGGCCATTATCGATGAGTGCATCGACAGCTTCTTGCAGCATACGCTTCTCATTTTGAACGATAATGCTTGGTGCTCCAAGGTCCAGTAATCTTTTCAACCGATTATTACGGTTGATAACACGGCGATATAAATCATTTAGGTCAGATGTGGCAAAACGTCCTCCATCAAGTTGAACCATTGGACGAAGTTCCGGTGGAATGACCGGAAGCACGTCAAGGATCATCCATGAAGGCTCATTTCCTGAGTTACGGAATGCTTCAAGCACTTCCAAGCGTTTGATTGCACGGGTTCTGCGTTGTCCTTGAGCTGTTTTAAGCTCCTCTTTCAACGACTCTACTTCCTTTTCCGTATCAATATCTTGCAAAAGTTTTTTAATAGCTTCCGCACCCATGGCAGCTTGGAATTTCTTACCGTATTTTTCACGGTATGTACGATATTCCTTTTCGGAAAGAAGCTGTTTCTTTTCTAAAGTTGTATCGCCCGTTTCAGTTACGACGTAAGATGCAAAGTAAATGACTTCTTCCAAAGCCCGTGGAGACATGTCAAGTACAAGTCCCATACGGCTAGGGATTCCTTTGAAATACCATATGTGTGAAACTGGAGCTGCCAGCTCAATATGACCCATACGCTCACGACGCACCTTAGCACGCGTGACTTCAACGCCACAACGGTCACAGACTACGCCTTTATAACGAACACGTTTATATTTTCCGCAATGACATTCCCAGTCCTTTTGAGGTCCAAAAATTCTCTCACAGAATAAACCGTCTTTTTCTGGCTTTAACGTACGATAGTTGATTGTTTCTGGTTTTTTAACTTCTCCATGGGACCAAGAACGAATCTTGTCTGGTGAAGCAAGACCAATTTTCATATACTCAAAATTATTAACGTCTAACAAGGGGCCTACCTCCCTTTTAATCTCCAGGTTTAACCCTTGATTGCCGTCAAATATCAGGCAATCTTACACCGGATGATGGTTGATTGAATCAATAAGGCTCTAACAAGGCAGCATGATCTTCAAATGAACATCTCGCTGCCAGTCAGAGCAGGTAATATATAACTAGATATGTTTATATTTAATTTTATTCTTTGACAGGTGCCCCTACTTCGGAAGCAACCATGTCCTTAGTTTCTGAATCAAGGCTTAATTTGTCTGCTTGGTTGGCATCATCTTCATCTTCCAAATCACGCATTTCGATTTCACGATCTTCGGCATTGAGGATTTTAACATCCAATCCTAAACTTTGAAGCTCCTTAATCAATACTTTGAAGGACTCAGGAACGCCTGGTTCAGGGACATTTTCACCTTTGACAATCGCCTCGTACGTTTTAACACGACCTACGACATCATCTGATTTAACGGTTAGGATTTCTTGTAATGTATAAGCAGCACCATAAGCTTCAAGTGCCCATACTTCCATCTCACCGAAACGCTGTCCGCCAAATTGCGCTTTACCACCAAGTGGTTGCTGCGTAACAAGGGAGTAAGGTCCAGTTGAACGCGCATGAAGTTTATCATCGACCATATGTGCCAGTTTGATCATATACATGACACCAACTGATACACGGTTATCGAATGCTTCACCTGAACGGCCGTCATAAAGGACTGTTTTTGCATCACGTGACATCCCGGCTTCTTCAATCGTACCCCAAACATCTTCCTCAGTGGCACCATCGAATACAGGAGATGCTACATGAATGCCAAGTGCGCGTGCAGCCATACCTAAGTGAAGCTCCAACACCTGACCGATGTTCATACGTGAAGGTACACCCAATGGGTTTAACATGATGTCGACTGGAGTGCCATCTGGTAAATAAGGCATATCTTCTTCAGGAAGAATCCTTGAGATTACCCCTTTGTTACCATGTCGTCCAGCCATTTTATCGCCTTCATGGATTTTACGTTTTTGAACGATATATACACGTGCGAGTTGGTTTACACCAGGAGGCAGTTCATCGCCGTCTTCTCTGTTGAATACTTTAACATCAAGAACGATTCCGCCGCCGCCGTGAGGTACACGAAGTGATGTATCCCTTACTTCACGTGCTTTTTCACCGAAGATCGCATGTAATAGACGTTCCTCAGCAGTCAGTTCCGTTACACCTTTAGGAGTGACTTTACCAACGAGAAGGTCTCCGTCTTTCACTTCAGCACCCACACGGATAATTCCGCGCTCATCAAGATTACGAAGCGCATCTTCCCCTACGTTAGGGATATCACGGGTGATTTCTTCAGGCCCTAATTTTGTATCGCGTGATTCAGATTCATATTCTTCAATATGAATCGAAGTGTACACATCATCTTTAACCAATCGTTCACTCATGATGATGGCATCTTCATAGTTATATCCATCCCATGTCATGAAGGCAACCAATACGTTACGGCCAAGTGCCAACTCACCTTTTTCCATTGAAGGACCATCAGCAAGAATTTCACCTTTTACAACGTTGTCGCCAACACTTACGATAGGGCGTTGATTATAGCACGTTCCTTGGTTGGAACGAATGAATTTTAATAGACGGTATTTATCAAGGTTTCCTTTTACTTGCTGTCCGTCAACTTCGCTTACCCTACGTACCCATACTTCACGTGATTCAACGTGCTCTACGATACCAGGGTGTTTACAGATTACGGCAGCACCGGAGTCTTTCGCTGAAACATACTCCATACCCGTTCCGACTCGAGGGGCTTCCGGTTGCAGCAAAGGAACTGCTTGACGTTGCATGTTCGCTCCCATAAGGGCACGGTTGGAGTCATCATTTTCCAAGAAAGGAATACATGCTGTCGCAGCAGATACTACCTGTTTAGGAGATACATCCATGTAATCTACGCGGTCACGCGGAACAACGGTATTTTCACCGCGGAAACGTGCAACAACATCGTTATCAAGGAATGAGCCGTCATCTGACAGTCGTACATTCGCTTGGGCAACTACATAATTATCTTCCTCATCAGCTGTTAAGTAGTCGATTTGGCTTGTAATTCTACCTGTTTCAGGGTCCACACGGCGATATGGTGTTTCAATGAAGCCATATGGGTTAACCTTTGCAAAACTGGATAACGAGTTAATCAAACCAATATTCGGTCCCTCAGGCGTTTCAATCGGACACATGCGGCCATAGTGGGAATAATGAACGTCACGTACTTCAAAGCCAGCACGCTCACGTGTCAGACCACCAGGTCCCAATGCAGATAGACGACGTTTATGCGTCAATTCGGCCAACGGGTTCGTTTGATCCATGAATTGGGAAAGCTGTGAGCTTCCAAAGAACTCTTTAATGGATGCAATGACCGGGCGAATGTTGATTAGTTGCTGTGGAGTGATTGTATTCGTATCCTGAATGGACATTCTTTCACGGACAACACGCTCCATACGGGATAAACCAATTCTGAATTGGTTTTGCAACAATTCACCAACGGAACGCAGACGACGGTTACCTAAATGGTCAATGTCATCCGTGATTCCCACACCATGCAATAAATTAAAGAAATAACTGATGGAAGAAATGATATCAGCCGGTGTAATGTTTTTGACCTGGTCGGTCACATAGGCATTACCGATGATATTGATCACTTTTTCGCCTTCAGCATCGTTTGGCGCAAACACTTTAATAGGTTGAAGAAGAGTTTCTTCCTCTACTACACCGCCTGATGGATGGAATGTCTTGAATCCGATTCCACCTTCGATATGAGGCAGGATCCTATCAAGAGTCCGACGATCAAGCATTGTCCCTTTTTCAACGATGATTTCACCTGTTTCGGGATCAATCAAAGTCTCTGCAATACGTTGTCCGAATAAACGGTTCTTGATATGCAGTTTTTTATTGATTTTATAACGGCCTACATTAGCTAAATCATAACGTTTCGGATCAAAAAAGCGTGATACTAAAAGACTTTTCGCGTTTTCGACAGTAGGCGGTTCACCTGGGCGTAGACGCTCATAGATTTCTAGTAATGCTTTTTCTACACTCTCGGTGTTATCCTTTTCAAGAGTGTTGCGAAGGTATTCGTTGTCTCCGATCAAATCGATGATTTCTTGATCTGTTCCGAACCCAAGGGCACGCATCAATACCGTGATCGGTAATTTCCTTGTGCGATCGATCCGAACATACACAACATCCTTGGCGTCTGTTTCATATTCGAGCCATGCGCCACGGTTAGGAATAACGGTCGCAGAGAATCCGAGCTTACCGTTTTTATCCATTTTCCCATTGTAGTAAACACTCGGTGAGCGCACTAATTGGGATACAATTACCCGTTCAGCACCATTGATGACAAATGTACCTGTTTCAGTCATCAGCGGGAAGTCGCCCATAAATACATCCTGGTCTTTCACTTCCCCTGTTTCTTTGTTAACAAGGCGCACTTTCACACGAAGTGGTGCAGAATACGTAACATCGCGTTCTTTTGTTTCTTCCACAGAATACTTCGGCTCAGCTAAGCTGTAATCGATGAATTCTAACGATAAATTACCTGTAAAATCCTCAATAGGAGAAATATCCTGGAACATTTCCTTTAAACCTACATCTAGAAACCATTGATAAGAAGCTGTTTGAATTTCAATCAGATTCGGAAGATCCAAAACCTCACTGATTCTTGCATAACTTCTACGTTGGCGGTGTCGTCCATACTGAACAAGTTGACCTGTCAACTGATTCACCCCTTAAATCAAGCGTTATAAGGATCCATTTGCCCCGGAAAAGGAATCATTTCCATAGACAAAAAGAAAATGGTTTTTATTTTAAAAACCACTATTTCTCATAAAACGAACTATTATTTATATATTTTTCCCATATTATCCATTGATTATACATCAATGGTATAAAAATTGCATAGTTACGGAATTATATATATGCATTTTATAATACTAACATAGCGAAAATTTAGAGTCAAACCTTTTTGGATAATAGTATATAGTAACCTTTTTTCTTAACGGGCACTTCAACATTTCCAAATAATTGCTCCATTTTATCCATTGCGGATGGAGCCCCTTGTTTTTTTTGAATGACAACCCATAATTCTCCACCAGCTACCAAACTGCGATAGCCTTCTTCTAAAATTTCGTGGACTACACTTTTACCTGCGCGAATGGGAGGGTTCGTAAGAATCGCCGCGAATTGATTGGAGGCAACTTTGTCAAAACGATCACTTTCGTAAATCTTCACATTTGCGATCCCATTAGAAGCCGCATTCTCTTTTGACAATTCAACTGCCCGGCTATTTATATCAATCATTTCTATCGTTCTATCGGGATAAGCTGCCGCAATCGATATTCCGATTGGCCCATAACCGCAACCAACATCGAGAATATCTCCTTCCACAGCTTCATCAAGGTTAAAACTCTCAACCAAAAGACGCGATCCGAAATCAACTTCCTTTTTCGAAAAAACACCATTATCGCTTTTGAAGCGAAATGTACGTCCCTTTAATGTGAAATCCCAAAATTTCGGATCGCTTACGACATCCGGTTTTTGTGAGTAGTAATGCTCTGTCAGAGTCATCTCCCCCTATCAGAAAGGAATATTGAAGATTTAATGAGAGAAGAGAATTGAAGAATGGTTGCTTGCACGCCGGAATGTTCGAATAACGAAATCCTCTCGTTACCAAACCATTAACGGCTTTTTTTCTTCATTCCTTTAAAAATGAAGAAAAAAAGCCCGCCAGTGATAGCGAGCTTTTTGTTTATGCAAGATTACTTAACTTCAACGCCAGCTCCAACTTCTTCAAGTTTAGCTTTGATTTCTTCAGCTTCTTCTTTAGAAGCAGCTTCTTTGATTGCTTTTGGAGTGTTGTCAACAAGTTCTTTTGCTTCTTTAAGTCCAAGACCTGTAACTTCACGTACAGCTTTGATAACTTTGATTTTTTGATCTCCAGCAGATGTAAGGATTACATCAAACTCAGTTTTTTCTTCAGCAGCAGCGCCACCAGCAGCAGCTACAGCTACAGGTGCAGCAGCAGTTACACCGAATTCTTCTTCGATTGCTTTTACAAGGTCGTTTAATTCTAAAACAGTCATATTTTTAACTGCTTCAATGATTTGATCTTTAGTCATTTTTATTTCCTCCTCGAAATGGTTGGTTTTTTTTTGAATCAATAGGCTAGTTAAGCGGTTAGCTTACGCGCCTTGTTCTTCTTTTTGCTCTGCAACAGCTTTTGTAGCAAGAGCAAGTCCGCGCATAGGTGCTTGTAGCACGCTGAGTAGCATTGAAAGTAGGCCTTCGCGTGAAGGTAGTTCTGCAAGAGCTTTAATTTCTTCAGCAGTTGCAACATTTCCTTCGATAACTCCAGCTTTGATTTCTAAAGCTTCATGTTTTTTCGCAAAATCGTTAAGGATTTTTGCTGGCGCAATAACATCTTCATTTGAGAATGCAATTGCGTTTGGACCTGTTAATGATTCGTTCAAAGCGCCAAGTTCAGCACTTTCAGCAGCACGGCGAGTTAAAGAGTTTTTGTAAACTTTAAACTCAACGCCAGCTTCACGAAGTTGCTTACGAAGTTCTGTTACTTCAGCAACAGTCAATCCACGGTAGTCAACAACTACTGTTGATTGGCTTGAAGTTAACTTATCAGAAATCTCAGCAACGATTTTTTGCTTTTGTTCAATAATTGCGTTCATCCTTACACCTCCTGTAGATTTGCTTGAAAACATTTATACCGTTTCAAAGAAAAAGCCTTCATCTCTATTGCAGACATGAAGGCAGTAATTTCAAAAGTCATAGTCTAGGACTATTATTATCGAATTACCTCGGCAGGGAATTAAGCTCGTAATGAGCACCTACTGTCTACGGTACAAATAGTATTCATTTATTCACAACAAAACTTATTATAACAATAATAGTTTTGGTATGTCAATTATTTATTGAAAGTAGAAGGATCAACTTTCACACCAGGGCCCATTGTAGTTGTTACAGAAACGTTTTTCATGTAAGTTCCTTTAGCAGCCGCAGGTTTAACTTTTAATAATGTATCATAGATAGTAGTGAAGTTTTCCACTAGCTTAGCATCTTCGAAAGATACTTTACCGATTGGAGCATGGATGTTACCAGCTTTATCTACGCGGTATTCAACTTTACCAGCTTTGATTTCATTAACAGCTTTCGTTACATCGAAAGTTACTGTGCCAGTTTTAGGGTTAGGCATTAAACCTTTAGGTCCTAATACACGGCCAAGTTTACCAACTTCACCCATCATGTCTGGAGTCGCAACGATTACATCGAATTCGAACCATCCTTGTTGGATTTTGTTGATGAAGTCAGATTCGCCAACGTAGTCAGCACCAGCAGCTTCCGCTTCTTTTGCTTTTTCGCCTTTAGCGAACACTAATACGCGTTGAGTTTTACCAGTACCATTCGGCAGAACAACAGCTCCACGAATTTGTTGGTCAGCTTTCTTAGGGTCTACGCCTAAACGGAAAGCAACTTCAACAGTCGCATCGAATTTTGCGAAGTTTGCTTTTTTAGCAACTTCGATTGCTTCAGTTACAGCATAAGCCTTAGAAACTTCTACAAGCTTAGCTGCTTCAAGATACTTTTTACCTTTTTTCGCCATGATATAAATCCTCCTAAATTGTGGTTTTAACGGAATGACCTCCCACGAATAAAGGTTGCGAGTATCAATCGCAACCCCGTAGAAACAAATAGCAATTACATGGATTAGTCTTCGATGACAATACCCATGCTGCGAGCAGTACCTTCAACCATACGCATTGCAGCTTCAACACTTGCAGCGTTTAGGTCAGGCATTTTAGTTTCAGCAATCTCGCGCACTTGATCACGCTTGACTGTAGCAACTTTATTACGGTTAGGTTCACCAGAACCAGACTCGATACCAGCTACTTTCTTAAGCAATACTGCAGCAGGCGGAGTTTTTGTAATGAATGTAAATGAACGGTCTTCAAATACCGTGATTTCAACAGGAATAATTAGACCAGCTTGATCTGCTGTACGAGCGTTGAACTCCTTACAGAATCCCATGATGTTTACACCAGCTTGACCTAATGCAGGACCGACTGGCGGTGCCGGATTCGCTTTACCAGCAGGAATTTGCAATTTAACCATTTTAATTACTTTTTTAGCCACGAGACACACCTCCTTATAAGTCCGTGATGTGGTAATAGGGTAATACCCTCCCACTCATCTTGAATTCTTTATCTATTAATAAAGAATGCTTGTATCGTTGAGGCCTAAAAATTGAAACATACTGACCTTTGAAATTTTACCACTTTCAAAAGGCAATTTCAAGTTTTTTTCCGTTTATAATTTTTCCACTTGATTAAAATCAAGTTCAACCGGTGTATCACGACCGAACATATTGACTAGGACCCTTACTTTCCCTTTGTCTTTATCAAGTTCTTCAATTGGCCCTGCAAAGGTTGCGAAAGGTCCTTCTTTAACTTGAACCGTGTCGCCGATTTCAAAATCAACTTCGATTTTGCTTTCATCTACGCCCATTCGTTTAAGGACGACTTCAATTTCTTCCGGAAGCAATGCAGTCGGTTTTGACCCAGCTCCGGACGAACCTACGAAACCTGTTACGCCAGGCGTATTCCGGACAACGTACCATGAATCATCCGTCATGATGATTTCAACCAATACATAACCTGGAAATACTTTCTTTTTGGTCACTTTCTTTTTGCCGTCTTTCACTTCTGTTTCTTCTTCTTCTGGAACTACAACGCGAAAGATCTTGTCTTCCATCCCCATAGTTTCAACACGTTTTTCCAAGTTAGCCTTAACCTTGTTCTCATAACCTGAATAGGTGTGAACTACATACCAATTCTTTTCCATGTGTTAGGACTTTAACGTCCTTCCCTCCCTGCAATCAATCATTTTCTTTATTAATCTTTATCTTTGAACGTTTTAGCCAAAAAACCATACCGGCGTCATCCTGACTTAACTAGAAAATATTGTGATGATTCATATTACAGCAGTGCTCGATTTCGAGCTTATTCACTTATTAAAAAAGACAAATTAAAAAACCCGTTTCCGGGCTTTTCTGCTGACACATATTATTCTATCACTATTATACCTTATTTTCGAATCTCTTATTCAATAACTAAGCGAATTAATTCGGAAATGCCCAAATCGACCACTGTAAAGAATAAAGCCATAAACAATACAGTCGTTACTACCACGATTGTATATTTGGTAAGCTCCTTGCGTTTCGGCCAGCTTACTTTTCGCATTTCGCGAGCGACTCCGCTGAAAAATTCGGTAAAACGTTTCATGAATGTACCTCCAAGCATTAGAAGCTTCTGTAAATCTATTTATAAAACGGTTATTTCGTTTCTTTATGAATCGAGTGTGAGTTGCACGTACTGCAAAATTTCTTGATTTCCAGTCGTTCGCCGCTTGTCAATTGTTTGCTCTCATAACTATAATTTCTTGTACCGCAATCATTGCATGCAAGAACTATTTTTTTTCGCATTAGATACACCTATCCTATCTACTATATCCATAAAACCTTATCACGGCTGTTTTTTATTGTCAATATCAAAGCGGGTTTCACCCATTATGGACACAATAAATCAAAACTTCGGTTACTTAACATCCATTAAAAATTTTAGTGAATAATAAACTTCCATGTGGAGAAGGGACAGATGAAATTAAGCGGAAAAAGCGGAGGGATTATAAACTGATTTCCCTTACTTCCAGATAGCGCTCGAGCTTTCTTTTCACCCGTTGAAGGGCGTTGTCGATTGACTTAACATGCCGGTTCAACTCTTCCGAAATTTCTTGGTAGGTTTGTCCATCCAGGTAAAGAGCTAACACTTTTCTCTCAAGATCACTCAGGAGCTCGGCCATCTTTAATTCGATATCGTCAAACTCTTCTTGGTTGATGATCAGTTCTTCCGGGTCCAAAACTTTCGTACCGGATATGATATCCATTAGAGTTCGGTCCGATTCCTCATCATAAATGGGCTTGTCCAGGGAAACATAGGAATTGAGCGGAATATGTTTTTGACGTGTTGCTGTTTTGATAGCTGTAATGATCTGCCTCGTAATGCATAGTTCTGCAAATGCTTTAAAAGAAGATAACTTATCCCCTTTAAAATCACGGACGGCTTTATATAAACCAATCATACCTTCTTGCACGATGTCTTCCTTATCGGCACCAATCAAGAAATAAGTCCTTGCCTTCGCTCTTACAAAATTACGATATTTTTGGATCAAATAATCCAGCGCTTCACTGTCTCCAGTGTGCACCAACCCTATCAATTCATCATCCTCAAACTGCAGATACTTTTCGTTCAGCTTCATTCCGAATTTGAGACCCACATTATATCCCCCTGACCTGACTCAGATAGAAATATTATACAGCAGGTAAATTTTACCCGTCAATGGTTCAAATTTTACCCCGGCGCCATTTTTCGAAAATTTCTGCCACTTCTTCACTTAAAGGAATTTTGGCCACGGGTCTTATAGTCGTTGTTTTTCTTACATCTTTCTTAATTTCGCCTTGAATTTCTTCCATTTCAATAAGCAGTTCACGAGCGGATTTCCTTAGGGCCCCTTGGCCAAAGATCACCCACTGTTCCGTGAAGTCAGAGGTAGCCACTTGAATTTGCGTTTTGACATTATTCAGTTCAATGGCCATCTTTTCTATTCTTTCATCCGCAGTTTCATTTTCTTTTGTAAAAATTACGTCAACTTTGTGATTTTTGAATATGCGGGCAATTCCCTGAACATATTGAGCGTCAAATACGACAATTACACGGTATCCGGTAAATGCTTGATATTCTGCCATCATTTCTATCAGCCGATCTCTTGCAGCAGCAAGATCCCGTTCTTTTAATTCTCTCAGTTCCGGCCAAGCTCCAATAATGTTATAACCGTCCACCAACAGAATATTCATTTCATCATTGCCCTAGAGGATTTCTTTTTCTATAAACCTCATACATCAATAAACCGGCCGCTACCGATGCATTTAACGAAGTTACTTGTCCTGCCATAGGGAGACGGATGAGAAAATCACATTTATCCTTCATTAACCGGGCCATGCCTTTTCCTTCGCTGCCGATAACAAGTCCGATAGGCATCTTTCCGTCCATGTTACGATAATCATCGCTGCCTTTCGCATCGGTACCGACTATCCATACCCCTCGCTCTTTCAACTCTTCCACCGCTCTTGCCAAATTTGTAACGCGAGCTACCGGAATATATTCGATTGCACCCGTCGAAGCTTTTGCCACTGTCGCCGTCAGGCCCACTGCTCTTCTTTTTGGGATGATGATTCCATGAGCCCCGACTGCATCAGCCGTCCTCATGATCGAACCTAAATTATGCGGATCTTCAACTTCATCAAGAATCATGAAAAAAGGTGCTTCGTCCCGTTCAGCCGCTCTTGCGAATAAGTCATCCAGCTCCACATATTCATATGCGGCCACTTGCGCGATAACGCCTTGATGGATGCCTTCTGCCATTTGGTCAATTTTTTTCTTTGGTACGATTTGGACGAATACCTTCTTCTCCTTCGCCAGACCGATGAGTGGTTGCATCGAACCTTTTTGCGAGCCCTCGGCTATCCAAATTTTATTAATATCCCGTTCGGAGCGAAGTGCTTCCAATACGGGGTTTCTGCCAATGATATATTCTTCGCTCATGGGTTACTCCCCTTTTCTTCTTCAATGTATTCAATGGATTTTTTGATGAGTTCTTCCATTCTTTCTTTTCGACCGGATAAATACAAAAATCCAATAAGTGCCTCGAAGGCTGTACTGTAGCGATACGTTTGCACATCTGTGTTCTTCGGTACCGTACCGGATTTTGCATTTCGGCCGCGCCGAACGACAGCGGATTCCTCTTCCGTTAACCAATCTGACTCCAGGAAAAAGTGGATGATTTTATTTTGCGCTTTAGCAGCTACAAAAGATGTAGCTTTTTTGTGGAGCAGATTGGGCTTGACCGCTCCTTTTTGAATGAGGTGATGCCGTATATACGTTTCGTATACAGCATCACCTATATATGCTAAAGCAAGACTATTCAGCATTTTTGCATCTACCTTACTATCGTAATGAAGCATTAATTACCCTCTTTTCCATCTTGTACCTTGAGGGGTATCCTCTAATATGATATTCATGTTTTTCAATCGATCACGAATTTCATCAGATAACCCAAAATTGCGGTCTTTCCGCGCTTGAATTCTCTGCTGTATCAAGCCTTCAATTTCTTCATCCAAAAGCCCATCTTCTTCAAGGGACAAACCTAGGACAGAAAATAGGATGCTGAATTTATCAAGGAAAGCATCAATCACTTCCTTGTCGGTGTTTTTCTCCATCAAGTAATAATTTGCCTGTTTGGAAAGTTCAAAGAGCATGGATATTGCATTAGCTGTGTTGAAATCATCGTCCATTTCCTTAATGAATTGTTCATGTAATTCATTCAGCTTCCCTAACCAAACATCATTATTCTCAGTCAATCCGTCACTAACTTGAAGGCGATGCTTTAAGTTTTGATAAGATGTCCTTAAGCGATCGAGGGACGCCTTTACATTTTCAAGCACTTCTTCACTATAATTGATGGGATGACGGTAATGAACAGATAACATAAAGAAGCGTAACACTTGTGGATCATGCTTCTGGATGATGTCATGCACAAGGACGAAATTACCTAAGGACTTAGACATTTTTTCATTCTCAATATTTATATACCCGTTATGCATCCAATAATTCGCAAAGGGCTTACCCGTCAATGCTTCAGATTGTGCAATTTCATTTTCATGATGAGGGAAAGCTAGATCTTGACCTCCTGCATGAATATCGATTGTATCGCCCAAATACTTTTTGACCATTGCGGAGCATTCGATATGCCAGCCAGGACGCCCCTTACCCCATGGGCTTTCCCAAGATATTTCATCATCCTTTGCCGTTTTCCAAAGGGCAAAATCAAGGGCATCTTGTTTTTTCTCCCCTATTTCAATACGCGCCCCCACTCTCAGCTCATCGATGGACTGATGTGAAAGTTTTCCATACCCCTCAAACTTACGAGTTCGGTAATACACATCCCCTTCAGATTCATAAGCGAATCCTTTCTCAATTAATGCCGAGATGAATTCAATGATTGCATCCATGTTCTCCATTACGGTTGGGTGAGCATCGGCTTTTTTGCAGCCCAATGCCGACACGTCTTCAAAATAAGCCTTGATGAAACGCTCTGATATGGTTGGGACATCTTCCCCCAATTCTTTTGCCGCACGAATCAGCTTATCATCCACATCCGTAAAGTTCGAAACGAATTGCACATCATATCCACGGTAATCCAAATACCTACGAACGGTATCGAATACGATTGCCGGTCTTGCATTACCAATATGAATGTAATTATAGACAGTGGGTCCGCATACGTACATCTTCACCTTTCCCTCTTCCATCGGGACGAAGGTTTCCTTTTTTCTTGTAGCTGTGTTATATATTTTAATCGCCATATTATAGGCTCCTTTCCTTCTGCTTCTCTTCAGCCATCTTCGCTCTTAAGGCCCTGATTTCACTATCCAATTCCTTAAAGCGATCAGCAATTGGATCAGGAAGATCACAATGATTTAGATCTTTGTTGATTTTGATACCATCTTGAATGACCACTTTACCTGGAATGCCCACCACTGTGGAATTTGGTGGCACTTCCTTTAAAACGACCGATCCTGCACCGATTTTTGAGTTTTCCCCAACAGTGATGGAACCCAGCACTTTTGCTCCTGTGGCAATCAAAACGTTATCCTTTATCGTAGGATGACGTTTTCCCTTTTCCTTTCCTGTCCCCCCAAGGGTTACACCTTGAAAGACAGATACATTGTCGCCAATTTCACAAGTTTCGCCAATGACGATCCCCATTCCATGGTCAATGAAGAAACGACGGCCAATCGTAGCCCCTGGATGAATTTCAATACCGGTAAAAAACCGACTGATCTGAGATATACTTCTTGCCAGGAAAAAGAATTTCTTCTTAAATAGTGCGTGAGCCATCCTATGGCTCCAAATCGCATGTAAACCCGCGTACGTCAATATGACTTCCAAATAGCTGCGCGCAGCAGGATCTTGATCAAAAACCACTTCGATATCTTCTTTAAACATCTTTAACAAAATGATTCCCCCCTATGTTGCGTAATTTTCCAACATCCCCTTTGAAGCTTTTAAAGCATATAAAAAAGCGCCTCTGTCCAAATAGACAGAGACGCTTTAAGCGCGGTTCCACTCTGTTTGGAATGTACGAATCAGGTAAAGCTTTTTCCTGTTTTTTCATCCCCAACTTTAATCCCTGTAACGGAGGACATTCCGCCTGTGCCTACTATAGGTTAGTTCAGCAAAGGACTCAAGGGTGCATTTCAGAAAACGAGAGGCCTGAACCACTTTCAGCAGGTTATGGTTCTCTCTAAAAAGCTTCGTTTACTTACTTCTCCCCATCTACGCGTTCTTTTGTAAGATTATTAAATACTATATTACATTTTTGACAAATTGTTAATATAAAATACTCTGAATACGCTGTTTAATTTTTTCCTTGCCGAGTAATGAAATCGCCTTAGGCAAGTCAGGACCATGTGTTTGACCCGTGACGGCCGCCCTTATCGGCATGAATAATTTTTTCCCTTTATGGCCTGTGCTTTTTTGTACGGCTTTAATCGATTTCTTGATGTCATCCGCGTTAAATTCTTCAAGGCCATCGATCTCCTGAAGGAAAGCTTTCATGACTTCCGGCACCTGTTCTTCAGCCAGTACTTCCTTGGCATCTTCCTCGAACACGACCTCATCCTTGAAAAACAGTTCAGATAGCTCGACTATTTCCGCTCCATAGCTCATCTGCTCTTGAAAAAGGGAAACTAGCCCATGTACCCACTCTTCTTCTTCGGCGGTCAGTGTCTCTGAAACCTTCCCGGCTTTAATTAAGTGAGGCATTGACAATTCCACTGCACGATTTCCGTCCAGTTGCTTCACATATTGGTTATTCATCCATGTAAGCTTTTGTTTATCAAAAAGCGCAGGTGACTTAGACAGCCGATCAGCATCGAAAAGATTAATAAATTCTTCCTTCGTGAAAATCTCTTCTTCCCCGACCGGAGACCATCCTAGTAATGTAATGAAATTGAATAAAGCTTCAGGTACATAACCAAGCTCTTCATATTGCTCAATGAATTGAATGATGGACTCATCACGTTTACTCAGTTTCTTCCTGCTTTCGTTTACAATCAGCGTCATATGTCCGAATACCGGCGGTTCCCAGCCGAAAGCTTCATAAATCATCAGTTGTTTTGGGGTATTGGAGATATGGTCATCACCGCGAAGGACATGGGAAATCTTCATCAAGTGATCATCGACGACCACTGCAAAGTTGTAGGTTGGAATGCCATCTTTTTTAACGATGACAAAATCACCAAAGCCATCCGCTTCAAACGAAACCTCGTCCTTAACCATATCATTGAAAGTAAGGACCTTCCCAGCTGGAACAGCAAAGCGAATGCTCGGTTTTCTTCCTTGGGCCACTAGTTCCGCTTGCTCTTCTTCAGTTAAATGCTTGCACTTCCCTGAATATTTTGGCGTTTCATTCCGCTCGACCTGTCCTTCACGTTCTGCCTCAAGCTCTTCTTCCGTACAATAGCATTTATATGCCAAACCCTTATCTAAAAGCTCTTGATACAATTCCTGATAAAGGTCGTTCCTTTCGGATTGACGATATGGTCCGAATTCACCGCCAACATCAACACCTTCATCCCAATCCATACCAAGCCATTTCAAATATTTAAGCTGACTTTCCTCTCCGCCCTCAATATTTCTCTTTTGGTCGGTATCTTCAATTCGGATGATGAATTTCCCGCCTTTATTTCGTGCGTATAAATAATTAAATAAAGCAGTCCGTGCATTACCAATATGTAAATGTCCAGTCGGACTCGGTGCATAGCGAACTCGAATATCGCTGCTCATGATATATAGACCTCCCAGTCGTTCTATTCTATTGTATATATTATCATTTAAATACATTGGGATAAAGGCATCCACTCTAAAAACGAAATTAGTTTGATTTAACCAATAAAACCACAGCCTGTGCCGCGATCCCTTCGCTCCTGCCTGTAAAACCAAGTTTCTCGGTAGTGGTCGCCTTTACATTAATTCTGTCTATCGACGCATCTAAAAGTTCAGCAATCCTGCCGCGCATTTCCTCAATATACGGTGCCATTTTCGGGCTTTGTGCAATGATTGTACAGTCCGCATTGCCTAGGGAATATCCTTCTTTTTTTACGATCGCCCAAATATACTGCAGCAGTTTTGCCGAATCGGCATCTTTAAATTCAGGATCGGTATCCGGAAAATGCTTACCGATATCCCCTGCACCAATTGCCCCCAAACAGGCATCAGCAACTGTATGCAGAAGGACATCCGCATCCGAATGACCTAGCAAACCTTTCTCATACGGAATCGTAATCCCGCCAATAATCAAAGGTCTCCCCTCCACAAGCTGATGAACGTCATATCCTTGTCCTATTCTAAACATATCATTCTCCCCAATCATCGTTTTCCATGTTGTTTATGTAAAATCGCTTCTGCAAAATAAAGGTCTTCCTGAGTCGTAATTTTAATATTATCATAATTGCCCTCAATAATAACTACCTGTTCATTGATCCGCTCTAGCAAACTTGCATCATCCGTCCCTAAAAATGCTTCAGCTTCAGCCTGTTCATACGCACTTTTCAATATGGATACACGAAAAGCTTGTGGAGTTTGTACCGCCCACAAGCTTGATCGTTCCACTGTTTCCACTACCTTATTGTTTGACGCTTTTTTTATCGTATCCTTAACGGGCACTGCAATTACGGCACCTCCATGAAGGGAGGCGGCAGTAGTCAATTCACTGATTTGCCCAACATTGATAAAAGGGCGGGCACCGTCGTGGATAAGGACGATTTCTTCTCCTGCATGTTGCAGTCCATTATAAACGCTTTGTTGGCGCTCCTTGCCACCCACGACCAGTTTCTTGACCTTTTTAAGCCCATATGCTGCAATCAATTGACTGAAATAATCCTTTTCTGCCGGGTTTATCGAAAGGATGATTCCCCGACAGTCAGGATCTTCTTCGAAGACACGCAGTGTATAAACAATAATCGGGATACCCGATAGTTCAATAAAAAGTTTATTCTTGCCCGCCTTCATTCTTTTGCCTTGTCCAGCTGCAGGTATCACTACTTCATAAAACATAACGGTTTCTCCTACTCTTCTTTATAATGCTTTTTCTAATAGTTTCGGTTTAGCGAATATCATACGGCCTGCCGAAGTTTGCAATACACTTGTGACAAGTACATCGATGCGTTTCCCGATATGGTCACGGCCGCCCTCGACAACGATCATGGTGCCATCATCCAAATAAGCGATGCCCTGATTCTGCTCTTTCCCGTCCTTGATGACCTGAACATTCATCTCTTCCCCAGGAAGAACAACAGGTTTTACGGCATTGGCAAGGTCATTGATATTAAGGACCGCCACATTTTGAAACTCGCATACTTTGTTCAAGTTGAAATCATTGGTAACGACCATTCCGCCCGATATTTTGGCAAGTTTCACTAGTTTACTGTCCACTTCCTGAATGTCTTCAAAATCCCCCTCATACATCTCCACTTTAATCGGCAGGTCTTTTTGAATGCGATTCAAGATATCCAGACCACGTCTTCCACGATTCCTTTTCAAAGCATCCGATGAATCGGCAATGTGCTGCAGTTCGTTTAAAACGAATTGAGGAATGACTATGGTACCCTCGAGAAAGCCTGTCTGACAAATATCCGCAATTCTGCCATCAATGATGACGCTTGTATCGAGAATCTTCAGCCGCTTGCTATACCCCTCTTCATCGTCTTCGCTCGCTTCACCATCAGTGTTCTTTTTCTTATTGCTTTTCGTGAATAAACTCAATAGCTCATCACGCTTTTTAAAGCCAACTTGAAAACCAAGATAACCAAATAAAAGCGTAAGGATGATGGGAACCACTGTATTAAAAAACGGAAACTTGATGGCACTGAAGGCGGAGCCAACCAAGAACGCCGCAAGCAGTCCCACTAAAAGACCGACGCTGCCAAAGATAATATCCGTAATTGGTATCTTTACAAGCTGTTCCTCCAGCCACTTCATAAAATAGATCACATGATCTACTGCCCAAAAAGTTATAAGATAAAAGATAATGGCACCCAACAGTACACTTACATAAGGATTGTTTATTAAAGCAATATCATCTGCATGTAAAACAATTAATAATTCTGGAATAAGTAACATACCAAGTGTTCCGCCGACTATTAAGAAGCATGCTTGTATAATGCGTTTTAACATCCCTTTCACCTCCTTCTACTCATTATTGACCAATAAAATAAAATGAAACCTTCGAAAATTCGTTTTCATTATATACGTTAAATTCACTTAGGAATTAGTGGATTTACAAATATGATTTCTTCTCTTTTTCGTAATATTAGCCTAGCACCCTGAGTTTTGAGTGTCAAAAATAAACACCAGCCAATTTCATGCAAGTTCAGGGGAATTTTAAAAGGCCAGCTGCACCTACATCCTTCTATTTGTGACAAGCTGATTTTTTAAAATCCGGAGTCCTTCTTTGATTTTATTTGCCCGGACTTCGCCTATGCCCTCCACATCGTCAAGGTTTTCAACCGTAGCTTTATTGACTTCACTAAAGCTTCCGAACTGTTTCACTAAATTTTCGATGATCAAACCCGGCAAGCGTGGGATTTTATGAAGAATACGGTAACCACGGGGATGTACTGACTCATCAAGGTGTATGTATCCATTATAGCCCAGCACCTTTAGAAGAATGCTTTCGTCCAGTTTTTCCTGCATGGCCAACTCTTGAAGCCTAAAAATGATTTCCTCGGGATCTTCATCATTACTGGAGGTATAATCCTTGATAAGCCATTTTCCTTCCGTTTCAATATCTGCCAGGATTTCATTCATTTGCAAACGGATCAATCTTCCTTCCGTACCAAGCTCATTAAGGTACGTTAATAGCTCCGCCTTGATCCTGAGCACCATTACATATCGGTGAAATACTTGCAAAAGGTCGGCATAGGTAACGATTTCCTCAAACTCGAGCGCTCCTAAAACCGATATGCTCTGCTGCAGGACCACCTTGTATTTTTCCAAGGTCTGGATGGCTAAATTAGCCTTGGCAAGTATGACTCCAATATCTTTAAGGGCGTATCGAAAATTGCCTTGATATAAAGTGATGACATTCCGACGTTGTGAGATTGCGATGACCAGCGACTTGGTCTCCCTTGCCACACGTTCCGCTGTCCTATGCCGCATTCCCGTTTCAGTGGACGGTGTACTGTTATCCGGTACTAGCTGGGCATTTGCGAAAATAATCTTATCGGCTGTTTCATTTAAAATGATGGCTCCGTCCATCTTTGCCAACTCATATAATGTGCTGGGGGTACAGCTGCAATTGATTTCGAAGCCGCCATCCACGATCACTCGCACCTTCTCATTATATCCGACCACTATCAAACCACCCGTGTTTGCCCTCAGGACATTTTCAATCCCCTCCCGAAGCGGGGTACCCGGAGCAACAATTTGCAGAATTTCCAGTTTTGTTTTCTCATACCCTTTTTTATCTGTCATACTTAACCCCCTAACGATTGTTTAAGAGCCTCCGAAACCGATGAAACACCAACGATCTTAATACCTTTCGGCGCGGTCCATCCCCCTATATTATTAGCCGGTATGATAACTCGCTCAAACCCTAATTTTGCTGCTTCCTGCACCCTTTGTTCAATTCTTGACACCCTTCTCACCTCACCAGTCAGCCCCACTTCACCAATGATGCAATCGGCAGGGTTTGTTGGTTTATCACGGAAGCTTGAAGCAATGCTTATTGCGACAGCGAGATCAATTGCAGGTTCATCCAGCTTGACACCACCGGCAACCTTTAAATACGCATCTTGGTTTTGGAGCAGCAAGCCCACTCTCTTTTCCAGAACAGCCATTAAAAGCGAAACTCGATTGTGGTCGATTCCCGTGGCCATTCGCCTCGGATTGCCAAAACTCGTAGGAGAAATCAATGCTTGAATTTCAACTAGCACCGGCCTTGTGCCCTCCATGGATGCGACGACTGTGGAACCCGAGGCTCCTTGCGACCGTTCTTCAAGGAATATTTCCGATGGATTCGCGACCTCTTCCAACCCATGTTCTTTCATTTCAAAAATACCCATCTCATTCGTCGAACCAAAGCGATTTTTAACCGCACGTATAATTCGATATGTATGGTGTCTTTCACCTTCAAAATATAATACAGTATCAACCATGTGCTCAAGCAGCCGTGGCCCCGCGATGGCCCCTTCCTTTGTAACGTGTCCGACGATAAAAATCGCGATTCCGTTCGTTTTAGCAATGCGCATGAGTGAGGCTGTGCACTCCCTCACTTGTGAAACGCTTCCCGGGGCAGATGTAACCTCCGAATGATATACCGTTTGAATGGAGTCAATAATGACCAAATCCGGTTTTACATCCGTAATTGCCTGTTGGATATAATCCATATCGGTTTCAGCATAAACGAATAGATTCTCCGACATGGTCCCAAGCCGATCCGCTCTCAATTTAGTCTGCTTGACTGATTCTTCACCTGAAATATAAAGCACTTTTTTCTGTTTATGCGCCAATTGCGATGATACTTGTAAAAGCAGGGTGGACTTACCGATACCAGGGTCTCCTCCGATCAATACAAGTGATCCCTGTACGATCCCGCCCCCAAGAGCACGATTCAATTCCATTAAATCCGTCTTAATCCGGGGTTCTTTTTCTGATTGAATAGTCGTTATCGGAGCTGCCTTCTCCCGTTCCCCGGAACCTCTAACCTCTGAATTGGTAAAGGCGCCTTTTCTAGCAGGTTTAACGATTTCGGTTTCCTCGACCATTTTGTTCCATTCACCGCATCCTGGGCATTTGCCCATCCATTTCGGTGACTCGTATCCACAAGACTGACACATAAATTTTGTTTTCTTCTTTACAGCCATAAATTACTCCTCTTCCTTTGGAAAAAATATCTATATTAAGGATATTATACCTCGTATTTATTTAAACCTTCTTAAGGCTAAGTTTTTTAAAAAAATATTCATTCTGCTTATCCCATTTATACTCAAATCTACCTATAGATAAAAAACAGAGGTACACTGCAATAGAATCTGCGTGTACCTCGAAGTTTAGGATCAGGTTATTCACTTACATTAACAGGCTCGCCTTGTCGGATTGCAAACTCATTATTCACGACATCCATTACGACCGTTTGCCCTTTTTTCACGTTGCCCTTAAGCAACTCTTCGGATAGATAATCTTCTACATGCTTCTGAAGTGCCCTGCGGATTGGCCGTGCCCCATATTCCGGATCAAAACCTTCCGTAGCAATTTTATCTCTAGCCGCATCTGTCAGCTCCAAGTATATCTCCTGTTCTTTCAAACGGGTAGTAAGCTGATTTGACATTAATGTAACGATTTGTTTCAAATGATCCTTCTCTAATGAGTGGAACACGATAGTTTCATCAATACGATTCAGGAATTCCGGACGGAATGCACGTTTGAGTTCTTCCATCACTTTCCCTTTCATATTTTTATAGTCCTGACCAGTATCCTGGATGTTAAAGCCGACATACTTATCAGTTTTCAAGGCCGACGCCCCTACATTCGATGTCATAATCAGAATGGTGTTCCTGAAATCGACAGTACGCCCCTTGGAATCTGTCAGTCTTCCGTCTTCCAATACTTGAAGAAGAATATTGAAAACATCCGGATGCGCCTTTTCTATTTCATCAAGTAGAACGACGGAGTATGGTTTCCTCCGCACTTTTTCCGTTAACTGACCGCCTTCTTCGTATCCAACATATCCTGGAGGGGATCCAACAAGACGTGAAGTCGAATGTTTCTCCATATATTCGGACATATCGATGCGGATCATGGCATCTTCATCACCAAAAATGGATTCAGCTAAAGCACGGGCCAGCTCTGTTTTACCGACCCCTGTAGGCCCCAAGAAAATGAATGAACCAATTGGACGTTTAGGATCTTTCAATCCTGCCCTTGCACGTCTTACTGCTTTAGAAACCGCAATGACAGCCTCTTCCTGCCCAATTACACGATCATGGAGGATTGACTCCATATTAAGCAGTTTGTCTGACTCTGTTTGCGCCAATTTAGTGACTGGAACTCCCGTCCAACTGGATACGACGTGTGCAATGTCATCCACAGTCACTTCACTGTTCTCCTGCCCTTGTTTTTCTTTCCAAGTTTTTTTTGTTTCTTCCAATTGTTCTCTTAAGCGTTGTTCTGTATCGCGAAGTGAAGCAGCTTTTTCAAATTCCTGACTCTGAACGGAAGCATCTTTTTCCTTACGAACATCATCCAGCTTCACTTCAAGTTCTTTTAAGTTAGGTGGCGTTGTGTATGAACGCAGCCTTACCTTGGAACCAGCTTCATCAATCAAGTCAATCGCTTTATCCGGTAAAAAGCGATCGGAAATATAACGGTCGGATAATTTGACTGCGGCATCAATCGCTTCGTCAGTAATCGATACGCGGTGATGTGCCTCATAACGGTCACGCAGCCCCTTGAGAATTTGGATGGATTCCTCAATAGTCGGCTCATCGACTTGGATTGGCTGAAAACGGCGTTCAAGCGCAGCATCCTTTTCAATATACTTCCGGTACTCATCCAAAGTCGTGGCACCGATACATTGTAATTCACCTCGCGCCAGTGATGGTTTAAGGATATTGGAGGCATCAATGGCACCTTCTGCACCACCTGCACCGATCAATGTATGCAATTCATCGATGAATAGGATGATATTACCCGCCTGACGTATTTCATCCATAACTTTCTTCAACCGGTCCTCAAATTCACCCCGGTATTTAGTACCGGCCACAACAGTACCCATATCAAGTGTCATTACGCGTTTATCACGTAAAATTTCAGGTACCTCATTATTGATGATCTGTTGGGCAAGCCCTTCAGCAATGGCTGTTTTACCAACACCAGGTTCACCGATTAATACTGGGTTATTTTTTGTACGACGGCTCAATACCTCGATGACACGCTGTATTTCCTTACTTCTTCCGATAACGGGATCCAAACTTCCTTCCCTGGCAATCGCCGTTAAATCACGGGCAAGGCCATCCAGTGTCGGCGTGCTTGCATTTGAAGCGGCTGAACCTTGATGACCACCAGATTCATTACTTCCCAGAAGCTGCAATACTTGTTGCCGCGCTTTATTTAAACTTACTCCCAGATTATTCAATACGCGAGCAGCTACACCTTCCCCTTCTCGGATAAGACCTAGAAGTACATGCTCTGTCCCGACATATGAGTGACCTAATTTTCTTGCCTCATCCATGGAAAGCTCAATGACTTTCTTGGCTCTTGGGGTATAATGTATCGTTTGAGCCGTATCCTGTCCACGGCCAATTAAATTTTCCACTTCTTTCTGAATCTTATCCGGACCCAATCCAAGAGCATATAACGCTTTGGCAGCAATACCATCACCTTCTCGGACAAGGCCCAGTAAAATATGTTCCGTGCCAATATTATTATGACCTAACCGGATTGCCTCTTCTTGGGCTAATGCTAATACTTTCTGGGCTCTTTCAGTAAAACGACCAAACATCATAGGGAATTCCTCCTTAAGAATTTTCGTTTTGAATAAAGTTGCTGGCAATTCACTAAGTTATGACAGAAGCTTCTTCTTGCTCCATATCTATTACATGAAATGTGATACTCCCTAAAGAGGTCAATGACCTCTATGAGGAGGAAGATTCCGTAAAATTCAAGCGTTCCCGAATGAGTGCTGCTCTACGGATATCCCTTTCATGGGGTCTTAAAGGGCCACCTGCGTACTTTTGTAAAAATCCCGGCTGCGTCAAAATCATCAGCTCATTTAGAATGCTTTTAGAAATATTCTTTATATACCCAAGATCTATCCCTAATCTAACATCGGAGATACAGGTAGCTGCTTCCTTGGTCTCGATGATGCGGGCATTGGACAAAATCCCATATGAACGGAAAATTCTATCTTCTAATTGTATGTGGGAAGTCCTCGCTAATGCATCCCTCGCTGACCGTTCCTGGGCTATGATTTGTTGCACTACACTTGTTAGATCTTCAACGATATCCCTTTCCGACTTTCCAAGAGTAATTTGATTGGAGATTTGAAAAATATTCCCCAAGGCTTGACTGCCCTCTCCATAAATCCCTCGAACCACCAACCCCAATTGGTTGATAGCCGGTATGATATTATTCATCTGCTGTGTAAGGACAAGGCCTGGCAGATGCATCATGACTGAAGCCCTTAATCCTGTTCCCACATTAGTCGGACAACTAGTTAGGTATCCTCTTTCCTCATCATATGCATAGTCTATGGATTCTTCAATCCAATCGTCAAGAACATTTGCAATCTTTAATGTTTCCTTTAGCTGCAGCCCCGACATTAAACATTGAATACGGAGATGATCCTCTTCGTTTATCATGATACTTATTTCTTCATTTTCCGAAAGGAGACATGCGCTTTTCGCTGAATCTTCAACTAAATGGGGACTTATTAAATGCTTTTCAACCAGAACGCGCTTTTCAAGTGGCTGCAATTGGTCGATTTCTAAAAGTTCCAGTTTTCCAATCTCCGGGGTTACTTCTTCTTCGATCCTTTTTTTGACCAATTCAATGATTTTTTTAGCTTCTTCGTTAGAAAAGGAGGTTGGGAAGGTAAAGTCTTTAAAATTCCTGGCCAGCCGAATCCGTGAACTCAATACAATATCGATTTCCGGCCCTTCGGCACTCATCCAGGAACTCAGGGCGTTTTCTACAAACTTTTCCAAGCTCATAATTCCTCGCCTCCCTCTTGCGCTTCATACCTTTTTTCAAGGGAACGAACCTTATCTCTTACCTCTGCCGCTTTCTCAAACTCCTCTTGATCAATGTGGACCTTTAAAACTTCTTTTAAATCCAAAATTTGCTTTCGAAGATATATGGTGCCACCAATCCTTTTTGGAATTTTCCCTATATGTGCTGTATTGCCGCTGTGAACCCTCTTTAAAATGGGATTTAACTGTTCATTGAACGTTTTATAACATTCGGCACAGCCAAACTTACCAATATGGACAAATTCTTTATAAGATCGATGACAATGCGGGCAACGCCTCTCTTCCGTTTTGGGAAATGCATTTGCCTTTGTCTGTTGAATATTCGACTCCATATTCAACAATCCTGCTAATAAATTATTTATTGAAAAACCAGGTCCACCTGCATCCATAAACATTTCACCTTTTTCCTGGGCACATTTCTCACAAATCATGACTTCTGTCTTTTTTCCATTGATGATTTTGGTGAAGTGCAGGGTAGCAGGCCTTTGATGACATTCTTGGCAAATCAACGTTCATCACCTCTGCCAGTTTCATTTATATTTTAAAGTCGTAAGCATCGCAGTTAAAATTCTTGCCCTAAGCTCATCGCGGTCAGGTAGGTCGATATAAATCACCGATCTATCTATGACGCTCATCATTATCTTTGCTTCTCTTTCATTAATGACGTCTTCATTCATCAGCCTTGAAATTACTCCTTCAGCCATCGATTGGGTTACCCTTGAACCAATAAGCGATAATAATTGGTTGATAAGTTGCACGGAATCCTGTGATTCGACTTTCATGATGCGTATATAACCGCCGCCACCACGCTTACTCTCCACAACATAACCTCTCTCGATGGTAAACCTGGTATTGATTACGTAATTGATTTGAGAAGGAACACACTGAAATTTATCTGCTATTTCACTTCTTTTAATCTCTAAGATATCTTTTTGACTTATTTCAAGTACTTGCTTCAAATAAGTTTCGATAACATCAGATATGTTTCTCACTCAGCCTCCTCCATTCTGACTTTGACTATATTTGACTATTATTATACAAGGAATAATGCATTTTGCAACTTAAACGCACTTTCTCTTTCTGTATTACCCATTTTCTCCAAATTATATGTAGTTACATACCCCATTGAACATTAAAATTGAAATATCTTACATAAATACCCTAAAAAGATAAATACAAAACCTGATATTTTCTTCTCTCTTAAGGTTTCACCACTTTTAAATTAGGCCCAATTCAAATAAGGCCAGCCCTATGCTGTCCCTGAAAATAAAAAACCTTTTTTTTAACCACGAACAACAAAAAAAGACCAGCCAGATGGCTGATCTTTTTAAATGGCTTGGCGGCGTCCTACTCTCACAGGGGGAAACCCCCAACTACCATCGGCGCTGAAGAGCTTAACTGCCGTGTTCGGAATGGGAACGGGT
>NZ_JBNNIU010000019.1:0-57149 GCF_050269675.1 Peribacillus sp. NPDC076916
GAAATGTTTGACTTGCTCATTTGCTTTTTTGATAGTGTGTGCTCACTTAAAATTTAACGTTGGCGCTTTGTTTTGTTCAGTTTTCAAAGAGCAATATCTTTCGAAACAGCTTATTTATAATAACATTTTCATTACCGTGAGTCAACAACTTTTTTAAAACTTTTTAAAAGTTTGTAATCTGTTTGCAACTCGTTCGTAACGACAGATATAAATATAACACCATTACGTTAACTGCGCAATACTTTTTTAAAAGTTTTTTTGAGATAATGTTGTTTTTCTTTCAAGCCCTCGAATCCATTCTATTGAAAGACATGAAATTATAATAAAAAAACAAAAACCGAATGGGACATACCAGGATCATGAGCTACGCCCAATGATCCCAGCCATCCGAATTCGGCCTGCAATCAATATTCATTTTGGTTATATTAGCGATGTCTCATCAACGGGAATAATAGGACGTCACGTATAGACGGAGAATTGGTCAATAGCATAACCAAACGGTCAACACCAATTCCAAGTCCGCCAGTTGGCGGCATTCCATATTCTAACGCCTCCAAGAAATCTTCATCCATTTCATGGGCCTCATCATTACCTTGCTCCCGCTCTTTTAATTGAGCTTCAAAGCGTTGACGTTGATCAATAGGATCATTTAGCTCCGTGAAGGCATTTGCATGCTCCCTACCTACAATGAATAACTCAAAACGATCTGTGAAACGGGAATCTTCCGGATTTTTCTTTGCCAAAGGAGAGATTTCCACCGGATGGCCATAGATGAATGTAGGCTGAATCAACTTATCTTCTACCTTCTGTTCAAAGAATTCATTTACGATATGGCCGAACTCCATGGATTCCTTAACTTCAATCCCATTTTCTTTAGCAAGCTGCTGGGCTTCTTCTTTACTCATTTGAGTCCAGAAGTCCACACCAGTATATTCTTTTACAGCATCAACCATGTGAAGTCGTTTCCATTCCGGCTTTAACTCTATCTCATACTCCCCATACTGGATGGTAGTTGTCCCCAGAACTTCTTGAGCGATATGGGCAATAAGGTTTTCCGTTAAACTCATGATATCTTGGTAATCCGCATATGCCTCATATAATTCGATCAATGTGAATTCAGGATTGTGTCTTGTAGATACTCCTTCATTTCTGAAAACCCGGCCAATTTCATAAACTTTCTCCAATCCGCCGACGATTAAGCGTTTTAGATGAAGTTCGATGGCAATCCTTAAATTCAAAGGCATATCCAAGGCATTATGGTGAGTAAGGAAAGGGCGTGCTGCAGCTCCACCAGCAACAGAGTGCAGTAGAGGCGTCTCCACTTCAAGGTATCCATGATCATCCAGATACCGTCTCATGGCTTGTACAATACGACTGCGCATGATCAATGTGTTTTTGCTTTCTTCATTTGTAATTAAATCGACATAACGCTTCCGATAACGCTCTTCAACATCCTTTAGGCCATGAAATTTATCAGGCAACGGGCGAAGCGCTTTAGCAAGGAACACATATTCTTTAGCTTTAATGGAAAGTTCCCCGACTTTCGTTTTGAAAATAACGCCAGTTACCCCTACGATATCGCCAAGATCCGTTTGGTTGAAAATTTGGTAAGAATCTTCTCCTATGTTATCTAAACGGACGTAGATTTGGATTTGGCCGCTAATATCCTGGATATGGGCAAATCCCGCTTTCCCTTTTCCACGCTTCGTCATGACACGGCCAGCGATTGTAACTTCAATTTCTTTTTCTTCAAGATCTTCTTTTTCTAATTCACCATAAGCACTGACTATCTCCTCAGTGTTATGTGTGCGCTCGAATCTGCTCCCGAAAGGGTCTTGTCCATTATCCATCATGGCCTGCATTTTATCGCGCCTTACCTGCAGTTGGTCATTCAATTCTTCATGACTCACGAAAATCATCTCCATCTTTATTAATAAATGCAATTATATAATTAATCAGAAATTCTTTTGCATACATATTTATTCTTACATAAAGTAAAGGAATTCAACAGCTTTTTATCTTAAAACATCGTTTATATACATATAAAAACTGCCAGGATTACTGGCAGTTTAAGATAAGCGTATTATAGGAAAATAGGAAGGTAATGTCAAACATCAGACCATTTGGATATTTTGTTGCTTCGCTTCAATTTCATCAACAAGTCCATATAGAAGGCTAACAACATCGTCCCTTGTTTCACAAACATTAATCCCTTTACGAGCCATAGCATTCCCTTTAACACCTTTTAAATACCAAGAAGCATGCTTGCGCATTTCACGAACAGCGACATTTTCATTTTTCAACGCGATTAGACGATCCATATGAAGCACGCAAACTTCCATCTTTTCACGAACAGAAGGTTCATCCATCAGTTGACCAGTTTCCAGATATTTCACAGTCCTGTAAATCATCCACGGGTTACCTAGAGCTGCACGGCCGATCATGACTCCATCAACACCCGTTTCCTTGAGCATTCTTTCCGCATCCTGTGGAGTTTCCACATCGCCGTTACCGATAAGTGGAATATTAATTGATTTCTTCACTTCACGGATGATGTCCCAGTTAGCTTTTCCTTCATACAATTGAACTCGTGTTCTGCCATGCATGGAAACAGCTTTACCACCCGCGCGTTCAACAGCCTGGGCATTTTGAATCGCAAAAACGTGCTCATCATCCCAGCCTATGCGCATTTTCACCGTTACCGGCTTTTCAACAGCATCAACCACCGCTGAAACCATCTCATAAATTTTGTTTGGATCGAGAAGCCACTTTGCACCCGCATCACATTTAGTGATTTTAGGGACAGGGCAGCCCATGTTGATATCAATGATGTCAGCATTTGTATTTTTATCTACAAATCGTGCTGCTTCGACCAAAGATTTCTTTTCACCGCCAAAGATTTGCAGACTTAACGGCTTTTCTCTTTCATCTATATAAAGCATATTCATCGTTCTAGCATTTTGTAAAACGATTCCCTTGTCACTGACCATCTCCGCACAAACAAGGCCAGCACCAAATTCCTTGACGGTCAAGCGGAATGCCGAGTTACAGACTCCCGCCATCGGTGCTAGCACTACCGGATTCTTCATTTCTATATTGCCTATTTTTAACACGGTGTGCCTCCTATAACATTCTTTCATTTATCCTCTGGTGGCTGAAGCTCCTCAATGGAAACATGAAGAATTTCCGCCACTTCCAGTAAAAATGCTTCTGAAGGGCTGCGGTTCCCTCGTTCGACTTCTCCCAACAAGGAAACAGAAACGCCTATTTCTTTCGCAAATCCCTCCTGGGTATAACCCTTTAACTTTCGAAAAGCGCGAATACGCCTTCCCCATTTTTCACCTTCCATAATCGAACTCCTTCTTTATCCGAAATCTGTTCAAGCAGGTCGCTCAAAGGTGCATACATTTGCGGAAGTGATATATCAGGGTCCACTTCCATTAAAGGCACGATAACAAAAGCCCTCTCGTGCATACGAGGGTGCGGGACTGAAAGAATCTCTGTCTCAATATTTTCATGATTATATAACAAAATGTCAAGGTCTAAAGTACGGGGACCCCACCTGATTTCCCTTTTTCTCCCTAATTCTTGTTCAATTTTCATACAAGCGTGAAGTAATTTTTCCGGTTCTAAATCGGTTTTCACTTTTAGGACAGCATTTAAAAAACAGTCCTGATCTTCATATCCTATCGGGTCTGTTTCGTATAAAGAAGAGCAGGCCACCAACTTGATATGCGGATTTTCAGACAGTAACTGGAAAGCCCTTTGGAATGTTTCAAGGCGATCCCCTAAGTTCGAACCTATTGAAAGGTAAGCAATATTTACCACAATCAGCGTCCCCTTACAATCTCTATAGCAACCGAGTCATAATGACCTGCTATTGGAGGATCTGGTTTATAAACCTTCACGGTGCATTTCTCGATGGAAGAATATTTAATAAGTAGTTCAGAGGCAATTTTTTCAGCAACAGCCTCCACTAACTTAAAAGGTACTCCCTCGACAACACTTTTACACACTTCATATAACTCACCATAGTTGATGGAGTCTTCAAGGTTGTCACTCTTCCCAGCCTTGGCTAAATCAGTCTGGACAATCAAATCCACCTTAAACCGCTGGCCAAGCTTCGTTTCTTCCGGAAAAACTCCATGATAACCGTAAAACTCCATTTTATTCACATATATCTTATCCATTTCATTCACCTTTTCCTAATAAAGCATCCATCATCTTTGCAGTACGTGCCATTTCCTTCACATCATGTACACGAACCATTTGACAGCCTTGTTGAATGCCATGGCAGATCGTGGCGGCTGTTCCTTCCATCCGCTCATCAGGCGGCAGGTCCAGAACATGTCCAATCATGGACTTCCTTGATGTTGCTAGCAGTACAGGATAACCTAAAGATACCAGCTTATCAAGATTCCTCATCATTTCCAAATTTAAATTTAAATCTTTCGCAAAGCCGATTCCCGGATCGAGAATGATGTTTTCATCCTTGACCCCCGCATCCTTAACCAACATGATACTTTCGAATAAATCCTGTAGTACATCCCGCACAAAATGTCCATAACTCATATTATCCCTGTTATGCATCAAGATAATAGGCACCTTATATTCCGCAGCAACCTTTGACATCAAGGAATCAGCCTTACCTCCCCAAATGTCATTTAATATATGGGCCCCTGCTTTTACAGCCGCTTCGGCTACTCTTGATTTATACGTATCGACCGATATTGGTACCTCAATATTACGGGATATGGCTTCAATAATCGGGGCGACTCTCTCTATTTCCTCTCCATCCGATATCCTCTCATAGTTAGGACGGGTGGACTCCCCGCCTACATCCAATAAATCAGCTCCGTCGTTAACCATCCGTTCGGCATGCTTCAAAGCGGCATCTATCCGATTATATTTCCCGCCATCCGAAAAGGAGTCCGGCGTAACATTCAAAATACCCATAATTAAGGTTCTATTACTGTAATCCAAATCAAATGAACCGCATTTTATTTTTGACGCTCCAGCTAATGTCATCCAACGTTCTCCTTCGCCTAAAGAAATCTATATATATGAGTTTACCCATTTACATAGGCATAGTGCAAGTTCCATGAAGATTTGGGAAGCTTCTGCAGACTTTACTACAAAAAGAAAAGCAAAGCCCCTAAGGAAGGAACTTCGCTTCTAATTTTAGTGTCTTGTCTTACTCAAAGTTATATAATGGCGTACTTAAGTAACGTTCACCATTACTTGGTATGATAGCTAGTACCTTTTTGCCTTTTCCCAGCTTGTCAGCCACTTTAATGGCAGCTGCAATTGCTCCACCAGAGGAAATTCCACCAAGGATTCCTTCCTCTTTAGCCGCACGGCGGGCATAATCAAACGATTCCTCTGTATTGACTTGAATGATTTCGTCATAGAGATCAGTATTCAAAATACTTGGGACGAAGCCCGCACCGATTCCTTGGATTTTATGAGGTCCTGGAGCCCCACCCGATAATACCGGAGAGTCCGCAGGCTCAACAGCGTAAATCTTAATGTCAGGGTATTTTTCACGCAGGACTTCACCAGCACCTGTTATCGTTCCGCCAGTACCGATTCCGGCAACGAATGCATCCAGACCTTCATCACCAAAGGCTTCAACGATTTCAGGTCCTGTAGTGTTCCGATGAACTTCAGGGTTGGCTACATTCTCGAATTGCTGTGGAATGAAGTAACCTTTTTCTTTAGACAGCTCAGTCGCCTTTGCAATTGCACCCTTCATTCCTTCAGGTCCAGGAGTAAGAACTAATTCTGCACCATAAGCACGAAGCAAGTTACGGCGTTCCAAACTCATCGTCTCCGGCATAACCAGAATTGATTTATAGCCCTTTGCCGCAGCTACCATTGCAAGTCCTATTCCAGTGTTTCCGCTTGTAGGTTCAATGATCGTATCACCTGGCTTGAGGGTACCATTTTTTTCTGCCGCTTCGATCATCGCAAGGGCGATACGGTCTTTTACACTACTGCCTGGGTTAAAATACTCAAGTTTCAGATAGATATCTGCACTGTTTTCATTTTGAAGCTTGTTTAACTTCACAATAGGTGTTTGTCCAATTAAATCGATTACAGAATTAGCTATACGTGCCATTTTCTCCACTCCTTATCATTTCAATACCGAGTATGTTTATTGGTTTTATAAATTTAAAGTTACCAGTTTTTATAGTTCATTGTCAATGATTATATACTATATTCTAAATTTTCTCACACAACCATAGACCTACTTTTGTTCTTTCAATCCATAAAACCATTCTACATCAAATTCGTCCCAGAAAATTTTCCCTGAGACCGGTGCCTGAATCTGTTCAAGAGCTATTTGGCGGTGAATCTTGTCTTTAACCTCATCATATTCATACTGCTTGCCCTCTATTCTTTCATGCAGATAGATAATGGCCCAGCCTTCTTCCGTTTGAATCGGATCACTCCACTTTTTCACCTTCAAATTCTCGGCAGCAGTAATGTATTCCTTGGAGACTTTCTCGTTATCCTGGGATATATAACCCATGTCGCCTCCTTGGTTGGCAGTGAATTCATCAAGGGATTTTTCCATCGCTAAGACATCAAAGGGGACGCCCTTCTCCAGTTCACGTACGATTTGGTCCGCTTGCTTTTTTGTAGACGAGGTAATATGGGATATATGGAAAGCTGTAGGGATTCTGTAGATATCCTTATTATTATCATAATGATTCCGCATTGCCGTTTCGGAGACCGAAACGTCCTTGGTGAGGAGCTTCTCGAGGAGGAGACTCGATTGAATTTCCTGCCTCAGTTGATCGTTACTTTTATTAAGGTTCTGTCCGGCAGTCCCATACATCGTTTTCATCATTTTAAGTTCCCGATCAAGCTCTTCATCCGAAATTTTCACTTTATATTTTTCAGCTGCCTGTTTCACGACCTCTTTATCGACCATTTCCTCAAGTACATCTTCCCCATATCTTTTTTCGAGCTCATTAATCCATGCGTCCCGGGAAATATCCTTAGATCCAACCTTTGCGGCCGTTTCTTCCCCGATGACGGATTTTGAAATGATTAGTGGTTTTATGACAAAGATAATGATAGTCAATAGGTTCAACAAGGCAAGGGCAGCAATAATCGCCCGAAGCTTTTGTTTTGGCAAACCCTTATCCCCCGTATATTAATTTTTGGTTTCTGCTTCTAGTTCCTCGAGATCTTCCTTCGAGAATTGGTAGGTCTGATTACAAAAATGACAATGTGCCTCCGCTTGTCCCTCTGTATCAATGATATCCCTAATCTCAGCTTGCCCTAGGCTAATCAATGCATTTGCAATTCTTTCCCTAGAACATTGACAGGAGAATTGGACATCCATTTTTTCTAGTATATTCACATTGCCCTCACCTAAAATTTCGGTTAGGATTTCTTCAGGAGTCATCCCGCTTTGAATCATCTTAGAAACAGGAGTTATCGTGCTTAGTCGATTTTCAATTTTCGAAATCGTATCTTCCGATGTGCCCGGCATCAACTGGATGATGAATCCACCCGCTGCAAGGATTGAATTATCCGGATTCACCAGGACCCCAACCCCCACAGATGAAGGCACCTGTTCGGAAGTAACAAAGTAATAGGTGAAATCTTCACCTAATTCTCCCGATACAAGCGGTACCTGACCTGAAAAGTAATCACGAAGACCGATATCTTTTACAACAGTCAACAATCCATCGGTACCCACCGCTTTCCTTACATCAAGCTTTCCTTGCTCATTCAAATCAAAATGGGTTTGCGGGTGAGTGACATATCCGCGGACTTCTCCCTTTGCATTGCTGTCGACCAATATGGAACCGATCGGTCCTCCGCCCTCGATTTTAATCGTCAGCTTTTCTTCACCTTTTAACATTCCGCCCATCATGACACCTGCAGTCATCGCCCGTCCAAGGGCAGCTGAAGCAGTAGGCCATGTATAATGGCGCCGCTGAGCTTCTCCTACCGTGTCTGTTGTTGAAACAGCATATGCCCGAACCTGTCCCTCATAACCTAACGCCTTTATTAGATAATCTTTCATTTATTTTTGCTCCTTTCATGCTTTGTTTTACTTCTTCACTTGCTCACGATTACGTTTATAAATCAACTGCAGCCCCTTCAAGGTCAAAAATGGCTCCACTACGTCAATCACAGTAGACTCATTGGCAATTAAGGTAGCCAATCCACCAGTTGCTATTACCGTTGGTTCTAGATTACTTTGCTCCTTAATTCGATTAACGATACCTTCTACCTGTCCAACATACCCATACAAAATGCCAGCCTGCATGGCGGACACCGTATTTTTCCCAATAATCCCTTCTGGCCGGCTGATTTCTATTCTTGGAAGTTTGGCTGCCTTTGAATAAAGTGCTTCAGTAGAAATATTTATACCCGGGGCAATGGCTCCGCCCATGTATTGTTTATCCTCATTTATATAGCAATATGTAGTTGCCGTGCCAAAGTCCACGATAATGAGAGGGCTTCCATATTCCTGAATGCCTGCAACAGCATTAACGATCCTGTCCGCACCCACCTCACGCGGATTTTCGTATTTAATATTCAATCCAGTTTTTATTCCAGGTCCAACTATAAGCGGTTTAATGCCAAAGTATTTTTTGCACATTCGTTCAAGCGCAAACATAATTGGCGGAACTACCGAAGAAATGATGATTCCATCAAATTGATCAAACGAAAGACCTTCATGTTGCAGCAAAGACTTTATGACCATTCCATACTCATCTTCTGTCTTGTGACGGTTAGTCTCAATTCGCCAATGATATTTTAAAATATCTTCATCGTATACGCCTAGTACAGTATTCGTATTCCCAACATCCAATACAAAAATCATCGTTTCATCACTCCGGTAAATTATTCTCCAACATCATACCACACTGTTATTTACCACGCTATTAGTCGCACTTTTCGAAAGGTAACCCAGAAACTTCATCATAATTAATTCAAGAGTGAAGAAAAGGGTATTTCCGAGGCGGAAATACCCTTTTGAATTCAGTCAACTTAAGACTTTTTATTGTCATCTTCGTTCGGGAAGGAAAGCGGCTGGTCTTGAGGCGCACCTTCTTTGATTGGAGGAGTATTCAATCCTTCCTCCGTTATTTCAAGGTCCTCAGGTCCTCTCTTATCCAATGGATCTAATAAGGCCTCTTTTTCTTCCTTCTTCGTATTGATGTTCACCTTGACATTCTCATCAGTTGTTAAATTCCCATTGAGGGCTGTATAATCCCGTTCTGGCAATTTACCATTATGGAATAAACCTTTGATCTGTTCAGCATCAAGTGTTTCCACTTCAAGCAAGGTTTTTGCGACCAAATCAAGTTTTTCACGATTTTCAGTAAGAATCGTCTTACATCTTTCGTAAGCTTCCTTGATGATACGTTGAATTTCAAGATCAATTTCATATGCTATTGCATCTGAATAGTTTTGATCATTGTTGAAATCTCGGCCTAGGAAAACCTGACCTTGTGAATTACCGAATTGAAGTGGTCCGAGTTTACTCATGCCATATTCCATGACCATGCTCCTAGCTATGCCCGTTGCACGTTGGAAATCGTTATGGGCACCGGTACTCACTTCTCCGAATGTGACCTCTTCGGCTACACGACCACCCAATAGCCCTACGATTTTATCTTTAAGCTCAGGTTCCGTCATGAAGAAACGATCCTCTTTCGGCAGCATAACTGCATAACCGCCAGCTTGACCACGAGGGACAATCGTAACCTTATGAACGACTTCGGCATCATCCAGAACCAATCCAATAATGGTATGGCCTGCTTCATGCCACGCTACGATATTTCTTTCCTTTTTGGAAATGACACGGTTTTTCTTGGCAGGTCCAGCGATAACGCGATCCGAAGCTTCATCCAAATCGGACATGTCGATCTTCTTCTTATCTTGACGGGCAGCTACAAGCGCAGCTTCATTCAGTAAGTTTTCAAGATCAGCACCAGAAAATCCTGGAGTACGCTGAGCGATCGCTTTCAAATCGACTGTTTCTGCTAATGGTTTATTGCGTGCATGCACTTTCAGAACTTCTTCACGGCCCTTAACATCAGGGCGGCCCACCGTTATTTGACGGTCAAAACGTCCTGGACGCAGTAATGCCGGATCCAATACATCAGCACGGTTAGTCGCAGCGATGATTATGATTCCTTCATTGCCACCGAAACCATCCATTTCCACCAGAAGTTGGTTCAATGTCTGTTCGCGTTCATCGTGACCGCCGCCAAGACCTGCGCCACGTTGACGTCCGACTGCATCAATTTCATCGATAAAGATGATACATGGTGCATTCTTCTTAGCATTTTCAAACAAATCACGAACACGGGATGCACCGACACCCACAAACATTTCAACAAAATCAGAACCACTGATTGAGAAGAAAGGAGTTCCGGCTTCACCAGCCACTGCTCGTGCAAGTAAAGTTTTACCTGTACCAGGAGGCCCTACTAAAAGTACCCCTTTAGGAATACGGGCTCCAAGCTCGGCAAATTTTCGAGGATCTTTCAAGAATTCAACAACCTCGACAAGTTCCTGCTTTTCTTCGTCCGCCCCGGCAACATCGTTGAAGCGTACTTTTTTCTTATCATCATTATACAATTTCGCCTTACTTTTCCCGAAGTTCATGACACGGCCACCACCGCCGCCCTGAGCTTGGTTAAGTAAAAAGAAGAAGAGAATAAAAATGATTACAAATGGAATGATGGAAGTGAAAAATGTCACCCAGCCACTTGTTTTTTCTGGAGGTTCAACAGTGATGATGTCCTTATCCAACTTGGTTACGGCATCATTGATTCTGCTTTGAGAATATTCACTGAAAGGCACGTACGTCACAAAGAATTTATTTTCCTCATAACCTTTGAGCTTTCCTGTGATTTCAAATACACTGCTTTCGGGCTGCATCGTCAGTGCAGTAACATCCCCATTCTCCAAATGCTTATAGAATTCATCTTGGGTCATTTTCTCCGTTGGTTCATTGTTATTATTAAAAATGCTTACAATCCCAATGATGACCAAAAAGATCAGTAAATAAAATATGGTATTACGGAAGATCCGATTCATCCCTTACCTCCTCCCACGGGTAAACAAACTATAGTAAATACTATCATACAAAATTAATGAATTACAATAATTTAACACCGCTGTTTTTATCTGGTCTTCTCTTTCAAACAAGTACGATTAATTCGAGTAAATTTCAGGCTTCAATATGCCAATATACGGGAGATTACGATACTTTTCCGCAAAATCAAGACCATATCCGACAACAAATGCATCCGGAACGATGAACCCGGCATAATCCGGAGTGATATCCGCTTTCCTGCCTGTTGGTTTATCCAATAATGTAACGATTTTAATTGATTTTGCTTTTCGATAACGGAAAAGTTCCGCAAGATAGCTAAGAGTCAAACCGCTGTCGATAATATCTTCAATGATTAAAATATCCCGGCCTTCAACCGATGTATCAAGATCTTTGATGATTTTCACTTCACCGGAAGATACAGTGGAGTTACCATAGCTTGAAACATCCATAAAGTCCATTTCAAGATGTGTATCCACACGTTTCAGTAGATCTGACATAAATGGCATGGCGCCTTTCAGCACTCCGATGGCCAACGGGAACTTACCTTGGTAATCAGCTTCAAGCTGCGCACCCAATTCCCTGATTTTTTTTTGAAGTTCTTCCTCTGATATTAAAACCTTTTCAATGTCGTTTTGCATGGTCATTGTAATTTATTGCCCCCCAAGAAGAATTAAGCTTTTTTATATTCTAAGTAGATTAAAGATTTTTCATCAGAAATAATATCCGGCTCAATATTCGATTTCTTTAAACCAGGTAGCCAAATGGCCGTTCCCGTTTGATCGATGATGACCGGCCACACATTTCTTTCTAGCATCGGGATCTTTTCATTAATAAAAATATCCTTTAACTTTTTAGTTCCACCCAATCCCTTGACGGCTATCCGTTCGCCTTCATTCCTGGTTCGGACTGTAAGAGGAAACTGAACAGCTGATTCGGGAAGAATAAAAGAATGATTTCCTCTAAGTACCGGAATTTCTTCTTTTATATAGTGCGCTTTAATCTTATATCCATTCGGAAGAATAGTCTCACCGGGAATTTGTAATTTAAGGGAATATTTATGGCTTTTTTGCCGAAAAAATCTAAAAGTGCAAGCTTGATATGATTTTTCCGCAATAAGGCCCTCCGGAAGATGCAATTCTGCAGATGGTTGAGGATTTAAAAACAAAACTAAAAGTTGGTCAATATGTAATGCCGAAAGCGATGAAGGTCTCTCCAAATAAAGATAGTTTAATATTAGTTGAATCGCCCTTCTTTGTAAAGGTTTAGGCATCGCTAGAACCTTATCAATCTGAATAACCGCTTGATCTTTATCCTGTTGGATCCAAACCTCGGACATTTTGCTTGAAACCATGTTCAAAAAAAACTCTTCATCTTCATAAAGCTCTTCACTGAATCGCTGAAAATGCTCATGAACCTTTCTATTTTCTTTCTTTAAAAATGGAAGGACTTCATGTCTAAAACGATTTCTTGCATAGGCACCCGTTTCATTGCTCGGATCAAACCTTGGTTCAATATTATGAAGGCTCGCATATTCGATTATTTGGCTTTTCGTAATTTCAAGAAAAGGCCTGACCAGATTCCCGGTATGGAACCGTCTTTTTATAGGAATACCAGCTCTTGCCTTACCTGTCGCCCCTCTTGTTAAACGCATGAGCATCGTTTCTATTTGATCATCTCCATGATGCCCCAGGACAAGCGTGGAGGCTTGATGTTTATCCATCATTTCCTCATAGAAAGCAAAACGCGACTTTCTTGACGTTACTTGTGAACTTTCCCCCGTCTCCTCCATCCGGGCAGGAACATCGATCCTTTTTCCCTCGAATGTAATGCCCCACCGTTTACATATATGCTCGACATATTTGTAATCCTCATAGGATTCTTCACCTCGAAACATATGGTCAACACTTGCAACGATCATCTCGTAATGAAAAAGAGGTTGAATTTCCTTAAGGATATGGAGAAGCACCAATGAGTCCGGTCCTCCGGAAACGCCTATTAGCAACTTCGAGTGTTCCTTAATCAATTCATTTCTATAAATGGTACTCAGAACTTTTTCCTTTAACATACAATCTTCCTTCTTTATGAACAGGCATTAGTTTTATACGATTCAATCATGAAATGGTTTCAACTATTCCATGGCATTCACCTAATAACTATATCATAACAACTGTTCATATATGTATAGAACATAGAGCATCGATATGATGGCAACCAGCAAAAAAGTTTCAAAAAAACCGCCACTTTTCTTTTTTGAATGGTTTTGGGACCTTCTTGCTTGTCTCGTTGCAGGTTGTATTGTATGCGGCTGACCTGCCGCTGCCTGAGTCGGGCCCTTTTTCTTCGAATGATTTCGCTTACTTAGAACCATGACCAAATCCTCTCGCATTTGGAGGGCTGAATCATACTGACCGCGGAGAGCTTTATCCAGCATCTTCCTATATGGGTGCAATTCCTTTTTCTGCTTAATCAGGTCGTTAAGCTGTCTATACCCCTCCCCTTTCTTGTGGAAACGTCCAGGGTAGGCTGAATTGATTATAATCATCGCCACAGCGAACAAGTCATATTGCGGATCAGCCTTTCTTGACCCAAGTCCCCAGTAGCCCCTGTCAAAAAACTCAGTGAATTCTTTAACAGATCGCCCGATTAAGGTGGTTCCGCCAACATCCACACACCGTACCTTATAGGCTGGTGAAGTCACGATCAAATTCTCAGGTTTTAAATCCCCGAATACCCATCCATTGGCATGCAAGGCAGACAAGCTTGTTAAAAGCTGAAGCATCAAGACTCCAATCCATGATGAACCTTTTTTATCGATGAAACGCAAAAAATCGTGTCCGTGGATATATTCCATGACATAAAAAGGGAGCTGCTTTCCTGTTTTCATGAAATCATCCGCTTCCAAAAAGGAAGGTCCAAGGGTAGACCCCTGGACCTTGGAAAAGGATTTTAGGATATTCATCTCCGAAATAATGGACGTCCCATTATCACTGAGCTTTAAAGCATAATGACGATTTCCGCTTTCAACCAAATAGACGATCCCGTTCGCCCCACACCCCAATTCCTTAATTATTTTGTACTCATTTTTATTCCATTTTCCAGTGACAACACTGCCAGGTAGGAGTTTACATTGATTCCTCAAAGTATTGTTCATCATCATGTGATAACAATCCCCTCAATGAACGTTTTTTATTGAAATATGTCAAAGCTTCACGAATGGCTGGACCAGTCGGAGTGAGTCCCCCTGTGCTAAGCTTAGGAAAAGTTGCCGTCAAGGCTTCAAGGTTCGGGGTCCAATCCAGCAACTTTTCAACATCATTTCTTTTCCCAGGAAATACGAATACGGAAAAACGGCTGTCACCCATTCTTGCATTCATACTAAGGGAAAGATCTAATAAGGAATCTTTTACTGTAGGCAGTTTATGTTTCATGCTTGCACTTGTATCAACAAGAATCAATACTTCGAGCTTGCTTGTTTCCCCAAGCTCATCGACCACCTCCATCACTTCTCCTCGTTTATCAGGCGGAAGATCCTCCATCGTTTTTGAATCTCCAAGTATTTGTTGAAGTTCACGATTGATAACTCCCTGTATAGTTTGAGTCATTGCCTTTTGGGTCACCATTTGAACGGTTTGGGACAACTGCTGAGCATAGACTATTTGACTTACGCCACCTCCGGAACTTGCAATCTTCTCAATTTCCTTAAGCCCCTTTTCATCTATCACATCATTTTCCATGACACCTATGACATTGATGGTTATGCCTTGCTCCCTTGCTAATTCAGCCATGGCAGAAGGTTCCTCACCATGATTTGAACATCCGTCGGTTATAAGCAAAATCTGTCTTAAGGTTCCTGTTTTCATGTTTTGCTCTCCCTTCCTATCAATTTGTTACCATAATTGACTAAAAAGGGGGAAATTATACGCCAAAGAAATCGCGTCAAGTCACATCATGGAGTGAAGAGATTGAAAAGAGTGCAACCCTTACCTTTTATCCGTCTTCCATTTCTCCACCTCATTTTGGTTGTATTTATTTATATAAACGGCCCCTACTGTGCCTTTTTACGTTTTGGAGAAACGGGAATGGACGCCCATTTCGGTGTGTTATGCTTAATTTTCGATGTAACCACTGTCATGTCATCATCTATGATCCCTTTAGTTCGGATGACTTCTTCCAATATTAAATCAGAGATTTCCTGCGGGTCGTCTGTTTCCATTTCCTTGATTTTTCGTTTAAGCCAGAACTCGATATTTTCGACATGTGCGGGGCCATCGAACACTCCATCGCTCATCATGATTAATATGTCCCCTGCCTTCAGCTCTTCTGATACAACATCAACATCGAAATCCTGGATGATTCCCATAGGAAGGTTACTTGATTCGATTTTTATTATCTTATCCCCCCTTTTAATGAAACTCGGTATCGAACAGATTTTTAAAAACTTAGCCCTTGCGTCCTGAAGATCAATCATTGCCAAATCAAGAGTCGAAAATATTTCATCGGTAGTGCGTAGAGATAATACGGAGTTTACGGATTTAATGGCTATTTTTTCTTCTATTCCCGATTGTAAAAATTTTTGTAGCAGCTTCAATGTCTCTGTACTTTCAAAATGGGCCCTTTCCCCATTTCCCATTCCATCACTGATGGCTATCGCGAATTTTCCGCAGCCAATTTCCATGGTCGTATAACTATCTCCTGATACAAGCCCTCCCCCCTTGGCAGCATGAGCCACACCCGTTTCGACCGTGAATTTTTTTGCTGACCTAAATATCACCTCACATTGCCCGTTTGGATATGTTGCACACTCTTCTGAATGAACGACTATCGTTTCCCCTAAAATGTCAGAAAGCATGGGTGCAATCAACTTTTCACATTCCCCTCTGCCCTGGCAGTATGGGACACTCATCTCTATATCAACATTTCCTTGTTCTAGACTGTATATTTCAACATGCCCTATGTGCAGGCCAAAATCCTGGATAGCTTCCAAAATGGATTCTTCATGTACATGATGATTCTTCCTTTCCCTTTGAATTTCTTTCGCAAAATCATCCATTACTGCCGAAACGCCCCTCAGTTGATCCGCCACCAGCTTCCGACTTTCCTTCACCTGCCTTTTTAATTTTTGGTTAGCTTCAAAATAAGTAAGTTCCTGTGCTATCGCCCCAATGACCTGAGGCCCGCGGCTACAATATTTCCCCCATTCTTTCGAAGTTTTTTGGGGGAGCTGACCATTATTTTCACTTAATTGAAGCATAATTTCCTGCATGCCGTCATAGGTTGTATTAAAGTTCTTGGACCAGCATTGTTCCTTCTTAAAACAAAGCTGGCACGTCTTTTCCGTTACATTACTTAAGAAGTAGTCGAATTCTTTCTCATCTTCCTCCAATCTCCCCCTTTCATCCACTTGGGAAAAGCTATTTGAGAGCGCCTCAAATACATGTGAGAATTGCTCCACCCTTTGAGCGGTGACATCCCTCACTTTTCGGGCATACTGCTGCTGTTCATCAGAATTCTCGACTGTTCCCGGTATATGTTTCGCTATTTTGTTGATTATGGATGACGGCGTCAATATAAATAGGGCCACAGCTATAAGTGATTCATAAAGGGTCACCATAATATTATTGGTGCCCTCACCATATAAACCTATCAGTAATGTAGCAATCAAGAGGCCGCTAGCAACCCCTATCTTCCTTCCCTCTTTCAATAAGCCTCCCAGGAGCCCTGAAAATGCGAGAAGGCTCATTTGATAAAGACTTGCAATACTTGCCAAGCTGAATATCAATCCAGTAACTACACCTACAGTGGAGCCTATGGCGGCCCCTCCTGCCAGCCCGAAGAGGAGGACCAGGTATCGCGAGAATATATGGTCGAGTGATAAATCGTAGATCATCCAGCCGATGGTTCCGGTCATCACCGAAGCCAGCAGGATGATGATGCTGACGATTTCCTCCGTCTTTAATGATTGGGACTTTGTCCGAACGGTCAGCATCGGGATGGATTGTATGAAGATTAAGGTTAAAATCATTGCGAGTCCCGCCTCTACCCCTATCATCATTAAGTCATACAGCTGAATCGTTCGAAATACCAGATATTGCTCCGCCAGGTTGACCAGGAATAGTGAAGCAAAGACGTACATCGACATGGTCTTGAATTGTCCTTCCACGGCGGGCTTCTTGATTTTATGAAATAACAGGAGCAGGAACGCCGATGCAAAGATGACTAAACTATTCGAATAGTGAACGGTCAGCCCACCTGCAATCAATCCGAATAAAGCCAGTGGAGCCCTATCACGTCTCATGAGAAAAACAGCTGCGAAAAACGGAAGTCCAAATGGTGCAAGCTGCGAAAGAATTAAAGCCCGTCCTAATAAAAAACCGATAATTGCTAAAGAGATACCTTTTTTTATGAATATGTCTTCCGACTTCATTTGCAGTTGTTGGATCCAATTGATGGCCCCTGCCTTCGCTTCTTTTAATTGAACATCTCCAAGAGGTTCCATCATAGGTCTTTCTACTTTTTCCATTTCAACACCCCATTCGTATTAGTGGTTTTTATTATATAGAGGGCTTATCTATTTTTTTGTCAGAATTTTATAAGCGGATAAAAAAAACGTTCGACGAAATTCTTCTTGAACAATCATTTGTATACAGGTTTTTGTCCCTTTTTTCCCAATACGGAAACAGGCGTTCTTTTTATTTTTGAAGAAAAGCAAAGTTTTTAGGTTATTTTTGCGGAAAATAACACGAATAAATAATCAGGAAATGGAAACCGACAAACTTTATTTTTTTTGTTGACATTTTTTCTTCACGACTGTAAGATATAACTTGTGCTTCAGTAGCACTTACCATTATGGCGGCGTAGCTCAGCTGGCTAGAGCGTACGGTTCATACCCGTGAGGTCGGGGGTTCGATCCCCTCTGCCGCTATCTTTTTTCATGAAAATCACGGCCCGTTGGTCAAGCGGTTAAGACACCGCCCTTTCACGGCGGTAACACGGGTTCGAATCCCGTACGGGTCATCATATATCAAAAGCGCCTCTGTACACTTATATCGGTAAGTGTGCAGAGGCGCTTTTTTATGTCGTTGGTAAATAAAAGAAGACAAGCCAGCAAGCTTGCCTTTATCTACACTATGAATAATTTCACAGGAAAAGTTGCTAAACTATTATTTTCAGCAGCAGTTTTATCCGCGTCTTCCTCCTCGACCTCCCCGTTTCGTTTCGGTGCTACGTTTAAGGGTCGTTAAGCGGTCTTCGCTATCTTTTAAGAATTTAGCCATTTTTTGCTCAAAGTTTTCTTTAGGCTGGAAACTATTACCTTTCGAGCGGAAGTCTTTGGAACGGCTGTCATTCCCTCTTCCTTGGCGCGGACGTGGTGTGTATGCAGGTTTTTGCTCAGCTTCAGGACGGTCTATCGCTTTTTTTATGGACAAGCCGATCTTGCCATCTTTAACGTTGATGACTTTCACCTCAACTGTATCGCCCACTTTTAAATGATCATTGATATCCTTGACATAGTTATCAGCCACTTCACTGATATGGACAAGACCGGTTGAACCTTGAGGTAGCTCTACAAATGCACCAAAATTAGTTATGCCTGTTACTTTACCTTGTAACTTGCTGCCTACTTCGATTGACATAAAAAAAATGTTCCTCCTTAGAAATGTTAAAAAAATCTCTTCACATTATATTATAACGAAAGTAAAAAAACAGTGTCAATATTAGTCACTATCTTCCTTCCCTTTTGGAAGGGTAAAAATGATTTCACCTTTTTCAGATAAGAAATAATCCCGTCTGGCTATTTTCGCTATATAATCGTCGTCATTAAGCTTTACGATTTCTTCTTTAAGAAGGGTCTCGTCTTTTTTCAATTCGGCTAACTTCCCCTTCATTTCTTCCTTTTGTTTAACTTTCTCATCCAGTGCAACATTTTGCGTTATGAGGGTGGAAACAGCAAAAATCAAAAAGACAGCGGCGAAAACTGAGTAAAGGGTTAATCTACGCATTAGACCACGCTTCTTTTTTTCTACGGTTTGTACTTTTTTCTCTTGTTGAGCGACGTAGGGATTTTCCATTTTTGCCACTTTCTTTTTACGCAGGCTACTCATTTTTTATCGCTCCTCATTTCTTTTTATTTCTCCATCCATTTAGCGTTCTAAATATAGAATTCTTGATTTTCAATAAAATCCCTTTTCCTTTATTATAAAACTTCCCGACGTTTTTCGTAACAAAAACCGGCAATAAATTCCATATATAAGTCAGAATCCATTTTACTGGTCTCCAGAATATAGTCAAAATAAAGAGAAGTATTTTTCCCGCCCATTTTAATAATGCCAAAACGAACTTACTTATCCCGATGATGATGGCCAATACAGATACTAATACCCATTTTATCGGTAGAAATATCAGCATGTGAACCGAATTCGTTATAAATCTCGCCAACTTTATCACAAGTATTATCAAAAACTCTAATGAACGTTGATAGAAACCTTTGAAAAGTGCTTGATAAGCTGAAAAACCGCATAATAAGGCCAAAAATAAATAGAGGCGAAACTCCCCCTCATTCACTAAAAACAAAACATAAAAAATAAGGAGACCCTGAATGATCCAGAAAAGGAAGTCATGGATGAATACAACCCACCTTTTCCTTTCTGAACGATTCAGGAACCGGCTATACGTATCCAGGGCAGCTCCAAAGCCACTGCCCATGCCTATCATCGCAAGCAACGTATAAAATTGGATCGTTAAGTTCATTTGAACAACTTGCCAAAGAAGCCTTTAGCTTTCTCCCCTGATTGCTCATCTAAATAAACAAGGTCGAAAATCTTTCCCTTAATCGAAACGATGCCTTTATCAACGTCTAAATTCTTCATTTGCAAGTTTTGGCCCCGGATAGATAAGAAACCCATTGACGTTTCGAGCAGAAATTCTTCATTATCGAAACTTTCAACTTGTTTGACACCGGTAATATCAAGCAAACGGCGGCCTTTCATCGTTACATCATGCTCTTGGGTCGTTCCTTTTGTGTAACCAGCATTCGGATCAATATATTGGCTCATTTTTTCATCCCTCACAGTACCACTGATTTTGTACAAGTGTATGTCCGTAAGAGTGGAATTAGAACCAAGCCTGTTCTTACTCCTCTGCTAGCTTTTCTTCCTTTACGATGGTATACATATCTGCAGCGGCTTCTTTTTTCGTCGTTTCTTGAATTTTATCGACGCGTACCGTAACAAGCTTTTGACCGAACCTTACAGTCAACTCATCGCCATCTTTCACATTCGAACTTGCTTTGGCCTGTTGTCCGTTAATCGTGATTCTCCCTTTATCCGCAACCTCCTTGGCAAGTGTGCGGCGCTTAATCAACCTTGAAACTTTTAGGAATTTATCCAATCTCATCGACATTCAAATCTCTCCCTTAATTAAAGTCCTTTAGTTTTTGCTTCATCCCAATATGAATCCAGTTCTTCCAATGTATAATCCTCAAATTTTTTGTCTGCCCTTTGAATGCACTCTTCTATATATGTAAAACGCTGGTGGAATTTCCGGTTTGCTTTGTAGACGGCTTCTTCCGCTTGTATGTCATAATAACGTGAAATGTTGACAAGCGCAAAAAAGAGGTCGCCCAGCTCTGATTTTATTCTTTCGACATCCCTGTTCGGGCTTAATATTTCCTCTTCCAATTCCTGTACTTCTTCCTTGACCTTTTTCCAGGCTTCGGAAACCTCATCCCAATCAAATCCAACCTTGGCAGCCCTTTTTTGATACTCTTCGGCCCGTAGTAAGTTTGGCAGCGATTTCTCAATACCATCCAGTATGGATTTCGGAGTTTTTGTTTCGCTCCCTTTTTCATCTTCTTTGATTTTCTGCCAGTTCACTAATACATCTTCCTCACCGTTCACTTTAACATCTCCGAATACATGAGGGTGGCGTCGAATCATTTTTGCCGTAATGCCTTCAATCACATCATCTATCGTGAACATGCCCTCATCTTCACCAATTTGTGAATGAAGCATCACCTGAAGAAGGACATCCCCAAGTTCACCAATCATGCCCTCGTCGTCCTCTTCATCGATGGAATCAATCAGCTCATATGCCTCTTCTATTAGATATTTCTTCAAGCTTTCATGAGTTTGTTTCTTATCCCAAGGACATCCGTCAGGACCTCTAAGTTCTGAAATGACCTGCCGCAGCTTAGAGAACTCCCTATATCGTAAAGCTTCTTCGCTAACAGGCGGGACATAAACACTCGTCAAGTTACTTAACTCCATCTGACGGTCGAGTTCGAAGAGGGCGCATTTTGTCACTTTTTCCTGACTGCTTCCTGCCGCTGTAACAATATATACCTCGTAATCATCCGGTAGCTTTTCCATTAAGGTCAGCTTCACATTGGATGCACTGAATGCGTCATACACCTGTCCGATTATCATATGCTGGGCAATGTGCAAATCATCTGGTGAAAGAGCTGTTCCATCCAATAGCTGAAACCCTTCAATCGGATCGATTCTAACAGCCTGAAACAAGGGATCAAGGAAACTTTGCCCGCCTTCCAACTTAATGGCTATTCCAAGAGCCGGACCCTTTTCAAGCAAAAGCTGCACCGTTTTTTCCGCAACCATGGGATGCCCCGGAACTGCGTATAGAACGGAACGGTTTGAAGCCTCTTGTAATAATGTTCCGGCAATTTCTTCATATACAGCTTCAAATTGGTCGTGCTTTTCATATATCCCGTCAAACGCCGTGAAATTTATCCCTTCCTTTTTCAAATCCCCGATTACCGGATGATCGATCGTTCTGACGAAACATTGTTCCGTTTGAATCAATTTTTTATAAATACCTAGCGGAAGCTGATCTAAATCCCCTGCACCAAGGCCTATTATCGTAATCTCATTCATGATTTCGCATACTCCTATTCGTTATTATAAATCGTTTAAGCTTCGAACCTGCAGGTATAAGTGAAAGTTCTTCTTCACCAAATAAGCCTGCATGAATGGCCGTCATCACAAAAACGGCCGCACCGATCCCTACACCGATCAAAGCTTGGATCGTAGCTAACAAGCGGCTCTCGCCTGATAACATCAATTCGAATAAACTATTGAATAAAACAACCGCCGTACCCATGTAAACCGTACTCTTCAAAATTATTAACACGTGCCTCTTTTCAATTAATGGCTTTTTGATCTGTACCCTCAATACCACATAAAATAATACAGACATGATCATAAACGCAAGCACTGTTGCCGAGGCTGCTCCCGCGATCTTGTAATGGGGCACTAGAACAAGGTTCAAAGCCCACTTGCTGCCAACCCCCACAATCGTGATGATCACCGGCACGAACGAATGGCCTAAACTTTGAATCACTGCCGCTTCTGCCATTATGAGGGATGTGAATAAGATCGATAAAGAGAAAATTGCTAAAGTAATCGTCCCTTTGTTATCCGTGAACAGCATATGGTTGACAGGCTTCATCGTCACCACCAGCCCAATCGCAGCAGCAAGTCCTATCGTCGCACTTACTCGAAGCGCCAATTTGATCTTATTCAATAATTCATGCTCACTTTTCCTCTGAACGAATCCGGATATTACAGGTACAAGCGCCAATGCAAAAGAATTGGCTACGACTGTACCTAGCTGAAGCAACGGCTGTCCTCGATCATATACCCCTTTCCATTCTTTTGCTTCCCTTTCCCCCATTCCCGTTTCCCTCAGTAAGGAATACAGGTGCAATGAATCGACAAACTGAAACAAGATAAGGATCAAGCCAGTTATGCAAAAGGCAAGCCCTTGAAAAATCAGGGCTTTGGAGATTTTGATGAAATTTACAGGTTTGATTCTCATTCGTAAAAAAAGCTTCCATTCTTCTCTTAAAATAACGAAAGCAATAAGCAGTACCAGGCCAGTTATGCCGCCGGTGATCGAACCGAGGACCGCCCCCTTGCCGACCACATAATGAGAATAGCCCTGAGAAACGAATATTGTTGAAAGAACCAGAATCGTCAACACACGGATGCATTGTTCAGCGACCTGCGAACTTGCCGTAGGCAGCATGTCGTTTATGCCTTGAAAATAGCCTCTTAACACAGATGAAATCGGCATTAATAAATAGGAGTAGGCAACGATTCTCAGCAGACCGGCTAAATGCGGATCCTTCATCCACCCTGCAATCCAATCAGCTCCAAGGAATAGTGCAGCAAACATCATGACTCCTATCGAACTTAAGACGACGAATGAAGTCACTAAAATGTCCTTGACCGCAAAGTTATGTTTGGAGGAGTCCCGTTCTGCAATAAGTTTAGATATGACTACCGGAAAGCCGAGTGTTGATAATGTAAAAGCAACACCGTAGAAGGGATAAACCTGTTGATAGATATAAAACCCGATGTCACCCGCAATGTTCTGATATGGTATGCGATAGGCCGCGCTCAATACTTTTACGATAATCGCCGCTGCGCTCAAAATCAGCGCTCCCCGGAAAAGTTCATTTGATGTTTTAAAAGGCTTTTCAGCCATTATTTTTCCCCTTTTCACTCATATGTGGTAGTTATTATAGCATAATTCCAATGGTTATTTTTAATTCCAGCGCATACTGTTAATTAGTTTCCATATTCACCTTGAAGAATAATCTCAGCCTCTTTATGTTTGCCCCCATCGGGTTAACCTTTTAGAAAGAGCAAAAAGGACAGCGCGATTGCTGCCCTTCCACCTTAAAAATTATAATGGCATGTCCATGGTTACTGTTCCATTTGTCTAGCTAGGAAACTTGCTGCTGTTTCAACCGATTTCTGTTCCACTTCACCAATGGTACTATCTTTAGAGAAAATCAAGACGGCACCAATCGGGTCGCCACTCGCAATGATCGGAGCTGCCGTATAAGATTGGACATCTTCATCATTGGAATCAACGAATGAAATTTGTCCGTTTGGAGACTCCAGGACAGGATTTCTTTCTTCCATGATTTTTTCCACCAGGTCACTAACACTTTTATTTAAGTATTCTTTTTTGGAGCCGCCTGCCACTGCAATGTAAGTATCCCTGTCACAAATCATAACTGGGTTTCCAAGGCTATCATAAAGTGCTTCTGCATATTCCCTTGCAAAATCGCCTAATTCACTGATAGGAGAGTATTTCTTTAGGATGACTTCTCCATCCCTATCCACAAATATTTCCAGTGGATCTCCTTCACGAATACGGAGGGTCCTGCGAATTTCTTTCGGGATGACGACTCTTCCTAAATCATCAATTCGGCGAACGATACCAGTTGCTTTCATCTAATGTTGCCTCACTTTCATCTAATTGATTTGATAAATCCTCATTTTGTAGCAAAATCATCACCAGCTATTGTACTTAGTATTTTTCTAATGGTAAGTTCTATGCACTTTGAAAAAATTTTTCTTCTTGTTGCATTTTTTTACCATGGTACCTAAAAAAATTTCTTCAAGAGGACTATCATTCAATTTTAGTTTTTAGTGGCTTGCGTCTCTTTTTTTACATACTGTAAACCCTTGGTCATCTCAAATAAGATATTAAGCCATTTGCTTTGTTCTACACCTTTTATGTGCAGGACCAGTTTCATTCGATTGCCGTCCATGCCAAAGCCCACCATTCGGCCATACTTCGATCCCAGCTCGAACACCTTTTGTCCATCCACATCGCTGCTGACCTTTTCCCTAAGGAGAATGCTGATTTCCTGCTTTAATTGTTTAATGCTTTCAATTCCGGCCTTTTCAGCATATACCTTCATCTCAGCAATCATGAATAAATAGGAAACTTCTTCTGGGTATTCTCCGAAACGATCGATCATTTCATCCTGTAATTCTTCCACTTCTTCAAGCGACGCAATCCCTCTGAACCTTTTATACATTTCTATTTTCTGATGTCCATCCATTATGTAGGCATCAGGGATATAAGCATCCACCTCAACGTCAATTTCCAGGGTGTTCTTTTCTTCGGCTGGTTGGTCATTACGTTTCGCATCTACAGCTTCTTTCAACATTTGTGAATAAAGATCAAAACCAACTGAATCGATGAAGCCATGTTGTTGAGCCCCTAGAATGTTTCCAGCTCCCCTGATGGATAAATCACGCATCGCGATTTTGAACCCTGAACCCAATTCTGTAAATTCCTTAATGGATTGAAGACGTTTTTCTGCCACTTCCGTCAACACTTTATCTTTCCTATAAGTGAAGAATGCATATGCCACCCGGTTGGATCGCCCTACACGTCCACGCAGCTGATAGAGCTGTGAAAGTCCCATTCTATCCGCTTCATTCACTATGAGCGTATTGACATTCGGGATATCGACACCCGTCTCTATAATGGTTGTACTTACCAAAACATCATATTCGCCTTCTAAAAAGCTGAACATGACGGCTTCCAGTTCTTGCTCTGTCATTTGCCCATGAGCATAGGTGACACGGGCATCGGGCACCAGCATGGAAATTTCTTCTGCTTTTCTTGCTATATCCTCTACCCGATTGTAAAGGAAATAAACCTGCCCCCCCCTTGCCAATTCCCGTTCTATGGCTTCCGTTACCAACGAGCCATTATACTCCATGACATAAGTTTGGATCGGGAACCGGTTCTCAGGCGGTGTTTCGATTACGGATAAATCCCTCACGCCCAACATGGACATATGAAGGGTCCTCGGAATCGGCGTCGCAGTCAAAGTCAGTACATCCACATTCGTTTTTAACCGTTTGATCTTTTCCTTATGTGTAACGCCAAAACGCTGTTCTTCATCAATGATAAGCAATCCCAAATCGCGGTACACGATATCCTTGGATAAAATCCTATGCGTTCCAACGACAATATCCACCGTGCCGGCCTTCAATCCTTTAATCGTCTCCGTTTGCTGTTTTTTAGTCCGGAAACGGCTCATATGACCGATCGAAATGGGATAATCCTGAAAACGCTCCCTTAATGTTTCATAATGCTGCTGGGCGAGGATTGTGGTCGGAACAAGAAATGCAACCTGTTTGCCATCCATTATGGCTTTAAAAGCAGCCCGGATCGCCACCTCTGTCTTCCCATATCCAACATCGCCGCATAATAAACGATCCATCGGCCGTTCACGTTCCATATCCTTTTTGATTTCGACTATGGAACGTAATTGATCTTCCGTTTCGTTATAAGCGAATGATGTTTCGAATTCTCTCTGCATATCACCATCAGGTGAAAAGGCATAGCCCTTTGCGGCTTCCCTTTCTGCGTATAATTTGATTAAATCATCGGCAATGTTCTCAACGGATGATTGAACCTTACTTTTGACACGTTTCCATTCCGTTCCGCCTAGCTTATAAAGCTTCGGTTCTTTTCCTTCAGAACCGACATATTTTTGGACAAGATCAATTTGGTCGACAGGAACATACAATTTGTCATCCGCTTGATAACGAATATTCAGGTAATCTTTATGGACCCCATTTATCGTAAGGGTTTCAATTCCCAAGTATTTACCGATACCGTGGTTAACATGAACGACATAGTCACCGATCTTCAGTTCGGAATAACTCTTGATTCGCTCCGCATTCGATAGTTTTTGTCTCCGTATTGATTTTTTTGACTTCTTATTAAACAATTCCGTTTCCGTAATGATACTGAACTTTTGCATAGGTAATTCAAAGCCGCTATTTAGACTGCCGCGTAAAATCTGTACTTTACCTGGAAGAATGCTGTCCGCATTAAACAGTTCTGCAGCCTCTATATCATAATCGGCTAAAACCGAATGCAGCTTTTTTACCCGTTCTTCATCCTGTCCAAGTATGACGACTGTATATTTCCCTTTTTTCCAACGTTCCAATTCAGCTTTGAACACATTCATCTGTCCATGGAAATTTTGCATTTGTTTACTGGAAAAATTCAGGATATTCTGAGGATTCGTATGCGGTACATGCCGTAAAAACAAAGAAAGGTATACAAACGGCCTGCTGGATTTCATGATTAATTCCTGCATCGGATGAGCCAATTTGATGTCATGGATAATTTGTCCCTGACTTAAAAGATCCGTGTACCACCCAGCCTCTTCTTTTTCCAAAGAATCATTGATTTCCTGGATTCTACTGATTTCATCCAAGAAAACCAAACCATTTACCGGTAAATAATCTATTAAACTAGCTGGATCTTCATACGCTAAACTTAAGTATTTAAAGATTTTGTCGGGTATATTCCCCATTTTCAGCTGTTCAAGTTCATAACTGATCGTTTGAACCAGCTGTTCCTTGGTTTTCTCGTCTTTAAGTTTCTTCAAGCTTTTACTTAATCCGCTCTCGAGCCTTGTTATGATTCTTTCGATATGCTCCGTCTCTAGCAAAGCCTCACTGACGGGACCAATCGTCACTTTCTTGAGTTTCTCGATGGATCGCTGATCTTCGCTTGAAAAGGTCCTTATTGAATCTATTTCGGTATCGAATAATTCAATTCGTATTGGATTGGGTTCGGTGATCGGATAAATATCGATTATACCGCCCCTGATACTGAATTCACCTGGAGAAGCAACCATTTCAGACCGGTTATAACCCATGGCAATGAATTTACTAAGCGTTGGTTCAAGCTCGATGTCTTCCCCTAAAGTAAAGATAAGCTGATGTCTCTTCCAAATATCCTTCGGAGGAAGCACGCGACGCACCCCGGGAATTGGCGCAATGACGATCCCTTTCTTTCCCTCCGCCCAAAAGTTCAATGCCTCTACACGTTGGGCCCTTAATTCCGGGCTGGCAACACTCAAATCAGCCGCAATCAATTCATTGGCTGGATATATATATAATTCTTCCTCGGGAATGAAACTGGATAAGTCCTCATGGAATTTTTGTGCTTGCAATAAATTATGGGTAACCAATAAAATGGGCCTATTCGTCTTTTCATATACGGAAGCCAGCAATAGAGACCTCGAGGAACCTGTGAGACCAGAGACGATCTGCTCCTTAAGTCCTTCATCGATGCCGGCTATTAACGAATGAACATCATCTTGTTTGGAGAACAAGTTCTGCAATCCATTCATTTTCTTTCCCCCTCCTCTCTTTAACGTGCGAAAAACATTTGTAATCCTTTTATTTGAACTTGGCCATTTCACCAAGCGTCCTCTTTATTAACGGCAATTTTATGTGCCCTGGTATTCCAGACAAACGGAAAAATGCTTTGGATTTTGTCCAAAGCCCTCTCCCGCTAATGAATAATATAATCGTTTTCATACAAATCAGGGTTTCTTTGCAGCGTTTCATGGCAATCTTCACATATCGCCCTTACATGCATATCCCCTTCAGAATCATAAACGATCATCTCTTGTCGCTCTTCATCGGTAAGTTGATTAAAACCTAACTGCTCCGTACTCAGTGAGTGTGCCTCGATTGAGCCCAGCTTAGTTCCGCAATGTCGGCATCGATAATGGAGAGCCATTTGGTAACCCCCTATTTTAGTAATAGTGTTAGTATGTACAAAAATAGAGGAGTTTTATTCAGCGAAACAGGAAGATATTATTCTTTACTTATATCTACTCTCTGCTTATTGGTTATATTCGTTCATGACCTGTATAAATGGCTTTTCCATCCAAGCTTCACAAGAAGCTGCGCTTTTTTCGATCGTTGCCCCGACATGATCCCATTCTTCAGGCGAAAAACGCCCCAATACATAATCAGATACCGGAATGCGGCCAATCGGGCGGCCAATGCCTATTCTGATTCGATTGAATTCTTGCGTACCCAAATGGGCAATTGATGATTTTATCCCATTATGACCGCCTGCACTACCCTTTTGACGAAGGCGGAGCTTCCCTGGAGGCAAATCAAGGTCATCATAGATAATAACCACATCCGCGATATCCACCTTAAAGAAATGCATGACAGCCGAAATGGATTCGCCTGACAAATTCATGTAGGTTAATGGTTTAAGCAATAAAACTTTTTCTCCCTTTACCATCCCTGCACCATATATTCCCTTATGTTTTGCTTGATCAAGCGGAATCGACCATCTTTTGGATAACTCATCTATTACTTCAAATCCGACGTTATGCCGGGTTTTTTCATACTGTTTACCTGGGTTCCCTAACCCTACAATAATTTTCATGATTCACACTCCGTCATTACGGTTATTTAGGGAGTTACGCTGGGACGAAGTTTTTCCAAGATCATTGACCTTAGAAAAATAGTACCCTAATTTCAAGCTGGCCTGCAAGCGACAGGAGAACTAATTAGGAAAAATCCTAATTTAAGGAATCCATTACGAAAAAAATGGTCCGGTTTAAAAGACTGCATCCAGAGATTGAAAAGACGTAACTCGTTAAGAGCTACGCCTATTATATCACGATTCACTTGTTTAATCCCGGCATCATGACTCTTGTGATGCCTTGGTTTCCCTGCCTTCTTCATTTTCAGGGATACCGCCATCTTGCTGTTCACCTGTACTTATTTCCTCTTCCTGACGAGGAGCCAAAACGGATGCAACAACTTCTTCTCCATCATTGTCGATTGTAACTTGCTTTTTCGTTTGGATATCGGATATGTAGATTGTATCCCCTACCTGAAGTTCAGTAACGTCCACATCGATGGAGTCAGGAATGTCATTAGGTTTAGCCGTAACCGTGACTTCATGAAGTGACTGCTGAAGGACCCCACCGTCTTTCACGCCTTTACAAACACCGACAAGGTTAATGCGAACTTGCGCTTGTAATTGAGCGGACATATCTACAATTAAAAAGTCTGCATGATAAATGGAGTTCTTTATTGGATCCTTTTGATAGTCAGAGAGCATGACTTTATAACTCGAACCTTCCATTTCCAAAGAAATGATTCCATTACGGCCTATTTCCTTGATCGTCTTTTGAAGCTCGATACTATTGACTGAAATGGCCGTACTGTCATTTTTATTGCCATATACTATCGCAGGGATTTCGCCGCTTTCCCTCAAATTCCTTAAATTAGAGTGTTTTGAATCCGTACGTTCTTTTGCAGCTAATATATTACTCATACATCCTCCGCCTTCCTGAATATGAATTACAAGTTTCTCTATATTTAACATTTCCCTAAATGGCGAATCATTAAACATGAAAGGTAAAATCCGAAGGAAGCAAGAAGGGGATAAACATATGGTAAACATAGGGATTTCCCACAAAATCTTTTTTCGCTCATTCAAGCGTGAATTGCCTTTTTTTCCATTCCCCCCTCAACTTGCATCACTCTGTCAAGGATTTGTGCTGCTAGTGATGAGTATTGAATACTATCCTTTTTCCGTGGTCTCGGCAGATTGATTTCCTTATTCATGACGACTTTTCCCTCTTCGATTAATATGACGCGGTCGGCTAGCATTACGGCCTCTTCAACATCATGTGTAACAAGCAAGGCAGTAAAGTCCCTTTTCCTCCATAATTCTTCAATCAGCCTTTGCATGCCAATTCTCGTCAAAGCATCCAATGCCCCTAACGGCTCATCCAAGAGGAGAATGTCAGGTTGGTTCACCAATGCCCTTGCTAATGCAACTCTTTGTTTTTGCCCACCGGATAAAACGGACGGCCAATCACTTGCCCGGTCTGCTAGGCCCACTTGCTCCAGTAATTCCATAGCATTTGGCTTCCAATCCCCTTTCAAGCCGATACCAATATTTTCAAGGATTTTTTTCCAAGGAAAAAGCCTTCCGTCCTGAAACATCGTACGTGAAGATTTATTTAATCCTTTCAATGGCTTTCCATTCACCAGTATCTGCCCGCCTGTCGGTTTTTCCAGGCCTGCCACAAGACGAAGCAATGTGCTCTTTCCACATCCACTCTTACCGACAATGGCTACGAATTCCCCTTTTTTAAATGTGAGGTCCATCCCTTTTAATACTTCAAACTCCCCAAAATCCTTTCTTACACCCTGCAACTCCAACGATTTTCCATTTTTCATATTAATGACCTCCTCATTGATATGATGGATGCCACTTCAAGCATCTTTTTTCGATCATTTTGGCCGCAACGTCCGATATTTTTCCCAATAAGGCATATAAGAGAATACTAAGAACAACAATATCCATCCTCATGAATTCCCGGGCATTCATAGCCATATATCCTATTCCAGAATTAGCGGATATTGTTTCAGCGACAATTAATGTGACCCACATGATTCCAAGAGAGAAGCGGATACCCACCAAAATGGATGGAAAGGCGGCAGGGAGAATAACATTCCAGAATAAAGAAATACCGCTTAACCCATAAACCCTCGCTGCTTCGACCAATCCCTTATCCACCGATTTCACTCCATGAAATGTATTTAGATATATGGGAAAAAGAACACCTAAAGCGACAAGGAAGATTTTCGCTTCCTCTTCTATACCAAACCATAGAATCACCAGCGGTATTAAAGCTAAATGCGGAATGTTACGCAACATTTGAAGCGAGGTATCGAATAAGGTTTCAGCAATGGATGATAATCCATTTAATAAACCTAGTACAAAACCAATGATCCCGCCTATTAAAAAGCCGATGAAGGCACGCTGGGCACTGATGCCGATATAATCTATAAGTTCACCTGTCTTCAATAAAGCGACACCTGCTTGAAACACTTCAGTCGGGGCAGGCAATATCCGATCCGACAAAATCCCCCACAAAGACAGCAGCTGCCAAGTTATCAAAAGGAGAATCGGCACAAGCCAAGATATGAGGTGGAACCTATTGAACTTTTTGCTTAATTTTTTCTGCATCTTCATTTTCACTTCCTTTTGTAGGGTAGTGGTCATTGGCCAGTATTTCCCCAAATGGGCTCGTAGCTTTAGAAACGGGACTTTCCAACTGTTCAACAGGGAGTAAAGGGAATAATAATTCCGCAACTCTGTACGCTTCTTCAAGATGAGGGTATCCAGATAAAACAAAGGATTCTATTCCGATTTCTTCATATTCCTTCATTCTGGCAGCGACATTTTCTGCACTCCCTACTAGTGCCGTACCAGCGCCTCCACGGACTAGGCCTACACCTGCCCAAAGGTTAGGGCTGATTTCAAGCGAATCCCTATTTCCGTTATGGAGTTGCGACATTCGCTTTTGGCCCACTGAATCAAACCTTTCAAAGATCTTTTGTGAATTTTCAATCATTTCGTCATCCACATATTTTATGAGTTCATCCGCTGCCTGCCAAGCTTCTTCTTCCGTTTCCCTTACAATGACATGCATCCGTATGCCAAACCTGACCTCACGTCCATATTCGGCTGCCTTTTTACGTACCTTTTCAATTTTTTCAGCCACTTGCACAGGCGGCTCACCCCAAGTTAAGTACACATCAATATGCTTTCCTGATATATCGATGGCCGGGTCGGATGAACCTCCAAAATAGAGCGGTGGGTACGGTTTTTGTACAGGTGGCAACAGAATATCCCCGCCTTCAATCTTTAGGTGCTCCCCTTCAAAGTCCACTTTGTCCCCGGACATCTCCTTTCTCCAGATGTCAAGAAATTCATCTGTTTGCCCATATCGTTCCTTATGATTCAGAAATACGCCATCACCTGCCAGTTCGACCGGGTCCCCTCCAGTTACCACATTGATCAAGAGACGTCCATTCGACAGCCGGTCGAAGCTCGAAGCCATCCTGGCAGCCAAGGTTGGCGACATTAAACCTGGTCGGACCGCAACTAGAAATTTCATTCTTTCCGTTGCGGAAATCAATGAAGAGCCCACTACCCATGCATCCTCACAAGACCGTCCCGTCGGAAGTAAAGCCCCTTCAAAACCCAAATGATCAACCGCCTGCGCTATTTGTTTTAAATAAGGAAGCGTGATTGCCCTCCCTCCCTTTGTCGATCCTAAATAGCGACTTTCCCCGTGCGATGGTAAAAACCAAAATACTTTCATTTTCATTTCCCCCTTAATTTTTTTTAACATCTGCAGATGCATCCAGAACATTAATCTTGCTTGGAATTAATTTAAGATTGTAAAACGTATCGGCAATCTTTTGTTGATCATCCAAAACCCCATTGGAAATCTCCTCAAGTCCATATTCTTTTCTATTTAATGTTTTTTCCAATGCCTCCACACTCATTCCAATTTCCGGAGATAAAAACTCAGCGACTTCCCTTGGGTTTTCTTCAATCCATTTATCAACTTTTATCAGTTCTTCTTTGATAATCTTCAAGGCCTCTTCGTTCCCGGCAAATGAATCAGTTGCCAAAAAGAATTCACGATTCGCCACCAGTCCATCTCCATCCTGAATCGTTTTCGTTTCAAGTTCCAATTCCGCTGCTGATAAAAATGGATCCCATATTACCCAGGCATCGATTTGGTTCCCTTCAAAAGCAGCCCTCGCATCAGCCGGTGGCAAGTAGACGGGCTGAATGTCATCAAGAGTAAGACCTGCTTCCTCTAACGCTTTGACCAATAGGTAATGAACATTGGAACCTTTATTCAAGCCAACCTTCTTACCTTTTAAATCTTTCACATTTTTAATGAGTGAATCCTTTTGTACAACTATAGCCTCTCCTGATGGGTTAGCCGGCTGATTGGCAATATAGACAAGCGGAGCATTGGCCGCTTGTGCAAATATCGGCGGTGCCTCCCCTGTGTGCCCAAAATCAATGCTGCCGACATTCAAAGCTTCAAGCAGTTGAGGTCCTGCAGGGAATTCAGTCCAATCGACTGTATAACCCACTTCCTTTAAATGTGTATCCAGCTCCCCTTTTGATTTTAAAATATTTAATGTCCCGAATTTTTGATAACCGATTCGGATGGTCTTATTCAATTCTTTTGCATCAGCACTTGTGGAACTGTTCTTTTCCTGCCCGCACGCACTTACTATCAGCATGAAGATGCTGAAGATGGACAGCAGCCATATCTTTCGTTTTTTCTTCATATTCTGCACACCCTTCTTAAACTATTTATTTAAAAATAAAAGGCTCCTTTTCTTCACCAATAGGACAATAGGGCAAAAAGATGCCTAATGTTCAATGGTAAGTGAAAAGGAGCCTTCGGTAGTCCGATCGGCGTTAACCAATATGCACTTGCTTTAGTACAGGTTTTCATTCCATGAATATGAAGTGAATTTGTATAGCTATTTTATTATTAGTATTCATATCTGTCAACTATGGATTTATATTTTTTGAAAATTTCAAACCAAAATACGGCGAGCCCTAGGGCCCGCCGTGTTTGGTTAATTTTTTTTTCAATCGAATAATGTGCTGACTGATTGTTCCTCATGCACACGAATAATTGCCTCTGCAATCAAAGGTGCTACAGAAAGTCCAGTAATTTTATCGATTTTCTTATCTTCAGATAGGGCAATCGAGTTAGTCACGACCAATTCCTTAATCGTTGAATTTTGAATCCTTTCGATGGCAGGGCCTGAAAGGACTGGGTGTGTACAACAAGCATACACTGCTTTAGCACCATTCTCTACAAGGGCATTGGCTGCTAGTGTAATAGTCCCGGCAGTATCGATGATGTCATCAATCAGTATTGCTGTCTTCCCTTCAATATTACCAATGATGTTCATGACTTCAGCCACGTTCGGTCTTGGACGGCGCTTATCGATAATGGCAATCGGTGCTTTTAGGCGATCGGCCATTTTACGGGCACGTGTTACACCACCATGATCTGGGGAAACGATGACGATATCACTTAAATCTTTTTCCTTGAAGAAATCAGCTAAAATCGGAACAGCAACAAGGTGATCGATCAGAATATCGAAGAAACCTTGAATTTGTGGTGCGTGAAGATCTAATGTGATAACACGGTGGGCACCAGCCGTTTCTAGAAGATTTGCGACAAGTTTAGCTGTAATTGGTTCACGCGCACGCGCTTTACGATCTTGTCGGGCATAACCGTAATATGGCATGACAATATTGATCGTTTTAGCTGAAGCACGTTTAAGAGCATCGATCATAATTAAAAGTTCCATTAAATTTTCATTGACTGGTTGGCTTGTTGATTGGATTACGTAAACGTCACAGCCACGAATACTTTCTTCAATATTGATCTGAACTTCACCGTCACTGAAACTTGTTACGCTACATTTTCCAAGTTCAACACCGATTGCAGCTGCAATTTCCTCAGCTAAATCGAAGTTTGAATTTAAAGAGAACACTTTTAAATTAGGATCTAAATACTGATTTGACATGATGACCTCCGTCGGTTATTTATTAAATTTCAAATTCTTGACATAATCTTCTTTGTTAACTTGACGAGCACGGGCAACGGATAGGGCTTCCGGCGGTACATCTTGCGTAATGGTTGACCCAGCAGCTACATATGCCCCTTCTCCTACCGTCACGGGTGCAACCAGGTTAGAATTGCAGCCTATGAAGACATTGTCTTCAATCTTCGTCAAATGTTTATTTTTCCCGTCGTAATTCACGGTAATTGATCCGCAGCCTATATTAACATTCTCCCCAACCTCTGCATCTCCAATATAACTCAAGTGAGAGGCCTTGCTTCCTTCGCCAAAAACGGTCTTTTTAATTTCGACAAAATTACCGATCTTAACGGAATCCTTAATATCCGATTGAGGTCTAACATGTGCGAATGGACCAATTTTAACAAAACTTCCAATACTGCTTTCATGTACAACCGATTGGAGGACTTCCGTTCCATCACCAATTTCACAATTACTGATTTCCGTATTCGGGCCAATTATGCAATCCTGCCCGATAATACTTTTTCCTTTAATGAATGATCCAGGGCTAATGACTGTATCCTGTCCGATTTGCACATCCGCTTCAATGTACGTAGTTAGCGGATCGATGATCGTTACACCATTCCTCATATGCGTTTCATTGATGCGTTTCCGTAAAATTTGCTCCGCCTGCGATAAGGCAACTCGGTCATTTACACCCAATGTCTCCTCTAAATCACTGGATTGGAAGGCCGTCACCACTTCGCCTTCCTCTTTTAAGATTTCAATAACATCCGGTAAATAATATTCTCCCTGGACGTTTTCATTTGAAACTTTTTTCAGCGCGCTAAATAATGCTTGATTATCGAAGCAATATGTACCGGTATTTATTTCCTTAACATATCTTTCTTCATCAGTGGCATCCTTATGCTCGACGATTTTTTCTACAAGACCGCCTTCACCGCGAAGGACCCTTCCATAACCAGCAGGATTATCTGCATATGCTGTTAAGATTGTTGCTTTCGCCTGACTTTGCTCATGCAATGCTATAAGCTCTTTCATCGTTTCCGCTTTAATCAGAGGCGTATCACCGCAAATAACAAGGGTCGTTCCACTTTTTACGGATAAAGCGCTTTCCGCTTGCATTACAGCATGTGCCGTACCTAATTGCTGTTCTTGTAAGGCATACTTGCATGAATCACCAAGTTGTTCTTGTACTTTTTCAGCTCCATGGCCGATGACTGTAACAATATCTTCTATTTGAAGTTGATTGACTTGATCGATAACATGTTGTACCATTGGTTTCCCGCAAACAGGGTGCAAAACCTTATAAAGCTTAGATTTCATCCTAGTACCTTGCCCAGCGGCCAATATTATTGCATAGCGATTACTCATAACAGGCCTCCATTTTCACCTTTTTATCCACTAAAAATATTATCTCAAATAGTGATTCTTTTCAAGGTAACAATTAAAAGTACATATAATTGTCAACCAATCAGGTAAAAAAAGTTCAGTTTCCGACAGCCTTGTTAATGTTATTAATGGACCTTTTAGCATTATTTTAAATCATGGTCGATGTCATTTTCATTAACGGCATAATACAGGAACCACGTCTCCTCCCTTCTATAACACCAGCAAGCCCCATTGTCCCAAAACATTGCCATGATCGCGCTAGACCTATGTACAAGCCATATGAAAGTACTGCACCCTTTGTTAACTTCCATTCCAAAACTAGATTACCGTTTCAATTCATCTTCAGCACATAAGACGGATGGAGTAAGTGATATCCTCAAATCCCGCTTAAGTGAATTTCAATTTCAGGATGAACAAAAAGGTTTAAAAAATAAAAAGGTTGGGTATTTAAACTTTGAAGATATCACCTTAATTTTACAATTTTGATAATTAAAGCAATTGCCTATGCGATGAGCGAATAGGTTCTATACTTATCCGTTTATGAATAAATAAAAAAGAGCACTACTTATGAAGTAGGCTCTAGATGCACTAATTATAAATTTAAAGTTTAAAAGTAAGGTTATTTTAAGAAGCACCTGCTCCAGCTTCCTCTAATTCAGTTTCAAGTTCTCCCAATCGATGATATTCTGTCAAGACAGCTTCTTGAATTTTCCCGCGTGTCGAGGAATTGATTGGATGAGCGATATCCCGGAATTCTCCATCTGGAGTTCGTTTACTTGGCATTGCTACAAATAAACCATTGTTTCCGTCGATCACACGAATATCATGAACCACAAATTCATTATCCAGTGTAATTGATGCGATAGCTCTCATACGACCATCCGTATTCACACGGCGTAATCTTACGTCAGTTACTTCCATTTAAGCTCACCATCCCTTTTTGTTGTTGTTAAAACTTAAAGTACATATTCAACAAAAAAACGTGAACTCCTTCTATTATCTGTAATTTTTTTAGAAAATTCAGCCTAGTTTTCAAAAATACTAAAAATCACCCTGATATTACAGGATGATACCCATTACGAATTTCCTAAAAAATAAAAAAACGCCCGTTTATTTAACGAGCGCTACCACTTCTATTTCCACTAGTGCATCTTTAGGAAGGCGAGCAACCTCTACACAAGAGCGAGCAGGTTTGTGAGCAGAAAAATATTCTCCGTAAATTTCATTAATCGAACCGAAATCATCCATACTTTTAATGAATACTGTTGCCTTAATGACAGTTTCCAATGAAGCCCCAGCTTCTTTCAAAACAGCTTGGAGATTCTTAAAGACCTGGTGTGTCTGTTCCTTTACATCCCCAGTCACCATCTCACCAGAAGCAGTAAGTGGGATCTGTCCTGAACTGAAAAATAACTTATCCACGATCACGCCTTGTGAATATGGTCCGATCGCTGCCGGTGCTTCATCAGTATGTATCGTTTTCATTAAATGATTCCCCCTATTCCTTTTTCGTAAAATAATTCCCACGGCTTACATTGATTTTCTTGTCTCTTTCGACCACCTGCGTCAACTTGATTAATGAAACATAGTCCTCGACAAGGCACTCCTCAGTATGTTCGGATTCGACCAGCACTGCTATTCCGGCAACTGTTGCCTTAAATTCATCCAATAGACTGACCATACCGTTAATGGTACCCCCAGCCTTCATGAAATCGTCTACAATTAATACATTCGAACCTTCAACCAAGCTTCTCTTAGAGAGTACCATAGTCTGAATCCGCTTTGAAGAGCCTGAAACATAATTGATGCTCACTGTAGAACCTTCCGTTACTTTATTATTCCTTCTTACAATGACAACTGGAACATTCAAATAATTTGCCACGGCGTATGCTAATGATATCCCTTTGGTTGCCATTGTCATGATGACTGAGACATTTTTCTTGGCATACATTGAAGCGATTATCCTTCCAACCTTATTCACGGTTTGCGGATGTCCTAATATGTCTGTCATATATAGATAACCGCCAGGAAGTAACCTTTCGGGACTAGCGATCGTATCGCATAATCCGTCAATGAAGGCATTGGCTTCTTCTTCCTTGATGGAAACAATATATTTCACCCCACCGGCCGCACCTGGAACGGTTGTTAAAGATCCTATCCCCCGTTGTTCAAAGGTATCTTTGATGATTGTCAAATCTTCACTGATCGAGGATTTTGCCGAACTATATCTTTCAGCAAAATAAGTCAGCGAAACAAGTTCCCCTGGATGTTCTAATAAATAATTGGTCATATCGACTAGCCTCTCGCTGCGACGAAATTTCATTGAGACACCCCCTTTGTTAATTCCCGAATATTATATAGCAACTATACCACTAATGTACGTTTCTATTCAAGATTGTTTCGATCACCCAGTAAACGGACCGCATAGACTTGGTCACAAAATCCACGAAGTCCATTATAAATTCTTTGCATGCGCGAATCATGTTCCACCAAACCAAAAACGGTCGGACCACTTCCGCTCATCAAGACCGAATCTGCTCCAAATGTCTTCATTTGATCTTTAATGTTTGCAACCTCTGGGTATAACTGCAATGTCACTTGTTCCAGAACATTACCCAACCCTTCACATACATCGTGATAATTGTTTTCCATAATAGCCGAAATCATTCCAGGTACATCCGGATGCTCCATTTTTGATGTCTGGAGCCTTTTGTATATATCTGCCGTCGATACGCCGATCGTCGGTTTGGCCAAGATGACCCAGCATTTTGGCGGTGCGGGAAGATGCGTGATTTTTTCCCCGCGCCCCCTGGCCAATGCCGTTCCTCCATATACGCAAAATGAAACATCAGAGCCAATTTCAGCTCCTATTTCCGCAAGTTCATCCATGGAAAGACCAAGTTTCCACAGTCTATTCAAGCCTCTCAAGGTAGCTGCGGCATCACTGCTTCCACCAGCTAGTCCTGCAGCCACAGGTATATTTTTCTCTATAGTTATGGAAACACCTTTTTTGATCCCAAAACGTTCCTTTAGAATAAATGCAGCTTGATAAGCTAAATTCCGATGATCATCCGGAACAAATCGATTATGGGATAGAATTTGAATATGATTTCCCTTTATTTCCTTTAGTTCAATTCTATCGGCAAGGTCGACTGTCGTCATGATCATTTCCACCTCATGATATCCATCAGGCCGTTTGAAAAGCACATCCAAAGCCAAATTAATTTTAGCCGGGGCTTTTTCCATAAGCTTCAATATGTCCACCTACTTTAACGTTCTTAAAAGTTCTTGTCCTATTCTATCATATTTGTTTATATTCTAAAGGTTTTTTCATCGTAATTTCAATGTAATGAAGCTAAGATCACCCTTAGAGGAGAATAGACACATGTAGGCACGTTGGGGTTCCTGCATCCCAAAAGACTTGCTACATATCCATACAGCATTCACCGATACATAAAAAAACCAGACTCCTTAACTACAATGTAAGCAAAAATGAATGGAGCTATACATTGTATAAAGAGTCCGGCTTCTTCAACATGACGACATGATGCAATTAAGTGTTTGATCTACTCTTTGTTCACCAATTGACGTTGTGCTTTTTCGATAGCAAGCTTTACCATGTTCCCTGCGTCCCTGGCCCGGATTCCTCCCCAGCCTTCTTTCTGGACAACATCGTAAAATCCAAGTTCTTTAGCCAATTCCTCTTTAAGATCATTTGACATAATCCCTTTTTTCCTGCTCAAGCGAAGCAACCCCTTTCCATGCCGTCACATGCCTAGTGTTTGCATCATACGCTATTTCATTACATCCTTTTTAAGCCTTTATTGGAGCTCACAGGTATTCTATACAAAACAAAAGGCAGCAAACAAAGTTGTTCACTGCCTCGTCTAAGTTACATCTCTTGTTGTTTGTTTAAAAATGTTAGTTCTACGGTTTCCGTTAAAACATCCGCATAGCTGTAAGATACTCTTTCAAACGCATTTTCATCTTGGTCGAGCTCAATTACAAAAACAGCCGGATAAGTTTCCGCCAAAGTTCCGAATCGTTCTACAGTCTTTCTTCTTCCACCGTTTGCTTTTAAGAGCAATCTTTTACCTAGGTTTGAATCAAGTGCAGTTTTAATATCAGCTAGAGTTTTTGGCATTTTCGGTCCACCTCACTAAGTTAAGTATATCACAATTTACAAATATACGCAAACAAAATAATAAATTATATCAGCACTTAAAAATGTAGTCAATATATTTTTATCTGAAATTCGGCAAAATCGCGAACAATTTTATTATATCCTGGGAAATGAAAAATTATGTAAACGAACTATTCCATTATCTATTAAGCCGAACTTTCGTAATTAAATCATTACTTACTAACATCACTTAACAAAAAACCGGTTTTTCTGTAACGATATCCGAATTCTTACCCACCAAAAGCAAGCTGCATTCTTTCAAAATGCAGCTCGTTCATTCTTCCTGAAATGGCTTGAAGGGCAGCCCGGTCCGTAGCACCCCTTTTGTCTCAATTCCCCCCAACCCCTTTTCTCCAGTTAATGTATTCCGAAGGACATCCCATACATGAATATGATCGGAAAAAGGCGTAAAGCTTATCTTTCCGACGATATATACCGGATCAAGAGCATGAATATTAACACGGGAAGGAGAACTTGCAAAATTTGCCCCCGCTTGGATCAGCGATTCAAAATGTGACTGACAAGCCCCGGCAAATATAATCAGTTGGTCTAAATGAGAAACTCGCCTTCTCGCTTCTCTAACCGTCTGCACAAAATCCTTTGAGTGACGGTAGGCATTAATATCGGATATCGGCCCTTTTGATTTTGAATAGGCATCATGACCGGTGACAACAAGAATGTCCGGTCGATAATGGTCCAACAGCCCCCCGATTCTTTGGGGCATTTCCTTTTCATTGCAATAGATACCATTGACCGGAATACTGAATTTCTGATATAAATCCATACATTTCCTTAAGTAAGATGCATCCCCATCAACATGGAGGACCCGCCCTGGTATCTGAAAGTATTCACCGCCGTACCGATAACCATTACTTGATTGATAGCCACTTTTTTGTTGTTGCAGCTCTAGATCTTGCGTTAATAAGCGGTAAGATTGTTCTTGAAGTACCTCATTCGACCTTTGTCGATCATTTCTTTCATTATCATTAATGATCATTAAATCTTGAAAAGGTGCATCTGCAATCAATCGGATATCTTCCCCATAAAGAACAGCTTGACGCCTTCCGTCAATATCACGGATATCGATTACCCGGAACAACACGTCGCATTTATAAGAAACCCGACCAACAATATCGTTTATTTGAATATTCATGGCCCCACCCCATGAGAAGACTTATTTTCAGCCCGCCCTAGTTTATTTTCATTCTTAAGTTATGCGAACCATTCTTGAATGGTGAAAGGCGGGGATTGATTACATTTTCGGATACGTTCCCTCATGGCTGGCCCATTTCATAATAAAAAAAGCCGGAAGCTGGGATTGACCCCATTCCGACTTGAATGTTTCACATTTCCTTTATTTGAAATTCGGCAATAATGCATCACTTAAGCGGCCAAATTCTTTGATGCTCAGCGTTTCCCCCCGTCTGGAAGGATCCACTTCCGCAGCTTCGAGAGCGGCCAGTATATGTTCTTTTTTCGCTTTACCATCTGGCAGCTGACTGGTTAAGTTATTTAAAATCGTTTTCCGGCGCTGGGCAAAACTCGCCCGGGTCACCGTGAATAAGAAATCCTCATCCAGGACCTCGACGATCGGCTTCACGCGCTTTGTAAGGCGGATTACAGCTGAATCAACATTAGGCTGAGGCATGAATACCGTTTTGGGTACTATCATCACTGTTTCGGCTTCCGTATAATATTGAATGGCAATGGATAAAGAACCGTATTCCTTTGTCCCAGGTTTTGCGGCAATTCGATCGGCCACTTCCTTTTGCAGCATGCACACGATGCCCCTAATGGGCAGGTCCTCGGACAATAGCTTTAAAATGATGGGTGTCGTGACGTAATATGGAAGATTCGCAACGACCATCAGGTCCGAAAATCCGGAAAATTCCTCCTCGATGACCTTCTTGACATCAGCTTTAAGAACATCCCCGTGAATGATGTTTACATTGTTATAGGGAGACAGTGTATCCGATAAGATGGGCAGCAGACGCTGATCGATTTCAAAGGCCGCAACCTTTTTGCTGCTTTTCGCTAGTTGTTCCGTCAATGCCCCGATTCCCGGCCCAATTTCAATGGCGCCGCTTTCCTCTGTCAAATTGGCATGTTCGACAATACGTTTCAAGATATTCGTATCAATTAAAAAGTTCTGGCCTAAGCTCTTTTTAAAGGAGAATCCATATTTCTTTAATATTTCTTTCGTTCTGACAGGGGTTGCAATATCCTTATTCATTTTTTTCCTCCTGAATTATCTGTACCATCGCTTTTTCAAAAGCCTCAGTTGATATTTGGAACATTTTTAGTCTCTTATATAACTGTTTACCATTGGTAAACCCGATTTTTAAAATAGATCCAAGTTTTTCCCTTCGTTCCTTGGCACCGGATCCCCCGATTAAACCGGCATCTATTAAATCTTGCTGTGAAATCTCTTCTGAAGCCTCTTCATCCATTAATTGGGCTTCCTTTAAAGCATTACGAATTGCCTCAGGAGAAGCATGTTCCACACCAATTCCTCTACCTGACTTAGGAAGGGCTTCCTTCTTCGTTAAAAAGGCGTGTTTACAGCCTTTTACTTGTTCTGAAATTATATTCCTGATTTTTTGACCAGGAAAATCAGGGTCTGTGAAAATGATGGCTCCACGTGTCTTTTGTGCAAGCCTCACCTGCTCAATACAAGACTCGTTCACCGCGGAACCGTTGGTTTCTATTGTATCAGCATTAACAGCCCTTTTTATTGCTACCGTATCGTCTTTTCCTTCTACAACGATAATTTCTTTAATCTTTTTCATGGTTTCCTCCATACAGAAAAGCGCAAGCGCTTTGATTAGCTCTTGGATAAACGTAACCGGTCCCCCGTAAAATTTTCTGGATAGAGAATCCAGTCAAGATCATTTATGAAGTTCACACGCACATATTGAAATCTTATGGAATAGTGGGACGTCTATCTTATTAAAACAGTTTTACCTAGGGTTTTTCAACAAATGGAAAATAAAACGCAAAAAACAGGAGACGAATTCATCTCCTGCGAGAGAAACCTTATTAGTCCAATACACGAATCTTTACCCTCTTTACACCCCAGCGATAAGCATCATTTTTCGAGGAAAAAAAGACGTCAATCCTATTTCCCTTTATTGCTCCGCCTTTGTCAGCAGCTACTGCATAGCCATAGCCATCCACATATACTTTCGAGCCCATAGGAATTACGTTTGGATCGACAGCGATGATTTTCGCACCCGGATTGCTCTTTAGATCCACGCCTGTGGACGTGACACCGGAACAGCCCTTACAACTGGCAGTATAAGCTGTTGATGATACATATATTTCTTTTCCACTTGAAGAACTAACGTTAGTTACTCCGCGTGATGCTTGGGCAACCGTCGTTCGAGTTCCGACCGTTACAACTTTATCCTGCTTTTTATTAACCACTTTTTCTGAAAGTAATTCTCTTTTAACCTCTTTGCCATTTTCTTTAATAACTTCATATTCTTTGGAAATGAGTCCGTCTTTTCCTTCTGTGACAATTTTCTCTTTCCCTTTTGATAAAGAGTCATCTTTTTTAGTTATGACAGCAAAGTCAACTGGTTCTTCCACTACATCGGTGACTTTTTCAATTCGAACTACGTTTACCGTATTCTCAGCTTCAACTTTTTCGGTTAATTCTGGCTCAACACGATCCAAATCATTGAGTTTTACTCCTTGTTGCTTTAAAAAGTCAGCGACAGTAGTCGAAGTTGACCATACCTGCTTTTCGTCTCCACCCACCACTAATTTCAGTGAAAAGGCTTTGTCTATGGCAACTTCCATATTCGCTTTCAGCTTTGTATTTTTCGAAGGGGTGATCTTATCCTGTTCCTTCACACTAAGATTTTGGTCTTTTAAAAGTTCGTCTACCGTATCGGCGGTGGACCAAACATCCTTCGTCTTACCATCCTGTACCATGACGATTTTTTGTGCAGGCTTCCAAACCACCTCTAAATCATCATCTACCTTGGTGGTTCTAGATGGGTGGACGTAGTCTGCGGCTTTAACGGTAATCTCTAAATCTTCCAACATATCATTTACAGTAGCCGCGTGTGTACGCACTACCTCTTTTTTTCCGTCTAGCATGATTGTAACTGTATCCTTTGTTCCTTGATATATCAGTATTCCCAATGCTGTAGAAACAAGAATAGCACTGAAAATGGCAATTGCCATTCTCTTCTTCCCAAAAGGTCTGGGAATAAGGTTTTTCATAGTTTTTAATAGAATGAAAAACTCCTCCTTCCTCCCGGTGATTATATAGACTTAGTTATCAAGCTGTCAACCCATTCACTTCTCATTTAGGAAATTACTACCTATTATGCATATTTCACCTTGAAAAGGAAAGGGCGACTTCTCGACATAATAAGCCTATAGTTGGAGTGAGATTTGTAGAAACCTTAGAAAAAATCAATTTTAGCTAATGAACCCCGGGAGATATTGTAAAAAAAAATGTCAGTTAATGCCGAATAATTTCTTGGCATTTTCCGTTGTTGCCTGGGAAACTTCCTCTAATGTGAGTTGTTTGATTTCTGCAATTTGTTCAGCAACAAGCTTCACATACGAAGGTTCATTACGCTTCCCTCTATAAGGATGGGGAGCCAAGTATGGACAATCGGTCTCTATCAGTAAACGGTCTAAAGGTACGGCTGCTGCCACTTCCTTTGGTTTTTTTGCATTCTTGAAGGTCACAGGGCCACCCAATGAAATATAAAAGTTCATATTGATGCATTCCAAAGCCGTTTCTGCACTTCCGCTAAAGCAATGCATGATGCCTCCAACCCTTGATGCCTCTTCTTCCTTGAGTATGTTCACGATATCCGCGGTCGCTTCCCGATTATGGATGATAATGGGCAGCCCCACCCTTTTTGCCAGTCGGATTTGCTTCCTGAACACCTCCATTTGAACATCTTTCGGTGATTTATCCCAATGATAATCCAGACCCATCTCACCAATGGCCACAACCTTTGGATGATTGGATAATTCCTCGATCCATTGTAAGTCCTCTTCTGTCATATCTATAGCATCCACAGGATGCCATCCGACCGCGGCATACATGAAATCATAAGCTTCTATTAATTCCATTGCCCTTATAATAGTTGGCCGGTCAAAACCAACGACTACCATATGATTGACTCCTGCTTCCTTAGCTCTGTCAATTACGTCCTCGAGATCCTCGTTGAATTGTTCCGCATTAACATGTACATGTGTATCAAATAACATTATTTTTCTCCCTTTCTAGCACTATTTTATTAAAAAATGAAAGTTTTATGTTTCACATTTAGGTAACAAAAAGATTACAAAGGCTCTTATATGTCCAACAAATAAATGCAGAGCCTGAACCTGTATTAAATTACTTTTTCCAAAAGCATAAAGAAAAAAACATAAAAATGTTTCATATGAAACACCTTTATGTTTTCATCGGTTTATTTCACCTTAGAACCATTAGGAATCGATGAATCTATTGTAGCGACTGAGAGCACTCCATCCTGGCTTCCCGCCAAAATCATTCCTTGAGAGAGCTCGCCACGAAGTTTAACAGGTTTCAAATTTGTTACGCATATCACTTTTTTGCCTACTAAATCTTCAGGTTTATAGTGCTGTGCAATGCCTGATACGACTTGGCGCTTCTCATAACCCAAATCAAGCTGAAGTTTAAGAAGCTTATCCGCTTTCTTTACAGGCTCAACTTCCATGACCTGAGCAACACGAAGCTCCACTTTTGTAAAGTCATCAATAGTGATTTCATCGACTTCAGGAATCGTCTCTTCCACTTTTTCCTCGGCCTTGGGGGCGCCACCCTGCATTTGATCTTTAATATATAAAACTTCCTCTTCCATATCCAGACGAGGGAAGATCGGCTCTCCCTTCAAGACTTTTGTTTCAGCAGGAATTTGACCGAATTCCGCTAAACTGTCCCAGGATTTTAACACATCATCTTTGATGCTAAGCTGAGCAAAGATTTTTTCTGGTGTTTGCGTCAAGAACGGTTTCAAAAGGATTGCCGTCCTGCGCAATGATTCCGCCAAATGAACCATGACACTAGCAAGGTCTTCTTTCCTTGATTCATCTTTAGCAAGAGTCCATGGCTGGGTCTCATCAATGAATTTATTGGTTCTGCTCACGAGTTGCCAAATGGATGTTAGTGCAACTGAAAATTCCATGTTTTCCATGGCTTCCTCATACTTGCCTACCGTATCTTGGTTCATTTCAAGCAAAGCCTTTTCGAATTCGCCATTGGATCCTTCGTAATTAGGAATCACACCATCAAAATACTTATTGACCATTGCAACAGTTCGATTTAATAAATTCCCTAAATCATTTGCCAGATCAAAATTGATACGCTCCACAAACCCTTCCGGTGTAAATACTCCATCTGAACCAAATGGTACTTCTCGCAATAAGTAGTAGCGTAAAGAATCCAAACCGTAACGATCAATCAATGTAACGGGATCCACTACATTCCCTTTTGATTTGGACATTTTACCATCTTTCATGAGAAGCCATCCGTGGGCAAAGACTTTCTTTGGAAGCGGCACATCAAGAGCCATTAACATGATCGGCCAATAGATTGTATGGAAACGAACGATTTCCTTTCCTACCAAATGTACATCGGCAGGCCAATAATTCAAGTATTTAGAGTCATTATCCGTCCCGTAACCTAATGCCGTTATATAATTGGTCAATGCATCAATCCATACATAAATAACATGCTTTGGATCTCCCGGCACCTTGATGCCCCAATCGAAAGTAGTACGGGATACGGCCAGATCTTCCAATCCAGGCTTGATGAAGTTATTGATCATTTCATTTTTGCGCGATTCCGGTTGAATGAAATCCGGGTTTTCCTCATAAAACTTCAGTAACCGATCCGCATATTTACTCATCTTAAAGAAATAAGATTCCTCTTTCACCTTTTCAACAGGCCTGCCGCAATCCGGACAATTTCCATTGCTTTCTTCCACCTGACGTTCCGTGAAGAAAGATTCGCAAGGTGTACAATATAATCCTTCATATTGGTCCAAATATATATCACCCTGGTCCAATAGCCTTTTGAAAATCTTGGCTACGACCTCTTTATGGCGATCTTCCGTCGTCCTGATGAAATCATCATATGAAATATCAAGCTTTTCCCAGAGCTCTTTAATCCCTGATACGATATTATCAACATATTGCTGAGGAGTGACTCCATCTTCAGCTGCCTTACGCTGGATTTTTTGACCATGTTCATCAGTTCCTGTTAAATACATGACATCGAAGCCACGCATCCTTTTATAACGAGCCATGGCATCCCCTGCCACTGTCGTATACGCGTGCCCTATATGTAAATTACCACTCGGATAATATATGGGTGTCGTGATATAGAATGTTTTTAATTTATCTTGCACTTCGTTCCCTCCTCATCATTTGAAAAACCGGCTATAGGACTTGCCCAAGCCATAAGAATATATTTTAAGCTATTATCTCTATTTTAACGCTATATACAATTCTGCGCGACAATAATCACTAATCTAATCATCATGTTAATAGAATAAAAAATTGAAGTAAATTTTTCATTTTAACAATAAGGGTACTGGAAGTGAACTTCCCTTATGACAGCATTACCTCTTACCTCAACAAAATATACCTAAATTTCTTTTTTTGTGCAACAACTCACATATTCGTAAACTTTTTCAGAAAATTATCCTTAATTCAGAACTTTTGTTTTGAAACTAAATTATATTTAATCATATAATAGTGAAGTGTGTTTTTTATATGCATACTTTGTCGAAATGTGGTGAAGCGAGTAGTCCTCTGTTTCCTGCTATTTCTTCATTTTTAAAGATATAACCGATTTTTTCTCTATAAAAGCCCTTTTGTTACACGAAAAGAGTCATGCTATTTCTTACAAAAAAATGAAAATAAATCATTGACGAATTTGGGAATGGCTGGTATTATAAATTTATAAAAAAATTTGTCGAATATTGGCGAAAAAAATAGAAATAGGGTACTAGATTGTAACTGAGAGGAGAATTTTTTAAATGAAATCTACAGGTATTGTTCGTAAAGTTGATGAGTTAGGCCGGGTGGTTATTCCAATCGAACTTCGTCGTACATTGGGTATCGCTGAGAAAGACGCTCTTGAAATCTATGTTGATGATGAGCGCATCATCTTGAAAAAATACAAACCAAACATGACTTGCCAAGTTACAGGTGAAGTTTCCGATAACAACCTTACACTTGCTAATGGTAAATTGATCCTTAGTCGTGAAGGTGCAGAATTACTTATTCAAGAAATTCAACAAAACTTCACTGCTTCTAAATAAATGATAAAAAAACTTCCGGTCTTCGGAAGTTTTTTTATGTTTATTATTATTTTATATCAATGTGATACGCCTGATATACATCACGTTTTTGCATATTGCGATCTTTTGCGACCTGCTTGATTGCATCCTTTGAGGTGAACTGCTTGGTTTCCATATAATGATTAACATGACCGACGATGTCAAGGGCCGTCCACCAAGCTTCTTCAGGTTCATCTTCCGACCATTGCCCACCTTCAATTATTAAACAGAACTCACCGCGAATTTCTGATTCCGTCGCCCACGTCAATGCTTCACTCACAGTCCCTCGAATGAACTCTTCAAATTTCTTGGTTAACTCGCGGCATAATACTATACGGCGGTCACCTAAAATTTCATGCATATGTTTCAATGTTTCTTTCAATCGATGTGGCGATTCATAAACAATCCAAGTCGATTCCACTTTTTTTAATTTTTCCAGCTCCTGCTTTTTTTCTTTTGCTCCCCGTTGTAGAAAGCCATAGAAGTAAAATGGCTGCGGAATCAGTCCTGATGCGATCAATGCAGTTAATGCAGCATTGGCCCCTGGCAACGGGATGACTTTAAACTTTTCGGCAATGGCCTCTTTGACCAGTTCATATCCCGGGTCGGATATCGTCGGCAAGCCAGCATCACTTACCAATGCGATGACCTCGCCAGATCGAAGCCTCTCTAGCATTTGCTTCCCGCTATATTCCTTATTATGTTCATGGTAACTGACGATAGGTGTCGAAATTTCAAAGTAGTTGCATAATTTCTTCGTATTTCGCGTGTCCTCAGCAGCAATGACATCCGCTTCCTTCAAGATTCTTAAAGCCCGGAAACTCATATCCTCAAGGTTTCCTATCGGTGTAGGAACCAGATATAGAGCTGGCTCCAATCCTTCTTTTTCAAAACTCTTTTGCTGCCACATATCATGTATCCTCCTTTGCCATCCACTTTTGCTTTTGTTTTCTTGTTAATTGCTTAAACTTATATTCAGCCTGCATGGCCAATGTCCGTGTTTCGAATATTTCATGGTAAATCAGTTCAACCGGGGTCCGGCCCCGTGTATACTTTGCTCCCCTGCCATTATTATGAGCATTAATCCTGCGGTGCAAATTATTCGTATACCCTGCATAATAGCTGCCGTCCCTGCATTTCAAAACATAAAAATAATGCTTATTCCTCTCCATATAGAATCCTTCTGATTTCCGGATTATACTCATTTTGATCATTATATACAACAAGCGGAGGAAGAATCTTCAAATCGGGGCTGCCGTCCTTTATCCCTTCTATAAGAATCGTATTCGCTTCTTTTGAGCTCTTAGGATAAACGAATTGCAGCCGCTTCGGTTCAATTCTGTACATCCTCATGAAATGCAGGATATCCATCAGGCGGCCCGGTCTATGAACGAATGCAGCTTTCCCACCTTGACGCAGCAGCTGGCTTGTAACACGCATGACATCCTCAAGATTGCACATTATTTCATGTCGGGCAATTGCAAAGTGCTCATTTTTGTTAATTTCCTCGATGGATGGCGTCGGGAAATAGGGTGGATTGCAAGTTACGACATCATATTTGCTATACCCTATCTGTTTTGGAATTTCTTTTATATCCCCATGAATCATCTCGATTTGGGAGGACACGCCATTATAGTCCATGCTTCTCTGGGCCATGTCATATAACCGCTCTTGTATTTCAACACCGGTAATTGTCCCTTTCGTTCTTGTACTCAACAGCAAGGGTATGACCCCATTACCTGAGCAAAGATCTACGATTTTCCCTTTTTGGATCGGTACATTTACGAACCTTGATAATAAAACGGCATCTAATGAAAAAGAGAACACCGATGGGCTCTGGATGATCCTTAAATTCTCAGCCAATAGATAATCCAGGCGCTCATCGCCTTTAAGTTCCACCATTGCTGTTACCCTCCTAATCATGTATCGAAAAAGCATGTGTAGGGACCATGCTTCTACATTACTATCGTACAAAAAGGGGCCTGACTCATAGTATGCGTCAGACCCCGAATCACTATATATTGTAAACGGTCTATCTATCACGTAAAAGAAACATCTTTTATATTATTCCTTTATCACTTCTTGTTTAAAAAAGATAAACAGAACAGGCAATCCCCTTCTTTTCGTAAACTGCCAAAATGCAGATTGCAAATATGAAAGCCTTCTTGATAGATACGGGCTAAATTATCATAGCCTTCCCCGATATCCATAACCTTGTCCGTACTTGCGGTACGGTTTTTCACTTTTTGTTTGACCTTTACTGCAGCAGGCGCACTTTCGACTTCCACAAGGCCCAACCGATGGCGCAAATGCTCTTTCTCCAGCTTGAGCGACTGATTTTCCTCCAGGATTTCAGCTAAGTTCTGCTTCAATTCTCCAAGCTGCTTATATAATTGGCCTATCTGGGTTTCCATATTGGTCACCGACTCAAAAATATCTTTCTTATCCACGCTCTCCCACCACCTTAATAATCTGTGGCTTGAATAGAAACGGCTCCCTCTTTTAGAATCTCATCTAGAGTATACTCTAATACTCTTTCTTGCTCGATTAGTTCAATCTGAAGTACGCGTTCTAGAATATTAAGCCCCACTACCTTGCCTTTGCCACCAGGCGTATTAATCATTTCACCTAAATCAGGAAGCATTTCCTTCGCACTTTCATACTCATCATTTTCATATTTCAGACAGCACATCAATCGACCGCATAAACCTGAGATTTTTGTAGGGTTTAATGATAAATTCTGATCCTTCGCCATTTTGATGGAAACCGGTTCAAAATCTCCAAGAAATGTGGAACAGCAAAGCATTCTGCCACAAGGCCCGATGCCACCAAGCATCTTTGCCTCATCCCTTACCCCAATTTGGCGCAGTTCTATGCGAGTTCTGAATATGGCAGCTAAATCTTTGACTAAATCACGGAAATCCACGCGACCATCCGCTGTAAAATAAAACACGACTTTATTTCTGTCGAAAGTATATGACACATCAACCAGCTTCATATCCAGCTTATGCTCCACAACCTTTTGACAACATATAGAGTAAGCCTCTTCTGCAGCCGCCTTGTTCTCGTCTACAATCAGCTTATCTTTTGCATCAGCGACCCGAAGTACTTTTTTCAATGGCAGGACAACATCGTTTTCATCTACTTGTTTTCGGGCTGTAACGACTTTACCGAATTCAACACCGCGGACAGTCTCCACTATTACAAAATCGTCCTTAGGAATTGCGAATTCACCCGGATCGAAGTAGTATATTTTGCCCGCCTTTTTAAAACGGACACCTACAACATCATACAAATCATGATCCCTCCTGCAAATTCAGCACAAGCTGTTCCATCAACAGCTGTGGATTCGTGTTGGACATCAGCTTCCTTTTTGCTTCCAAAATGCAACCCATATGTTCAGCAAGGCGTCTTGGGGAAAGATGAAGAGCGTGAGTTTCAAATTCCTTCAGTTTATTTTGGAACACAACGAAGTCCTCTTTGTCCAACTGAATGTATAATAAATCCTTATATATAAGAAGTAACAAATCAAGACCTCTGTCAACCTGTTCTCTTTCTTTAAAGTGTGTGAACCAATCCGTCTGAAGGTACAGCAATGCCTTCAAGGAATTAAGTTTTAACACTTCATATAATTTTACCACTATTTTTTGAGCTTGTACAAACCATTCATCATGACTAAGCCCGATTCCAGCTTCCACATTCTGTGTTATGTGTGCAATAACCGAAGCCAGCTGTGGTTCTACATCCTGTTCCATCAGCTTCCGTTTCACATTCTCAGGAGATAATGGCTTGAACGAAATCACTTGGCATCTTGATAATATAGTCGGCAGAATCCTCTGAAGCTGTTCGGTCATCAATATTGCTACAGTATCAGCTGAAGGTTCTTCTAAAAATTTCAATAGACTGTTGGCTGCCCCCACCGACATTTTGTCGGCATCGGCAATCATATAAACCTTCCGATCCGCCTCTACGCTTTTTTTCGAAAATTCTTCCTGAAGCCCCTTGATTTGTTCTTTCTTTATTGAGAGACCGTCTCTTTCTATTAAATGGACATCCGGATGATTCCCACTTGAAATCCGTTTGCAATTCCGACAAAGTTCGCATGGCTCATAACCTGCTGTCGGGGCTTCACATAGTAAGCTTTTGGCAAAGGCATTGCTTATCTCTTGCTTACCTGTCCCTTTTTCCCCTTCAAATAAATACGCATGGGCCACCCTTTTCTTCGTTATGCTATTTTGCAGCATCGTCATTACCTGCGGCTGAATTTGACTCATGTCCCGCCATGTTTTATCCAAAACCATCAACTCACTTAAGTATATAAATTAATCAGAAGACCCTTAATTTCGCCTATCATTTCCAAAATTTCAAGCGAGCTTTTCTCTTTATTAAGAATTTCCTCACTTAACTCAACTAATCTTACATCTATCGTTTCCACGGTTTTCAACGGCCTACTCTGTCCATATTCATTCCAGCTCGTGGATTGCTTCAGTTCCAATCCATATTCAACCGCTTCTTTAACAAACCGTTTCACCAATGCTTTATATTTTGCCAATTCCCTAAAAGTGCGTGACCTAACTAAACGCTGACCCGCCCCTTCAATATCGCCTAACAAACGGTTTAATGTTTGGATTTGCATCTTTTGATCCTGTGTTTGGACCATTTGTTGAAATCTTCCATTTCCGGTTTGAAACTGTTTGGCATCCTGACGCGATTTATCCAGCTTTATAGGGATATCATAGTTGATTTTCATAATGAACCTCCCTGAAACTAACCGTTAAAATTGTAAAAAGTTTTCAACTGGCAGAACAAAAATGGTCGCACCGCCTACTTGAATCTCCACTGGGTAAGGTACATAGGACTCGGCATTCCCGCCCATCGGTGAAACCGGTGATACTAACTGGGATCGTGATTGACAATTCTGTTTGATGATCTGGATGGCTTTGTCAACACGTTCATCCTCTGTGCCAATCATAAAAGTCGTATTGCCTGATTTTAAAAACCCGCCAGTGCTGGCTAGCTTGGTCGTTCCGAAATTATTTTCCACTAATTCATTCAGCAGGCGATGACTATCCTTGTCTTGAACGACAGCAATGATCATTTTCATTCTCATCATCCTCCGGTTACTCTGAATTTTTACTAACTCCATTATAGCAACTAGTCCTTGTCTGGAATAGTATTGGTTGAATAATATGGAAACCCGTATATTTAGTTTCCTGCTTTCGCTAAAAATTTCAGCAAATTGGCTTTCGTTTCCTCAAAAACCTCATCTATTGTCCGGCCTGCATCCACGATAATGAAACGGTCTTTCCATCTATTTATAATGAACTGATACCCCTCATAAACTTTTTTATGGAAGTCGAGGGCTTCAAGATCCAGACGGTTCACTTCCCGTTCCCCATTGGACTGGATACGTCTCAATCCCTCTTCCGGGTTTATATCAAAAAAGAACGTGGCATCTGGCATCATATCTCCAATTGCGAATTTATTGATATTATAAACTTCTTCTATTTCCAAACCCCTAGCATGACCCTGATAGGCTAACGAGCTATCTATGAATCGGTCACAGAGGACAATTCCCCCTCGTTCCAACTCAGGAATGACCACTTCCACTAAATGCTGACGCCTTGCTGCTGCGTATAATAAAGCCTCTGTCCTCGAGTCCATGGCTGTATTATCTTTATTAAGGATCACTTCCCTAATTTGCTCCGAAATGGGAACACCCCCTGGCTCACGCGTTAATAGGACTTGATAGCCTTCTTGTTGCAGGGCCTTGCCAAGCATTTGGGTAATTGTTGTTTTCCCAGCACCCTCAGGCCCTTCCATTGTTATAAAAATACCACGTTTCATCGATGTACCTCCAAGGTTCTTTGTTTGTAGTATATCATTTTAATGCCTGCTTTCATAAACGATCAATTCTCCGTTTGAAAGGGAGGAACCGCCATGAAACCTTGATCCCAGTTCTCGCAGTCTCCTCAGATTGTATATATGCTCAGGAGTAATCATTTCCCCGGACATAATTAAAGGGATGCCTGGCGGATAGGGAATGACCATCTCGGCAGATACCTCACCCACTGCTTCCCGTAATGTGACAGGCTTTGATTTACTATGCTTCATGACGGAGTATGGCATTTCAAGTCCTGTCATTGACCTTCCATCAGTCCATGGGACCCCAAGATCTGGTTCCTTGTTTCCAGTTCTGTCTTCAGTGGCTCTTTTTATAGTTTGAACGATTTCATGAAAAGGAAATTCGGTACCCATTTTTAATAAGGGTAAAATCATTAATAAATTATGAGGATCAGCCAATTCCGTAAAAATGCCTTTGGCTTCACATAGCTGCTGTAATTCAAACCCGCTTAAACCATTTGTTGATTGAATGACCACTTTCAACGGGTCTGCCAAGGTGCCTTGTGGCGCCTCCAGCACCTTTACTGTTTGCAAGGCACCTAATTCCCCTCTGAAGTCTGATATCTTTTCAATAAGGGATATTTTATCTTCTGATGTAAAAGCAGCTAAGTAGGCCCTGGCCAAGTCGAGCGATCCCATAATTGGGTAAGATGGACTGCTCGACTGAAGCATTTGTAAATAAAATGATACTTGATCGACATCAACTAAGGGTGAATTAACATGAAGAAATGACCCCATCGTCATAGCCGGCAGTGTTTTATGCGCTGAATGGACAACGACATCTGCCCCTGCCAAAATTGCCGGCTTAGGAAATGGGCTTCCCAACTGAAAATGAGCGCCATGTGCCTCATCCACCAGCACAGGAATCCCCTTTTGATGTGCGAGTCTTACCATTTCCGTCAAGTCTTCACCAAGACCATAATAATTAGGATAGGTAACAATGATGGCTTTTACATCTGGATGTACACTCAAGGCTTCTGCAATTAATGTTGATCCCACACCGCCAGCAATGCCCCATTTCTCATAATAGGCTGGTTGTAAAAAGATCGGTTGTACATTCGCTAACATCAATCCATGTAAAATCGATTTATGGCAGTTTCTTTGGACAAGGACCTTATCACCTTCCCGGCAGGTAGCAAGAATCATGGCAATGTTGCCTACGGTGGACCCATTAACCAAAAAATAACTCCGCTTTACCCCATATAGGTCAGAGAGTAGTTGCTCGGACTGTAAAATGGCGCCCTCTGGAGCATGCAGGTCATCTAAACCGCTTATCTCCGTGGCGTCAATACCAAGAATGAGATTGTATAAGGCTTGGCCCTTTTTATTAAACACCCACCCATTTTTATGCCCTGGGACATGCAGGGATATTGGCCTTTTTTTATGAAAAGCACTCATTGCATCGAACAACGGTGTCTGTGATTGATTCATTTTTCTTTTCCCTCATATATCATAGTATTTTTTCATTTTATCAAATAAGTTCAATTTTATCTCATATTGCGTCGACTGAAAGGCAATTATGCGTTTCCGAACATGTCTGTTTGGAGGAAACAAACAGTAACATGGGAGCATCTTGCCAAGCATTCTTCTAAAGTACCAAAAAAAGAATCAGAGATTAAAGAAACACATCATTTCTTTTTTCTCTGACTCTTTAACTTTCCACATACTATTTTTTCATGATAATATTTCAGGATTAGTGATTTTTCTTAATTGCTTTAAGTAATATTGGTACTTGGGATCATTCGTATCCGTCCTGATCATATCCCTTTCGCATTCCTCACAAATAAAAGTCGTATATAGATGTATACCCATCCCTTTTATTTGTTCACAAACCGCGCACGTTTCCCCTGCCGTTGTTTTGGTTGTTGTTGTCCCCAACATCTCCACCTCCATACCTGCATTCTCCCCAAAAACCATTGTTCGCATACATTAATTTAAATAGTTTAAGAGAACCGGGGATGCTTTTAACAATGTATGATGAAGAATTTCAATACGTGTATGTCTTTATAAAAGTTTCCTTAATTGATAATCCCTTTATATCCAATGATTTTTCTTTGCATTATGCAAAAAAAGACCAGCCAGATGGCTGATCTTTTTAAATGGCTTGGCGGCGTCCTACTCTCACAGGGGGAAACCCCCAACTACCATCGGCGCTGAAG
>NZ_JBNNIU010000020.1:0-46300 GCF_050269675.1 Peribacillus sp. NPDC076916
TGGAGGGTTATTTGGCATGGCCAAAAATAGTATATCATAAGGGAAATGAAAATTTTAGAGAAAGATATTGACATCCTATTAGCTGGTTTAGTTGAATAAGAATAACTAAAAAAGTCGATTCCTTAGATGGAAATCGGCTTTTTTAATAGGTGATATTTCCTTAGCGTTATAAATCCGCATTTTCCTGACGCTACCCCTAAAGGGGCAGAATAATTTCCTTGATTAAATGGGGTGAAGAAATGTATGGAAATTAAGAATTCCTCTTTTTTTGTTTGTTATGGGTGTTACATCTGGTCCCCACAAAGAGAGGTTCTAAATGAATAGAACCTCTCTCGAATAATATTTTCACTTCAATTCTTCTGCAAGTTTAAGAGCTTCTTCATTCGTTTGATTTGTAACTAACGCCATGTAAATTCTGTCCTTTTCAAACTTTACAACATTCATTTTTTCATCTGCAGCATTTTTAAAATTGCCTATTTCGTATGCAACATCATCTACCACAACTTTAGAAAAGTCCTCGTCATCTACATCATTAACACTGATAGGATTATCATTTTGTTGGGTTAGAATGATAGTATCTTTTTTTGCACTATCGAAGTGACTGACAACGACATCCTTGCCTAATGGTTCAACTTGTCCGTCAAAATCGTCTCCTATAGCCTCAGATAAGCTCTCTGTCTTTTCTGTAAATTCAGTCGGGATATCTTCGTCAGAATAAGTTTCAAAACTTGCTGCCTCATCCAAATAAGCAAGAGATGATGCGCTGCCGCCAACGTCTAAAACAACGTTTGCTTCGTTATTACAATTGATTGATGGCGTTGCCCAGCCAGATTTTGTTGTTACATCATAGTGAGCGTTCTTGTTTTTTGGACCTAAAGGCATCGTACGATTCCAGGAATACTTGAATGTGCCACTTTTTAGTTCAACACCAGAGTATTTATGATCTAACTTATTGTATTTTGTATTCTCGTAGTTTCCTGTCAATGCGACACCACCAGTCATTCTACCTTTAAGATTGGAAAGTTTAAAGGAGGAAGTATTCCATCTGAAATTCTTGGTATCCCATTTTCCAAAATTAACAATGTGCTCGAGGTCGTATGTCACTTTGCCACATGCTGTGAAATAAAGACCAGACCTAATTTTTTGTAATTTAGAGAAAGTACCTGATGAACCACTTTTACCAAGCTTATAAACATAATTATTTTTCTGTCCTCCTGCATACGCTTCCGTACTTAGTAGCGAAGAAAACAACATCACTGCTAAACACGAGAATAGTAGCCTTTTCAAGACTTTCATTCCTTACATCCCCAATCAATTGTTTTTGTGATTATCAATTTTGGTAATCACAAAAACAACATTAACACAAAACGACAAATAAATGTTAAATTATTGTGAATAAGTAAAATACTTACATTTTATTATCTTTATCCACTCGTTTTTCTACAGCGCCCCAAGAAAAATAAATCAACAGAGTTGTTGCCAATATTATGAACCCAGCTTGTGAGAGATACATGAAGTCCCATTCTTTAATTTCTTTCTCTTTCTGACCATTATAATTTTGTATTACATAGTTTGATGTTTCATAGTCCATAAAAACGTAACAAATAATTCCCCCTATTATTACTCCACCTAATAATGATAATAAGAACTTTTTCAAAGTTGTGTCCTCCTGCCATTTAAGATGTAAACCGTCCTATACATACTTTTCCGCATTATATAGAGTTCTATAAAAGGGTTTGAATACCTTCAAGCCTATTTCAAATATTTCGGTCATACAGACCGTTTAATAGTTTGGTGAACTTCTTATATTAAGTAAAACGCTAACACTTGTTATACGGCTTACTTAGGGCCTTAAATCACCACCTTATAGTAAGTTCTTCGACTTAAATACGCTTAAAAAAAGGAAAATGAAATGAATGGAGAAAAGAAACACCTGAGAGAAGAAGAGAAAGACTTAGACAAGAAGAACTAAAAAGAAATCCGGGGGGGGGAGCATTCATGGTGGTGGTCTTTCGGATTTAGTAGGTAGCTTGGGATGGAAGGATACCGGAATCCTAATCATAGTAATTATAATTGCTGCAATATTCTTAAAATAATAGATAGTTTACTTCAATAACAGGAGTTGTTGTGGCAGCCTTTTTCTTATGGAACTATAGGGTGCGTTACTTCAATATCAGGAGCTGATCAGCAGCTCCTTTTCTTATGGAACTATTGGGGCAGATTACTTAAGGATATGAAGGTATAATAAGATGTTAAGAGGTTATTAAAAATGGCTAATGAAAAGCTATTTACAGCTATTTATATTCCAGAGACACCTTTTGTCAATGGAGTATTAAAGCCTAAAAAGGCAAAGAAATATAACTTTGAATTGTCTGGGAATAAAAAAATGGTAAGTAATCTTTATCATTTTATTTATAAAAGGGATGAAAAACAAATTCACTGTTATTATTTCGAGGATTTAGAAGATGACTTGTTAAGATATTTGTTTGTGGAAAACAATGATTTATATGATGACTTTGTTTCGCAGTTTAGGGGCGGAGGACAAAGGTATTGGGAAAGTGGCATGGACGTTTATTTAGATGTAGATAGTCCTGACGAGGTATTCGAACATTTAAACCATGTATATAACAATAGTTTTTATGATGAGGATGAACCTATGCCCTTGTGCCATATTTTTGGTCAACAAATGTGGCATAGCAACGCTTACCTTATTGCCAATCGAACAGCTTTATTGGAATTAAAAGAGGCGATTGATGTTGCCTTGAAGCATGACGAAACAAGATTAGGTTTAATGCCTTCTGATGGCGAGGGATATGATTTATTCATCAAATGCGTTGAAGATAATTTTGAATGGGAAGAGTTAGAAATGCCTTATCATGATAGAGAATGTTATGTGCCTGATGAAACGGTAGGTCTTCCGCCAAATAAAACTTTTAAAAAATATAAACTTTAGAGGGGAAAATCCAATCTGCTAGATGCTTTCTTCATTTAACTAACAGGTGCGTTAGCTGAAGATCGGAGCTGTTTGAAGGCAGCTCTTTTCTTATGGAACTAAAGGGGCAGTTTAGTTGAACAATGACTTGAAGAGAATTATGATAAAAAAAATCATTGATGATTAAGTGACTCGATTATAATAGAGATGGCAATGGAACTTAGAAATCATAAGGCGGTTAAAAAATTGAAATGGGTAAATGTAGCGTTGAGTAGTTCGATTTTTATTGTAATAACTTTCCTTCCCCCGTATCTTGATAGAATTGGTATTTCTTTTTGGCTTAAAGTAGTATGTGGAACTGCTGTACTTTCTAGTGTTATTTATATTGTATCTAAAATCAAATTCCTTCAGAACTCGGTAACAAAAAAAGTAGGCTGTTTGATTTTGATTTCAGTTTTTATCTTTGTATTCATCTTGGATGATTCAATCAATTATTGAGGTGAGTTTAATATATTTATTTAAGGTCGATTCCCTAACTTGGAAATCGGCTTTTTTGATTATGGTTAGTGTCATAACTCAAAAGTTATGGAGTGTTTCTTGTTCAACTATAGGGGCAGGATAGTTGCATAAAAACTGTTACAGAAAGTAAGGTTTATAAAGAAAATTAGAATTTAGGGGTGGGTGCATATATGAATAGCGAATTTTATTTTATTAATGCTTTTTCTAAAGAAGAATTCAAGGGAAATCCTGCAGCAATAGTTTTCTTGAGAGAGAAAAGAACAGAAGAGTGGATGAAATCTTTAGCAAAAGAACTCAATCAACCTATCACAACTTTTATTACAATAAAAGATGCAAATAGCTATCAACTTAGATGGTTTACACCCACTGAAGAGATTGAATTATGCGGGCATGGTACATTAGGAGCTGCTCATATTCTGTGGAGTGAGGGTTTTATTTCATCAGAGTCGACAATTAATTTTTATACTCAATCAGGACTCCTTCGAACTGAGTTATTAGAAAAACAAATAATTATAAGATTTAATTTAAAAGAAACAACTCAGAATGAAGTGACTGAGAAGTTAATAAGTGTAATTGACTTTCCTATAAAAGCTGCTGCTTGGGCAGAAGATCGGTACATTTTAGAATTGGAAAATCAGGATATGGTTCATAACTTAACGCCTAATTTGGAAGCAATAAAAGAACTAGAGGGTCCGGGAATAATTATTACTAGTCGTGGATCAGATAAGTACGACTTTGTATCAAGGTATTTTGCTCCTAAGATAGGAATTAATGAAGATTACGTAACTGGCTCTGCACACTGCGCATTAGCTTCATATTGGAGTAATATCTTAAATAAAAAAGAATTTATAGCATATCAAGATTCAGAGCGCGGGGGTGAAATGAAACTAAAGATAAAAGGAGAAAAAGTCGAGTTAATAGGAGACTGTGTAACTTTACTGAAAGGACAACTACATAATTAGTTTATCTTCCGTATGGGAGCTATTCTTTAATAAGTTTCGCTTTTCTTAATGAACTAACGGGTGCGTTAGCTGAGGACCGGAGCTGTCTTTAAGGCGGCTTTTTCTTATGGAACTAAAGGGGCAGGTTAGTTGCATAAGAAAAGTAGGATTAAATAAATCTATTATTGAAAAAAAGTGATTAACAGAGAAAATTTCATTAAGCTAACTTGTGCTATAGTTCAAGATGTGTGGCTGCCACCACAATTATCAAATGAATTGAGGATGGAAATTGAAATGAAGAAAAATATGTTTAGTTATACGTCAGCCATAGTTGGAGTTATGGCTCCATTACTTTTATTTGTTGCAATTGAAATAATTAAGTTTAGTGATATATTACTAATTAGTAGTTTGAGCCTGTATGGTGTTTCTATTATATGTACGATTATCGCTGTGATAAGGAAAGAACAACATAAGATGAAGTACATCCCATTCCTTACACTAATCCCCTTTACTCTTTATCAATTATTAATTTTATTGGTTTATTCATTAGTGAAATTCATAAATGGGTAAACTAACGGGGCAGCATTCCTGTCCAGTATTAACTGAAATACTATAAAGTTTGTGAAGAAATCTACTTAAACTAACGGGTGCGTTAGCTGAAGATTAGAGCTGTCTTTAAGGCAGCTTTTTCTTTATGCAACTATCGGGGCAGGATAGTTTAGTATAATAAGCAACAAACAACAAGTTAATGAACTGTTAAAAGGGTGATAAAATGGATGACTTTGAACGTATGCTGAATGAATTGCAACAATCAGCGATGGAACAAATGAAAAATTCAAAAATTCAAATCGACAAAGATAAATTAAACTCGTTCAAAGATATTATCTCAGAGTTAATAAGCATTAGAAATGAGTTTGCGAGTAAACTTTCCCAATTACAGAATTCAAATGAAAAGAAAATTGTCACTTTTGAGTATTCAAAAGGTGGAGAAACACTTCACAGAGGATATTATTGTCCAAGTCTGGTATTTGATTTAATCGTAGGAAATATTAAAAGAGGTAAACTTCTTAAAAGAAAACCCGATTTTGGAAAATATTCTTATGAATACGGTTTCGATGCAGACAATAGATTGATAAGGGTAAAAGGTGTAAATGAGTTTACCACTCCAGTTAGCCGTTTTGATGAAGAATTCTTGATTTACTCCGATGATATTGTTCTTGGAGTAGAGTTTGATAATATGGGTCACATTGATGTGGTGTCCAGATGTACTTATGATAATGGGGAAATTGTTAAGTATGAACGTAGTGTATGTGGCACACAGGAGTACGCAGACCTTTACTACGAGGAATACTTCTATGAAAACAATACGCTTTCAGAGGTTAGCATATTTGATGCAACTCCACGTATTGAAATATACGAAGAGCAAAAATATAAGGTAGAACTTGATGAAGACAGTAAAATAGTTAAATTAATAGGTGGATTTATTACAAATGGAATCGCAGAAAAAGATGTATTGGATTTTAAGAAGTAATTTATAAATAGAACTTTTTTATAGAACTAACGGGTGCGTTAGCTGAAGATCGGAGCTGTCTTGAAGACAGCTTTTTCTTATGCAACTATCGGGGCAGGATAGTTGTATAAGAAAATGTTAAATTAGAGAGTAGAAGGTGATGAGGATAGTAAGTAATTACAGTTGATAATAGGGGATGTTTATATGAATTGGAACTGGAATGAAACCACTATAGATTCTCCACTCTCGTCCGAAAACTTAAAGAACTTATTAAATACCGTATGTAGAAAAGAAAACAGATTTTCACAATTTGAGTTTATTAAGTGGTGTGATAACCTCACAATGGCTTTTGAGGAAGCTGAAGCATCTAATGAATTTGATGAAATAGCTTTTGGGATAGCACGAGATATTGAATGTCAATGGGATTTATTTTTGGTAAATACTTACTCATTAAAAGAATTGCAGAATTTAGACCTCTCAAAAGTAAAGTTACCTCAAGATTGGTTTATAGAGTGGTTAAAGCAATTAAAAGAGGAATAAAAGGTAACTCCTTATTCTAGTAACGGATGTGTTAGCTAATGATCAGAGCTGTCTTTAAGGCAGCTCTGGCTGTCGAGAAACACTCGAAAGCTGTCAAAAAGAAAGCTTTATTTTTTAGAACCTACCTTTTATTTTTCCTTCTCGACTAATTCAAAACCATTTAATCCAATTGCAAACTCTACTCCTTGTTGGAGGGTTGAAAAAGTGTGAACTTTACTCATATTGAGGTTCAAAATGGAAATTTCGATGGCGAGCTTTGAAGAAATTCCTACTATGAAACACTCAGCTCCTAGCAAATGAACAGATTCAATTAATTTTCGAATGCCAAATATAGTAAAGTCATCAACACTAGTAATACCAGTTACATCAATTAGTAGGTAATTTGCCTTTTGACGAGATATTTCAATTAAAGCGTTTTCAATCAAATCTGAAAGTCGTTCTTGGCTAAACTTTCCAATTAATGGTATAACAAGAATTCCTTTTAAAACAGGTATAATAGGAGAAGATAACTCCTTAACCAATAAGGATAACTCTTCGGTGCGGTCTTTTACCTTTTCCTCTAATTCCTTAATACTTTGTTGTTCCTTTTGCCTCGCTAAGTCGTGAATATTTTTTGTTGGAGTAATGTTAGAAGGGAATACCTCAATTTCATTAAATTCTTCACCTTCCGCTTGACTCTTATTAATCTTATACCACATATCTTGTTGAAATAGTCCTGCAAAGACACCTGCCCAATGACTTGGTAATAAAACTCCCGCGTTTTCTTTATTGGAATTTTTAAAGATTCTATCTTCCCAGCTATTTTTTAATTGAATAACTGCTCTTTTTTCCTCAAATGAGTAATAAGTAATCTTAAAGTTTCCCCAACCAGCAGTTTTATAAATATCACTGTATTCGGTAAAAAGTTGTTCAATGTCTTGACGTTCTTGGTAATATGAACTTACTAAATGTCCCATCCGATAAAAGGTTGCCTCATATACAGTCTTGGACACGTCAGTTCCGGAAACCTCTTCAATTGTATTTAAAAACAATTCTATTGCAGAGTCCCATAATAAGAGTGCAGGTGCATCGTCAAAAGTAAATAACCCTTTTTCTTCATTCCAGATAATTTCATTTTTGTTTACTTGGACCTTTAAATTAGTTTTAGCCATTAATTTCACCTATATATTATGAATTATCTTTATTTTATAGGAATAACAAAAGATTTTCTACTTTCTTAGCTGTCTATAAGGCAGCTTTTTCTTATGGCACTAACGGGGCAGGTTAGTGGGATAAGTTGGATGATAGTCCACCTCTCTTTGTAAACCAATTTACTTCCATTTTCGGAATGTAAATGGCAAAAGAACCATATAAAATTATGGAAGGAGGAGAGTCATAAAATGCAGATAATGAACAATTATTTTCGTGCGCGTGCGAGTATGGTGTACATGATGACCAATAATGAAGTAATGAATCAAATCATTGCCTTTTACAAGGACATGAATGGATTGCTCACCTTTATGGCTTCCTATCCGACCTACGGAAAAGGTACGGGGACAAAGGAAGTCTCAACCGCATTGCGGAACGATGGAATCGATCCTCTTCAGTCTCAAGGCTCTTTAACTTTGTCCAGTGATGGTCGTTTCCTTTTTGCAGTTAATGCAGGCAGTAATAGTATCAGCAGTTTTATGGTAACTGAAAATGGGCGTCTTATCTTTGCGGACGTAGAACCATCGGGAGGCGCCCAACCCAATAGCATCGGTGTATTCGGGAACCTTCTTTATGTCTCCAATGTAGGTGATGCCGCCAATCATTTTGCATCGAATATTTCGGGTTTTTATATAGAAGAAAACGGGCATCTCCTTCCTATTCCAGGATCTAATCGCTCTCTAAGCACCATTAATGCACAACCCGCGCAAGTCCTCTTCACTCCGAACGGAAGTAAAATTATTATACCTGAACTTACTACAAACTATCTCAGCATATTTAATGTTAACAAAAATGGTACAGTGACAGGACCAATGATTAACGAATCTAATGGCAATATGCCTTTTGGCTCTTATTTTCTTTCTTCAGGGTTGCTTTTAGTTACGGAAGTAGGTTCTAATGCGCTTTCTTCCTATTCCTTAAGTAACAATGGAATCCTTCATGTAATTAGTGGCTCTATACCGACCGGACAAAAGGCCACTTGCTGGGTGACGGCATCAAAAAATGAACGTTTTGCATATGCGACCAATACCTTTAGCGGTACAATAACCATTTATCGAATTAGCGGAAGCGGTGCCTTAACGGTAGCCGGGCATAATTCCAGTACGCCAGCAGGTACACCAACCGGTTTACCTATGAATATTGAAGTCAGTCAAGATGGGCGATATCTCTATACGCTTAACGGAAATCAGGGTACAGTGTCAGTATTTAATATCCAAGATGATGGTAGTCTAGTAAGATTACAGGTTGCTGCCTGGACTAACTTTCCTTACTTTGGGTCGCAAGGTTTAGCTGTTCTTTGATTCTATTAGGTTCACCATACTGGGAGGAAAAGAATATACAGGAGTTTCTAAAAACAAGGCTGCCGACACATTGGTGGCTTTTGTTATGAGGCAACATAATTGCAAGCAAGATTGTGAAGAAATGTACTTAAACTAACGGGTGCGTTAGTTGATTAAGGAACACAATAAATGATCAATCTTTTTTATAAATGAATAATCCATTAAATAGTATAAGGGCATGTGTGTTGATTCATCTTTTTTCAAAACATGCCCTTTCGATTTGTTCATTTATCAAGGTTATTTGTATTAATTTGATCAAATTTTGTGGTGATCCTATGATCCATTCTTTTTTTTATTTTTGCTCTGTATAAATTAATCGCTCCTAAAGCTACAGATATTCCGGCCAAATATAGGGCTTGTTGATAACTGTTCAATAGATTAACGACTAATCCGAATAAAGAGGGTGCTATGACAATGAATAATTGATTTAATGTCAATGCTGAACTCACCGTTAAACCTATAAAACGTGAATCCGATTGTTCTGTGATACAAGCAATAAAAATGGAATACCAACCAATGGCTACAAAACCCAAAAGAAAACAAAATAATAGCATCAATATTTCCATTTCAACAGTCATGATGAGTGGCAGCATCACTGTAAGAATTACGGTAACAGCCATCACAATAAGCAATAATCTTTCCTTTATACCTTCAAAGAATTGATCACTCGCCCATGCGATGACTACCCGTCCAACCATACCACCTATTAAAACGACGCTTAAATATTTTCCTGCCTCTGTTAATGAATAGCTCCCTTCGTTATGCAAATAACTCATAAAATGCGCAATGATAATCATCTGTAATGACATCATCACAACACCCACTATATACATCGGATATAACTCCTTATTATTTTTGATGACATTCATTTTCTCCTTGAAACCGACCGAGGTTGATCTCGTTCCACTCGTTCTTTCTGGTTCGTTATATAATAATAAGAAGATCAGCCCTCCCATTATTGCTACGATCCCTTGTACTACATGTACTGATGACAAATTGAAATGATAATATGTATAGGATAAAACTGCAGAGGCTAGAGATCCTCCAATCGGTATTCCCGTCTGTCTTATCCCTAGAGCCAGACCTCGATGTTCGTTTGGAAACCATTTTACGATGGCCGTGCTTCCACCGGTTTGAGCACTTCCGTACCATATACCGACCAACAATAATAAAAGCAGCAATACAATATAATCATTAACAAAAACTAGCGTTAAAGCTGAGAGGCCCAATAAAATGGTCCCCCACCCGATAATGTGTTTTTCCCCTTTTTTATCCATCAAGTAACCGAACGCCAGCATTGAAAACATCGGACCAATATTGACCGCTGAAACAATGAAGCCTGTTTGAAGTGGTGTTAAATTCCATTCAATTTGATAAAAAGCAGCGATGGGTCCCATGCCATATGTCACAAAGGTTGCTGCAGTTTGGGATAACGTGGCCACCAATACGATTAACCATTTATAATATGTATGCATTAAGAAATTCTCCCCCTATGCTTGATGTATCGTTCAATAATAATTCGTTGGGATAAATTCTTATTTTTAGCTTCTAGCATTATCTAGTCTCCCTTACTTATTAAGCTAACTAGAGTTTACTCTGACTGCCCAGAAGCGTAAAATGGAGGAAAATGATAGGGTTCATAAATTTTTTTTATAGGGTGTGCCAACTATATGAACATCAAAGAAATAGCATTGAAAATTGAAATATTAAACCGTCAAAATTTAAGTAAGTCTGCAGAAATCACGAACTATACTCAATCCGCCCTTACGGCTAAAGTGAAAAAAATAGAGTCGGAAATTGGAAAACTTGTTTTTAAACGCACGCCCCAAGGATTAAAAATCACTAGCGTAGGAATACAATATAAAAACTATCTTCAACTTATTTCACAAGAGTACGAAGAATTTTTACAAAACATTGGTGCCATTCAAACTAACTCTAAAGTGGATTTTGGCACATCACATACAACCTTGAAAATCTATGGTGCCCATATCGCGAATACTTTGAATATGAACGACATTCAAATGGATGTGGATTTCGCTGTAGATTCCAGTAATGCCATAAACCAAAAAGTGCACAATTCCGAATTAGATTGTGCACTCATTAGTGAACCTATTAAGAAATATCCCGACTTAACTTATGACATCGTTGCAACTGAAACATTCGAGGTCATTTCAAGTAAGGACCATATCATCAATTTTGATTGGGAAACACCTATTACATTGCTCGTATTGAGTATAGGTTGTATGTATACAAGAGCTGTGACCGAATGGCTTATGAATAATCAAATACCATATAAATTAAAGGAAATAAAATCAATCAGCAGTATCCAAGATTTTTTGCAAATCAGCAATACCATTGCAGTATTGAATACTAAGCTTATAGATTTATATAACTATACAAACATTCACTATTACAAATTAAGCTTTAACAATGTCATTAATACCGTTTTCGTTTATAAGATGAACGACGGCGAACAGAACAATATCGTACAATTAAAAAATGTTCTGAAGACGATTGGTTAATTATAAAAAGGGTTTTATCTTTAGAGTTGCTTTGGTAGCTCTTTTTTTTATGGAACTATCGGGGCAGGTTAGCTCAAGAAAAAATGGGTTAATGTGGTAAAATTAGTTTGGCGATTTTTCTTTAAGAAGGTAATCTATCATATTAGCTAACAAAAAGAAAAGGATAAAGAAGGAGATGGAGTACCTAAAGTATGAAAGATTTGATCGGAAGCTTTTTATTAATTGGCGGATGGATTATTATATTGTGGGCTCTTTATTTTTGTTTAGGGAGCTTAGTGCTTTTTGCTCCGTATACTCTTATACAATCATTATTTATTTTAGCAATTGGAATAGGTTGTTTAAAATGTTCTAAAAAGTTAAGTTCGAAAAAGAATATATAATTTCCAGAAACAATAAAAAGGACAATTTATGAAAAAACGGGTGCATTGGAGTCTTTAAAGTAGTTTTTTCTTTATGGAACTAAAGGGGCAGGTTAGTTGCATAAGAACTGGTATAATTTAGAGAAAAGTAGAGTGTAGAGGTGAATTATGGCTTTCCTTATATTAGCAATCTTATTAATATTTTTATTTGACTTCACAAAAATGAGAAATCAAAATCAAACAATAATTAAACAGAATGAAAGGGTTATCTCTCTGTTGGAAGAGATTAAAAATAAAAAAGCTTAGTTCTTAACCTAACAGGTGCAATAAGGGAGTTGCTTTGGCACATCTTTGTCTTATGGAACTAACGGGGCAGATCAGTTGAAGAAGATTCTGGATATTTATGGTATTGTAAAAGAGGTATATAAGGGGGGGATACGACCTAAATGCTAAAGAATCCATCTTTTTTTTGGGTTAGTTGCTGCCATAATTTCAATTGCTTTATGGTTATTATTAAACTTCTTTAATCCTTACACAAATGAAACTAATTATGATACGACTTCATTGACTTTATTTATGCTTGTTTTTCCTGCTATTACTGCAATAATCTCCTTTTTTACAACAAGAAAATTATTAATGTTAATTGCTTTCATATGGTCTTTTCCTTTAAGTTTGTATATGCTAATGACCCCAGGTATATTTCTTTTGTTTGGAATGACCAGCTTTTGTTATCTATTGAGTTATATCCTTATGAGAAAAAAAATTCGGGCTAATTAGATTCTTATTAAGCAACGGGTGCTTTACTTCGATATCAGAAGCTGATCAGCAGCTCCTTTTCTTAATCAACTAACATCCGTAGAGATAGTGATTAAATGCACATTCTTACTTTCAAAATAACTCTTATTTTCTTCTAAGTCTTTTAAATCTTGGACACAGACTGGACACCACGCCCCTCTGAAGAAAATAATTAAGTGCCAGCTTTGATGTTCTTTTTGAAGAGTCTCATATGAAAATGTTTCACCTGTAGTGGAAGGGAGAATAAAGTTAGGGATGTTTTCATTCAATTTTAATTGAGTCATTTTGGTACCTCCAATATCTTAATTCACTTTGCAAGTGTTGACCACAATATTATCTTACTCTTGATAAGAAATATGTAATGTTAATTACTTTTTTATTTTTTAAGTGATTTGTAACAGAGTATGTAAGCATCTTACATTTTCCAACAGACTAAGGTTTGATTAAGTTTGATTAGGTAAATTAGTCTATATAGAGTGGGATTTTATGTGTAAAGGAGCGGTAGGATGTCTGAAAAAATAAAGAAGCTAGAAGATTTTGTGCGTGAAAAGTGGGTTCCTGAAGGAGCTGATTCAGCGCATCGTGTGCCATGTATCAGCTCCTATAAAATTAAAACATGCTCCCATAATCCTAGCTTTCCCTTTGCTGGAATAAATTCATCCAGCATCTGCATATCCTCAACTACCCAAGCATAACCTCCCACTATAAAGCTACCCATAAAATAGTCATTCCCTGATACGATTCGACCATCCTCCAGAATGGCCCATGTCTCATTGTTTTCAGTTACCTTCAAACAATCTACAAGTTTGCATACAGCAATGATCTGGCCAGTTGGAAGATTCTCTGGTGTGTATCCGTGCTTACCAAGCAACGACTTTATGGCTATATGGTTAGAGACGTCTTTATCTATTTTTTTACTTGTGTGAATGGCAAGTGGCCCCCGATAATTCGTTCTCCATGACCTTGTTTCATATGTTGCCTCTCTAAGGACAAAAAGGCTTGCCCACGGCTGGATCATTGATAAAACCTTCATTCTGACAGCCTCCAACCTATAGAAGTTTATTTTGATTATAGAGTGTCCCTTTAAAGGAATATTATGAGCAAAAGGCAGAATATCAGTTCACGGAGATACAATTTATGAGGCATGAGTCATGACCAGTGATCATTAATATCATATATTAATCAGCGAAATATTTTTGTTGGGTTTTACAAACTCACTAGATGTGATTGGGCACGAACTTACACATGTAGTGACCCAGTTCACAAGCGGGCGAGAATATGAAAAGCAGCCTGGAGCTTTAAACGAACAGATTTAATGTGGTTTGTTATACCAATTGTGGAAGTTTACGTATCGGAAGGAATTCAACTGGTGAATCGATTCAACTAGGCGTAAGTAAAATTAATATTTATAGTGATACTTTTTGTAGTCTAATATTACTTAGACAATCAGAAAAAGGAAGAACAGAGCCGAGCATTCATGGAAGAAAGCAATAAGGTATTTAATGAATATGATATTATATCGCTCGGAGTCAATCCAAATAACAAAACGATTAAAGTCCATGTGCCGATAGAGGAAGAACAACGGAATAACTGGCCTATCCTTTGGCTCAAATCGCTCAAAAGCATGGAATGAAGGATTATGAAGTCATAGTTAGAGCTATAAGAGATGGGTACCCAATTTCCAATTGAAAGCCTTGTGAAGGATTGTACTTAAACTAACGGGTGCGTTAGCTGAAGATCGGAGCTGTCTTTAAGGCAGCTTTTTCTTTATGGAACTAACGGGGCAGTTTAGTTGAAGAATGCTTACTCTATAGTTTATAAAATGTTATAATTGTATTTATTGGAAATTTTTATTAAGATCAGGAGGGGAAAATGGTTGATAATAGTTATGAGAAACAGCATTTGAAAAAAGTCAGGACTTTTATTTATATTACGATAGCATTAATTTTTTTAATGATATTTATATTTATTAGCATTTTTCTTTTGTTTTTTTCTATGTCAGGCATTTTAGACATTGCGTATTTCCCACCAAAACTAGCAATTTTTTCATTCTTAATTTCTATTGTATTTTCTGTTTTAGCAATAAAAAATCTCTTTGGTAAGATATTGTTAGTATTAAACATATTTCTAATGCTATTTATGATTTTTTTTGGACCATAAATATATACAAGAAGACTAACTTAGGGTGTAATAGTCAGGCTGTTGTTTAGACAGCCTTTTTTTAACGGGTCAGGTTAGCAAGATTGTGAAGGTTTGTACTTAAACTAACTGGTGCGTTAGCTGAAGATCGGAGCTGTCTTTAAGGCAGCTTTTTCTTATGGAACTAACGGGGCAGTTTAGTTTAATAAGAGAGAAGCCTATTTTATGTCGCTTTTAATCATCTAAATACCAGATAGTTCTACAAATAGATAAATATGATAAAGTTAAAAAGGATGTAAAAGAGACAGAATTTTGGACAAGGAGATATAAAGTGAAGAAATTAAAAAAACGAGTTTTTCTAGGGTTAGGTGTGCTGATGGCTGCGTATATACTTTTTGTAGTCTATGATTACTTAGACAATCAGAAAAAGGAAGAACAGAGCCGAGCATTCATGGAAGAAAGCAATAAGGTATTTAATGAATATGATATTAAATCGCTCGGAGTCAATCCAAATAACAAAACGATTAAAGTCCATGTGCCGATAGAGGAAGAACAACGGAATGAACTGGCCTATCCTTTGGCTCAAATCGCCCAAAAGCATGGCATGAAGGATTATGAAGTCATAGTTAGAGCTATAAGAGATGGGTACCCAATTTCCAATTGAAAGCCTTGTGAAGGATTTTACTTAAACTAACGGGTGCTTTATTTCATTACCAGGAATATGAGACATTAGAAGCTCAGCTTGATAATTATAGAGGTTTTGTTACATTGGATGAACTTTAGATCTGTTGCTTATTAATCTAACTGGCAGTCTTATACTCTGTTTAAATAAAAAAGGCTGTTATTCTCAGGAAAGGAATTAACAGCCTCAAAACAGGAACATATTTCCAATATGGTACAATGATTTTAGGGATACCACCAACAAAACGCAGAAAATGTTTTCCGCGAAATGTTGGTGCCCCTCTTTATATATTAATGACTCTACTACAAGTTTGAGCAATATGATTATCATGGGTAACAATAACAATTGTGTTACCCTCGTTATTAAAATCCTTTAACATTTGAATAATGACATCCCGATTTTCTATATCTAAGGAGCCTGTAGGCTCATCTGCTAGTATGAGTTGGCTTTCTTGTAAATATAGTTTTAGCATTGCTATTCTCTGTTGTTCCCCTCCACTTAGCTTATATACATGTTTATCCATAAGTTTCTCTAAATGGAGCATTTTTAGTGCTTCTTTAATTTTTTGTACTCTTTCGTTTTTAGACAACTTTTTGTACTCTAATGCAATATTTAAATTCCATTTTACTGTCTCATCTTCTACCAAACCATAATTTTGAAATAAATAACCAATCTTATTACGTCTTAATAACATTGCCTCTTTCGAGTGGATATCAACATTCTTTTTATTAAATAAATATAAATCTCCCTCAGATGGTTTTGAGATTAATCCCATTATATTTAATAGTGTAGTTTTGCCCTTACCACTCTTACCCATGATTGCTACCATTTCACCATCATTTATAGAAAAGTTAATGTTTTCAATTACCGTATTTCCATTAAACTCCTGACATATGTTTTCTAATCTTACTATCTCCAAGTTAATTCCCACCATTCATTACTTTATATACGTCTTTAACTATTAGCTTATTATACAAATAAAGCATAGATGCCAAATCATATAAGATAAACAACAAATAAATGAAAATATTTACATTTAAAATATACCAAACACTCGAAACACCGATCATAAAAATAATCATTACTAAATTAGCCCTTAAATTCTTTAGTAAATGATACCCTTGCATATATCTTGCAGCATAACTTCTACCATTTACAATCATATCTATATAATTTGATATATAAATGATAAAAATTAATACAATGATAAATAAGAATACAAAAAGCTTTGCTTGGTCAAATAGAAATTCATAACTACTGAAAATAGATTCAAACGGGGTCAACAAGTTATGTGCCATATATAGATTATCTAAATCATACTGAATCAACATACTTTTAAATTCTTCCCTATCATTTAACTTAAAAGCCAGCTGGGAAGATCCTAGCATATCGAAATAAAAACCACTTCCAAAACTTCCATTATCAAGCATGATAATAGAATCAGTAAGTTCGATATCTACCTCATCTTCATAGGGAATTGAACTTAATATTTTATATTTATATCCATTGTTAATATAAATAATTTGTAAATCATCAATACTAACTTCCTTACCTTTAATATCATATCTTGTATTATAGTTTAATGTGGTATTATACCTTTCTATAAAATGTTTTTTTATATCCTCTTCACTATCTCTATATTTTTCAGGAACAAGAATTGTAGGGGTATCCTCATTAAAATCCCAATCCATTTTAATGTCAGTATAGTTTTCTATATAATTTTTATTTAAAATTAAATTGTTTCTTTCATAAGTATTCATTACTTCTTCTCGCGATATTCCACGACTTGCTAGGAAATTTGGATCCAAATTATCACGAACTGGATCAAACATAACATACGCTTGATCTATATTTTTGACGTACATCTTCTTTACATTGTCTGCAACTTCTTCTAACCTTTGGGGATTGTTGAGTAATTTATCATATTCATCTGAATTTCTACCATGCGAAGAATACAAGGAATTTAACATTTTATAGTCATCATATTTTTTATAGACTTCATCTAGCTCTTTGTAATAATTAATAACAAGATTCATTAGAATGGTTACAGAAAGAATTAATATAAACTTAATCAAATTAATAATCATATATAGCCTGTTAGAAAAAATTTTATTCTTTAATGCTGCAACGATATTGGTTTTCCTTACAAAATGTTGTAATAGTAATAATAACAAAATGATTATCATACTAACGACTGATAAAAATAAAAATAAGAAAATTGTATAAGTCCAAGAAAATTTATCAGTTATTAAATAAAATACTGAATGTCCCACAACCAAGATTGTTATAAGGATTCCTTGAATTTGTAAAGTTTCCTTTATATTCGTTATAACTATTTTAGTAGGAGAAAAACCACTTAACTTTTTCACTGCATTTGTTTTAAATCTAAATATTGTATATATGTATAAAATTGTAAAGGTAGTGATACCTAATACTAAAAATTGTAATAGATTGTTATTAAAAATTTGATTGTAAGACAACCTATTCTTACTTACTGGTTTAATGTCTACTGCAGTCCTTAGTGAAAGTTCTACCATTTGGTTATCGGATAAATTTGCACTAAAATATCCAGAACTATCTATAAACTCATCTTCTGTCATTTTAAAATACCGATAAACATTATTGGAAATCCCAACATATTGTTTTACTGAGTTTATATCTGTATGGTAAATATCATAATGGGTTTTTCCATCTTCTGACATTGGATTTTTTACTATCTGAAAATCTACGTTCTCTTCAATAAGTCCTTTATAGACTTTTAATAAATCTTGACCTGTTTCATAATCTACTTTATATTCATTTAATGAGGAATCTCCTATATTATTAAGCCCATAGATTTCATAAATAGAGTTAGTGTAGATATAGGAGAATATAATCATTAAACCAGTCAAATAAATTATATATATTTTTTTCATATATATTCCTTCCATCTTCTTATAATATATATATCATTAGCTTAATTACTTGACTCTTGCATTTTTACCAAAAGCCCTAAAAAGGGCCTATTTTTGCAAGAATCTAGTTAATATGTATAGTTCATTACCGCAAAACACTAGTATATATTTTAAATGTAAAAAATAGTATATTTATCCAACTCAGGCTGTCGAGAAAGTCTCGACAGCTTTTTTCATATCTATTTACTACAAAATATAGTGGTGTATCAATGAATTAATACCCGTATGTTGTGGTAATAGGACAAATAAAACATCAAAAAACCCCTTTTTCAATATCTCATTTTGAAAATTAGGGTTTTTTCTACAATCTGAGTTGGATATATTTATCCAACTATTTTTTTATTGGCCACATAATACGTGATAATAACCTTTTAAATACTATTAATATGTTGTTCCCCAATTACTATCTGTATATTTTGTCGTTATACTTTTATAATCATAATCAGAAGTTTCATTAGCATACCATACTCTATTTGCATTTTTAAATGCTTCCCCTATTTTCCAACCAGATGAATATACAGTACTACCAACTTTAACTTTTGCTAATACTGCATAATTTTTTTTATCATCTCTACTGTAAAAAGCCTTATGGTCCCATATACGACAGAAAACAATAGTATCACTTTGTCCAGCATCAACAGCGAGCGCTCCAACAGCTGGGTATTTAATAGCTGCTTGTGCCACAAATGGAAAACTCAAACAGATAATTGCTAAACAGAGAATAGATTTTACTTTTTTCATATTTCCCCCTAATTGTAAATATTATGTAGCCTCTTTTTAAAAATATTTACATATTTTAATATACTTGGAAGTTAATGTTTTTGCAATAAAATTGTTACAAATTGTCATAATACCGTTAAGAAATGAATGAAATATTAATAAGTGATATTCAATCCTATAAATTTCCTAATTTTTATTTCAGCCTTAGGGTACTTCACAAAAGACGAAATAGTAGGGCAAAGTGAGTTTGTTTTTTTCCCATTCTCACAAATTAGAGATACAGAGTAATTTTTCTTTAGCTAACGGGTACTAGAGTTTATATATTTATTTAAACATAACTTGGGTTATTTCCCATTTAACCTTGTGATAATTTATTTCAAATAACGGGTGCAAGAGTAAACAAGGGAGCTGCTGCTGCGGTTCTTTTTCTTGTTCCACTGAAGGGCAAATTAATAGGAAGGGATTCTCGTAATTCAGGAGGAATTATTAAATAGATAAAATAATTTTATGGAAGAAGAGATAATGATGTATTTGTTTTTATCCCTTGTTTTAAGTGCAATTTTAGGTTTCTTATTACTTATGATAGGTCCACCGCAAGTTGCTGGAGTTATTGCTTTTGGTATTATTGTTGGAATTCTTTTTAGAGGATTGTATTTACTAAATAGTTTACATAAATCATTTAATAATAAATCTTCCAAGTATGCTTCAAAAGACGAATAAATCCTCTTTCTTCAACTAAAAGAAACTACAAGAGATTGTGAACAAAGTTACTTAAGCTAACGGGTGCGTTAGCTGAAGATCGGAGCTGTCTAAAGGCAGCTTTTTCTTTATGCAACTAACGGGGCAGTTTAGTTGCATAAGAAATGATAAAATATGTATAGCTAAATTGGACTTTGGGACGTGATTAAAACTGATAAAAGGTTATTGGACATATATAAGGAATGGGAAGACAAATTAGATGATGACGAGTGGTATTTTAGTAATTCTTTTGAATCAATTACTAAGGATATGTCCCCTGAAGAAGCGTTTAACTACATTCCAAATGTCATTGAGTTGTTATTTAAGTTAGACGATGACTTTTTGGTATGGGAAACCCTTTATTTCTTAATTGAACTGTATAGTCTTGCTGATACCACGCAGATACATCCATTCCTCGAAAGGAATTGGTCTGTGTTAAAGAAACATATTAAGAAATATGAAGACTCCTATACTACTCCATTTAAGGAACTTAAAAGCCACCTTAGAGTTATAGAATGAACTTATCTTGTTGAACTAAAGGGGCAGGTTAGTTGGATTGCCTGCCAAAGAATAGGAGTGGTTTGAATTTATGGAAATAACAAAGAAAAGATTCTTCATTACTTGTATAGTGGGTATCATACTCAAGTATCTTGCAAGCTCTGGTCTGCAATACTTCAGGGGACAAACGATAAATTGGTTAGGAAATTTAGCATACGCATTCTATTTCGGAGTATTTCTTTCACTTTTACTTTGGTTATTTGGAGATTCTGGTAAGAAAAAAGCCGATCATTAATTCAGTGATTGGCACAGGCTGTTGAGAAACCCTCGACAACCTTTAATGAACTAACGGGTGTGTTAGCTGAAGATCAGAGCTGTCTTTAAGGCAGCTCTTTCTTATGCAACTATCGGGGCAGGTTAGTTGAACAAGGATAATCCACAATTTGAATAGAATATGTAGAAAACAAATAGTTGTTTGGAGTATCAATCCAAATAATAACCTATGAAGGAAGGGTAAGTAAAATGAAGAAAATGGTTGGTTGGACACTTACTTTAGCTACGCTTTTGATAGGTGGAGTCATTTATTATTTCATAACGTTATCTCTATACGAACCATCAAAAGATGCATTTGACTTCCCAGTTCCTAAAAATGCTGAGCTAGTCCAGGAAAATGAACAAGGGAAAAGTTATGATTGGTCAAAAGCATCGGAAGAAAATGGCATACCATTTGGATATGAATTAGTCCTTAAAGCGAATGGATGGAAAAAGGGAGAAAGAGAAGGGGCTTCCGTTTTTTACACAAAAGGAAATCATAAAATAGATTTGATTTCTACAACGAAGCATTTAAACATCCTTAAAGTGAATTAATATAATGGAAATATCTTATTCAGCTAACGGGTGCGTTAGCTGAAGATCGGAACTGTCTTTAAGGCAGCTTTTTCTTATGGAACTATCGGGGCAGGTTTGTTGAAGAAGGATATTTTCTGTTTTAAGCGAATTAGAATTTCAAACATCCTTTACACGAATACAGGTATTGAAAATAACAGGAATATAGGAGGTATGAGATATGAAGATCAATAGAATAGATCATGTGAGTATAAACGTAAATGATCTTTCAGAGGCTAAAGCGTTTTTTCTTGATTTAGGACTTGAAGTACAAGCGGAATGGGAATTGAATGGAGAACAGTTGGACAGAATAGTTGGGCTTAATGATGTTAAAACGGCATGTGTAGGATTGGGGATGCCAGATGGTCAGGCATGGATAGAGCTAGTCAAATTTTATACGCCGTCAGATGAAAAAGATATTCAGCAACCTTTGGCAAATACGCTGGGTATCCGACATATTTGCTTTGCTGTTGAAGATATTGAAGCTATTATTGCAAAATTGAAAAAGAAAGGCACGGAAATCTTTAGTGAGATACAGCAATATGAAGAAAGTTATAAGTTATGCTACGTTCGTGGTCCAGAGGGAATTATTTTAGAGTTGGCGGAGAAAATCAGATAAATATTGAATGGGACTTTAAATGATTTAGACCTCCAACTTTAAAGATTTCTTCTTAAACTATCGGGTGCTTTACTTGAAGAAGTCAAATAAAAAAGTCGGTTCCTTAACGTACGGGGAATTCGACTTTTTTATGTTTGAATTTGCTTAGCGTACAAAATTTCCGAAATGTTGGCGATACCCCTTTATACAACTAACGGGGCAGTTTAGTTGAATAAAGGGAAAAAAGAATGTAATAGTTTTCATTTTACTTAAAGGCTGTAAGTTATTATAACTAAGCATTTATATTACATAAATAATGACATGACTGTAGGCTATTTTTCATACAATATTTTTGGGGTGCAAAAATGGCAAGAGCAAATTACCGAAGTTCAGACGTTGACTTAATGGCAAGGATGATGAGAGCAGAAGCCGAAGGTGAAGGACAACTAGGAATGTTATTTGTTGGAAATGTAATTGTGAATCGTCTTGTAGCTAATTGTTTAGACTTTAAAGGTTTAAGAACCATTCCACAAGTCATTTTTCATGTACAAGGAGGAAATTATTCTTTTGAAGCTGTTCAAAAAGGCAATGTATTTTATCAAAGAGCGAGAGGTGTCGAAAGAAGATTAGCAGAACAGAATTTGAAGCACTGGAGACAGCATCCGGCTAGATATGCCCTTTGGTATTTCAATCCCTATGCGCCATGTCCTCCAACATGGTATGATCAGCCTCATACTGGTCAATTTAAAGACCATTGTTTTTATGAACCAAAACCTGGAACATGTGATAGTGTTTATAGAGGTTAAGCTTACTCTTTGAGTAAGCTTTTTTACATATTTAAAATATTTATACATAATCAACATTAATATTTCACAAGCCTAAATAACTAGACAGTCAAAGGGGACCTTCATAATTGAGGTCCCTTTTTCATAATGTATTAAGGTAATAACGTTTTATATTGTTCCATTAAATCACCTGCATATAAGCTTGTTATCATTAAAAAAATGGCAAGCCCAATGTATAATGAGAACCAGATGACTTTTGTTTTGAGACTCGATGAGTAATAGGATTTCTCTTTATCCCTAATTTCAGTTTGTTCTTGAACTTCTTTAAAGAAAGTTGCTACTATTCGTTCATACGTGCCTATACTTTTAAAATCGGTAGGTCCGTACTGGTATTCATTCGAATTAGCAGCATCCATTAAGGACCTATAAATATTTAATTTTACCTCGGTCAGCTGTTTTTCTTTTAGCTTATTATCATCAAATAGCGGGATATGCCATCTCTTCATGTTGTTAAACTTTTCATGTAGTTGGCTTAATTCCATATTCCAAATATTAACCAGGCGAATTTTTTCTTCATCTGTTGCACCTTCATATTGTTCTAGTTGCTTTAAACCAAATTGATTCAATTCAATGATGTTGTCTCTTTGATTTCTAGTTGTCTCGCTACGGAATTCCTTCCACCACTTAGAAATACCCAATAATAAGAAAAGAATTAAAAATGGATTTGGATGGAGAAACAAATATACAACCATTCCGATAATCCCTAATACCCAAAGCTTTGTGGAGATGACTCCCACTATACGTCCTCCATCAAGTGGATGTACAGGCATTAGATTAAATAGGTTAATCATGGCTCCAAGTGTAATAACTAAAAGCCAAAATGGATTTTCTGTCATCATAAATAGAGGGATGGCTGGCAGAAATGCTAATGTACCTAATAAAGGACCTCCGAAGGCAAGATAAGCTTCTTGATTAGCATTCTTGGGTTCTTCCTTAAGGGCAATTAACGCTCCGACAAAAGGGATGAAAATGGCATTGGATGTTTTGATGCCTTTTCTCTTAGCAGCTAGTAAATGCCCCATTTCATGGATGTAAATTAGATAGACTAGGGCTACGGCAAATTTCCAACCGTAAACCAAGGCATACGCTCCTAATGAAACGAAAATGGAAATCAGAGAACCTACTTTTGCTATTTTCAATAGCGCAAACAACCATTTCATTTTTCCTAGGAAAAATAACCCGATTGCCCCCAAACTTAACCATCCTTTATTCGATTTAGATTCTTTCAAAATGTACCTCCTATAGTAAATGGGAAAACAGATGACCCCATTGACATTATGTCTATCTGAGCTCCTTCTTGATTTATCATCTTACTAATATCCTTATTATATCGTATTCAATAATCCTTTTCTTTTTCTTTGAGGGAAATTTTTCTAGTTTATTAACTTTCAAGTATTACTCTTTTTTATATTTGGTTATGTTAAAGATAAAGGTTGATTAAAAAATAGACAATATAAAAACTCCGATGGGTATTTATATTAAATTAATATGAGATTGTGAAAATTTCTACTTAAACTAACGTGGCAGGATAGTTCTATAAGGAATACTGTTAAGTGACATTAAAGTTGTATAAAAACGTCAGTCATGTTATTCCATTAAAAGGACAGATTGCCGAGGAAACAGTTGAAACATATATATGGAAAATTATTTGAAAGGATATACTAAGATGAGTGCGATGATATTTAACCCTTATTTGGGGACATTTTCGCTACCATCGGAGGTTCATTAACAAAGCGTAGTTAGAGGAGGTTAAAATGGAGAAGCAGGCTGTTTTATTTCATTCATTAGAGGGTGAAAAAATCTACTTCAAAGCACTAAGGATAGAGGATGTTCAAGAGATACATCATTATGCGTCAGATCAAGAGGTTTCACGATTTATTGGCTGGAATTTGATGAGTACTTTGGAGGAAACTCGTCAGTTCATTGAAATAATGTTAAAACGTGAGTCGGCAGGAACTCATTTATATTCCTCCATTGTTGAAAAATTAACTCAAGCAATTATAGGAACAGCCATAATTTTCAATTTTGACCAAGAAGCAAACCAAGCTGAAATTGGTTATGTGTTGCATAAACATCATTGGGATAAGGGGTATGGAACAGAGGTTGTTGCATTGATAAGTGATTTTGCATTTAAATCACTTAATCTTCATAAGCTCCGTGCTATGGTAGTGCATGCCAATATTGGCTCTGCACGGATACTTGAAAAGAACAGGTATGAGTTAGAAGGACGGTTAAAAGACCACTATTTTATAGAGGATAAGTATTATGATGCATTACTTTTCGGCAAAATTACTAACCTGGAAACTTAGCGTTCTTGTACAGAAAAAATAAGAGGTTTGTTGACGATAATTTCAATAAAATATAGTCCCTTCTTATTCAGTTAAAGGGTGCGATTCTTTAATAAGAATCGCTTTTCTTATAGAACTACCATGAAAATAAGTTTCTTTAAAAATGGAAAAATGACAATACTTAAGAAGACTCTGCTCAATCGTTTAAAAAAAGAGGAGAGCGTAAATAATTAGTCTATGGATTAGGGTTGACTGGATTAAGGTCAGTATCAGTATTGACACTTCCTAACTATTTTCATTCTTTGCGATTCATGGATGGCTAACGGGTGCGTTAGTTCCATAAGGAATGTTAGTTGCTGATGGAAGGGGAACGCTTTGGATATTAGATACAGCGGCACCAAATTTTTCTGAACCTATTAAAGGAGGGGCAAAATTAGTCGCTGTTGATATAGATACCAATACAATAAGAAAAGTATATTAGAAGATGTTGTCCTGCCTACCACTTATCTGAATGATGTCCGTTTTGATTTTCGTGTTGGAAAAGCAGGTTATGCCTATATAACGGATTCTTCTTCAAGAGGACCAGGAGCTATTATCGTCGTGATACTTCTAGCCTTATTCATGGATAGATTGCGGCTTCCCTGAAAGATCATAAACCCAGGTTTAACTCTCTTTCTTAAATGAGTTTTTATTCTTTACAAATAGCATGAATGACACTGGTCGTCTCCGCATTGACAGAGGCGGCTTTTCGATGTGGAAATGGATAAGAAAAGGCGGAATGAGCATAATAATCCTGGAAAGAACGGGAGTTTTTACAGAACTTATTAAGGATTTCAGGTGAGAAAATATATGTTTGGGAAAAAGAAAAGCAAACAAATCCGTCATGAAAATAAGGACGGCAACCAGCTTTTTCAAAAGAATATGGAAACTTGAATTTAGTGAATTGAATCCCCAAGGAAGATTTTATAAGATTACATTAAACAACAGGATGGAATGCTAAAGGCTTGTATTCATATGACCAGCTATATACCGCAATTTGTAACAGCTGGTATTCCATTTCTATTTATCATAATAAAAATTTAATAGGATTTGGCAGGATTATATCAGATGGGATTTATCAAACTTTAATTTGTGATGTGATGGTCGATGCCGAATACCAAAAAACTAGGCATTGGAAAAAAGTAATGACATCATTACAAAAAGTAGGAGGAAGAAGATATTAAGTGGGTTCAATTATTTAGAGCAAAAGGAAAACAAGATTTTTATAAGAAATTAGGTTTTGAAGCCCCAGAATCTGAAGCCCCTGGTATGTCCTTATTTTTATAATTTATTAAGGCACAGATTGGGTTGCTGCTTATGAGGTTTTATCAATGTGTATCAAGTCCTTTACTAATTTAAGCCTAACTAAAAAAGTTAAGAGAAAAAATTAAAAGCTTACATAACTGTAGCGGATAAGAGATTAAAAAGGGTATATTTTTTACACGATGCTGGGAGGGACATAAACTCCACTGCCACCAACTTTTAAAAGAAAGACAAACTACTCATTATTAAGGGGGATGAAAATGGAGCATATTGTAATTACTGCTGTATTAAAACCAAAAGAAGGCCTGCAGGGGCAACTATTATCAGAACTCAAAAAGGTACAAGCGGCATCAAGGGAAGAGGCGGGTTGTATAAAGTATGACTTGCACCAATCTGAAGATCAAACTTTTGTTTTATATGAAATGTGGAAGGATGAGGAAGCGCTGAAACACCATATTCAGTCGGCTCATTATCAGGAATACAGGAACAATATTGCAGACCTTGTATCAACTAGAGAAGTGTATAAGCTGAAAATAATGGAATAAGTTCACAAAGATGGAGTGGCGGAACCGTCTAAAAAACCTGTTATATGCAGGTTTTTTAGACGTCTTTTTTAAGATGGGAGCTTTTCGCCGTATCTCCTTCGAAACAAATCTTTTGATTTGGACGGACCAGATGGCTATTATATTAATATCGCTAATTACCGATTTGGCGTGATGCTTTCAGATCATCTATCCAGCTTCCATTGGGATAGTGATAATCGATATAGAAAGAGGCAAATGACATTGAAGCAGGAATTGGAACGCTTAAATGATGAACAAGCAGTTGAAATTTTTAAGGCATTGTCGAACCAGACGAGGGTGAGCATTCTTCAAATGTTAAAAGATCCCGACAGTCATTTTTCACCGCAAGCCCATATTATTGCTGATGAAGGATTTAAAGGCGGGGTTTGCGTAGGGGATATCCGAAGCATGGCCGGGATTTCGCAATCCACTACTTCACAGTATTTATCGATTCTGCTGAAAAGCGGACTGGTTGAAATGAAGCGAATCGGACAATGGACGTATTATCGCCGTAATGAGGAGACGATTAAAAAGTTCGAAAAATACATTGGTACAAAAATTTAAGGAGAATTGAAGTGAGTTTATTACAGCATCGAGCATTTAACAGGTTGTACCAAAAGGATAAAATGACGCTTGGTTTCACGATTCCGACGGCAAGGATGTCCAAATATCCGATTATGGAAAATCAGCTATCGCTTGCCCGCAAAATTGAAGACCATGGTTTCGCGGCATTGTGGCTTCGGGACGTTATGATTCAGAATTTGAATATTGATGATAATGGTCAAATGTATGATGTATGGATTTATTTGACCTATCTTGCGGCCCATACAAAGGATATTGCACTTGGGACGGCGAGTGTGGTCCTCCCGCTGCGCCATCCTGTCCGAGTGGCAAAGGAAGCATCATCTATTGACCGGCTGTTTCCCGAACGCCTGATCATGGGAGTGGCTTCAGGAGACCGGGATAAAGATTTCACAGCTTTGGGAATATCCAAGCTCGAAAGTGGAGGGCTGTTTAAAAAGAATTATGCATTCCTTGAAATGCTGTTAAAGGAGGACAATCCGACAATCAACAGCGATTTAGGCATCATCGATGGAACGGATATGAGAATGATCCCCAAACCTTTTTCTTCGATTCCAACCATGGTGACAGGATTCAGCAATCAATCGATTGAATGGATCGCCCAGAATGGGGACGGCTGGATCCAGTACCCGAGGATTATCCCACAACAAACTCAATTGATTAACGAGTATCGCGAGTTGTCGGAAATTCACGCCCCAGGAGTGTTTAAACCTTTCACTCAGACTTTATTTATCGATTTATCGGAAAATCCCAATTCGTTTCCTGTTCCGATTCCGTTAGGATTTCGTGTAGGGCGCAAACAGTTATTAGAAATTCTATATCAATTTCAATCCATTGGTGTCAATCACCTGGCATTTGTATTGTATTTTTCAAAGCGCCCTCCCGAGGAAGTCATCCAGGAGCTTGGAGAGTTTGTGTTGCCTTACTTTCCGACTCATGAAATTCCAGTATTAGATTAGTTTTTAAAAAAATTAGATAAGGGAAGAAGATGAACTTATGTCTAAACATGCTAATAAACTGAACGAAATTCCATTCTCGGTGCTTGATCTTTCACCGATAACAGCCGGAAGTACTCCTGCTGACTCTTTCCGCCATACATTGGAACTCGCACAGCTTGCTGAAAAACTTGGTTACAACCGTTTTTGGCTCGCTGAACATCATAATATGCCGTTTATCGCCAGTTCCGCCACTTCTGTGGTAATGTCCCATGTGGCAGCCGGTACATCAAAAATCAGGATTGGTTCAGGAGGAATCATGCTGCCGAATCACGCACCGCTCGTCATCGCTGAGCAGTTTGGCACTCTTGAATCATTATATCCTGGGCGAATTGACCTTGGTCTGGGGCGGGCACCTGGTACAGATCAGGGGACCGCTCGTGCATTGAGACGCGACTTGGGAAGTACCGGAGATGACTTTCCTGAGCAATTAGCGGAACTCCGCGGTTACTTTGATCCATCCCTGGCACAAGGGAACCCTATAAAAGCCATTCCAGGTGAAGGTTTGAATATTCCAATCTGGCTGCTGGGTTCAAGCGGCTTCAGTGCAAAGCTGGCCGGAGAACTGGGTTTGCCATTCGCGTTTGCCGCCCATTTCTCGCCACTTAACACTCTGGGTGCTCTACAGATCTATCGCAAGGCGTTTAAGCCTTCGAATGTTCTCGATAAGCCGTATGCGATGTTGGCATTGAATATCATTACAGCAGAAACGGATAAAGAGGCAAAGCGCCTTTTTACAACAATACAGCAGCAATTTTTGAATCTGATGAGTGGCAACCTTAAACCGCTTCAACCACCGGTAGATGACATATCTGAAGTGGCCAGCAGCTACCAATTAAAGGCTCTCGAGCAGCAATTAGGCTCATCAATCGTTGGCAGCCAGCAGACGGTAAAGGACAAGCTGCATATATTTTTGGAAGAGAGCCAGGCTGATGAAATCATGGCCATTGCCCAAGTTTACGACCACAAAGCTCGCCTGCATTCATACGAGCTTCTGGCAGAAATTACAAAAAGTGAAAGGTGAAAAGGAGGACATTAGCAAGGAATCCTTTTTGATTTTTCCTAAGGCATTGAATATGGATGAAACCGTGAGATCATGTTATGAGCTTGTTTACAGGATTCCTTAATTAAAAAGTTAAAAGTTGTTAGAATAGGAGACAATGATATGAACTGCAAAATTAACCGAAATGCTGCTAAAGTGATGAAACAAATGTTGGAAAGTGAAGAGGCTGAAGGGAAAATGGTTCGTGTCTACGTTACATTGGACCATGGGGACCATGCCCATTATGAAGTAAAGCTTGATACGCCCACGGACCATGATGAAATTGTGAAAACAGACAAAGGCATTGATGTTTTGCTTGATAAAAGGGAACCGTTTTTAGATGGGGTTTGGATCAGGTATTTCTATGTGCCTCAAGCACAAGCAGGATTTGACATCACGAATTCTTCTAAGGGGCATCACCATCATTAAACACGTGACAGAGCGATACTAAATGTTTTTATACCCTCATATATCTAGCTGTATACTAAACCCGGTAGATTACTTGTATTTATTGTGTTAAATAAGAATAATACCAACGATGCTTTTCCAATTTTAAGGGGGCTTATCATAATGAGCAAAAAAATCGCTTCACTAATAACAGACTTATTTGAAGATGTAGAATTCACAGAACCAGCACAAGCATTTAAAGATGCTGGTCATCAAGTGATCACAATCGACATACAGGCTGGAAAAGATATTACTGGTAAAAAAGGTGAAGCAGTAAAAATAGATAAAGGAATTGGGGAAGTTAATCCTCAAGACTTTGATGCTTTACTCATCCCTGGCGGCTTCTCTCCTGATTTATTACGTGAAGACGACCGTTTTGGTGAATTCGCAAAAGCATTTATACAAGAAGGTAAACCTGTTTTTGCCATTTGCCATGGCCCTCAAGTATTAATTGATACAGACCTATTAAAAGGCGTGGACATAACAGGTTTTAAATCAATAAGGAACGATCTCAAAAATGCAGGTGCTAACTACAAAGATGAAGAAGTTGTGGTAAGCAAAAATATTGTAACAAGCCGTTTTCCGAATGACATTCCTGCCTTTAATCGTGAATCCTTAAAATTATTAGCTGAATAATAGCGTAAGTACTCAATAGTATCGTTTTAGGAATTATTATTTCACAATGAATTTCGGGGTACTTCTGGTATTGGTTTAGCAACTGCCAAAGCGTTTCTCGATCAATCAGCTCAAGTGATCATTGCCAGCCGTTCTGTTTCCAAATTAAATGAAGCAAAACAAGTTCTTGGTGGCTATGTAGAAGGAAATGAAATCGATTTTCGAAGCGAAGAAAAAGTAGCAGAATTTTTCAGCAAGGTTGGAAAATTTGACCACCTTGTGGTAACAGCAGGAGAAGGAGCAATGGGGAACTTTAGTGGATTGCCTGTGGCAAGTGCTAAAGAGGCGTTTAATAGTAAGTTCTGGGGGGCAATATATTACAGTCCGTTCAGCACTTCCATATTTAAACAATGAGAGCTCAATCACCTTAACCTCTGGTGTATATGGCGTTCGTCCTCCTCAAGGCGCTACTACGTTAGCGGCAATCAATTCAGCCATTGAAGGATTGGTTCGAGGACTTTCCGTAGACTTAGCCCCTATTAGGGTAAACGTGGTTTCACCTGGAATTGTAGACACTCCAATCTATGCTGGAATGCCAGATGATCAGAGGCAAGCACTGTTCAACGGCATTGCACAACAGCTCCCTGTTGGACGGATTGCAAAGCCGGAAGACATAGCTGAAACCTATGTATACCTTGCTAAAAATGGTTTTACTACTGGTACGGCTGTTCTTATTGATGGTGGAGCCCACTTAGTATAATGGCCTTGTGGAACGGAAGCTTCTCACCCTACCAAGCAGCGGGTTCTAACTAAAATAGAAATAAGTTAAGAATTAAACTAACGGGTGCGTTAGCTGAAGATCGGAGCTGTCTTTAAGGCAGCTTTTTCTTATGGCACTAACGGGGCAGGTTAGTTCAACAAGGTTCGGCAAAAAAGAATAATGGTTTAAGAGCATATATAAATCGGGTAGTAACAATTGAATATAAATAATTGACTACTAACATAGAGCATCTATGGGGAGGCAGCACTATGGCTTACTTGTTGGGAAATCTAAAAGCATCTTTAGAGCAAACCAAGGAACGTTTAAATCTTCTCAACGAACGTGGTGTTGAAGCATTAAACATTCTTTATCCAGGACTAAATTATGGTGGAATGCTTTATTATCAGCTTTTAGAATCTTTACCCAAAGAAATCACAGCCGAATCCTTGAATTTAAGGGAATATATCCTGAAAAGTATGAAAATTTCAGATAAGTGCTGTTATGTAAACATATTTTAGGTAAATGACTGTTTGTTAAAATATATTTTTTATTCCGATATTCAATTGTCTTGAAGTATGTTTTGTAGTGTTACAATACAGTTAAAAAGGAGACCATAATGTGGAATATAATTTAAAATTATCCAATGGAGAACATATATTTTATCACTTTGAACAAATTGACTATTATATAGAGAATGCTGTCTCTTTTATAGTCTCCGGTATTAAACAAGGAGACCATATAATATTAATCGAAAATGAAAGCATTTCTGTAAGGATATTTAATAAAGTTAGATTAGTGCTTACCGCTGAAGAATTGTCTAACGTACACTATACAGACAACTTTGCTTTCTACTGTAAACACGGGGATTTTCATACGCCAACGATTGTAGCGGATTTTGCCGAAATTTTAAAACCGTTCCTTGATGAAAATTTAACGATTCGAACATGGGCTCATGTAGAGTGGGGGCATCAGCTAGAAATAGAACAAAAAATAAATCAATTTGAAGAAGTAGCAAATAAAAGCGTAAATGAAATGGGGATAGTATCAGTTTGCGCATATGATACAGCAACAATAACTGAATCTATAATGCAAAATTTAATGAAAAGCCATGAATTCCTCATGACAGACATTGAACTTCGTCCTTCCGCTTATTACATCAGAACAATTATAGCATAGTTGCTATGTTTAGTTTTGTTCTCACCTAATTCATTTTGATATTTTAAACTGACTGCATGAACGGCGGCTTTTTTCTTGTTGAACTAAAGGGGCAGGCTAGTTGCATAAAAAATACGTTGCAAAAAGGGATTATTACTGTTGAGGCGAATAGATATAAATTAGATGAAGATCAGAGCTGTCTTTTAAGGCAGCTTTTTCTTTACGGAACTAACTGGGCAGTTTTTTGAACATAGTTATAGTGAAATTAAGAAGAAAGTGGAGAGGCAAATGGATAATCACAAGTATGATGAGTTTATTGAAATTGCAAAAAAAACTAAACGATATTGAAATTATTCCATTGTTAATGGGTTCCGTTGGTTTAGAAGTCATTACAGGAAAGAGTTGGGATGCTCAAGACTTAGATATTCATGTACCTGGTAAAATAAGAGGGTGGGAAGTGCCGCCTGAATTATCTATACATAACTGGATTAATATTGTGAAAATCATGAATTCAATGGAATATAGTCTAATTGATTTGCATGAACATGAGTTCTATAAAGAGGGGTTATCAGTTGAGTTTGGTATTATTGACACTTTACCGAATTTCGCAGGAGTACAATTAGAGAATTTAGAAATACATCAAAAGAGGAACGTAAAGTATTATTTACTAAATCCTGAGCAATATTTATGTGTTTACGAGTCTTCTTCTAAGGATAGTTATCGAGCAGATAAAAACAATCATAAAGATATTAGAAAAATAGATTTCTTAAAAAGTATAATACATTATGACTAAAATTCTTACTAATTTTATTGTGCTAACAGCTGCGTTAGCTGAAGATCGGAGCTGTCTCTAAGCAGTTTTTTCTTATGGAACTAACGGGGCAGGTTAGTTGAAGAAGGAAATTTCGGGAAGATAGAGAATTATGCAATAAAATGAAACTAAAGGTGAATTATGACAACCAGTGATTTGCAATATCTACGCTCAGGATTAAGAGTCAAATGTGAAAAGGATGTAAATCCATCAGTAAGACGGACTTGCTTAAGCTTTGCGGTTTGGTTACGTACATATATGGAATTTCCGATAAGGGTTGTTGTATATCTAAAAACGGATTATCAACTTAAAACCAGAGATACAAAAGATCTGGCAAGTGCTACTTTTTTTGCACCTTATGATAAAGCTGTTGAACCTTACATAAGAATTGCCACAGGAGATTATGAAGAATTAGTTTCAGAAAGAGGGAAAAATGATGCTTTATGGGCAATTTTACGCAGCATGGCTCATGAGATAATCCATTATCAACAATGGCTAGAAGATAAGGAAATGGATGAGAAAGAAGCAGAAAAAGGAAGCGAAGAATTATTAGATAGTCATTATGAATTTTTGTAATTAGATATACCTGTTGAACTAACAGGTGCTTTACTTCAATAAGAGAGTTGCCTTGGCAGCTCTTTTTCTTATGGAACTAAAGGGGCAGGATAGTTGAAGATGAATATAAGTTTTAACGGCTGATAAAATTTCAGTCGTTTTTTTGTAAACAAATGTAAACAATTATTGTTTACAAAGATGGTAGTTTTATTTTAAGAGGTGTTTAAAGTGTCTGATTATAGAAAGAAAATGTTTCGAGGAGCAAAGATTGAAGATTGCATTTTAGATTTTATAGATATGGATAAAGAACTTAGTAGAACGCTTGCAACTGCTGATGAGCAGGAAAGACAATTATTGTTGGGGATGAGTAAAGCGTATCGTCTGATTGTTAATCGACTAGTAAGAGAATTTGATTATATCAAAGGTGGGGATATGGTGAATACAAAAGTAAAAGATTTAATTAGTTCGTTAAATAGAAGAGCTTCCGAAGCAAAAGAGCAAAGTAAAAATAACGTTTTGGACTTAGTAAATGGAATGTACTATGACGATATACCTGAAGAAGCTAAGAAAGAAATAGCTAAAGTTCCTCAAGAATTACAAAGAGGTTTATTTGAAGGAATGGCTATTGGTTATGAAAAAATTGTTATTGACTTGGAATTACTGTTGGAATCTACCGATAATGACAAGATAGCTCAAATAGAAAAAAATTTAGCAAAATATAAAAAAATTGCTGAAATGTTAAAAAATAAATTTAAAGAAGGTGAAATAGATTTTAGAAGTGGTTACATTCAAGGCGAAATGTCTGCTTATCAAATGATCAGAGAGGAAATCCAGGTTGTTTTTAGAACTGAACTAACCTAGAAAATGTAGTGCTTTTAACGAAACGTAGCCTAAAATAGGGGAGATTTAATGGATTTTTTAAATTGGTATGATTGGATTCAACCAACTAATCCTTATGCATCAATATTTTTCGGAATTATTTTCACAATTCTAACGGGGGTAATTGCGTGGTTTGATACGAAAAAAATCAGAACATTCGTCTTAATAATAGCTGGAGGATTAAGTTTTACCATCATTGGCGTTATAATCTTAAACTCCGTCGGTTATTATGGCTAAAATAGTCTTAAAAAGGAAAATATCATTTTGGACAAAGAACGGATTGTGAAATTTAAAGTAACGGGTGCGTTAGCTTAAGAATTTCAATACCCTAACAGGTGCCTTACTTTAATAAGGGAGTTGCTTTGGCAGCTCTTTTTCTTATGGAACTATCGGGGCAGGTTAGTGACACAAGTAACCGGGTCACATTAGCTAAATAAAAAACAAAAAGTGTTATTATGTTTTTTTTATTATAGAAATTCTCTAGTCTGTTAAAATGTTGTAGAGGAAGAGATACTAATAGTAATTGAAAAAATAATGTAGCATTCCCCATGGTTGTTTTTTAATACTGCTTTTTAAACAGAAAAGATTGAAGAAAGGCAGAACTCCAATGATAGTTATTCGTCCAAAGAGATTAGCTCCATTTGTAGAAAAAATAGTATGGCAAGGTAAAGGATCAAAAGAACCTTATATAGTTTATCCTGATATTTTTCATGTAATGGGATTTCAAAACTTAGGCCAAATTAATGTATTAAGTGGAAATCAAAGTCGGAAACTTGAAAGTGCTGGAATAACAGGTATTGATTCAGCTCCAAAAACTTTTCAGGCTACAGAGAATATTTCTTCTGTATTAGTTTTTTTTAAGCCAGAAGCTCTTTTTCAGTGGAAAAAGATTCTTCCTAAAGAAGTGGCAGGAACTAGTATTGGTTTAATGGATTTTTGGATGAAAGAATCAGACTGGGATAGAATCTTGAATATACAAGATGAAAGCCCATATAATTTTTTAGCACTAGTAGAGCAAATGTTATGGAATGAATTTAAAACTGTAGAGGCTGACCCTTGGATTTCATGTGTTATAAAAGAAATCATATCGACGCATGGCACAATTCGAATTAATGATTTAGCCCAAGATGTAATTCTTAGCAGAAGGCAATTTGGACGAAAATTCACTGAAAGAATAGGTATTTCCCCTAAGACATTTTCACAAATTGTACAATTTCAATATGCCATAAATTTGGCAAATGAAAAAAATAAATTTGTAGATATAGCCTTTGAAGCTGGATATACTGACCAATCACATTTTATAAAAGAATTTCGAAAGCATACTGCTTCAACACCGAGTGAATTCTTTTCATTTGATAAAGATAATGTCCCATTTTTACAAGAATAAGAAGTATCACCAAGGTTATAATTATGATGACGTTAAGGGAATATAATCATAATTGGAGGTACTATTCATGAATGACAAAATAACAGAAAGTGAGTTTCAAGAAATTATCCGAAGAAGAAGTAACGGTGTAATCGATTTTTCTCAATTCTTAGATGAATTGTCCCAAAGAGGGATAAATGAATACGAAATAGAAGTTGCAACAGGGCAAGCAACATATAAAGGAGTATATTCAGAGTTTAAAACAGATTCCCAAGTAAACTTGGTAATTTCAGATAACTTTAATCGAAATAAGGTACTTGAGGCAATCTCAAACATCTCTCTACCTTTCTTAGACTTCTTAAAAGAGATTGCCGATGCAGGAATTGTCACATATCGTGTGATTATTCCAGAAAAAAAAGCTATATACCTTGGTAATAGAGGAGAAGAAATTGAAGAACAGCTTAAAATATAAAGAAATTCCAAAACTAGGTGCTAAGTAATGGTCATAATAAACAGTTACGTTGAGGAACTTGTTAAACTATATACCCAACATATTGATATGGATTATGCTAACTGGTCTAAAAATTACTTGAGGAACCAGTTTGACTTTTTAGGTATTCGAACACCAATACGTCGAAAACTAACGAAACATTTTTTAAGTGAATTTGGTGTACCGAAAAAAGATTACCTAAAAGATGTCATTCTTACATTGTGGGAACGTGCAGAAAGAGAGTATCAAAAAGGAGCACTCGATATACTTGACAAAGTAAAAATGGATCTCACCCCCGACGATATGCAATGGTTAAGTTCCTTATTAGTTAATAAGTCATGGTGGGATACTGTGGATGTGCTTTCCCCTCATATAATGGGTTATATGTTTATAGCCTATCCAAAACTAATTTCTCAATATGCAGATCAATGGATTTTAGATGAGAATTTTTGGTTACAAAGATCAGCGTTACTATATCAACTTTATTACAAGAATCGGACGGATGAAAAACGCTTATTTCAATATATTCTTAATAGGGCTGATAGTGAAGAATTTTTTGTTCAAAAAGCAATAGGTTGGATCTTGAGAGAATATGCAAAAACAAACCCCTTAGTTGTAAAAGAGTTTGTTTCTTTAAACAATTTAAAGCCACTTAGTAGACGAGAAGCATTGAAAAATCTGTAAATTATGTTTAACGATATTAAGCTAACAAGTGAACTAAACTAAAGGGTGCAAGAGCTGAAGATTATTAACGAGTCTCCGGCTCTTTTCTTTTTGCACTAACGGGGCAGTTTAGTTGTATAAGGTGAACATGTCTTTTGTGTCGTTTAAAACAAAATGTGGAGGAACAAATGAACTGGAAAGGATAAAAAAGAAATTAATACTAAAGGTATTAGTTGTTCAATTAATAGGGAAGCTATCTGGTACTGACGGAAGTAAATTAATTACCGAAAAAAGACTCCAAAGTGCTATTGATGAGTTTGAAAAGAAATTTGGAAAAGGTGTTCTAAGGGAACACTTGGAAAATCACAAAATTAATCATGAGAAAAATGATAATGAATAAAGAAGGGTTGTGTATTATATTAAAACTGTAAGTAATTTAAAAATTATAGTCGCCTTAATTATTTCCATTGGACTTGGATTTGTCGTACCTATTATCTTAAACTGGGTTTTGAACACATTCGTATACTGATGAATTACTAAATGGCTTTAATTATCCCTATAAATAATACTTATGAAAAACATGGGCAATAGGCCCAGTACCAGCGTTGCTGAAACCAGGGCAAAGTAGACATAGCTTAGACACCTCTTGCCCCATTGGTTACTAGTTAGTCTCATTATTGTTTTGTATCTTACGATACAGAGTCATTCTAGAAATACCGGCTTTCTCTGCAGCATCCGTTCGACTCATTCCCTGTTCCATAAGATATAGAGCATATTGGATCTTTTCTTCATCTGCTTTCGGTCTTCCAGGAAGCTTTCCTCGTTTCCTTGCAGTCAAAATCCCTCTTTTGTCCTTTCAGAGGTTAAATCCCTTTCAAATTGTGCAATCCCAGCAAAAATGGTAAACAGCATTTTTCCATGGGCTGTTGTTGTATCGAGCCAGGATTCCTTTAAACTCTTTAAATGTGCTCCCTTTTTGAGCAAAGAAAATAATTAAGGTAATGTTAAATCAAGGGATTAATATGCCAAATAAAAGAGGAGGAAAAATCATTAATAAGAACTTAATATTGGTAAGTCTAGTGTTTATGTTTTTAACTGCTTGTTCTAATACTCCTAAAGACCCAGAAATATTTTCAACAAATAAGAAAGAAAAGGAAATTGAATCATAGATTTTAAGGAGCTAGACAAGCAGTAGGTTGACGTTGTTGTAGCTTATGGAATATCCACAGAAAACAACTCAGTTAATTTGGGGATTAGAACTTCAAAAGAAGATTTCGATAGTACAATACAAAATCCGGAAAAAATAGTGAATAAAACTCTTACTAAAAATGGTATAGAAGGTTTAGCAGTAAATATAAAAAAGAAGTAAATTAAATTTGTTGAAAACTGACCGATAAAAAACGATTTAGTGAATTTGTGAAGAAATCTACTTAAACTAACGGGTGCGTTAGTTGAAGAACGGAGCTGTCTATAAGGCAGCTTTTTCTTATGGAACTAAAGGGGCAGGATAGTTCCATAAATGACTTGGGTTTTTATGTTAAAATATAAAGTAAAACTTATTGTTGGGGGGAATTACTTGGAACTTATTATGGTTTTAGTCGTATTTTTAGTTTGTATATGTATTAGTTCGGTTCTGAATATACTTTTTAAACTGACGAAAAAAAGAGATTGGCTTATAACATTCTTAATAAGTTTAGGTTTATCAATAATAATAGCTCCTCTATTAAATGCTGGATAAGATCTGGTTAGTGTTATGAGATGATTGAGTGGGATTTTATTATTTATTATTACTTCTGATAGGTTGTTGGTATTCTTTTTATCGTTTTGGCAATTATTTTGTTAATGCCAAGAAGTTCTGATATTATTTCTGAACTGTAGAAATTAAATGAATAGAAATTATTAAGCTAACGGGTGCGTTAGCTTAATATCGGAGCTGTCTTTAAGACAGCTTTTTCTTATGGAACTAAAGGGGCAGGATAGTTGAATAAACGTAGTTTCTTAGTAAGACGATGATTTTTGTAGAAACGCGTAGGGAATTTTCGGAAAATTACATTAAAACCTCGTTGGAAAAATGTATAATTAGATATATTATTCTCAAGTTTATTAAGGAGGTATAATATTATCAATTTAATTAATGAGGTTGAATCAAATATTGATTTAGATATTGAGTGGATAAGTTTAATTCTTTTAGCTAAAGAATCTGGTATATCTATTGATAAAATTAACGAATTCTTAAATCAATCTTCGGGACCTCGATAAGGTCCTTTTTATTTTCACCTTATAAGCTGCTGCATAGATTGTGTCAACTCTACAATAAGACAGGTTGCTGAGGCTGCCTTTTTCTTATGGAACTAACGGGGCAGTTTAGTTGAAGAAGGGACATTACTTTTTAGAGGTATCCTCGCCTTAAAATCGAAATGTATAAATAGTAACTGAAAATTCGTCTTCAGAGGTGAAGGTAATGGAGGATTTTAAGAGGTTAATTCCACTTGAAGCAGCACAACAGTTTATCTATAAGTATTTTCCAAATTGCCAAGGAGCTCTATTAGCTGGGAGTGTCGTTCGAGGTGAAGCAACAGAAACATCGGACCTTGATATTGTTGTTTTTGATAAAAACCTTAGTTCACCTTACAGAGAGTCATTAATTGACTTTGGTTGGGCTATAGAGGTCTTTGTACATAACCTAACCTCGTATAGGCATTTTTTTGAAAGTGATTACGAAAGAGCAAGACCTTCTATGCCCAGAATGGTTTCAGAAGGCATTATTTTAAAAGATGACAGAATAATAGAATCCATAAAAAAAGAGGCGAAAGAAATATTAGACCAGGGTCCGAAGAAATGGTCAGATGAAACCATTAAAACAAAGCGATATTTTATAACTGATGCACTAGACGATTTAATAGGCAGTAAAAATAGAGCCGAAGAAATATTTATTGCTAACACATTAGCTGAACTGGTTAGCGAATTTTATTTAAGATCAAACCTTCAATGGATTGGGGCTTCTAAATGGATAGTACGTTCATTAAAACAATATGACCAGAAATTCGCTAATCATTTTGTTGAAGCCTTTGATGTTTTATATAAGACAGGCGATAAAAATAAAGTTGTGCAATTAGTTGATAAGGTCTTGAAACCATATGGTGGACGGTTGTTTGATGGCTTTTCGTTGGGCAAAAATTAGCTGAATAGTAAAATTAACTCTTTCAACTAAAAGGCTGGCCTTATTCTTATGGAACTAACGGGGCAGGATAGTTCAACAACGATAATGGTTGTTTGTGGTAAAATTTAAAAGGACTGGTTGCTTAATTTGGGGCAGTTTGGTTGAGAAGGGCTCAGATGTTTTTTTCTAATTGCTGTTTCTTGTTTATTTGGTATGAGAAGAGTTTGATCCATTAATTGAAACAGTGGAAGAAAACAATCCTGAAGAAACTAAACGAATAGAAAAAATGTTTGGCGGTACCCTAAGTGAAAGTTAATGGATAACATTGTGATATGTAGCAAATATATTGGGAATTATTGGTTAGTTATAATTCTTTACTAATCGTTCTAAAAAGGGTATTATTTAATCATGGTTTGAAATTCATTTGTTTATTTTAGAATGAACATTCTATAATAGATTATGACGTTTGTTTTTGTTAGTATTGGTTCATGGATTTTTTTAAAGGAGAAATAAAATGGCTAGAAGTAAAGAGTTTGACGAAAAAGCAGTATTAAGAAAAGCAATGGAGCTTTTCTGGGAACAGGGTTATGAGAAAACATCCATGCAAGATTTGGTGGATCATATGGGGATACACCGCAGGAGTATATATGATACATTTGGTGACAAGCGTTCATTGTTTTTAGCTTCCCTTAATCACTATGAAGAGCTCATCGTCAATGAGATGGAAAGCATAATTAGTAGCACTTCATCCATTAAACAGACGATACGTGATGTTTTTATTTTCGTACTGAATTCCATTGAACAATACCCAAAAGGTTGTCTATCAGTAAATGCAGCCATAGAATTATCTTTGTTGGACAAAGAAATTGGACGCATAGTTACAAAAATGTTTAACCGTACTGAAGATATGTTTAATAACCTTATAAAACGGGGCCAAACTAGTGGAGAGCTATCAAAAGAAATCGATTCTGATAACACATCTCGTTTCTTACACAACAATTTGGTAGGTATAAGAGTACTAATAAAAACTAATTACAATAAAAAAGAATTAGAAGGTATCATCACTCTAGCACTTTCAGTGTTGGACTAGCTTTCTTTTTTTACCCTTTTGAGAACGTTCATTCTAAAATTAATATGAAACAAACCATCATAATGCATACTTATAAAATCGTTTTTTAATTTCTAAGGAGGAACACAAAAATGGCAAACTTTAAAATACCAACAGAATCAGAATTTATTGAAGCAGATGGAACTCGTTACGCATATAGAAAATTTGGTACACAAGATGGTATACCAGTAGTATTTCTTGTTCACTTTAGAGGAACGATGGAAAACTGGGATCCAAACATACTTGAACCTATTGCAAATACACGCCCAGTAATCTTATTTGACAATAAAGGGGTTGGTGAGACCGATGGACTAACGCCTACTACAATTGCTGATATGGCAAAAGATACAGCAACATTTATAAAAGCTCTTGGATTAGAACAAGTTGACATTCTTGGTTTTTCCATTGGTGGCATGGTTGCACAAGAGCTAGCTTTACAAGAAGGAGATTTAGTAAGAAAAATTATTATGGCAGGTACTTCGCCTGAATCTGGTATTAATCCAAATCCAGAGATTTTTGAAAGAATGAATCGTCACGGCGGAACGGAAGAAGATGGAATAAATGATTTTATGTTCTTTTTCTACGAACAAACCGAAACAAGTAAATCTGCAGGAATGGCTTCACTACAAAGAATTTTTAATCAGAAAAAAGTAAACAGTTCAGAACAAGTAAAAGAGGCACAATTACAAGCCATTGCAAAATGGGCTGAACAAAAATCTAATCATGATTATGAATGGTTACAAAACATCAAACACCCTGTACTTGTTACTAATGGTGTTAATGATGTGATGGTACCGACTAAAAACAGTTATATCTTAACAGAGAAATTACCCAGAGCACAGCTGATTATATATCCTGATTCTGGTCACGGGCATCTGTTTCAATTTCCAGAACTATTTGCAGAACACGTAAATTTATTTCTTGATTCTAATTCTTATTAAAAAGGAGTATTCATATGAGCAGATTATTTGAAAAAGTTCGTATCGGAAACATTGACTCAAAAAATCGTATAGGTATGGCTCCAATGACTAGAAGTAGAGCTTTACCAGATGGTACGCCGAGCGATTTAGTAGCAGAGTACTATGGTCAGCGTGCTTCAGTCGGTTTAATTATAAGCGAAGGAACCCAACCTTCAGATGATGGTCAAGGTTACACTAATACACCTGGTATTTATACAGAAAATCATATTAAAGGGTGGAAAAAAGTAACTTCTAAAGTTCATAGTGAAGGCGGTCATATTTTTGTTCAGCTTATGCATGTGGGACGTGTATCACACCCTGATAACACACCTCACCACCGCCAAGCAGTTGCACCGTCAGCTATTGCACCTGGTGTAGAAATTTTCACGGCAGAAGGAATGAAAGAAATTCCAACTCCAAGAGAATTGAGTGAGCTTGAGATAAAAGATGTTATCAATGAGTTTCGTTTAGCAGCACGTTCAGCAATTGAAGCTGGTGCAGACGGAGTTGAAATTCACGGAGCGAATGGTTATCTGATCCAACAATTCCTTAGTGAAAACTCCAATCATCGTCAAGGTGCATACGGTGGTACGGTTGAGGGTCGTTCTCGATTCGCTATTGAAGTAGCTAAAGCAGTTGTTGATGAAATAGGAGCAGAAAGAACAGGCATCCGTTTTTCTCCTCAAGGAACAATGCAAGGCATTGATGAGGGGGAAAATAGCCTTGAGATGTATCGCTATTTAATAAGTGAATTAAATAAGCTTAACCTTGCATATCTGCATTTAATGCACTTTGGAAACGAGCAATTCCTAAAAGATGTGCGTCAACTTTGGGATCAATCACTTCTTGTTAACCGTCCAGGTCGTCCTCTAGATCAACTTTCGTCTGATGTAGATAATAATCTTGCAGATGTTGTCACAGTAGGCACTTGGGTACTAGCTAATCCAGACTTTGTAGAACGGATTCAATCAGGTGCTCCCCTAAACGAACCTGATAAAAACACGCTCTATGCAGGAGGAAAAGAAGGTTATACAGATTATCCTTTCTTAAAATAATTTATTTAATATGAATATCCCATCTAGGGATATTCATAATCTTTTTTCTTAGGTTTGTTATGAAAAGATACATGTGCGTTAAATAAAAATGTGGAGGATTGTAATGAAAGCTTTAGCAATTGAAAACTACGGTAAAAAACCAAATTTTTTAGACTTCCCTATGCCCAAAATAAATAATGACGAGGTCTTAGTTGAGATATATGCGGCAAGTATAAATCCTCTTGATACAAAAATTCGAAAAGGTGAATTAAAAATATTATTGAAATACAAGATGCCGTTAATTTTAGGAAACGATTTTTCTGGAAAAATTGTTGAAGTAGGTACTAGTGTCACGAAGTTTAAAGTCGGTGATGAGGTATATGGTCGACCTAGAGCAAATAAAATGGGAACTTTTACTGAATATCTCTCTGTTAACCAAGAAGATATTGCATTAAAACCTAAAAATTTAAGTTTTGAAGAAGCTGCCTCCATCCCTCTAGTCGGATTGACATCCTACCAAGCTTTACATGATATTCTGCGAATTGAAAAAGGACATAAAATATTAATACATGCAGGATCAGGGGGAGTAGGAACATTTGCTATCCAACTTGCAAAACATATGGGGGCTTTTGTCTCAACTACAGCTAGTGATGGTAGTGATTTAGTAAAATCTCTTGGCGCTGACGAAGTTATTAATTACAAGACAGAAAAGTTCGAACATTCGATTCGAGACTACGACGCAGTTCTTGATACCATTGGGGGGGCGACGTTAGAGAGATCATTTGTAACATTAAAAAAAGGAGGAAAGATTGTTTCTATATCTGGAATCCCGAATGGTCGCTTTGCTGAAGAAAACGGATTTAGCTCATTTAAAAAAACCTTATTTTCAATTGCAAGTTATAAACTTACGAAGCTAGAAAAAAAACATAATGTCCAATACACGTTTCTTTTTATGAAGCATAGTGGAGAGCAGTTGAAAATTTTAACAGAAATGTTAGAGTCAGAAGTGATTAAGCCTACACTTGATAAAGTTTTTATTTTCGAAGATGCCCAAAAAGCATTGGAGTATGCAGAGGCGGGAAGAGCAAAAGGAAAAATAATACTTAAATTAAAATAATTAGTCTTATCTAACAAACCTTTCCTTAGGTAGAAAGTGTTTGTTTTTTTAACTTATCGAGGTTGCTTATAGAACTAACGGGTGCTTTACTTCAATAATCCAGGTTGCTGCGGCAAACTTATTCTTACGGAACTGCATTAATGGGTTATTTAGAGCAATCATTTGTGGTGAGGATCGGAGAGAAATATGAAACAACTAGCTTGGCTTTTGTTGCTTTTTCACTTATTAATTTTGATATTTTGGGTTGCGAATTCAGTATATTTATTCTCTCTATGGGGTGTATTTATATGGATTACGTCCATTGTTCTTGGGTTTGTTGCTTATAAGAAAATGAAAGAAACAGACATTGTAAAGAAATTGATAATGACATCAAGTTACTTTATGGCTTTTTTAGTTGTAGTTACAATTGCTATCTTCTTTACAACTAATTCAATGCCTTAGTTTTACTTTCCAGAACGAGGGTGATTCTGCGATATCTATGCAGCAGACATATTTTTGAATAATCTTTTGTTATAGGGCGCATTTCTGTAGAACTAACGGGTGCGTTAGCTGAAGAGCAGAGCTGTCTTTAAGGAGGCAGCTTTTTTTATGGAAGTAACGGGGCAGGATAGTTCACTAAATATGGATAATTTTTCAATTTACATATATTGTAGAAGGAAGAAATGGAGGGATGAAATTTGAAGATTTTCAAGATGTTTTCTATGTGCATTTTAATGATAATATTCTTAAATGCTTGTAGTTTAGAAACTACAAAAACAAAAAGTAAAATTTTAGAAATACCTAATGAAGATGAATATACAACTTTATTAGTGCAAGGTGTTGATGAGGACGGGGTAACTTCCCAGTCAACTTCAAAGGTCATTACAGATATTAATGAAATACAGGCTTTTATAGAAAAGTGAACAAAATGGAAGTTGTGCAACCTCCTAATAAGGAGTTATTGGAGAAGAGTAAAGAATTAAATAAAAAAGGGAATTACTTTTTTGTTTTATCCGATAAGGAAACCATGGATAACAAAGTATACACTATAAATTTTTTTAGTGATGGAAGGATTATGTTTCAAGAAACGAACGGAAAGAAGCAAGAAACAAATGGAGAAGAACAGAAAATGATGTATTTATCAAAAGAAAAACATACTGATGTTCTTCTTGAAATGAAAGAATTATTAAACATTAAGTTTTAATTAATCCTTAATGAACTAAAGGGTGCGTTAGTTGAAGATCGGAGCTGTCTTTAAGGCAGCTCTTTCTTTATGCAACTAACGGGGCAGTTTAGTTGAAGAAGCTTAATATTTCCAATATATAAAAACATAAATATTTAGTAAAATAGATTTAAATTATTAATAAAAAAATGGAGTAAAATTTTATGGGCAAAAGAGTCTTGATTTCTGTATTTATTGCTGCAATTCTTTCCGTTGTTATTCGTTCCATACTTCGTGCTAATGGCATTCACAATTTTCTTAGTGAAAATTCAATGGGTCAAGCATTAATATATTTGGTCATTTATTCATTGGTTTTCTTTGTTTTTAAAAAGAAGTCTGAAAGATAAGACTTTTATTGGTAAAATCTTGTTCAACTAACGGGTTAGCTGAAGATTGGATCTGTCTTAATGGATTTGAGTCAATATTTTGGACACTAAAATGTTAAATCTTAAGCTGTATTCCTAATTCGATCTTCAATGGCTTGTGGGGTTTGATAGCCCAAG
>NZ_JBNNIU010000021.1:0-36470 GCF_050269675.1 Peribacillus sp. NPDC076916
GAAGGAGAAGCAATGTTATACACAGCAGCTGCATGGGTACTAGACACTCCAAAATCGTTCATATAGTTTAGTACATCCATCTTAAAGTTAATATCCTAATTTGTATAGGTAGAAATTAGCCCTTCTATCCCATGTTCTTTATAATGTGCCACCCAATGCTTTAAAGGAGTCAAACTGGTATTAAATTGTTTGGCGATAGTACTAAATGAGTCAACTCCTTCTAAATAAGCAAGGACAGCTTTTAATTTCAACTCTAATGAATATTTTGTCATAAAAAATAGCACCTCCAATTGTTAGATGGTGTCTAACAATTGGGGTGCAGTTCATATCATGGTCTTCCTTTATGCCCGAATGAACTAACGCACTCGTTAGTTCATTAAGAAAAGCGAAACTTTTTCAAGAAGCGCGCCGATTGTTGAAGGTTATCCCATAACACCTACATTCAAAGGTTATTCAAGCTAAGCACTCGAAGATCATTGCCTAAAATACCTTTTTAGACTGTTTGTTTTTAATCCGATGCTGGAACGACAGAGTCGCAATAAATACAGTTACTCCCCACAAGAACAATCCTCCGTACGTTACCACATACACCCAAATGGCTAATCCTTCGGCGTACCCTTTTGGAAGCGCTCCTAAAAATTGAAGAGCTGTTAAGATGCTAATTAGAAATGTCAACACCCCAACTGACCATCCTGATATGATTAATAACCATTTTGGTAGTTTCTCACCCCAGGAAGTCACGAGAGCTAAAGCAAATAAAGATGCCAGTATCGCCAAGATAGCTGTGAAGTCTATTCCGAAGGTATATAACGTATATAGAAAAGCCGGTCCTTCCTTTAATGTATCACCAAACCCTGCTACATTTTGTACAGCTTGTTTTGTAGTAAGTCCTACCGTTGATCCCAATGCCCAAAGCGATTTTAAAATCGCATACGGCAACAGTGCAAGAGCTGCAAAATAGCCCCATCCTTTGGTCAAATAAGTTTTATCAGCTATTTCTGAACTCATATGTTTCTCATGTTTTAAACTCAAAAGACATTCTCCTTTCTCGTTTAAGAAATGGAGCCTAATAGTTTTAAAAATTACCTAAAAGTACAAAGTTTCAAATAAGCTCCCCCTTTTATATTCTTATTCAATATTAGAGCCTTTTTATTCTCTATATCCTTTAAGTAAATTACATAATAGGCACGTACTGGTTGGGCTATATATTTGTACCTTATTCAACAACGATGATTTTTTATGGAATAAATTACATTTTCAAGATTATTCATATAAATTCCTCCCTTATTCAAGAATATGTCCCAAGTGTTGAATAAAGATCAAACAGCACTCTTCAACTAAACTGCCCCATAAGTTCATTAAGAAATTCAACAACACCTTTTTTAAAAAAATAGCCCCTACTCAATACGAGTAAGGGCTATTGATTAAGCACCAAACAATTTAGTGAAAGTAGCTTTTCCTGCTTTCATATCTGAAGAAATCCCCCGTGCCTTTTGGAACTTTTATAAAGACGACTCAGTACCTTTTCCGAAGATAGAATCAAGTAAACCAATGAAGAAACTTGCAGACTTTGGTATGATCCGTCAGGTACCAATGAAGAGAAAAAAGGATATGATGCAAACAGCCAATGCCATCATTATTCAACCTGTGAAAGATGAAATGTCCGGCAAGTACCCTGTGAAAGAGTCCAAGAGGTGTCCGGCCATTAAAACAACTACTTCTTTCTTAAAACAAATTATTAAAAACAATAAACGTAAAGCCGTAGCTCAATTTTCTAATGTGGATAATCCTCTAAAAAACTCTTTAAAACAAGCGAATTTTGTTGCTCATTGGGTTCCAGGTATATTTAGTAATCTAGTAGGGTCATTCTACGAAGAAGCTGAAACTATACAGGAATTTTGGAAGGTAATTAAACAGTGTAATAGAGTGGTAGATTATCCATCTAACAAAAGAGCATTCACAGGTAAACAAGAAAAAGAAATCGGCACCAAAGCATTCAAGGAATTTGCTATGAAGATGAAAAGTAGAGTGAACATGCATAAAGGGCAATTTGCTTACTTCAATGGAATTGTGAATAAACTTATGAATGAGCTATACTTTGATGCAGATTTTATGGACAACCTTAATTAGTCTCAATAAAAGGTTTTTCCTGGCTGTGGATATTCTTTTCTTTTAATCATAAGTTAGTGATACACCTTTTGGAAATTTACTTACCAAAGTATGAATCCCTTATAAGAATAAAGGTAGAGTACTGGTTGGCGCATATAACCTAGATTATATTTTCGAGAAGGAATAGAATAATTTCGATAAATATGTCATTGAGGTGTTGAAAGTTGAACATTAATATCAAAGTTTACTTACATTCTAAGGAAACTAAATTTTCACAAAAGGGAAGCTTCCCTGTTCCTAACGCAAAATATAAGGAAGACCCAGATTGGACTGCAGCAGTTGCCGCGTACGAATGGATACAGAAAATCAAAAGTAGCTATGCTGCTAGTAAGGATTTCCGAATAGATCATGTTGTTTATACGATGCTAAAGATATTACGGAGTTAGTCAAGAAGGTTAGAACCTTATTTTAAAACAAGGGAAGGTTTTACACTGTCATGGAGAAGGTGAGCATTTTCCTGATAAGAAACCAGGATACTCATTAAATATTCTCGTAGAAATCGAGTATCTAAAGAAAGACCCTCGGGAAGGGGTATCACTAACTTCAATTCAACAAAAACTCCCTTGGTTTTCGACCACTCCATGGACCAAAGCCAACAGCGATAATCATATGAGGGAAAAATAAAGCGGATTGAACAAATTCCTGATTTTTTACCAAAAGATAGATATGTGAGAAAGGCAGCATATTTGCTGCCTTTAATTCACGGTAGGTGAACTGTTTTAATATGGTGAAGATTTAAATATACAGGTTCCTCCCTTGCCGTAATAAGTTCAACAAAATTATCTTCTAACTTATTAATTTGTCCAATTAAATTGGAGTTTTCTCCTATATTAAAAATAATTAAGCTACCGATCAGTTTTTCCATTTGTACGTCAAAGGTTCTTGCCATTGAAAGTTTTGATGGATGTACAGGAAGATCCTTGTTACTTAAACCATAAGGAGTTTGGTTGTCTGTGTATGGGATAATCCACTTTAAATGAATTAAAGGTATATACATAGTCTTGTAAACTGGTGAATAGAATTCAAAGTAATTATTCATCACCCTTGTTATATAACCATGTAAAGGCTGGTTACCAGTTACGTATATTTCCGTGAACATCCCTTTCGCGGATAAAAGAGTTTTTCGTAGTGATAATTCTTCCTCCGCTTCAATTCCAGGTGAGTCTTCAGGAGGGGAAATCTCCTCGTTTTCCGTAGTATTTACTTTGCAATTTTGAATATGAATTATTGGAAGATACACAAAATCCTGTCCATTAAAGATAACCACTACATCAATACCAGTATCAACCAGTGTACCGAAAAAAATTTTTTTTCCGGAAATTTCGATTTTAATTGTTTTGCCTCTGAGATTTTGTAATATTTTATTCATAATCATCCCTCCTTCCTACATTAATAACCAATTGGTCCAAAAATACAGCGAGATTAAACTTACGATTAACCCTATAGGAATTATTAAAAAGGTAACTCTAAGATACTTTCCCCAGGAGATATTGATGGAGTGTTTCTTCAATATATACATCCAAATTAATGTGGCCAGCGTACCAACAGGCGTTAACAAAGCACCTATATCGCTTCCAATCACGTTAGCAAGATAAGCAATTTGTACAAGGTGAGGATCCAATCCCATCTCTGTTATCGACAAAGTCCCTATCATAACTGCAGGAAGATTATTAAATAAATTGGATAGGATAGTTAATAATATACCCATGATCATGGTTGCGTTGAATGGGCTGTCCATAATTAAGGGTTTTAAATTGCTGACTATATAATCATTCAAGCCAACATTCTTCAACCCATATACCAGCACGTACATATTGAAAGCAAATAAAAGAACATGCCAAGGTGTTTTCTTTACAATATCGCCAAGACCAGTTTTGGTTTTATACCATCTAAGTAATATCAAAAGGAACGCTCCCACCATACCGATCAATTCCAAGGGAACCCCAAATGGTGTAAGTGCGAAGAAGCTCGCCCGAGTTAAAATGACGATTGCAAAACTCATTTTAAACAACTTCCAATCATTATCTTCGGAATGTTGTTTAACATCGAGTGGATGAGTTTGCACATAGCGTGAAAAGGTTTTATCCCATTTTACAGGTACACTGGGAATTTTCCTTGGAAGGTCCTTCTTAAAATATAGATAAAGTAATAACCCTATTGTTAAAATCCCTATCATTGAAGGAATAAACATCATTTTGATATAACTATTAAGGCTCAATCCTACAATTTTTAGTGCAATCAAATTGGAAATATTGCTTACTGCTATTGGGGCACTCGCTGCCGTTGCAATTAGAGCTCCTGATATTAGATAGGGGATTTTTTGGTGAGGTTTAATCTTTAGTAACGTTACAATGTGAATAATGATAGGTGTTGTGATAAGGATACTTCCATCGTTATTGAAAAACATTGTCATGAAAAAACATAGGAGATTAGTATAAACGAATAATCTAACCCCTGAACCCTTAGACCGGATGATGATATTTAAAGCAATCCACCTAAAAAAACCAATGCTCTCAAGTACAATAGACATCATTATGGTGGATAATATGGTTAAAGAAGCGCCCCTGATAATATCAAATATATTTAAAACATCCATCCAAGGAACAATGCCTGCAACTAATACAGTCAAGGCACCTATTGTAGTAGGTATCGTTTCATTAATCCCAAATGGTCTCCATAACATGAGAATAATTGTTAAAGTAAAAATTATTGACATCAAGACAATTTGTGAACTAAGCATTTACCTCCGCCGCCTTGTTTTTGGATGGTGTAATATTTACGGTATCAGGAGTGGTTTGATTTTGAGGTTTTACAAAAAAAGAATAGAAGACTCCCCCAATTACAGAAAAAAACAAAATCATCATTCCATGTCCTCCTTTCAATTAGCCCTGGATTGTATCTAAGGCTTTAACCGTTTTGCCTTCAATTTTCCATGCACTCTTTCAGCAAATTTCATCAATGAAGAATAATTGTTTTTTTCATTTCCGTTTTCTGTATACATTTTTTCAGTGGATTTTATTAATTCGTAACATTTCTTATCTATCAGTTTCATTTTTTCTTTTAAATTATTTTTCTTTGAGGATTGTTCGTTCATTTCTTGAGGGCCTGAGTTCCTGAATTCTTCAGTCAAGTTATCTTGGATTGCCTCTTGTATATCTTTTTTTTTAGTTTCTGAAGGTTTTTCCTTCTTACTTTCTTTTTTTTTAGTTTTTGAAGGTTTTTCCTTCTTATTTTCTTTTTTATTAGTTTCTGAAGATTTCCCCTTCTTATTTTCTCTTTTATTAGTTTCTGAAGATTTTTCCTTCTTATTTTCTTTTTTCTTTTTTTCAAGGGATTTTTGTTTCTTATATTTATCCGTACTTTTCTTTACATTGAATCGATCTTTGTTAACTTCATTTCCTGTAGATTGAACAGTCGGTTCTTCTTTCACGTCAGATAAAACTTCCGAATGTACACTTATTTCAAGATTAGTTTCTGAAGGTTTTTCCTTCTTATTTTCTTTTACGTTGAATTGATCTTTGTTCACTTCATTTCCTGTAGATTGAACAGTCGGTTCTTCTTTCACTTCAGATAAAACTTCAGAATGTACACTTTTTTCAGGATTAGTTTCTGAAGGTTTTTCCTTCTTATTTTCTTTTACGTTGAATTGATCTTTGTTCACTTCATTCCCTGTAGATTGAACAGTCGGTTCTTCTTTCACTTCAGATAAAACTTCAGAATTTACAGAGGCTGGTTCATCTTTTTCAAAAGTTAAAATGTCCTGTTCTTGTTTCTGTTCAGAAGGCTCTTCCTTCCCTTTGGAATTAACTTCAGTGTCTTCCTTCAACACGGAATCACTTTCCTTAACTTGATCTGCATCTGACTGTTTATTTTCAGTATTTTCGTCCTTATTTTCCTTTTGTTTGTTCTCTGATGATTCCTTATTATCTATCCCTTTGAAAATATAGAGTATATTTGATAATTGGACATAAAGTTGTTTATCCTTATTTAATAAAACGATATAATTATTAGTTACGGTACTTAAAAATCCGTCAAAGGATAGATTGTCCTCTCTATTTACTGTCACCCAATGACCTTTGAGTTCATTTATTAATTCTGTAAAACTTTGTTTCTGTGTTGGTTCGTGGTCAAGTATTTGAACCTGGAATTCTTTGGTGTTTTTTAATAAGGCATAAACCTGATTTAAGTTAAAATAACATTGTTTATCAGGATTAATTTGAATGACAATAAAGTCGCTTTTCACATCAAGTACTACCCCATTATGAACGGTTTTATCATCGGAAATAATACTAATATTAAAACCTATCAGTGAATTAAGTTCCTCGTGAAAATTTTGTTCTTTCATCTGATGAGTCCCCCTTATTAATTGGATGGTCGCTTCTGCCCAAGAAGCGACACATCATTTATGGGATATACTATTTTTCTTTTTCTTCTGCTTTATTATCTTTATTTTTTTCCGCTTTTCCATCGTCTTTATTATTTTTATTTTTTTCCGATTTTTCATCTTCCTTTTGTTTCTCTACTCTTGCCCCATAACTGATGCTGCGGATATGGAACATTGACAGGCGAATAACTTCTTCGTTTAGGATTAATGTTACGAATTCATCATTAATATCATGAAGTACGCCTTCAAGCTTCTCAGGACCTCCTCGGTTAATATTTACCCATTGATTTCTGAGGTCACCTAGTAAGCCTTTAAAAGTTGTAGCTGTTTTAAAAGTAAAATTTTCGGGAACCTCCAGTTGAAATTGGAACCCCTTCTTTACATTCTCGGTAATACTTTTGATATGGTCGGTTTTATAGTAGATAACACCTTCTTGTTCAGTTAAAATCGATAAGTGGTCATCATAAATGCCTAATAATAATCCTGTCCGAGATTCAGGCCCTCCTCTATCTACCTTTAGAACTTTCCCAACCAAATTAGTTAACCATTCCTTATTCATAATGTTGCCCCTCCTATATAATCATTTACCCTGTATGTATATGTGTCATGGAATGACATTGTGTCGTGGTAAATGTCCATCTTCTATCAATAAGAATGAAATTCATAAAAAATGTGTATATGCACTTTCCTTTAGAATTTCCTGAGGTTAAATGAAAGAAATTACTGAATGAACTATACGATAAGAAGGGGAAAGAGATGGCGCTAAATACATGTGGGAAATTCTCTCAGCATCTAACAGATGCATTGGTGTAATGGATAGTCCAACCTTAATTAACCTAACTGAAGAGTGGATCGCTATTTAGCGAATTTTGCAAAAATAAATGTATTGGAGTCTAATCAAGTTTCGGATTTTTTTCATAAGTTAATCAAGAAAATAAATTTTAAAAGATGGTGAAAAAATGAAGAAAAAATCTAATAAAAAAGAACAGCCAATGCGTGTAACTCAAGAGGTAATAGAAGGCAAAGACGCCAAAGGGAAAAAGGGACCGAAAGATGGTACAGCCTCCACCGAGTCAGGGCAATCCCAGGAGCTCTCGGAACCTAAAGGCCATAAAGGTCCTCATGAAGGAGGAGAATCAGCGGAAACCAGTGAGGGGAAAAAGGGCAAAGGTGCCAAAGGAAAAAAAGGATCGAAAGATGGTACAGCCTCCACCGAGTCAGGGCTAACCCAGGAGCTCTTAGACACTAAAGGCCATAAAGGTTCTCATGAAGAAGGAGAATCAGCGGAAACCGGTGAGGGAAAAAAAGGCAAAGGTGGCAAAGGAAAAAAAAGGAAAAATGGATTGAAAGATGATACAGCCTCCACCGAGTCAGGACAATCCCAGAAGCTCTCGGAACCTAAAGGCCATAAAGGTTCTCATGAAGAAGAATCAGCGGAAACCGGTGAGGGGAAAAAGGGCAAAGGCCCCAAAGAAAAAAAAGGACCGAAAGATAGTACAGTCTCCACCGAGTCAGTGCAGACTCAGGAGCTCTCGGAACCTAAAGGCCATAAAGGTTCTCATGAAGAAGGAGAATCAGCGGAAACCGTCGAGGTGAAACATGGCAAAGACGCCAAAGGAAAAAAAGGACCAAAAGATAGTACTGCCTCCACCGAGTCAGGGCAAACCCAGGAGCTCTCGGAACCTAAACGCCATAAAGATTCTCATGAAGGAGAAGAATCAGCGGGAACCCGTGAGGTCAAACATGGAAAAGGCCCCAAGGGGAAAAAAGGGCCGAAAAAAAGATAGAATCAAAAAGGGAACAATTGGATATAAACATTTGTCTGTAATTTTCCTTCATAAACTATCCTGCCCCTTTAGTTCATTAAGAAATTCAACAACACCTTTAACAAGGCTTCAACAAATAAATAGCCCCTACTCAATACGAGTAGGGGCTATTTATTATGCTTCAAACAATTTAGTGAATGTATCTTTACCTGCCTTCTTATCTGAAGTTATCTTTTTAGCTTTCTGGAATTTAGATAATACTGATTCCGTACCTTTTCCGAAGATAGAATCAAGTGAACCAGGATTAAAACCTTCCAAATAAAGTGCAGCCTATAGGATCCAAGTAAGATTGCCTTTTGCACCCTTTTGGACAGTAACAACGGCAGCCTTAGTTTTAGTTCCCCATTTACCATCCACAACAAGCCTTTTATTGAATTGTTTATTAAGTTGCGTTTGTAGCGCTTTTATCAGTGCTGTTTTGGTTTTAGGTCCATTAAATCCATCCACAATAAGACCAGCTTCATAACGGCTATTTAAAGTTTTTTGAATGGATTTAATTGTTTCATCTCCTTTATTCTTGGATGGCTCCTTAGTAATCTCTGAAGCAACCTCAGTCTTTGGAGGAACCGCTACAATGGTTTCAGTTTCATTCTTAAATTTCAAAGAAAGGCTTGGTTTTTTACCAACCATCATCTGTGAATAGGATAATCCACCCGTCATACCTCTTTAAAACAAGCAAATTTTGTAGCCCATTGGGTTCCAGGTGTATTTAGTAATCTAGTTGGTTCTTTCTACGAAAAAGCTGAAACTATACAGGAGTTTTGGAGGGTAATTAAGCAATGTAATAGAGTGGTTGATTATTCTACTAACAAACGGGCATTCACTAGGGAACAAGAAATAGCGATCGGCACCAAAGCGTTCGAGGAATTTGCTATGAAGGTTAAGGGTGGAGTTAAGATGTATAAAGGGCAATTTGCTTACTTCAACGGAATTGTGAACAAGCTTATGAACGATTTTTACTTTAATGCTGATTTTATGGACAACCTTAATTAATCGCAGATAAGGTTTTTCCTGGCCATGGATCTTATTTTCTTATGGAACTATCGGGGCAGGTTAGTTGAAGAACAAATATGGTTTTTTATGGTAAAATAAACTTAAATTATTTTCATTAAGGGGTCTATTGGCTATGAAATTAGATGATAAAAAGAAAAAGGTACAAATGAAATACAGAGAGGAAATAGTGGAAAAGAAAGAAGTTGGAAATCACAGTAAAAAAATGCTTGTTATTGTTACAACAATTATTATTATTCTAGTGGCATACTGGGCAAACTCCGTTCTTTTTAAAGTCTTTTAACTGTTTATTTTTGCCGCTTCTGGTGACATACTGGAGACGATTTATTTCAACCTGAAATCCCTAGATAAATTAGGAGTTGTTTATATGTTTGATGTTGCATTATTATTTATTATTGCTTTTGCTGGAGGAATTATTGCTATTATAGGTTTCTTCGTTATATTAACTCGAAGGATTTCAGAACCGAAGAAAGTACTTCAACAAAGAATAGGTAATCTCGAAGAAGAGGTTTGCAAATTAAAAAACCAAAAATAATAATTTAGCTTCTAACAGGTGAGTTAGCTGAAGTTCAAAGCTGTCTTTAAGGCAGCTCATTATTTATGCTACAAACCGGGTATTTTAGTTGAAGATGAAAACAATTCACTAACTATAGTTTTTATACCAAAATATAATTGCTGAATAGGAACAAATATTTAGGCAATTGGTTAGAATATATTGAATAAGAAAAAAGAGTCGGCAAGGCGACCCTCCTCTAAGATTCTCCGTGTTTAACTTAATAAGAATTTATTCAGTGCTTGTTGTAAAGTTCCTAATGTTTGTGCATTTTCATTTAATCTCATTCCTAAGTTTATCATATTTCTAACCACTTCAGCCCTTAACCCGGTAATCACAGTGGTGCATCCCATTAAAGAAGTGCCGTCAATAATCTTCATTAAATGATTCATTACTTCAGGTTCCATTTCCATAATTCCAGATAAGTCCATAATCAATGTTTGAATACGTAATTTTCCAATCTCTATTAAAACTTTTTCCTCGAGAATATTCGTCCGGTAAAGATCAACCGCACCAATTAGAGGTAAAATACATATAGTGGGTGTTATTGGTATTATAGGCACCGAAAGATTTTCAACCAATTCTTTTTGAGCCATTATCAACGAATCTTTGTATTGAGAATATGTGATAAAAAACACATTTAAAAACCTATCCACTTGATTATTAACTTGTTTTTCTACCAAAAAAAATTCTTCAGTAATAACTTTATTCTGTACCTCATTATATTTTTGTAGGAACTTCCACAAGGTTCTTCGAATGGCTTGTACCCACTCTAATTTGAAATATAACGGTATTTCGTGTGTCGCCCAAGCTATACCTTCTTGTTTAGCAAATGATTGAAGTTCTTGTTCTTCACCCTTAATAATGTATTGAACCAGCTTATGGGCATTATTTATCAGGTCAATATTACCGATTGTTAAAATTTCTTCAATTTTGTCTTTCACATTAAATGCTTCGTTTAATAATGAACCTTCAAAATCCTCTTTATTTTCTTGGATGAATTCCAAAAATTTATATGTTTCTAGTGACCCCTTCATAATTTAATCCCCCTATTATTGTATACCAAAAATACTATTACCCTGTTATTATAATTACTAAACCTGTTTACACTATTTTTATGTTAATTAATATTGTAAAACTAAAAACTCTTGGGTCAACGGGGTATTATTGTGAACATTAATATCAAAGTTTACTTACATTCAAAAGGAACGAAGTTTTTACAAAGTGGAAGCTTCCCAGTTCTAAATTCAGATTATAAGAAGGATCCTGACTGGACAGCAGCCATTTCCGCATATGAATGGATTCAGCAGATTAAAATTAGCTTCGCTGCTAGTGAGGATTTTAGAATTGATCAAGTGATTTATTACGAGGATAATGATATTACAGAGTTAGTTAAAAATGTTAATCCTAATTAAAACCAAAAAACAAGCCCCTCTCACTTAGAGAAGGGCTCTTTTACAACACTACCCGAACTGTTTTTTTAAAAGTGCTATCTAAACAATTCAGGAGGATTACCTGCTTCTGGAGTTAAAAACATAAAAAGAGTAAAAAGTAATAACATTGCGGAAATGATTAAGAATATAATAGCTCCAATATCTTTTTTGAACAATTGGATTACTGACCAAACTAAGGGTATTAAAGATAATATTAAACATAAAGCAAACGCTATATAGGCATTACCATAGGCTGTATAACCAGAAAAGTAAATACTAAGAAAAGCTATAATAGAAACGGTTGAAACGGCCAAGAACTTCACATTCAAATATACCCTCCTCTCTATTATTAATGACGGTGATATTTTTTACTGTGACCCAATTTACCTGAACAAGCTGCAGCTCCACCGGGACCATTACACCATGTTTCTGAAGTATAATCTTTGAGACATCTAATAGCAAAAGCATCATCACAATCACTATGTGCAAAATTCCTTAATGCTTTCCAATTTGTCTTTGGATAGTGAACATCATCTGAAGAGGGACCATTGAATCGATTACAGTGAACAAAATCACCTTTTTTATATTTGTCATAATAACCTACTTGAATAGCGTTATTAGTATTATAAGTAGCCCCTGAATTATCTACATTATTAGAATTTGAATTATTTGTATTCATAATACCTAAATCTGTTTTGCTATTTAGATTCTGGTCAGTGCTCTCTAATTGCGAGACATTTGATTCTTGAAATTCTTCATCATGATGATCCATAACTTCATTAAAATGATCCCAACTAATAGGTTGAACAAAATGATATTGTCCATTCGAATTTTTTTCTACAATTTTTTCTTCTTGTTCATTTACTGATACTGTAATTTCATCTGGGCTACCTTCAACAAAAAAAGAACCATCTGAATTGACAGGAGTTTCTTTTCCATTAATTTTAATAGTCCCCTCACCAAAATTACCAATTTTAAAAATTCTATTACCTTCTACCTCCCAACCCACACTTTTCAACACTTCTTTTTGACAATCAGTTATCTCGTCATCTTGCATTATTGTGATTAGTATATACTCAGCCAATCCATTATTTTTCCTTTCTTCAGCTGATGTTGTTTTGGTAGAAAGCATCGACCAAGCCATCATAAATACAGTAAGAATTACTTCACAAATAATTTTTGACCAGTCTTTATCGTATATTTGCTTTCAAGTGCATTCAAGTCTTTTATTTGTTCAATTGTTCTGCCATACTTTTTAGCAAGAGCTGATACCGTATCGCCTTTCACAATTGTGTGCTTGGCGCTTTTTCTATCCCTCTTTTGAATACGCAACTCTTTCGTGAAGGGATGTATTATTAACCAACTGCCGTTTAAGTTCATCAAGCGAATCAACAACATCCTTTAACAAAGATAAAACAAAAAATTGCCCCTACTCAATACGAGTAAGGGCTATTGATTATGCAGCAAACAATTTAGTGTAAGTTGCCTTACCAGCCTTCTTATCAGCTATAATACAACGTTTCTTCTGGAACTTCTCTAATGCAGTTTCAGTACCTTTTCCAAAGATGGAATCGAGTAATCCAGGGCTATATCCTTCCAAGTAAAGTGCAGCCTGCAGAATCCAAGTAAGATTGCCTTTTGCACCTTTTTGGACAGTAACAATGGCAGCCTTTGTCTTAGCTCCCCATTTACCGTCCACAACAAGCTTTTTATTGAACTGTTTATTAAGTTCAGTTTGTAACGCTTTTATAAGTGCTAATTTGGTTTTCGGACCATTAAATCCATCCACAATTAGACCAGCTTTACTATTTAACGCTTTTTGAATCGACTTAATTACTTCATCACCACTGTTTGAAGGTTCGGTTTCCTCTTTATTATCATTAGGTTGTACAATAACCTCTTTAGCATTTCCAAAGTTGATTTTCTGACCAATTTTTAGTTTAGTTGGATCTATACCAGGATTCGCTTTAATTAAATCTTCAACTTGAACTCCACCCGTTCCCTCCTTATGTGCTATGCTCCATAAAGTATCACCTTCTTGGATGGTATAAACATCAGGAGCCGGTTTTGGTTTGGCTGGAGTTTTTGAACCTTTCCAATTAAAAGCATCTCTGTAGTTATACTGACAACATGCTTTCCAACTATAACCCGGCATTTCATTATGAGCCTTATCATATTTCCCAATCCCATCTTTAACAAGTGCAGCGTGAAGTTCTGCAATACTGGCAAGTGTGGCATCGTCCATCTTGTCATAGCGATAGTCACCAGCTACACATATTCCAAGTGAGAACTGATTGCTATTGCCTACATGGTAGGTCCTTTGGTTAATATCATTTGCATATACAATCCTAGCCCTTTTATCGTTTGATGTATTAATAAGATTCTTAGGCTCAATAACCAACGCATAGCCACATCCAGGCCATCCTAGTGTAAGTACATGGTACTTGGCAAAGCTTGTAGCATCTGAGCCAGCTAACTCCTTTTTAGTTAATGAATGATGCCATACTCGATGAGTAATGGATTTGGTTCGCTTTGAGTATGAACCGTTCGATTCTAATTTGCCTCATATCGACTAATTGTGGAAGGTTAATAAAGTTCATTTTCCATCTTCTCCTTTTAATTTAAATAAGGCTTTGTTAAACGTTAAGTGTCATTTTCCTGATTAGAGCATAAGGTAATATAACCCATTTGAGTTTTACCTCCTTAATAAACAAAAAAGGAGATGTCTTTATGTCAGGTTGTGAATCAAGTTGTGATGGCGGTATTGGATTTGGTGGAGGTTTCGCCTTTATTGTCGTTTTGTTTATACTCTTAATCATTGTTGGAGCTAGCTGTTTCGGTGGCGGTTTCTGTTAGAGAAATAGTATGAAAAATGCTGACCTTTATTGGTCGGCCTTTTTTATTTATTCCGCCCCATTTGTTCCATAAGAAAATCAGCAACATCCTTTAACAGAGCCTGAAATAAAAGCAACCCGATGGGCAGCTTACTTTAATCCGTTTTCCTTTAATACTTCTTCTTGTTTTTGAGCTTTTTTAGTCACTAAATATTGATTCTTATATACTCCATATAAAGCAAACCCTAGTGGGAGAGCGCAGTAAGGAAGTTAATAAATGAGTTGTTTGATGCCAAAATCCACCTTATTTAACGCATTCAGCCATATCTTAAAAAGGGCTGAGTTGCCCTCTCTTACCATCCATTCTCTTCGTCATACACATGCCGTGCTCCAACTTGAAGCTGGTTCGGATATGAAATATGTTCAGAAAAGATTAGGTCATGGTAGCCTTGCTATAACTTCTGATGTTTACGCACATATACGCAAAAAACTTGAACAGAAAAACATGGATAAGTTTGAGGAATACACCAAGGGAATCATCGGTTAAATTTTTTTGCTGAATTTTGTGGGCAAATGGTGGGCAAATATCTACTTCATATATATGGCTTAGATTTGCCCACCAAACAAAAAACCCCTGACACCAAAGGTGCCAAGGGTTTGAGATATTAATACATGGACATATATTGTTCGCGTTCCCATGGGTGAACTTGTGTTCTAAACATGCTCTTACCTTTAAAATAGTGTCAAACTTTCACTAAAACGCCTATTTATAAGCATTCACTAAAATTCATTTATCACAATAACTCATAATAACTCGGCATTTATCGGGTGATTTTCGGGCAGTATTTTTATAGTATATTTTTCACTTTTATTAATTAAAAAATCAAAAAAGCACAGCGTGTTTAAGTCGTGTTGGTAGCACTTCTTAAACCGTCCGCCTACTCTGAATAGGTAAACACTTAGACGTAATACAAAATTTTTTTTGTAGTTAAATATAAGTGAATGTATTATTTAAGATATAAAATATTTCCGTTCTTCTTTATAGGGTGCCGCTTATCTGAAAAAGACAGAAAAAGGGTCCAAGTTTTGTGTTTTTTTCTTGGGTATAAATATAAAAAAGCCCCTCTAAATAAAGAGAAGGACTTTTTTAATCCTCTACAATCACACCAATAATTTCATCAAACTTAATTTTCTCAAAGGAACTATCTTTCTTCTGGATTCGTAACTCTTTCGTATCAGGATGAATGTACACACAATAACCATGCAATTCTTTTGGATTTCCCTCGTTATGTAAGCTAAATCTTATCGGTAGATGATATTCCATCGCATAGTGAATATCGTTTTCAAACTCTTCAACCTGGTATTCATCTTCATACACGTTTTTTTGGAATGGATTTCTAGATGCGGAATCCATTATTTTTTTTGCTTTTCCCCATGCCCATTCACCCGATCGGCTAGAACAGAACTCTATAACACTCTCTGCTAGTCTACTTTCTCCGGCTGTTAATACCGCCTCTGAAGTAGGATATTCCTTTAACATCAATAAAGAAACCTTCGAAAATAGATCCCCAAAAACCTTCCGGTATTCAGGAAACACTTGATCTAAAATGGTGTGAAACTGAAGTTTAGCTTCCACATACATATTCGTTACAATTTCCTGTTGTCTGGACAAATTCCGAAGGTCTAATAGCTGAATTCCTCTCATTTTCTGAGGTTCTAAATCCTCTTTGTAATACAGCACACACAACTGGTACGCATCGATAGCGTCTGTTTTTACTTCCGTAAACTGGACTTCTTTGCCTGATAAGAAATAATCGGATTTAGTAAGATATATAGAATCTCTTGATCCCCCAGGTATTGAATAACGGGAGAATGGTAATGCCCTGTAGATTCTAAAATGACCATAGACATCTGCCCTGTCACCTCTCCAATTTCTTTTAGAAATTCTAAAAAATGATCTAACTCCTCTTTGATATGCTTCATTGAAAAGCTCTTCCCATACGGTTTAGATTGATCTAAGAATGCCTGAACTTGGCTCTCTCCTTTTGCCACATCCCGACCAACAACTGGATTCATTATCTTTACCTCCTCTACTTATTAACCAGTACCCCTAGTCCTCCATGTAGTGTCATTGCTTCGCTTGTTATACGAGATCTGCGTCCCAACCAGCCTCAAACATGTTTCTACAAGTAGGGGGCGGACAGTTTAGTTCACGGGATCAAGTCCCACACACCCGTACGTCCTACCCTGGCTACTGATATAATAGATTCTATTAAAAAAAGGTCAACCAGTAAAAACTGGCTAACCTTATAATACGAACGCACCCGTTAGTTTAAGTGTATTTATTCACAATCTCGTTCTCCAAAAAAAGAGTTACCCAAGAAGCACTTTTTAAAAAATCACGAAACGATCACTTTAATATTTCCCCCATTGTTACATTTACTTCATTACACCTGAAAATAGACTATTTCTCTGACTCTAATAAGGTTTATAACATGTTGGTTATAAAAAAGAATGAATTAAAAATAGAATTGCAAAAGCAACACCAGACCGCAAATGCCACTTCCGGTCCCTCCTCTGATATCGAAATATTCCCGATATAGGAACTGGAAGCAGGACTAGCAAGGAAAGCAATCCACTTATATTATTTAAATCAAATTTGAAGCCGTGCATAAAAACAGCTACCGTATGCAAGATAATAAAAGCGATGGCGATAATCGCTGCTGGAGTATGCCATCTTCGGGCAAAGCGCAGCAAAGTAGACAACCATTTTTTTACCTTGCCTTGACCTTTCAGCATACGAAGCCTAATAACACGAAGAAGTACATAATAAGCAAGTACAAAAAATAAGGCAATTCTTGCATTGGAGCCAAAACCTTTAAATGTATGTTCGAACTGCCCGCTGTGCAGAGTGGTTAATGAAAGTTGTAATAGTCCCTTAATTTCCCAAATCGTTATCGAAGCAGCGATAATAATCGCCACGATTACCCATATACGTTCCTTTTTAGGAATCCACCCTTGTTTTTGGACCTTGACTTCCCGTGTATTCATTGATCTGCCCTCCTATAAATAAGATTAGTATATACACTACATTTCTGCATTTTTAAATTAAAATAACTTTTCTTAGGACGTAAAATGATATTAGATTATTAAAATTCCCCAATTTATGTCCTTTCATGCCTCTTTTAAACCAATCACATATTATTAGTGTATTTATCTGATTGAAGAGAGGATTAACTACATAAAAAGACAAATTTCAATGAATTTGTCCCTAAAATATGTATCTTTTTCTTCAAATATCCTGCCCCGTTAGTTCCATAAGAAAAGCTGCCTTATAGACAGCTACGATCTTCAGCTAAAGCACCCGTTAGTTTAAGTAAAATATTTCACAAACTCGCTTAAAAATATGAGTTGTACTTATCATTTAGACATTCCATTAATCCCTGTTCCAATAGGCTTTTGCTTCTTCCTCAAGCACCCTTAGTCTTTTGTAGTAATCAGGAAACTCGTGAAGATGAGCTAGGGCAATTTTCCCCGTTATAATAGGATCATCACCAGTTACATTTGTTTGGCTTGATATTTTTCCATGTTCAAGCTCGGTATTTACTCCCATCCAAAACTCATCTAAATCAAATTTGCTTTTATTAAAATCAATGCCTAAAAGTAAAGCTATCGCTCCTGCTTCCTCTTTAGAAAAACTTGTTTTTACGATGTTTAAATTATTTGTTTGAATCCTATTTGGATACTCTGTTGGATGAGAATAGTGCTCATCGCAGTCAGAACGGTGTTCTGCAGCCACAGCATCTGTTTTAGTTACATGAACCGTGCCAAATGGATGGTTAGGAGGAGCATATATCGAGTAAAGTTTTAGAGGAATATTACCTGTATTGGTTACATTATGCCATGTGCCAGCAGGTATCATTATTGCATAATCATCATAGACATTCCTTACAAAGTTTAAATTATCTTTTCTCTTGCCCATCTGAACAAAACCTTGACCTTGTTCAATACGTAAAAATTGGTCAACGTTAGGGTGAATTTCTAAACCAATATCTTCACCAACTTTTAGACTCATCAATGTAACTTGAAAATGTTTTCCTGTCCATAAAGCGGTACGATAGGTATTGTTTTGTTTCGTAGCCTCATTAATATTCACTACAAATGGTTTTGCTCCATAATCTTTTACCTCAATATTATTTCTGCCGTTTGATGATTGTAAATAACCCAATTGGTTATCAACATCGTGGGCAGTCCAGTATTGGGGCTGTATTATATTGTTATTTATGGGTACATTAACATTATAAGGATTTTGACATTGATAATGATGGATATAAGGAACATGATACATTTTTCTCAACCCTTCACAGTTTATAAAATTATCATATGCACTTGTTAAGTGAATGTACTTTAGACGGAGTTTTAAATAAAAAAGCCCCTACTCTAAATGAGTAAGGGCTTTTGATTATGCAGCAAACATTTCAGTGAAAGTCGCTTTACCTGCTATCTTATCTGCAGATAAACTTCTTGCCTTCTGGAACTTATATAAAGCTGACTCGGTGCCTTTTCCAAAAACAGAATCAAGTGATCCAAGGGTATATCCTTCCAAATATAGTGCAGCCTGTAGGATCCATGTAAGATTGCCCTTTGCACCTTTCTCCACTGTGACAATGGCAGCTTTAGTCTGAGCTCCCCACTTTCCAACCACAATAAGACCAGCTGCATAAGGGCTATTTAAAGTTTTTTGAATGGATCTTATTTGTTTCATCTCCCCAGTTCGAAGTTTCGTCCTCCTCATTTATATATGGTTGTACAATAACCTCTTTAGCATTTCCAAAATTTATTTTCTGACCTATTTTTAATTTAGTTGGATCGATTCCAGGATTTGCTTTTAGAGAACTGATTGCTATTCCCCACATGATAGGTCCTGCGGTCGATATCATTCGCATATACAATCCGAGCTCTTTTACCGATTGGTGTGTTAATAACATTCTTAGGCTCGATAACAAATGTATACCCTATCCCCTGCCATCCCAGCGTGTTTACATGGTAACCCGCGAAGCTTGCAGCATCAGAACCACCCAAATCTTTTTTTGTTAAGGAATGGTGCCAAACTCGGTGGGTAATTGCTTTTGTACGTTTTGAATAAGTGCCTTTGGATAATAATTTACCTCTTTTATCAACCAATTGATGAAGTTTAGTAAAATTCATTTTCCATCGTCTGCTTTTAATTTAAACTCATAATAAAAAGCCACCCGATGGGCAGCTTATTTTAATCCATTCTTTTTCAAGACTTCTTATTGTTTTCGAGCTTTCTTAGTCACTAAATATTGATTCTTATATACTCCATATAAAGCAAACCCAAGAGGGACAGCAGCAGTAAGGAAGTTAATGAATGAGTTGTTTGATGCCAAAATCCACCTTATTTAACGCATTCAGCCATATCTTAAAAAGGGCTGAGTTGCCCTCTCTTCCCATCCATTCTCTCCGTCATACTCATGCAGTGCTCCAACTTGAAGCTGGTTCGGATATGAAATATGTTCAGAAAAGATTAGGTCATGTTAGCCTTGCTATAACTTCTGATGTTTACGCACATATAAGCAAAAAACTTGAACAGAAAAACATGGATAAGTTTGAGGAATACACCAAGGGAATCATCGGTTAAATTTTTTTGCTGAATTTGGTGGGCAAATATCTACTTCATATATATGACTTAGATTTGCCCACCAAATAAAAAAACCCTGACACCAAAGGTGCCAAGGGTTTGAAATATTAATACATGGACATATATTGTTCGCGTTCCCATGGGTGAACTTGTGTTCTAAACATATCCCACTCGATTTCTTTTGCTTCGACGAAGTGTTCAAGTAAATGTTCACCTAATGCTTCTTTAATGACTTCATCGGCTTTTAATGTTTCCAATGCAGCATATAAAGTAGCTGGTAGATCAACGATACCTACTTCTTCACGCTCTTCTTTATTCATAACATAGATGTTGCGGTCAACTGGAGCTGGAGGAGTCAAGTCGTTCTTGATACCGTCAAGACCAGCTTTTAGTATAACTGCAAGTGCCAAGTATGGGTTTGCTGCTGGATCGACACTGCGTACCTCTACGCGAGTACTTACTCCGCGTGATGCTGGGATACGGATTAGTGGGCTACGGTTTTTAGCGGACCATGCAACATAACAAGGAGCTTCGTAACCAGGAACTAGACGTTTGTATGAGTTAACAGTTGGGTTTGTTACCGCAGTGAAGCTTGGAGCGTGCTTAATGATACCTGCGATAAATTGCTCAGCTGTTTTACTTAATTCCAATTTACCCTCTTTATCATAAAATGCGTTTTCTTTGCCTTTGAATAGAGAAACGTTACAGTGCATACCAGATCCGTTAACACCGAACAATGGTTTTGGCATGAATGTCGCGTGTAAACCATGTTTGCGGGCAATCGTTTTAACCACCAATTTAAATGTTTGGATGTTATCGCAAGCTGAAACTGCATCTGCATATTTAAAGTCAATTTCATGTTGTCCTGGAGCTACTTCATGGTGGGATGCTTCGATTTCAAATCCCATTTCTTCAAGTTCAAGAACGATATCGCGACGGCAGTTTTCTCCTAGGTCAGTAGGTGCAAGGTCAAAGTATCCGCCTTTATCGTTCAATTCTAGAGTCGGCTCGCCTGCTGCATCCAGTTTGAATAGGAAGAATTCAGGTTCAGGTCCAAGATTGAAATCTGTGAATCCCATTTCCCTAGCTTCTGCAAGAACACGTTTTAGGTTTGCACGTGGATCTCCATCAAAAGGTGTTCCATCCGTATTGTAAATATCACAGATTAAACGTGCGACTTTACCTTTTTCGGAAGTCCAAGGGAAGATAACCCATGTATTTAAATCAGGATATAGGTACATATCAGACTCTTCAATACGTACGAAGCCTTCAATGGAAGATCCGTCAAACATCATTTTATTATCAAGTGCTTTTTCTAATTGACTGACTGGGATTTCAACGTTTTTAATTGTCCCTAAAATGTCAGTGAATTGTAAACGAATGTACTTAACATTTTCTTCTTTCGCTAAACGAGTGATGTCTTCACGTGTGAACTTTGTCAATTTCTATTCCCCCTAATAATCATTCATAAATCATATTTTTATTGGAAAAAACGGGACATATCCCCTTGTCGAAGAGATGTTCGATGCTTGCTTCCTTGTAAAAGCTCAGTACGCAGAAGCTTGCGAAGCTCCTCGTCACTAAGGTCCTGTCTTATCTTTTCCGCTTGCTCTAATTCTTGAGTTTTAGGTAAATTCTGTTCCTTTACAGTGAAAATCTTTTTGATGCCGGCCAGATTGACTCCTTGTTCGATTAAGTCTTTAATCTCAAGCAGTCGATCGATATCGTTTAATGAGAAAACCCGACGATTTCCATCTGTTCTCATAGGAGTAATAAGTTGATGCTCTTCGTAATATCGAATTTGGCGTGCAGACAACTCAGTTAGCTGCATGACGATTCCGATGGAAAAAAGAGGCATCGAACGCCGAATGTTGTTGCCGCTCATTCTTAGCATCCTCCTTTTGTTTATCTAAAATTATCTTATATCATGTTATTAAACTTGTCAATACGATGTTACATTTCATGACATGATTCTTTCAGAAAAATTAAATGATTTGTTACTACTCAAATATTATGACTATTGTTTTTGCAGGAATCCAATTGTATTTGGATTCCCATAACATTCCTAACTTAATTTCGTTTACAATTGAATCAGCTTTTTGTCCATTAGCGCATTCACAGCAGTCAATACAGCTACTTTAACATGGGCGTATGTCAAGCCGCCTTGAACGTAGGCAACATATGGAGCCCTAGTCGGACCATCTGCCGTAAGTTCAATGCTGGCCCCTTGTATAAAGGTACCCGCAGCCATGATTACATCGTCTTCATATCCTGGCATATAGGCAGGATATGGGGTCACATGTGAATTGATTGGTGAAGCATATTGGATGGCCTGACAGAAGGCAACCATCTTATCCCGGTCATTAAATTGGACGGATTGAATCAAGTCAGTTCGCTTCGCATCCCATTTAGGAGATGTATTCATACCGAGTTTTTCTAAAAAGGCAGCTGTGAAAATGGCTCCTTTAACAGCTTGGCCCACGACATGTGGTGCAAGGAAGAATCCTTGGTACATTTCCTGCAGACTATAAAGCGACGCACCTGCTTCAGCCCCTATTCCTGGTGATGTTAACCGATAGGAGCAAGCTTCAACCAGGTCCTTTTTACCAACAATGTATCCTCCGGTCTTCACTATCCCGCCACCTGGGTTTTTAATGAGTGAACCTGCCATTAAATCCGCTCCGACGTGACATGGTTCTTGCGTCTCAACAAACTCTCCATAACAATTGTCCACGAATACGACGATTTCAGGGTTAATGTCTTTTACAAAAGAAATCATTTCCCTTATTTCATCAATCGTAAAGGATGGACGTGTAGCATACCCTTTTGACCGTTGTATACCGATCATCTTCGTATTTGGTTGGATGGCTTGTTTGACGGCTTCGAAATCAACGGTTCCAGTTTCCCTTAATGGAACGGCCTTATAGCTGATCTGAAAATCACGCAAAGATCCGATACCCGAACCCCGGATACCTACAATTTCTTCCAAAGTGTCATACGGCTTTCCAGTTATGTATAACAATTCATCCCCTGGGCGCAATATGCCGAAAAGAGCGGTGGAGATGGCGTGAGTGCCTGAAATAATTTGGGGGCGAACCAATCCAGCTTCCGCTCCAAATACATCTGCATATATCAATTCCAGCGTATCGCGGCCCATATCGTCGTATCCATACCCTGTTGTCGGGATGAAATGGGAATCACTCACTCTATGTGCTTGATAACTTTGTAATACGCGGAATTGATTTTCTTCAATTCGTTCGTCCACTTGCTTATGTAACGGAGAAATCATTGCTTCCACTTCCTCGGCAATGTTTTTCAACACTTCTCCATTAGTTAACTGCTGATACATCAAAATTCCCCTTTATAATGAATATTTCTCCAGCTGCCCGGTTATTGGATGATCAGCTAGACAAAAACCTTTGCATTCATACCTTTCCGATTCTTCATTAAAGGAGAGAGTGCGCAATATGGTTTCATTTTTCAGCTGTGATAATAATTTACCCTCACTCGACGGCAGGAAAACATGATACGGGACCATTTCTTCAATCACGTACTTTTCAATTTCTTCCATGATTTGATTCAAGTCCGATTTTTCATAGGCACTGATCATCAATGAAGCACGACTTGCTGACCTGACAAAATCAGTGTGAATCTTATCTTTCTTATTATACAACGTTAGCTGTGGAATGGAAGGGACATCTAAGTCATTTAGCAAATCCTGCACCGTTTTCTGATGATTAAAGTAATCTGTACTTGAGGAATCGACCACATGGAGCAATAGATCCGCTTCTTTCACTTCTTCAAGGGTAGAACGGAATGCAGCAATTAAAGATGTCGGCAAATCTTGTATGAATCCAACAGTATCCGTCAGCAGTACGGTAAATCCGCTAGGAAGAATCGCCTTTCGTGTCATGGGATCCAATGTAGCGAACAATTGGTTCTCTTCGTATGAATCCGCCTCTGTCAAACGGTTGAACAGTGTTGATTTACCTGCATTCGTGTATCCTACAAGTGCTATTTGAAAGGTCTTATTACGTTTCCTTCTATCACGATAGCGTTCACGATGCTTCACTATTCCACTCAATTGTTGCTTAATTTCATCTATTTTCCCGCGGATGTGTCGTCGGTCGCTTTCCAGCTTCGTCTCCCCTGGTCCCCTGGTGCCGATTCCTCCTCCTAACCTGGACATCGCCGTCCCCTGTCCGACCAAACGCGGCAATAAATATTGGAGCTGGGCAAGTTCAACTTGCAGCTTCCCTTCTCTGGATCGCGCCCGCTGAGCAAAAATATCCAATATTAGCTGTGTCCGGTCAATGATCCTTGCCTCCAATTGTTTCGAAAGGTTCCGAATCTGGCTCGGGGATAGTTCATCATTAAAGATAAATAAATCCGGCTCCAGCTCCTCTTCCAGATTCCGAAGTTCCTCCACTTTCCCTTTTCCTATATATGTAGCGGGATCAACACTTTCCCTTTTCTGGGAGATGGTCATTAAAACTTCACCATTCGCCGTCTTCGCCAAAGAAGCCAATTCATCGAGTGAATATTCAAAACGTTCATTAGCCTCAGTTGTTTGACAACCAATCAACACGGCAGTTTCCTTTTTTGTTTCTTCCAAATCACATGCACCACTTTCTGGTAGATTTCAGTTAATCATAACAAAAAAATTGAATATATAAAAATTCCCTCAAAACGAAGCTTTTAACCGTTTTAAAAATTCCGATAACATGCTAAAATCATATTTGGCTTTACCATTAAAATCGAAAAGACATAGAGGGACATTCATATGACATGGGAAGTATTAAGCTTAATAGGTACGATTGCATTCGCTATTAGCGGAACCATCATCGCCATGGAAGAAGAGTATGATATTTTAGGAGTTTATATTTTGGGAATCATAACCGCCTTTGGCGGAGGGGCAATCCGCAATCTGTTGATCGGTGTCCCCGTTTCAGCGTTATGGGATCAAAGTTTCTATTTTGTCATCGCGTTAGTATCCATCACCATCGTTTTTGTTTTTCCTACAAACCTTTCAAAGCACTGGGACAAATGGGGAAACCTCAGTGATGCCATTGGCCTTTCAGCCTTTGCCATCCAAGGGGCGATGTATGCTGTGGAACTTAATCACCCAATAAGCGCCATCATTGTATCAGCTGCATTAACCGGATGCGGCGGCGGGATAATCCGTGACGTGTTAGCTGGAAGAAAGCCATTGGTCTTCAGAAAAGAAATCTACGTAGTATGGGCCATCATTGCAGGCTTGGCTCTAGGCAGTGGTGTATTATCCCAGTCATGGCAGCTTTATTCGCTCTTTGCCGTCATCACGATATTGCGAGTCCTATCTTACACCAATAATTGGCATCTTCCCAATAAGAAATGGGTGCCTAAAACATAAATTTGAAAAGCCCGCCATCTCGGCGGGCATTTCCATGTCATTCTTTCTCATCATCCTCGAAAATCAAATCTTGGCTGGTAAGCGTCAGTAAATCGGATTTTTCAAATGAATCTTCCAGTAAAAGCCTCATCGCCTGCGCCCTGATGGACTTTTCAAGTACATTGCGGATATAACGTCCGTTGGAAAATGAAATAGGTCCCCGGAATGAACGCAATATGATTAAATGTTCTTTTAATTTTCTTTCGGCATCCCGATTCATTAGATACTCCTTTTCCTGCAGCATCCGATCGGCTATTTCCATTAACTGTTCAATCGTATAATCCGGAAAATCAATCACTAGCGGGAACCTGGAATGAAGACCAGGATTAAGGCTGAGGAAATAATCCATTTCCCTCGAATATCCAGCAAGGATCAAAATGAATTCGTGCTGCCGATCCTCCATATGCTTGACTAGGGTATCTATGGCTTCTTTTCCAAAATCCTTTTCGCCGCCTCTTCCCAAGGAATAGGCCTCATCAATAAATAGGATCCCGCCAATGGCCTTTTTAATTAGATCCCTTGTTTTTTGGGCAGTATGACCAATGTATTCCCCGACTAAATCTGCCCTCTCCGCCTCAATTAAATGCCCTTTCGAAAGGACATTCATTTTTTGAAACAACTTACCGATTAAACGTGCAACCGTTGTTTTCCCTGTTCCGGGATTTCCTTTAAACATCATATGCAGTGCTTGCCTGCCTGTTTTCAACCCCTTTGCCTCACGCTGTTTATTGATGTAAATCCAGGCATATATCTCTTTTATCATCCTTTTCATTTCTTCCATTCCGACCAGCGATTTCAGTTCATCTTCAATCTCTTTCAATGCCACATGCTGGTGGGGGATTTCCTGTACCAAAATTTCTTTTATCGGCAGATCCTTTTGTAGCGCTTTTCTGTTTTCCGCGTTAAACACAATATTGATTTGCCCGTTATTTTTCATACGGATCGGTTGTTCCAATGCATTCACCTCTCCATCTTGGACCCTAACTCTAACACCACACTTTTCAATTTATGATGGTCATAGGCATATATTGCCTAGCCAAAACTACCCCATCGGAAAATTCGTTTATTTCTTTTCGAGAATAAGCCCCATTCCTACCTGGTAAGCAGCTTACTCTGACAGGATTATTTCCTCGGAGGATATGTTTCGACAAACTCCATTTCCGTTCACCATTTTATTAGGGGTAATGTCATTTCCTGCGGTTTCCCGGAAAATAATCCGTTCCTTAATATATATTCAAATCAGGTACGTAAAATTATCGATTCTTTGAAAAAGAACAGAGAAGTGCATGCAAAAAAAAACAGGCCGCTATAAGCTAAACCTGTTTTTTACATTCATATATATGATTATTCCTTCACTTCGTAATCAATCTGAACATTACGTTGTGGAGCAAATGTAGAGATCGCATGTTTATAGACTAATTGTTGTTTGCCCTCTGATTCAAATAAAACGGTAAAATTATCGAACCCTTTCACTTGTCCTCTAATCTGGAAACCGTTTAGTAAAAATACCGTCACATACGTACCATCTTTACGTAATTGATTAAGAAACTGATCTTGAATATTTACTGATTGTTTCATGTATTAGTCCTCCTCTTTTCTCTCTAAATTTATGTATTCGCCTTCACTGAAAAGCTTTCCTGCTACAAATCCAGATATTTCATGTATTTTTTTTGGAAAACCCTCGAGATCGGTCATATCAAACCAAATTACATCCATTTTATTCCGAAACCAGGTCAATTGCCTTTTTGCATATCGACGGGAGTTTTGCTTCAATATCTCAACTGCTTCGTCCAAAGAAGCCCTACCATCAAAAAAATCATAGATTTCTTTATATCCTATAGCCTGGATTGATTGGCAATCCCTCAAACCTTTTTCATAAAATGACTCTACCTCTTGAATCAGCCCTTCTTCCACCATTCCATCAACACGTTGATCGATGCGTTGATATAACTTTTCACGTTCCATAGTCAACCCAATGATGCACGTATCATATTTCAATTCTGTAGGCTGTTCATTCAACTGCTCACTCATTGTTTTACCAGTACAATGAAAAATCTCTAGTGCCCTGATCACCCTTCTTACATTATTAGGATGAATCCGATTCGCGCTTTCCGGGTCAACGCTGCGTAATTGTTCAAAAATGGGATCAATCCCCAACTCCCTAACCTGTTTTTCGAGTCCCTCCCTATAAACAGGGTCTGATGGCGCCTCCGAAAATTGGTAATCATAAATGACCGATTGTATGTATAATCCTGTTCCACCAACGATAATGGGAAGTTTACCCCTGCTTTGGATCTCCTTGATACAAGCATTAGCCCGTTCCTGGAACTCCGCCGCACTAAATGGTTCATCAGGGTCTTTAATATCAAGTAAATAATGAGGAATTCCCTCTGTTTCTTCCCTTTTGATTTTTGCAGTCCCAATATCCATCCCCTTATAAACCTGCATGGAATCCCCGCTAATAATTTCACCATTAAATAACTTTGCCATCTCAATACTCATCTTCGTCTTCCCAACAGCAGTCGGTCCAATGATAACGAGAAGTTTTCCTTTTTGTTTTTTCACAATCTCACTGCCTTAAATGATTTTTCCCTATCTTATCATAATCTCGATGAAAGCAGCTAAACATCTACCCATTATGTCCAATTCAGGTACTTTTATTCAACTTTCCCCCTCTAATAATCGACATATTTATATCTCTCAGATTGTCAGATTGTAGAATTGCCGAAAATAATTTGAGGCTCACAGATCCATTGCCCCTTCCCTTGGCAGAAGGGGATATAATTTAGTTAATGGAATCGCAAAAAAAGGTATGATTCCTTCTGCATTTGAGGAATCATACCTTTTTTTCTATTGTCTTTAGATCAATTTAGCCGATTTTTCCATTTACGGGTATGATCATCGTAACGGTTGTTTCTTTTACCGAGGATTGTACATGAATCTCTCCATCATATCTGTTCACTAAGTCTTTAACGATGAACAATCCTTGTCCGCGAACTTTTCCCTTTTGTGCCTTTTTGGTTGAAAATCCGCTGGCGAATATATTCTCCAAATCTAATTCCGAAATCATTGGTCCGGTATTCGTGACCATAAACGTATACTTTTCACCATCAGCTTTGCAGGCAATATTCATTCGGCGTTCTTGCTCTGGCAATTCAATTGTTGCCTCAATAGCATTGTCGATAACATTTGATAATAATTTAATCAAATCGATTGTTTTAATTCGATTGAAGGATTCGAATGAAACATCAACTTCAATATCAATGTTATAATTCTGGGCCGAGAGCCTTTTTGTCTCTAACAGAACAGATAAGCCCGGGTGAGTCACATCCAATTTCATCGATTCAATTGAATGCACTTCTTTTGAAAGACCGGTTAAGTATTCGAGTGCTTTTGCATTCTCCTCTAATTTAAGCAGTCCATGTATCACCTGAATATGATTGGAAAAATCATGCCTCAATGAGCGGACTGAAGCAATGAGCGATTGAAATTCCGATTGATACGTATCTTCCGTATCCCCCACTTCACGTGTCAGTTCCTTTTGATACCATTTTTGAATGACTAAAAAGGTAACCAGCAGCATGATAACAAATCCACCATTATAGACAAGAATAGCAATGCTGCTTTTCAATACCTTGCCGTTAATGGCATTAATATCTTCTGCGCTAACATCAATACCCAAAAAACCAATTATGTCGCCTTCTTGAATTTTTATCGGGACTCCAACAGTCAAATACTCACCATACTCCGGGTCTTCAAGAATCCCGGTAATGAAGTTTCTGCCTTCATACCCCTGTTTGACCTGCTCCGGCGGAACAGTACATGCGCCACCGATAGGAAAATCCCCTTTATGATCTTTAGAAAACCCAGTAATCATGCACTTGGACACTCTCGGATTATCAATCATGATGGTATAAACATATAATGCTCCTATTTTTTCACGGGCATCCTCTAAGTAAGCTTTTATATCCTTATATTCCCGGTTCTTTACTTGGTTATTAAGAAATCGCTGATAGGCCTCTATATCCATCGAGTCGGCAATAGATCTAGCAGCTACCAAGTTTTGATTAGCAACGGATTTTTGGACAGAATTTTTAATACTTAAATATGTTGAAAACATATTTAGAAAAATGAAAACAATCAATAAAAGAATGGTCAAATAAAGAAATGCCCTTAACTTTTTATTTTTCATAGGATTAAACTTACCTCATCTCTAGCAGCTAAAAGTTAACGAACCTATTCTGAGTTTACTATATAAAGTGACAAAGAAATAGAGAAAAATCTAATATTCTCTATAATCCCAGGTATATAATACTATAATTAATCAAGTAATTAACAGATTACCCACTAACTTTCGACCATATAACTTTTTCATATTTTATCTGCATTGAATCAACTGATATTTTTTTCTAATAAATCATATCATTTCCAATAAATAACTATATTAATATAATTTAATGTAAGAAAAAGGGGAAAAATTGACGATTATAGGTTTTGTACTTTCTCTTCAAATAAATAATTTTACCCTTTATATGAAAATATTACAAGAACCTAAAGATTCCATCTGTAAAGTTACACCATAATTCACATTTTTTATATCAAGTTTCGCATGAAAAGTGAATCACTCCCTTTTCAATAGTACATATTAACTAATTTATCATATAGGAATACGAAAAAATGGAATCAGGGCCTGCCCCCTGATTCCATTTATAAATGACAGCTTTTATTTAATCGAGTTGATGACTGCCCGCTCATACATCTTTTTTGTTACTTGATAATATAGCAGTTGAAAAAGAAAATACATTCCGATGACCATAGCGGAATAGACGAACAAGTTGGACCCCAATAAATTGCTTAATGCCACGTAGGCGATGATGGCATGAATCATCCCTATCAGAAAAGGAGCGAAAAAGAGGGTGCGTATTTCCGCACTTAAAATTTGCCGTATTTCTTTTTTTGTCAGTCCCAATCGATGAAGGGCATGAATTTGGATTTTTTTATCTTCTAAATTCGTAAAAACTCGGAGATACATCATGCTTCCTTGGACGATAAAGAATAATAAACTGACAAACAAGCCGATAAAAAGTATCAAAATGCTTCCCTGTTTCATTTCTTGATAGATCGGAGCTCTTGTTTGCAATTGATTATGGCCTGGATTGCTAGACATTTTTTCAATTTTACTGGATGTTTCCATTGATTCTTCCCAATCTCTAATTTCGTACCCGCGTACTCTTACCTTTTCTTTTAAAGGCACATCAGCAGTTATTTCTTGAAAAAGCCGATCATCGACCACCATCAGGGTCGTTGCTGACTTTAGGGGAGTGACTATGGATTGATTGCGCTGACCAATCATTGTTACCTGCATGGTTTGTTTACCATAGTGAAGTTCCTTTTTTTCTCCCTTTTGGACGAAGTGATAATCCAGTCCTCCATAAGGAAAAATGTATAACGCTTCCTTTCCAGATAACTTTGCCGGATCAATCTTTCGCAATGCAGCCACATTGTTAAAATCACTTTCCGAGATTAATAATGACCTATTTTCATTGGATTCTCCCGTTCTCATATGGGGTAACATGTGGGTAATGGGTACACCCGTCATATTTACTTCGTAAAGGATCTTGAATCCATCTTCCTTTAATGCTTCCTCTACTGCGGATGGTTCAATAATGGAATATATAGAAGCGTCATTTTCCACCCAGCCAATTGATTGCGGAATGTTATTCATCCCTTGCTTTTTTAAGTCTGCACTAAACATGAAAAGTGTGCCTGCAGCTGTCAAAATGACGGCAGTTATGATCGAGGTCAAAAAGAATAATCTCGAATAATCTTTAATATTAAAGATAAGGTTTGTTTGAGTGATTAAATTCGTTCCGCCATATAAGCTTTTCTTCTTCCGGTAAAGCTTGCTGCAAAGAGCGACAATACTTTGGCTGAATAAAAAATAGGTGCCTATCAGTACGAAGAATAAAATGGGCATTACTCGAATATAAGAATTGTTCAACGACATAGTGCCTGCCAAATAATAAGAAACGCTTAAGCAAACTGCTGATAATGCAATTAACCACTTTGAAACGAAGGGCGTCTTTTTTGGTTTTTGTTTATCTTTTAGTAAATCGACGACCTCCGCATTTCCAATGTGAAACAATGAAAGGAGCGATAATAGCTGAAATAGCAAAACGAAACCAACAATCGTATAAACAAAGGCCTCAGGGACAAAGACAAACGATATTGGTCGCTCTACAGCCAATAACCATGAAACTGCCATTAAGAATAACTTTGAGAACAAAAAACCCAAACCTACCCCAATCAGGATGGATATGAGGGAAACCATCGTTTGCTCCAAGTAAATCAGTTTTCTTAGTTGGGATCTGGACATTCCAAGCAGTGTCAGCAGCCCAAACTCTTTTTTTCGCGGCTGTATAAATGCGGCATTTGAATAAGCGATAAAGAAAACCGAAAATATGATGATCACTATTTCTGCTGCAATGAGTCCCTTACTAATTAGCTGTCCCCCCGGGATATTCGCATGGACCACATCAGGATGAAAGATAAATGATGCGTAAATAAAAAAAATTGAGACGGAAAGGACGATACTGAAAAAATAAGCTAGATAACGTTGTGCATTTCCTTGGATATTTCTCTTAGCGAGAAGCCGGATGTTCATGATAGACTCCTCCCAAAACGCTTAACGTATCTAAAATCCTTTGATGGAAACTCTGTCTTTCCCCTCCGCTGTGCACCTCCGAAAAGAACTTGCCATCCTTTATGAATAGAATCCGGTCACAGAAGCTGGCAGCAGTCGGGTCATGAGTGACCATGAGGATGGTTGCTCTCTTTTTCTCCTGAAGTGTCGTGAGGGTGTCCATTACCTGCTTGGCGGATTTGGAATCCAAATTACCAGTAGGTTCATCCGCTAAAATAATGGAAGGTTCATGAATCATCGCTCTTGCACAAGCCGTTCGTTGCTGCTGACCTCCGGAAATTTCATAAGTCCGCTTTTCTAAAATCCCTTCTATACCAAGAAGGTTCGCCAACTGATTTACCCTTTTTTCCATTTCCTTCAATTTATAATGATCTAACGCTAAAGGAAGGAGGATATTTTCGCGAACGGTAAGTGTATCAAGAAGGTTGAAGTCTTGAAAAACAAACCCAATCTCCCTCCTGCGAAACAAAGCCAGGTCCTGATTGTTTAATTCATTAGGGTTTTGATCATTTAGAATGACTTTACCTGTGGTCGGCTTATCAATCGTGGCCATTAAGTTAAGCAGAGTGGTTTTCCCGCTGCCTGATGGACCCATCACCCCGACAAATTCCCCTTTCTGTACATTCATGGTGAAATTATGTAACGCTTTATGAAATAAATTCCCCTGCTTTTGAAAATATGTTTTGGATAATTGCTCCGCTTTTAAAATCGACATCCTGAATACCTCCCTTTCTTACCGTAAGTATATTGAATAAAGCGGGAGGTTCCCATCGAAGTTTATTACATTATCGTTTAACACCCTTACAATTCTGTCACCTTTCATGTAAGGTATTTGTCTTAAAGAGAAATTCCACAGTAGTTCCTTCCGATACATTCGATTGAATGGTAACACCATGCCCAAGCCTGTTAACGATTTCCTTCACTAGATATAATCCCATCCCGGTTGACTCCTGTTGGGCTCGCCCGTTCTCTCCAGTAAAAAATGTATCAAACACCCGTTTTACATCATGTGGGACGATTCCAATTCCTTGATCTGTTATCCTAAGGATAATCTCCGACTCTTTTTCAACAACGCTGAACGTTATGCTGTCATGCTCTTCCTGCCTTGAATACTTCAGTGCATTAAAGACCACCTGACTAATGGCAAAGTGGAGCCACTTACGATCCGAATGCACATATAAATTCTCAAGCTCCGTGTCAAGCCTGGGATATATGAACCGTTTGATGAACTGTTTCTTTTCCTCGTTAATCACTTGCTTGACTAGATTAATTAAGTCAACCCGCTCCGATTTTACATCATCCGAAAAACGCTGCAGCCTTGCTCCATGCAAAATAATTTCCAGTCCTCTGCGAAATCGATCATTTTCTTCTTCTATCTCTTTAAGATAATCCTTCATCGATTCACTCGAAATTGTCCTTTTACCTTCTTGAACCAGTAAGGAAATGACTGAAACAGGTGTCTTCATTTGATGAACCCATTGATGGATCAACAGCTCATATTGCTCCTTCTGTTTGATTTGTTCTTGTAATTGTCCAATTGTTACCTGGTTCATTCGTTGAAAAAGTTCCATCCACAACTTTTGTTCATTTGACAGGGGTTCCCTAAAAGCTTCGACATATTCAAACGACAAGCTCGGTTCTTGCTTCATCCTTGCTAATTGATTAAGAAAACGGTAATGCCTTATATAATCCGCCCCTAAAAATAGAAGCATCATAAACAACGCGAGAATAAATAAATAGAAGATATTCGAAATCGATAGGTGATTCCCCGCTTCCAGAACGGCTAATGCATAAGCAATGATAAGCAGGCTTACCAATAGAACGGTATAAAAAATAAAATAAAGGCGGTCTTTTATAAAGGATTTCAGCTTCACTTTTCTTCACCTTGCACTATTTTAAGTCGATATCCTTTTCCCCTGCTAGTTGTTATGGCGTGATTGACGCCAATATCCTCAAGTTTTCTCCGTACCCTTGTGACATTGACGGTCAATGTATTGTCATCAACAAATGAATCATCATTCCATAATGCTTCAAGTAAATCTTCACGCGAGACAATGTTGTCATACTGACGTAGTAAACAACTCAATAATTTCAACTCATTTTGAGTTAACGATACCCGCTTGTCCTGATATTCGATCATCGCTTTTTCCGTATAAAGCGTTAACCCATCCATTTCCTTTATTTTTTGGTGGGATGAGGATATTTCCGCATATTCACCATACACCCTGCGTAGGACACTCTTTATTTTCGCTAGTACCACTTCCAAATGAAACGGTTTTGTTAAATAATCATCCCCCCCATATTCAATGGCCATGACTTGGTTCATTTCATCTGTCCTTGCAGAGATGAATATGATGGGAACCTTTGAAACCGCTCTTATTAGACGGCACCAATGAAAACCATCATAATAGGGAAGATTAATATCCAATAAAACCAGATCTGGCTTTACCTCTTGGAACTCCGCAAAGACTTGGTCCAGTTGCTTCACTTCAAATACCTCATACCCATACCTCTTTAAATAATTGACTAAGATTCCCGCTATTTTGAAATCGTCTTCAACCAATAATATTTTATACATCTTTATCTCCTCATTAACATGACAATCCTTCATATCATTCCATTTATTGAAATGAAAATAAAAAACCTTGAATGGTATGAGCCAATCAAGGGGATTCAAATAAAATTAGATTTCTTCCGGGATTTTCAATCCCTCAATGAAGGATTTAAAACTCGCTGCTACTTTATATATATTTTCATCCTGACTTGATGGATCCGAATACCAACCCTGATCCCAGAAATAAACTCCCTTTTCCTCTTCGTTATCTATCAGCAAGATTTTACCTGCACATGTATCATTACCTATTATAATGCAATTCTTATGTAAGTTTTCCCTATTTTCTTCATGCCATTTCTGTAGATCCAGTTCCTTATCCTGAATCTCTAATCCATAAAGTACATTTAAGCAAACAAGCGTGTCTAATCCATCTACATAAAACTTACTGTTTTGAACAGCAGTTGTGCCGCCATTATGTGTAAGGAGAAATTGTTTATAATCTGCAGGGATCTCAAAACCCACAAATTGCTGAAAATCATTCACTGCCTCTTCTGTCGCTTTTCCATATCCCGTAATATTAACCATTCTACCACTCCATTTCAGTTTTTTTTAGCAAAATCAATTGATAATCTTATTCTGTAAGCCTGCTAAGGTCAGGCCCTACACTCCATTTATGGAGATCGTTTAAAAAAAGTATTATTACTTAGAAAATAATACTTTTTTTAAATATATTAACATAATTTTACTTTCCTTATCAGTATTTTCTGATATTTTTTTTGACAATTTTGTTGCATTTTAATAAAAAATAGCTTTTTTAGAAAAATTTTTGTCGAAAAATCGATAAAACGTATAATTCGTAGATAAAGGGGCAGTTTTCGGAGATATATTTCCATTTTCGAAGATATACAGGGGGCTGATGATGAAACTTAGCATTATTCCTCCTTCTTTCATACAATAAAAAAGGCGCCCAACCATCATCTTCTAGGTTATGCGCCTTTTTTCTATTTATGAATTATCCCTATACATCTCAGACAACTTTATAGTCATCATAAGTAATTAGTAACCTGCTCATAGAAACGGTCTCAGCACGAAGCCTATTCTTATCACGACAATAAGCAATGATGGAACTATTGGGAATTTTGGCTGTACAATTCCATTTACTATATTTTTCATTATACCTGGAGGATATTTCGATATTCTCACCACGGACCTTTAATATCCTGCGTTCTACCAAGGGCATCAACTCCAATTCCGATAATATTCTATACCCTAAACCAGATAAAATATTCCTGGGTCACATTCAGGCATGGCATATTCAAAGATTATGGACATTATAGCAAACCAAACATTTATTCAAAACAAAAGATGTCTACATATTCTGCCGGTAGTCGATTGAATCATGCCCCCTATATAATAGGAAATGCGGTGAACCCCCAATCGTAATCTTATAGAATGTCTCTTTATATAAGGTATTATAATTAGAATAATCTTAATATTTTTTTGGAATATTAAGAGAAATCACAAAATCCACCTAATAACTGTTAATAATAACTATAAAAATTATATTCGTATCACAAAAGAAATATTTGAAATTAAGTGGTTAGAGTCGTATGATTAGTAGTATCGGCGGAAAACACATTAATCAAAATAATCAAGTATAAAGGGGAATTAGATATGGTAGATGTAGTCTCAAAACCTGAACATGAAACACTTAATATTTCTGCAAACCAAGAACAATTGGATATCCTTGATCAGCTTTTAAAACCCGAGGTTCAGGAATCATTGAACACTTTAGTTGAGCAGTTACCAAAACTGACTGAGTTAGTGAATATTTTAACAAAGTCTTATGATTTCGCTCAATCGGTTGCGACTGATGATGTTTTGAAAAACGATACGGTCAGCGCCATTTC
>NZ_JBNNIU010000022.1:0-34225 GCF_050269675.1 Peribacillus sp. NPDC076916
AACACGGCAGTTAAGCTCTTCAGCGCCGATGGTAGTTGGGGGTTTCCCCCTGTGAGAGTAGGACGCCGCCAAGCCATTTAAAAAGATCAGCCATCCGGCTGGTCTTTTTTTGAGGTTGATATTTCTTCAGTATCTTTTTATTTAAACCGGTTAAAAAAGTAGTGACTCAAAAGGACCATAAATAAAGTTATATGCCGTATAAATGGTAGGACATACTATAAATGCATCTGAGTTTCTACAGCAATCTGTATTATCCATATCTGTTTAAGACAAAGGGACAGAATTCTTCGTTTCTGTAGGGATATATGTTAAACTTAACGTAGTTCTGAAACTGTCATTGGGGGAATAGCCGATGGATACCTCTGCTAAAGATGAAATGATTTTTTCGTTTGCTGAATGGTTGAGAGACCAAGGCAAATCAGCTAATACGATCAAAACGTATACTGGTGTCCTTTCACAGTTTTGTGACCAGACACAAAAGATATTGATGGAGATTCATTCTGAAGATGTTCAGGGTTATCTTGATTATTTAGAAAATTGCAAGAAAAGCCCGGGAACAATCGAAAAACACTATATCGCCCTAAATGTCTTCTTTAAATTTTTAGGCAAACCGCAAGTAATGCTTTCTGTGGAACGTAAGGTTAAGGAGCACAAGCTTGAGGTACCTGAAACTTTAAGCATCAATGAGCAGCAGATCCTGTTAAGGGATATAGAAGCAGAAGGGAATCTAAGGAACATTGCCATCGTCTACCTTTTGTTACATACTGGAATTCGTGTTTCTGAATTATGTGACTTAAATGGCCGTGACGTCATTATGGAAACAGAGCGAAATTATATACTTGTCAGGAACGCAAAAGGTGAAATCGATAGAACCGTTCCCCTTACACTATCGGCTATACAACATGTAAAAAATTATCTTCATTCTTTAAAAGAAAAAGCCGATCCGTTATTCATCTCAAGCTATAATCAAAGGATCACTCCGAGGTCAGTTCAATATATATTAAAAAAATACAATGTGCATCCACATAAACTTCGACATACCTTTTGCCAAAGGTTAGTGGATAATGGAATAGATATACAAACGATATCAAAGCTTGCCGGTCATAAAGATTTAAACGTAACGAAGCGTTATCTAAAAGAAGAATCGCTGGATCTGGCAAATGCGATAGATCAAACTTTCACCAAACACTAAGCTATAGAAATTAAAAGGGAAGGCGGGTTCTTTCCCTTTTTTTGTTTAAATAAAGTTTTAAAACAAACAAATTTCCTTGGAAATGAAGAATAGGACGTTTTGTCTTATGAGACGGGGAATGTTGAAAGAAGAAGGAATCGGTCAAAAGGGGCCGGAAGTATGAAGGGCTAATATGTTAAGGGCATATTGATCAATTGTTGAATCAAAAAAGAGGGGATTCCTAATATAAGGAATCCCTCTTTCATTTTCTTTGTTACTTAACTGTTTTTTTCTTCTTTTTACCTATTTTCATTATAACTTCATATACTACCGGCACTATTACAAGTGTTAGCAATGTAGAACTCACAAGTCCGCCGATAACGGTAATTCCCAAACCTTGTGATATTAATCCACTGCCTTCCGCACCGATTGCCAGAGGTATTAAAGCGCCGATTGTGGCAAGGGCAGTCATCAGGATTGGACGCAGGCGGGTGGATCCTGCCTCGAGTAAAGCTTCCCTGGTAGATAGCCCGGATTCTTCATTCTTGATAACACGGTCCACTAATACGATGGCATTGGTTACAACGATACCAATAAGCATTAGGACACCCATCATTGCTGAAACGCTGATGGTCTCACCTGCAACGAATAGCCCTGCTAATGCCCCGATTACCGTAAATGGTAAGGAGAAGAGAATGGCTATAGGTGCTAAACCACCATGGAAAGTAACGACTAGGACAAAGTATACGATAGCAACGGCCGCTAACATAGCGATACCAAGTTGAGTGAATGATTCTTGGATATCTTCCGTCACTCCGCCATAGTCTATAGAGACGCTTGCGGGAAGGTCTAATTTATCAACTTCCTTTTGTACCTCAGCTGTTACTGCTGCCACATCATCCGTTTTGATTGTTGCAGACACGTCGGCATAGATTTTTCCATCGCGGCGGCTGATTGTATCGGAAGCTTTGCCTTCTTCGATTTTCACAAGCTCTTTCAATGGGATTTCCATCCCCATTGGAGAAGAAATTTTCGTATTCTCAAGATCTTTTTTGTCTTCAAATGTCGTTTCTTCTGTCTCGACATATACTTTGACTTCTTCTCCATCTTTCTTAATCGTAGTTATAGCATCATCTTTATTCGTATTGGCAATGGACATACCAATTTGTGCAGCTGTCAGTCCAAGGTCGCTTAGCTTTTCCTGGTCTGCAACTAGCGTATATTGCTCATAAGCATCGGAAAGACTTGTATCAACATCTTTTAAATCTTTATTTTTCTTCATGATATTTTGAATATCATCAATTACCGGTTCAATGTCTTTTTGTGTATTTCCGTAAACAAATAGAGTGGTTTCGTTGCTTGATGTTGACGTGAATTCTTGTTGTTTCCAAGTTCCAGGTGAATCAAGTTCAGTTAAATCCTTTATGACGGTTTCTTTTTTGTCCCCGAAATTTTCGGTGTCTTTATCATAGAGTACATAGAAGAGAGCCGAGTTACTCGAGCCGCCCATCATGCCGCCCATCATGCTTTCACCAAGTGTGTATTGAACAGTCTTCACATCGTCTTTATCCATGAAGTATTTTTCTACTTTTTCTGTTTGTTTTACAATATCCTCTTTTAACTCTCCAGGTGCGGGAGTGTAAGTGACGATGATCGTTTTTTCTTCATCTGCAGGCATGAAGCTGACACCGATGCTTGGGATTAGGAATAAGCTGCCGACCAATAATACAATGGCTGTACCGAAAGTGATCAATTTATGGTTTAACGACCAATCCAATGCTCTTCGGTAGAATGAAGATAGCTTGCTTGGTTTTTCTTCATGTGATTTTAATTCTTTTTTAGATAGTCCCTTTTTAAATAAAGAGTCTGCCATTGCGGGAACAAGTGTGATGGCAATTATTAATGAAGCGACTAATGCAAACACCATTGTTAAGGCGAATGGCATGAATAGCTCCCCGACAGGTCCTGTAACGCTTGCTAAAGGCAGGTATACGGCTACAGTAACGATTGTCGATGAAAGGATAGGGATGAACATTTCCTTAGTGGCCGACCGTATTAATTCGCCGCCTTTTAATTGTTCGCCTTTTAAAGCCATTCTTCTATAAATATTTTCAATGACGACAATGGAGTCATCGACGACCCGGCCAATGGCAACGGTCATGGCCCCCAGTGTCATGACATTCAATGAAATATCCATTTGTTTAAGCACCAAAAGGGCTGCTAACAGGGATAATGGAATCGAAATGACGGAAATGAGAGTCGTTTTAAAGTTCCTAAGGAACAGCATGATAACAATGACGGCAAACAGACAGCCGAAGAGTGCCTTGCTGATCATGGTTTCAACAGAATCTTTAATCGGTTGGGCTTGATCAAGCGTAGTGTGTACACTTACGCCTTTAAATTCTTCTTTGAAGTTCGAAACTTCTTCTTGTACGTCGTCTACGATTGCAACTGTATCGGCATCAGGCGATCTTGTAACCTGAATCCCAATCGATTCGCTACCGTTTGTTCTTGAAATCGATTCAGCTTTACCGGTGATTTTAACATCGGCAATGTCTGATAATTTGACGTTTGGCAGTTGGGCGGGGCCTGTTGCCATTTCAGGAGATTGATTGGTTTCCGTTCCGTTTTGTGCTGGCGTTCCTGTTTGAGAGCCGCCTGTTAAAGGGATCTTTATATTTTTCAAGTCTTTTAATGTGGAGATGTTACCATCCACAACAATCGTTTTTTCTTTATCATCAAAGTTATATATGCCAAGCGGCATGTTGACGTTTGCGGCTTGGATAACCTTTTTTACGGTATCTTCATCGAGACCGTATTGAGCCATTTTTTCCTCGTCGAATACAAGGCTGCCTTCATTTACTTGTTGTCCGGAAATTGATACGGATGTCACGCCATCAATTCCTTCAAGTTTAGGGACTAACACCTCTTCAACGTTTTTTGTAAGAGCTGGTAAATCAGAACCTTTATCTGTTACACTGAGTGCGACGACAGGAAAAGCGTTTAATTCTAATTTTGATACGCTTGGGTTATCCACTCCCTCAGGAAGTTCTAATTTCTCTAAAGCTTCTTTCACCTCTTTTACAGCGTCATCCATATCCGTATCATAATCATATTGTAATTGGACGGATGAGGCATTAGCCATGGACGAAGAACTGACTAATTCGACTCCTGGCAAATTTGTTACCTTCTGCTCTATCTGGTCTGTGAGCTTATCTGCTACTTCTTCAGGTGCAGCTCCAGGATATACTGTGGAGATGCTTATTAAAGGAGTCGAGATGCTTGGAATGGTTTCTTGTTTCATGTTTAAACCGGAGTATAAACCAGCTGCAACGATGATGATCGTAAGCAACCAGATTGCCAATTTATTCTTTAATGAAAATTTAATTATTGAATTCAAGCTTGTACCCTCCATACATAAAATTGTGACTAGTCGGTCACAAGCTCAAATATATAGTATATAGATTATGATTGCAACAGATAATATCCGGTAGTGTTAATGTTGTGGTTTCAAGGGTTTTGGGATACAATTTGGAAGGAGTGACCGTTCGGTCACCGACGGATAATTTTAAGGGATAGGATGAATTTGATGAAAGAAAAAAATAAGATGATCATAGATAAGTCTGTAGAGCTTTTCGCGGAGAAAGGCTATCATGCTACTTCCGTTCAGGAAATTGCTGAAAAATGTGGGATAGCAAAGGGGTCTTTTTATAATCATTTTAAATCGAAGGAAGAATTACTGGTGTCCATTTTTAAATTTTATTATGAAGCGTTGACGGACTCATTGCTCGATCTTGAACTGGATGCTTCATTGTCCAGTAAAGACAAATTCATGAGGCAAATCACTGTCCACATTGAGCATATGACGGGAAATACCAACTTGATTCAAATGATGATGCAGGAACAAATGGTTCATATCAGCAAAGAACTAGATAGATTTTTACATTATATCCATGAAGAGGGCTTGATTTGGTTCAAGCGTAAAATCATTGAGTTATACCCGGGACTTTCTGCGGATCTTTTGCCAGATTGCACCATAATTTTGGATTCCCTTTTCAAAGGATATATCGGAATATTGATCAGGAAACAAAATGCTTTCGATGTGGAATTGTTACCTAGCTTCATATTGAACCGGATGGATTCAATCATCGCAAGCCTGCAGAACAATGAAGATCCATTATTGAAACAATTTCCACTACCAGGATGCTCGATGCGGGATTTGAGCCCTAAAGAGGAAATCCATTCGATCATCGTCAGGATGCTGGAAGTGGAAACACGTAAGGAAGAGGGAATGGAAACAAACAAGAATACGGAAGCTTTAAAGGCGATCCAGGAAGAGTTTTCAAAAGTTAGGCCAAACCCCATCATCTTAGAAAGCCTTTTGTTGTTTTTGGAAAAAAATGAAAAAAGAAGTCCCTTGGGTTCAAAGCTTATCTTAATGATGAAGGATTATTTGCTGAATATATGAAGGTTTTACCGAAAGGGGCGTATAGCCCCTTTTTTTCATTTGTTAATGAGTTTCAAAAGCGGTGGTTAGGAAATTCTTTCAATTATCAGCATTAACACCAAATTAGTGTGGGGATTAAATTTGAAGGGAAGGCTTATGTGTTTTTTTTGTATATTCATCCCTTATTTCTGCAATTGTTTCCAAAATAAGATAAAATATATGATGAAATATCATTTTTTTCAGGAGGACCACATATGGTGTACCAGGTCGGATTGTTAAAGGGCATTTTAGAGCCTAATCGGAGTCGTTATCAGCTGCAAAATGCAGAGGCAGTCACAAAGCTTGGATTGAAATTACTATTTTTATATTTTCTTAGTCTAACAGTTTTTGCGATCGGGGGATATTTTGGCATTGGTTCAGAATCATTTTCCAAAGAAGTCACGACGATGAGTGCCAATGAATTCGAAGCAGCAAAGTTGCTGATTTTGAGCGGCAATATAGTAACAGGCATACTCACCCCTTCCATATACATATTTTTAGCAGCTCTATTCTTTTGGATCGTCACTGATATCCCATATATAAAATTAGTCATCGTTCAAATGATTCTTTTTGGTTTGCAATTAATGGAAAAAACATTACTAGTTCCTCTATTTGTTTTAATGGATATAGGCAGCGATGCCAATCCTTTTTCATTTGGGATCATCAGTCAGTATTTTCTCAGAAGTGATTATTTCATTCACTTTTTCAGCGAAATCACCATTTTTCAATTTCTTATTATTGCTCTGCAATATTTTTATTTAAAGGAATTTTCAGACCGAAATAATTATTTGGTCCTTTTAATGATTGTTCTATTCTATCTGGCCACATGGTTTGTTAAAGCCTTTTTAGCATACATCCAAGTAGGCGTATTTGTATAAGGCGGGTGAAAAGAATGAGCGGAAAATGGAAAATAGCAGCGGTCTCGATTGCATCGATAGTCTTAATAGCCGTTAACATATACCTTCTTGAAAAAAAAGAAAGCAAAGTGGAACGAACTATTTTCGTTGAAAATTGGACAAAGGTAAAAAAGGATACAATTAGGGATACTATTGAAACAAATGGGGTAATTAAACCTGTAGAAGTGTATGATATCTATTTTGATACCAAGAAAAATGATTTTAAGAAATTCCTTGTAAAAGAAGGCGATGCGATTACGGCTGGATCTTCATTGTTTGAGTATGAGACGACCGAACTTGATGCGCTAAAAGCGGATTTAGAAGCGGAAAAAACGGCAGCTGAGGGAGAAATTGCTGGGATTGAAGAATACATAGGCAAGTTGAGGTCATATCAAGGGTCCCTGACCAGTGATTCTGGAATAGCGGCCATTGATGAATCGGTGGAAAAAAACTTGAGTAGTGATTTAACCACAAACTCGACGGATCTTATTAAAAGTAACATTGAGCAAGAAATGTACAAGCAGGAACTGGAAAGAAACAGTTTGGATGAAAAAGTGAAAATGCTTGACGCCAAATTGAGTTCAATTGAGGAGCAGTCCAATGCTATCGTGACAACGAGCGAGGCTGATGGTGTAGTTAAAAATATCAATAAAAACCTGAAAAATCCCATCATATCCATTGTTTCTACAAATATGGCAATTGAAGGGCAATTCTCCGAAGAGGAAATGAAAAAGGCTGAAGTGGGCATGACTATAAAAGCAAGTTCCTCTGATTCAAAAAAGGCATTGAAAGGAACGATAGGCCGTATCCATTCCTATCCAGCTGAAGAGCCGTCGTTAAAAAAAGATAACAGATTTCCATTTCAGGCTTTAATCGAACCGGAAGGCGAAGTAACGGAACCTTTGTTAGTGGGATCCAAAGTGGATCTTACTGTAATAACCAATGAGAAAGCCGGTGTACCCTCCGTACCTATAGAGGCGGTGAATTACCGAAAAAATCCTTATATTTACAAATTGACAAAAAAAGGATATGTAGATAAACATTACATTACAAAAGGTCTTAAAGCGGAAGGAAAGCAAGAAATAATAAAGGGACCGTCTGTAGGTGACGTCATCCTGCTGAAGCCGGATGTGGCAGTGAAGAACCACTCTAATTTTATTACTCCGATTCAATTTGAAAAAGTGAAAGTTCCGACTTATAAAAAATTCACCTCTAGGGAAAAAGTAAGATATCTGTTACTTGGCATTTTGGAAAAATAACCGTTCCTTTAACAAAAGAGGTGATGTAAAATTATTCATTAATTATATCAATATAACTTATTGATCAAAAATTGGGATAGTAATTATAGATATAATAGCGATTAATACAGAATATTCAGACATATTTAAAGATTTTTTATAAACGGATGCGATTAAATATTTACAGATTATCATTTTTAGTATAATATTTTATTATAAGTTAACTCGCTTAATCTTATTCCAAGAACGGGGGACCCATTTTTGTGGATTTTATCCGCTAGGGGTGAATTCAGAAATGAAAGGGCTTTGTGTTTCCAATTCCTAACCCGACAGCTAACCTCGTCAGCGTCTTTAAGGGAACATGTGTGAATATTCACGCCAATAAGAAATCGACACATGAAGTGTCTTTTTTTTCGGCGTAAAGACAGAGTTTTTCAAAAAAAGAAAAATTACTTTCTTTTATTAGTATCTTGTTTCCCTTACCGAGACAAAAATGTTTTTGCATCAAAGACTTTATGGAAGGTGAGGAAAGTAAATGAAGAAATTCAAACTAAGTTTAGCTAGCCAAATTTTTATTGGTTTAATTCTAGGGATTATCGTTGGTGCCATTTTTTATGGTAGTGAGACGGCCCAAAACTTTTTACAACCATTCGGAGACATTTTCCTACGAATGATTAAAATGATTGTAGTGCCAATCATCGTTTCAAGCCTTATCGTTGCAGTTGCTGGTGTAGGTGATTTGAAAGCTGTAGGTAAACTTGGAGCTAAATCAATATCATACTTTGTTGTGGTAACGATGATTGCGATTGTTGTTGGTTTAATATCAGCGAATATCATCCAGCCTGGTGCTGGTGTGAATATGGACAAGCTAGAACAAACTGATATTTCTACCTATGTTGATACAGCCGAAACTAAGCAGCATGAATCGTTCGTGGATACAATCGTTCACATTGTGCCATCCAATCCAGTTAAAGCCATGGTAGAAGGCGATATGCTAGCGATCATTTTCTTCTCCGTGTTGTTTGGACTTAGTATCGCGGCCATCGGTGAAAAGGGTAAACCAGTATTCCGTTTCTTCCAAGGTGTAGCTGAAGGAATGTTCTACCTAACTAACATGGTCATGAAATTTGCTCCTATCGGTGTATTTGCACTAATCGGTGTGACTATTTCCAAATTCGGTTTGGAATCTTTAATTCCGTTAGGAAAGTTAGCGCTTTCTGTTTACGGAACAATGATTTTCTTTGTAATAGTCATTCTTGGTCTTATTGCGAAATTTGTCGGATTCAATATCTTTACGTTGATTAAACTTCTAAAAGAAGAATTGATTCTTGCTTTCTCTACTGCAAGTTCAGAAGCGGTTCTTCCGAAAATCATGGAAAAAATGGAGAAAGCGGGATGTCCGAAACATATTGCTACATTTGTAATTCCGACTGGATACTCCTTTAACCTTGATGGTTCTACATTATACCAAGCGTTAGCAGCTATCTTCATCGCTCAAATGTACGGCATCGACTTAAGCGCATATGAGCAAATTACGCTAATGCTAGTGTTAATGATCACGTCCAAAGGGATTGCTGGTGTACCAGGTGTATCTTTCGTAGTTCTTTTAGCGACATTGGGAACTGTCGGTATTCCTATTGAAGGTCTAGCATTTATTGCTGGTATCGACCGTATTCTTGATATGGGACGTACAGTAGTAAACGTTATCGGTAATTCACTTGCAGCAATCGTCATCTCTAAATGGGAAGGTCAATTCAACCCTCCTTCCAAAAAAGAATTAGAGCAAGTTTCTTAATATAAAAATCCAGAGTGACATTTCACTCTGGATTTTTTTTTTTTTTGAAATAAAATACTCTTTCTCTTCTATATTTTGGAACCCTTTTTTATATAGTGCGAGTGTGGTTCTTCCTGTACCGCATCCGATATCAAGGATTGCATCAACCTGATATAAATATTTTTCAAAAGGAAAATTTCTCTGATTGCCATAGACCTGATCTTTTAGTTGCATCAATGGAAGCGGCATCATGCAAAGGATGAATGACAAAAGCTTTTTTAACTTTACCCAAAATCAATTCCTCCGATTCGGAATTTTTCACTAAAATATGGATTTTGTGCATCGTGTTATGTACATGATGCTGATGATGATTAATGTTGGGTGGTATATAACTTATGTGAAAACCCAAAAGTTTGATAAAATAACATTATTGATTGAGAGCTCGGAGGAGGTCAGGTTATGAAGAATGATAGCAATGATATCTTATATATGTATATGCAGGCTTCCGAACGGTTTGTCCTTTTTAATGGACTCAATTTTCGTGAATTCGTCTATTCGCTGCCATATACCTTGGATTCGATCTTATTATTGAAACATCAATTCGATGGTGGGGAATACAATTTGAATGTCCTGCTAGAGAGCGCTTCATCTCAGGATATTGCAAAGCTCGTTAAAGAAAATGTTCGGGCATATGGAGATTTCTGTTGGGTCGATTTTGAAGAGGCGGAAGGGCTGGATGAATTGGATGGAAGGGAAATAGCGGAACTTTTATATTTAGGACACGCTAAAACCCATCTGAGTCCCCCGTTTTTCCGTAAATTGAATAATCAATTTGTGTACCTTGCCCAGGATGATGGTTGGTTCAATAAAATTTATTTTCGTTCTCTTTCGACATATTATATGATGTTAGGAAGCTTGATTCCGCTAAAGCTGGAGCCATTAAAAGTAGAGAGGACATGGCTTGGAATCAGAAAGAAAAAAGAGCTGACGGCGATTCCTGCAGAAATCATTTCTTCCTTGGCTCATATTCTGGGAGAGGGGCTCGCTTTTTCCTTTCGGGATGTTAAGTATACAAGAACGAAAATTGAGATACCTGCATGGGTCGTAGGGGATTATTTAAACATGGATGAGATGCATGACGACTTTTCGGATAGAGTTATTTATGAGCCCGATGCCTTTATTATCTTCAATCGAAAAGAAAAAGTATGGGAAAGCGTTATTAAAAACACATCATCATCCTGATTATCCCAACTTCCGAGGTTAGTGGATTGGATTATTTGTCATCCTCCAATTTTTTAGGTGTAAGACTTACCATCTCATGCATAAAAGACAAGAGAGGGCGGCTCACAGGACGTGGCGGTGTTATTCTGCGTTTCTGATGATGGAGGTTTCGCTTTACCCCGCCTTAACAGGCTGTAAGGGAAGCGGAAGGCAAATGTAAAGAAAAAGAAATGTGGTGGCCAACAGCCTGTAAAAGCCCGATTGGCTGAACTAACCATCATTGGAAAAGCCCCAATGATGGAAGTTTCGCTTTATCCGTTTTAGTGTAAAGTGATACAATGAACATGGTTAAAAGAATATTGGAGGGTAATAACTCATGAAAACTAAACTTGGTTTGCTTTATGGTGGAAAATCTGCGGAGCATGAGGTTTCTATGCAGACGGCTTTAGCTGTCATTAAAGCTCTCGATTTAGCAAAGTTTGATATATATCCGATTTACATAACAAAAGAGGGTTCATGGATTAATGGACCAAAGTTAACAGGACCTGCTGAGAATGTGGAGGCTTTAACATTTTCACCGGAAAAATCGAGCTCACCCCTTGCCTTGCAGGCACATTCAACTGATGACAATAGTGAATCAACAGGGTATGACGTAATTTTCCCATTGCTTCACGGACCAAATGGAGAAGATGGGACCGTACAAGGGATGCTGGAACTATTGAACCTTCCTTATGTAGGAAATGGCGTTTTAGCTTCATCAGCAGGAATGGATAAGGTCATCATGAAAAACATTTTTGCCCAGGCGGGACTTCCGCAAGTGAAATACACTTGGTTCATTCGTTCCGAATGGGAGAAGAATACTGAAAGTGCCATTAAAAAGGTAGCGGAGGAATTGGGGTACCCTTGTTTTGTCAAACCTGCCAATTTAGGCTCAAGTGTCGGTATCAGCAAATGTAATGATGCTGATGAACTGGAAAAAGCGGTAGCGGAAGCTTTTCAATTCGATCGGAAGATCATCATTGAAGAAGGGGTCATTGCTCGTGAACTAGAGTTTGGTATTCTCGGTAATGATGAACCGTCTTGTTCAGTGGCAGGCGAAATCATCCCTAAGAAGGATTTTAGCTTCTATGATTATTCAGCAAAATATGTAGACGGTAATTCAGCGATGGTCATTCCAGCGGAGATATCGGAAAGCGAGTATGCAACTTTATCCGAAATGGCCATTACTGCCTTTAAGTCATTGGATTGCTCTGGATTGGTTCGCGCTGATTTCTTCTTAACGAATGAGGGGCAAATCTATATTAATGAAGTGAATACAATGCCTGGGTTTACTCCATTCAGCATGTTTCCGTTATTGTGGAAGCACACAGGTGTCGACTATCCAGCGCTAATTGAAAAACTAGTGAAACTTGCCTTGGAACGTCATCAGGAAAAACAACAAATCAAATATACAGTTTGATCATGCAAGTAATGTAGCAGTAAACTTCACAATCCATCAAACGTTGATTTGATGGATTCCAATCAGCAGGAACCGGTGCGATTTTAAACTGGTTTCTGCTTCGTTTGGTTATTGGAAGTAGAGAGCGATTAACGGTTCGATGAATGTAGGAGGAACAAAATGATAAAGAGAACGTTAAAACAAGTACATGAGATGGCAGAGGGTTTGAATGATATCAGTCCATTCCAGTCCAAAGGAATTAATGGGGTTACCATCGATTCCAGAACGGTTAAGGAAGGATGTTTGTTCATACCGCTTAAGGGTGGGCAGGTTGACGGACATCAGTATGTCAAGCAAGCATTGGCGCAAGGAGCTGCTGCTTCTTTTTGGCAAAGGGATGTTCCGAATCCTCCTAATGATTTACCGATAATCATTGTGGAAAATACCGAGAAAGCACTTCAGCAATTGGCGCGTTCTTACCGTCAGCAGTTGAATATTAATGTCATTGGGATAACAGGAAGCAACGGTAAGACGACAACGAAAGATATGACGGCTGCGTTGCTGGCCACTACCTATAAAGTTCATAAAACCAGTGGAAACTTCAATAATCACTTAGGTTTACCACTAACAGTGCTTTCGATGGATGAGGATACTGAAGCAGCTGTTTTGGAAATGGGAATGAGCAGCCGCGGTGAAATTGAGTTTTTATCCAAAATGGCAAAGCCTGATGTAGCGATCATTACCAATATCGGTGAATCCCACTTATTGGATTTAGGATCACGCGAGGAAATCGCGAATGCAAAGTTGGAAATTGTCGAAGGTTTGGCGAAAGATGGGAAGCTGATCTATCATGGTGATGAACCATTGCTTCGCAATCGGATCAAAAGCGATTTTCCTGATTTAAATGTAATATCTTTTGGACGTACGAAACAAAATGATTTATATCCACAGACCATAAGCCAAGGGGTAGACCGTACCGCGTTTACAATCGCAAGCGGTGAAAAGGAGATCGATTATGAGATACCCGTATTAGGCAATCATAATGTTCTTAATGCACTGGCTGCCATCTTGGTTGCTAAAGAATTCAATGTGGATGATTCAGCGATCTGTAAAGGTCTGTCAACCATTCAATTAACTAATATGAGGATGGAATTGGTCGAAGGCGCAAAGGGGCAGAAGATCATCAATGATGCGTATAATGCCAGTCCAACTTCAGTTAAGGCAGCAGTGGAATTGGTTGAGGGGTTATCTGGATTCGAGAAAAAGATCCTTGTATTGGGAGATATGTTGGAGTTAGGGCCACAGGAAAAAGACTTTCATTTGAAAATTGGTGAATTGATTTCCAATGAACGGATTGATAAGATCTTCACTTTTGGTCCTTTAGCCGAGTTTATTGCCAAGGGAGCGAGCAAGTCTTTTTCATCGGAGCAGGTTCGTCCTTTTCAAGATAAACAGGAGCTTATAGAGGAACTTAAGTCTTCTACACAGGGAAATGACATCATTCTCGTTAAAGCATCCAGGGGCATGAGGCTGGAGGAAGTCGTTCAAGCCCTACAAAAATAAAAAAGCGTAGAAAGGGCCGTTTCTTTTTGAAAACGGCCTTTTTTTATCGTACTTAAAAAAGTGTCCCTGCAATAATGCAGATGTCATCGTTAATCACTGAATGCCTCATCCTTGAGATCAAAAGCTCCTGAAGAAGCTTATTTGTATCGAGATGGACATTTTCAATGAACTCCCTCTTGATATTGTCAGACCGGTCAAAGGCGGAAGGATTGGGCGTTTTAGAGAGTCCATCTGTATAGATGATGAAACGGCTTCCTGGTTCATAATGAAAGACTATTTTTTTTATGGGCAATTCGGGAATCAGTTCGCTTGGGGTGGCCCCTTCGTTTAAATTGAGAATTTGGTTGGTGCTTGGGGAATACAAGAAGGCTGAAGTAAATCCGTAGTTCACATATTCGATGAGTCGATCCTTTGTATTCACATATGCTATGAAAGCTGTAAAGAGAGCATGGTTTTTGTTTTCCCGATTAACTCCTTGAAATAGGTCCCGCATATGTTTGTCCAGTTCCTCTGTTATGAAAATGGGATCTTTTACACGTTTGAATAAGTCGGGGATTAAAGTCCGTATGGACATGTTTATAAGTGCTGTATGGATGCCCTTTCCGAATACATCAATCATTATGAAGCCGTATATCCTGTCATCAACCTCCGTCCAGTAAAATAAATCCCCTGAAAGTTCACTCGAAGGCAGGGAAAGACCTTTGACCTCTATATCTTCATTATTGATCGACAAAGGTAAATTTGAAAGCTGTATGCCCTTTGCAATTCGCAGGCTCCTTGCTGATTTTTGGTGTATCTTTTCAAGCTCTTGCCCCTTCATTTTTGCCGTAAACAGTTGCATGCTGATGTTTTTGAGTGAATTTAATTTAATCCTGACTTCTACTGAATTGGCAGGGATCGCAATGGTTTCATAAAAGGTATTTTCCGGTAATGCGGGAGGTGTCTCCATTCCTAAAGCGCGATTGTAAATGAATAAGATAGGGATTTCGTGAGATTCAGCTAAGGCAAACAAAGAAGTTTCCTGCCAAGAATCTTTTGATATGTGTAAAGGTAAAATAAATAATGATTTCATTAAGTCCGTTGAATCCTTGAATAGATGACTTTGATTGAGTGGATCCTTCAAAAAGGTGACATTCTTGTTCATTTTCTTTAAGATTCGACCAAAATCCTTGCATAAAGGAACATCTATTGTGAATATATTCATATAACCCCCCGATATTTTGTTGATAGGTCAATCATACTGCATTTAGACTTATTTACTATATTTTTCGGATGAAAAGATGGAATTTTCAAAAAATATATGGTTCCATATACCTGGGAATTCAAAATTTATTCATAATAAGTCCTTTCTTTTTCCAACGGTGGGACCGTGGGTGGTGGCCATTCATTCGAACTAATTCTTCCTGAAAAAAGGTTTATTGAAACTATTTGATTTAAACACATATCATGTAAATAAATAGATGTTCGTTTTGCAAAACATTTAAATGGATACAGTAAGTGGTTTAAATGGTCTCATCATAGAAAAGGACTAGGTCACTGAATTCCTCCTGAACTGGATCAGATTCTCCCTTAAAAAACGTTCCAGTCGGTTCAGGGATCTCGCTTTCTTCAGAATTTGTCTGCAGTATGAATCCACTTCTCATGAATGGATTTAGTAACTAAGGTAACTCTATTGATGAACAAATTATGTTGCACAATTATCAGGTGGGACTATCCAATTTCCTCGTTTTTGAAACGATCTAAAGTTTTTAGTAACTCTGAATGGGGCGATATCCTTTATTGCATTAACAGTTTGAAAATGGTAATATGAGTATGAGTTTAAATGTCTTATCATTGATGATTATTTAAATTAATCAGGTTGAGGCAACAAAATTGTATGTTCTTACATGTTTCATGAGTTCATTCTTGAGATTATTTTAGATTAAATAGGCCGCGCGTCTGGTCATATATAAAAGCTGCATCTCTTGGCGGCTTTAGTAGCTATTAGGGAATAAAGCCGCATTATAGCGCTTTTCCACTTCTGCAAATCCTCAACGCACCGGGCCTGTTTTGTATAAGAATCTTGGCTCTCGTCAAGTTTTGTTCATACAGCCTTTTTAAGTCTGATGAATAATAGGTGCAGCAGCCCTCACCTGAATAAAACGGTCAAACACCCGTTTATGCTACTTTTAATTTTCCATATTGAATTTAATTTTGGTTACATGTACTTTTAAAAAGATGAGCGTATGTTAATGATAAGTCTACACGTGCGCTAAAATTAAAAATGCCGGTGAATGTCCGTACTGGTATATTTCCTTTTTAAAAAATCATATTGAGTTCATTTGAACTAAAAGGCAGATACTTTTAGGTGATAATGATAAACTTTTTAGATAAAGTAGAACATCCGTCATGATGATGAGGATTTGAACTAAACATCTGTGCATGATATGCACGTGTAAATTTACGATATAAAAAGGAGTACGAAAACATTGACATTGTTTAGCGAATTAGGTTTAGATAGAACGTCCATGAAATCAATAGAAAAAATGGGATTTGAAGAAGCGAGCCCGATTCAATCCCAAACGATACCTCTAGCACTTGAAGGTAAAGATATCATTGGTCAAGCGCAAACAGGAACAGGAAAAACGGCGGCATTCGGTATTCCATTGATGGAAAACATCGATATTGCTAACGAAAACGTGCAAGGGATTGTCATTGCACCTACACGTGAGCTAGCGATTCAAGTTTCTGAGGAACTTTTCAAGCTTGGTTACGGAAAACGCGCTCGTGTACTTGCGGTTTATGGTGGACAAGATATCGACCGTCAAATCCGTGCTTTAAAGAAAAAACCACATATTATCGTTGGTACGCCTGGTCGTCTTTTAGACCATATCAAACGTAAAAATATTAAATTAGGCGGAGTTCACACTGTAGTTCTTGATGAAGCGGATGAAATGCTTAACATGGGATTCATTGAGGATATCGAATCGATCCTTTCAACGGTTCCTGATGAAAGACAAACATTGCTTTTCTCAGCTACAATGCCTGATCCGATCCGTAAAATTGCTGAAAGATTCATGCAGGAACCTGTTCTTGTCCGTGTAAAAGCAAAAGAAATGACAGTGGATCGTATCGAACAATATTACTTGGAGTTAAAAGAAAGTGAAAAATTCGATACACTTGCACGCCTTTTCGATATCCAAACACCGGACCTTGCTATCGTCTTCGGACGTACGAAACGCCGCGTAGATGAATTGGCATCTGCATTGAATATCCGCGGTTATATGGCTGAAGGCATTCATGGTGACCTTAGTCAGGCAAAACGCCTTTCTGTATTGAAAAAGTTTAAAGACCGCAGCATCGATGTACTCGTTGCTACTGATGTGGCTGCACGTGGACTTGATATTTCCGGCGTTACTCACGTATACAACTTTGATATCCCACAAGATCCGGAAAGCTATGTTCACCGTATTGGACGTACAGGACGTGCGGGTAAACATGGTATTGCCATTACGTTTGTAACACCAAGAGAAAGAGGACAGCTGCATGCGGTTGAGCATACAACGAAAAAACGTATGGAGAAACTTAAGACTCCTACGTTAACTGAAGCGTTGGAAGGTCAACAAAAAGCAGTAACGGAAAAAATCCTTAATACAATCGAGAATGATGATTTAACATTATACCTTGGTCAAGCGGAAGAATTATTACAAAAACATAGCGCAGCGGACTTAGTTGCAGCTATGCTGAAATCAATGACAAAAGAACCGGATCAAACGCCTATCAAGCTAACGGAAGAATCTCCATCTCCAATGCGTCGCAACCGCGGTGGCAGCAGTTCTTCTGGTAACAGACAGCGCAATGGCCGCAGTTCTTCAGGCAGAAAAGATTACGGTAGCGGATCAAGCAAACGCCCGGGCGCAAACCGTAAATCGAATGGTTACGGAAACCGCAGCACGAGCCAAAAAAGAGAAAAATCAAATAAGATTTAATTGAATTGGAAATGCCGCTCATTTGAGCGGCATTTTTTTTGTGTGCATTTCCATAATTCAAATGGTATCCGAATGGCTGGTTGGATGGACTGCTCAAAGCCATTGTTTGAAAAGGGGTTAATTTCCAGCATTTAATTATAGTATAATGGATGAAAGCGAAGGATGGATGATGAAGATTCACTAAAAATTACCTGTCGAAGAGGAGAAGAGCATGGAACCTGAAAATCGTATATCGAATAAGGCCTTGACCGTATGGAAAATCGGTGGTCTTATAAGCTGTTCAATAACTTGGATTATAAGCATCGCCGCACTCGTGCTTACAATCATTTTTGATTGGACATATTGGGTGTTTGGAGCGTTGATCATAATTTCGGTAATCCAATCCTATCTGGCCATTTTCCTGATTCCATCGGTGAAATGGAAGAGATGGCGTTACGAAGTGAGAAATACCGAAATTGATATCCAAAGTGGCATTTTCGTCATTAAAAGAACACTCATACCCATGATTAGGGTTCAGCATGTGGAAACGAAGCAAGGGCCATTATTAAGGAAATACGATTTAGCCTCCGTTGAAATTTCGACTGCAGCGACCCTTCATGTTATCCCTGCCTTGGACCTAGCAGAGGCAGATGAATTGCGGCACTATATTTCCAGGATGGCAAGTGTGGAGGAAGAAGATGTCTGAACCTAAAAGGCTGCACCCCATAGCTGTATTGCTTAACATAATAAAATCGATTAAGGAGTTAGTCATCCCTTTTTTATTAGTGGTCGTCATTCCTGGGAAGAATGAAGGAATTCCTGGATGGATACAACCGTTGGTCATAGCCATTATTATACTTTTTATTATAGGGAATGCATTCCTTCAATGGTTACGCTTTACATATCGCTTGGAAGAGGGCGAATTCAGAATTGAGTCCGGGGTATTTGTAAGGAAGAAACGGTATATAAAGTATGATCGGATTCATAGCATAGATATTTCGGAGGGTATCGTCCAGCGGATATTCAGCCTGGTGAAGTTGAATATTGAAACCGCAGGCGGGTCACAGGCCGATGCCGTATTATCAGCCATAAGAAAAAGTGATGCAGATCGAATAAATGCTTTTATTAGTGAGGAAAAAAATGCGAATAATCCTTTTGATAAAGATAAAAATGAAGTAGCGGATAATGCAAAATCGTCTTCCGTTTTTAAGCAGACGCTGCCGCAACTATTCGTTATGGCTGCCACTTCGGGAGCGGTAGGTGTCTTCCTGTCTGGAGCAATCGCATTTATTTCACAGTTCGATGAAATGATACCTTTTGAGAGGATATTTAAGGATTATGAAGATTTTATTGAAATGGGGACCATCATTCTGACTTTGTTTGCCTTAGTGGCTTTATTGGTGGTTTATGTACTGGCTACATTAAGCATGGTAATTAAATATGCTTCCTTCACCGTAATAAAAACGGATGAGGAAATCGTTATTTCCAGAGGGCTTCTCGAAAAAAGACAGCTGACAATCCCTATCCATAAAATACAAGGTATCCGGATCATGGAGAATTTGATTCGAAAGCCATTGGGCTTGGCGACGGTTTATATTGAGTATGCGGGTGGCAGTATGGAAGATAAAGAAAGTCTATCAATCATGCTGTTCCCTTTAATCAGGAAGAAGCATTTACATGAAAAAATCCTGGAGATTTTACCTGTTTATGAAACAACCACTGAGATGACACCGATACCTAAACGTGCACTTTCCCGGTATGTATTTCACAAGTTTCTATACCTTATCCCGATCATAGGTGCCTTGGTATGGTTTTTCAGACCTTGGGGTTATCTTTCCCTTTTGCTTGTACCGTTGGCGATTTTTTGGGCTTACATGCAATATAGAGATGCGGGATGGAACATAGAAGGGGATTTGTTGATATTGAGCAGTCGCTTTTTCTCAAAGCAAACATTAATCATGCAGAGAAGCAGAATTCAATCAATTACATATAAAAAAAGCTGGTTTCAGAATCGAAAAGAATTAGCTACGATTTCAGCATCGGTTAAATCAGGAATCACTTCCCGGGTCGGCATGGTTGCTGATGTGGAAGAAAAGGATTGCCAAATAATTAAATCTTGGTATTTACCTAAAAAAGCAGTCGACTCCCAATGATTTAAAGGAAGAGTCGGCTGTTTGTCCTACCATTTTTTTCTTAAGTATAATGGAGCTGTTAAAAAGCCGGTTGCCAGTCCAGCCAAATGACCGACAACGTTAACTTGCGGTTGAATGAAAGTCATGATGACGGCAATTCCGGTCAGTGTATATACTGTATTTCTTTCGTTGTTCGTAAAATTGGTTTTATTGAACAGGACAAGATATAGAAAGAATCCGAGTAAACCGAAAATTGCTCCGCTAGCCCCAACGTGGTTATATGTCAGTGGGTTAATTAGGAAGGTTGCGATATTCGCAAGGAGTCCTGTCGATAAAAAGAAGATTGAAAACTTGACGGTGCCAAGTAATTTCTCTAGGAATGGACCAAAGATGGCAAGTGAGAATCCATTAAACAGTAAATGTGTAAACGTGCTATGTAGAAAGATGGGGGTGATTAAACGCCACCATTGTCCATCAGCGATGTATAAGTTAACACCTGTGCCATAATAAAAGAGTACATTGCCGGGAAATATGGGGAAAAGGACGAGCACGAATGCAATCATCATCATGAGTATGAGCACAGTTACAGCTCGATATGAATTTGTGTATTCGCGGAAGCCTTCTGTTCTTGTAAACATAAATTCCTCCTTATTATCGTTTTTAATTAGATACAATATTATCATTTTCAGGTAAAAGAGTCCTCCTAATGATATGCAACTTATTAAATGAATAGAAGAGGTGTCAAAGTGATTAAAGGTATAGGCGTGGACATTACTGAGCTGGATAGAATGGAAACATTGATTAATCGGCAACCCCGTTTAAAGGAACGTATATTAACAGAAAGTGAAATTTTGATTTTCGAAAAGTTAAATGGAAGAAGGAAGGTCGAGTATTTTGCTGGGCGTTTTGCAGCAAAGGAGGCTTTTTCAAAAGCGAACGGAACAGGGATCGGTAAGCACTTATCCTTTTTGGATATTGAAATCATCTCGGATGATAAAGGAAAGCCGATGATTTCGAAGCCGTTTTCTGAAGGGGTCCATCTTTCGATTAGCCACAGCAGGGATTATGCGGTTGCGCAAGTCGTAATTGAAGGGTGAATGGAGTTTTGTCCAATCCGGTCATAAACCTTAAGGTTGTCTCATATACATTTAGTGCTATAGGGAGACAAGGCCCGGTAAAAGGTACATGGCAGAGTAGGTGCTCTCGAAAAGTTTTTAGCCGGATCTTAGAATTGGTCCGTGTCTAAAATACTGAGGAATCTAAGACATCAGTCGAGCCAATGTCCGAATCCTGCCTTTTCCTCTCCCTTTTACGTTCAAATGACAAAAAGGGGTTGAAAAGATGAAGAAGATGGTAATGCTTTTTGCAGGGATCATGCTCTTGCTTGCTCTTTCTGCTTGCGGCCAAAAATCACAGAGTGACGTAGTGAGTGAATTGAATGAGAAGCTTGGCGAAATGAAGGGATATAAAGCTAACGCGAAGATGACATTAAAAATGGGGACGGAGCCTCAAGTGTATAATGTGGAGATTTGGCATAAGGACCCTTCTTTCTACCGCGTAAATCTGAAAAATGAAGAGAAGGATCAAAGCCAGATGATATTGAAAAATGATGATGGTGTATATGTTTTGACGCCAGCTTTGAATAAAAGTTTTAAATTTCAAAGCGAGTGGCCGGAGAATAGCAGTCAGGCCTATTTGTTCGAGTCGTTGGTGAAAGACATTACGGAAGATAAAAGTGCAACATATAAAGAAACGGATAAACATTATGTCTTTGAAACGAAAACGCGCTACCAAAACAATAAAATGTTGCCATATCAAGAGATTACTATAAACAAAAAAGATTTATCTCCAGTCAGTGTAAAAGTCATGGACCCCGATAAGACTGCATTGGTTCTTGTTGAATTCTCAAAAGTTAAATTCAATACGACTTTCGATAAAGATTCATTTGATATGAAGAAAAACATGACAAGTGCACAACTTGAAGCGCCTGTTATGGCAGAAGTCCAAAATGAGGGGTTTGCGGTGAAATACCCTGAAAATATTGGTGATATGAATTTAACGGAAGAAAAAGAAATTACGACGGAAAAGGGAGAACGTGTCGTTTTGACCTATGAGGGTACAAAAAGTTTTACATTGGTCCAGGAAAAGGCTGAGGTAGTTCAAACATCCGTTTCGACGAATGTGAATGGAGAACCGGTTGATTTGGGTTATACTGTTGGAGCCATGACAGGAAATACGATTGCTTGGACTTTTGAAGGTGTCGATTATATGATTGCATCAAAGGATTTGACACAGGAAGAAATGATAGAAGTCGCCCGTTCGGTTGGGGAAAATCCAGTCAAATAGGATTACATAACAAGCTGATGTTTCCCGTCTCCTTATGAAGGTATCTTCTAGGTAGGATAGGCGGGAAAGCAGCTTGTTGACATTTTTAATCCTTCCATTTGTTTTCGGCTGGCAGCTAGGTAAATTAGAAACAAGGTGAAAAAGCACTTTATATTTCTAGCCGTTGGTTATAGAATGGTCCTATAATGAAACGAAAACTTCGCTACTGGGAAGAATCTTATTGTGAGTGTAGGAAAGAAGGAAAAGGTCTTGGAAACGAAAACATTTCATCGAGATACATGGGCAGAAGTAAATTTGGATAATATTTTTGAAAATATTTCTTCAATGAAAAAAAGTTTAAGAAAAGGTGTTAGTCTTTTCGCTGTCGTTAAAGCGAATGCTTATGGACACGGGGACTATGAAGTGGCTAAAACGGCGCTTGAAGCGGGGGCGGATTTTTTAAGTGTCGCTTTTTTGGATGAGGCTCTCGCCTTGCGGAAAAAGGGAATATTGGCTCCGATTCTTGTACTTGGGGCATCGAGGCCTGAAAGTGCAGCGCTTGCTGCCGAGTATGGGATTTCCTTGACGGTTTTCGATGTAGCGTGGTTGGAGAAGGCAAAGGATTTGTTGAAACCGGGACAAGTTTTGCAAATCCATGTAAAAGTGGATAGCGGCATGGGGAGAATCGGCATTCGGGATATAGGACAACTCATAAAAGTGGAAAGTTTGCTTGAGAGGGAAGTTTGTTTCAATTTCCAAGGGATATTCACTCATTTCGCGACGGCGGATGAAATAAAGACCGACTTTTATGAAAAGCAGCTTGCTTTCTTTAAAGGAATGCTTTCAAAATTGACCAGAAAGCCGGAATATGTTCATGCAGCCAATAGTGCAGCTTCTTTAAGGTTCACCGATCCAGAATGGAATGCAATAAGAATGGGGATTTCCATGTATGGTTTGAGTCCCTCCATGGAAATGAAGCCGATATTGCCATTTCCATTAAAACAGGCTATATCATTGAGAACGAAGATGGTCGCGGTTAAACAGCTTTCCAAGGGTGAAAGCGTTAGTTATGGGGCTACTTATACGGCTGAAGGTGATGAATGGATTGGGACTTTGCCAATCGGTTATGCTGACGGCTGGATCCGTAAGCTTCAAGGTCAGGAAGTTCTTGTGGATGGAAAAAGAGTACCCATAGTCGGAAGGATTTGCATGGATCAATGCATGATCAAGCTGCCTGGACCATACCCAGTAGGAACAGAGGTTACATTAATGGGGAATGATGGCGATGAATCGATCACTGTCGATGAGATAGCGGCAAAACTGGAAACGATCAACTATGAGGTAACATGTATGATAGCAGCAAGAGTGCCCCGCATATATATTAAAGACAATCAGATGAATCATGTACGTAATTTCATTTTGGAATGACCGGATTGTAAAAAAATCCTAAGATTGTGAATAAGATTTCCTTTATTATGCTGATAATAAGATTTAGAATAGAATATACTCTTTGCAGATAGGCAATTTAATGGTAATATTGAAAAGGATATATAATAAAGGTGTGTAGTGATGGTGGAGGTGTATGTTTGTGTCTGAATCCAGCGCAACAAGAGAGATATTAATTCGATTACCTCAAAATTTTTTAACAGAGTTAGATGGGTATGCGAGTGAGGAAAATGTGAATCGCAGTGAATTTATTTATCGTGCCACAAAAATGTATCTTCGCGAACGTAAAAAGAAAGAGTTTCGTGAATCGATGAAACGCGGTTATATTGAAATGGCGGCCATTAATTTAACGATTGCTTCTGAAGCCTTCCAGGCTGAATTCGAGGCTGGTCATTGCGTTGAACGATTAGTTAGCGGAGGCTGAGCCATTGATTGTTGTTAAGCGTGGTGACGTATACTTCGCAGACCTTTCCCCGGTGGTTGGTTCAGAGCAGGGTGGGACCCGTCCGGTACTAATTTTACAAAACGATATTGGTAATCGCTTTAGTCCGACTGTGATCGTGGCAGCCATTACAGCTCAAATTCAAAAAGCGAAATTGCCTACACATGTTGAGATTAATGCAAAAAAATACGGATTCGAGCGAGATTCCGTCATTTTATTAGAACAGATCCGGACAATTGATAAGCAGCGTTTAACTGATAAAATTACGCATCTTGACGAACCGATGATGCAAAAAGTCAATGAAGCTTTGCAAATCAGTTTAGGCCTCATTGAGTTTTAAAGAAAATTTTTCCCGTTAAACCGGGCGTTATTATAATACAAATCATTCCTTATGCTATTTTAGATGGCACGATTCCTGCAAATGCGGGAATCGTGTTTTTTTGTGAAATAACAATAACATCAACATATGTCCATAAAACATCAGCAGGAAATATGAGAAAATTGACGAATAAAAACATTATACAGTTAGATATTGAATAGAACGTTCTTTGTTTTTATAGTATCTCCCTAACTTTTCTTTAATTGATGTTTTTCTTACTTGAATTTTGGGTATGTATTTATGTTGTAACTACTTAAAAAAAGCAAAATTGTAGTGGGGGAACTCCAATAAAATCCAGATGGGAATAAGATTACAGTTAGTTAACATCCTTGTGACGAGGACAGGGGAAACATAGCATTTGTGTTAGAATGGGAGGATATTATGAATCAATTGGTTTACGATTTTATTAAGCAAAATCAGGATTACATCCTTACTGAGTGGATGGGCATCATGAAGGAAAGTACGGATGAAAGATTAATTAAAGTCGTCTCAGATCGAATGTTCACGCAAACGAGCAGTGAATTTATAGATATGATCATCACGAACGTTGATAGTAAAACCAAGGAATTCACATTGAAGCTTTCTGATTTTGCCGAGAAAGTCGTCCAATTGGGATGGCCTCTTACTTTCGTCAATGAAGGACTTCATAAATTCACACTAATTGTCATTAATGGAATGGTGGAAAAGGGCCTGGTTACTCCTGATAATCAAGTCAATCTTGTTAATCATTTGGATAAATGGGCCACACCAATAAATAATGAAATAGTCAATATATATACTCAAACTTGGGAAAGAACGGTTTCCATGCAAAAAATAGCGTTGCAAGAACTTTCGGCTCCGCTCATTCCTGTATTGGAAGGCATTACGGTAATGCCGCTGATTGGTACGATTGATACGGAACGTGCCAAACAGATAATGGAAAACCTGTTGACTGGCGTGGTTAAGCATAGATCTGAAGTTGTTCTTATTGATATAACGGGCGTGCCGGTCGTGGATACGATGGTTGCCCATCATATCATTCAAGCTGCGGAAGCGGTCCGATTGGTGGGCGCCAAATGTATACTCTGCGGCATCCGCCCTGAAATAGCCCAAACCATAGTTAATCTTGGAATTAATTTAAATGAAGTGATTACAAAAAATACATTGAAAAAAGGGATAGAAGTTGCGTTGGAATTAACGAGCCGTAAGATCGTAAAGGTGGAGGGATAAGTATGAGGATTCCGATATTAAAGCTTTATGACTGCTTGTTAGTATCTATACAGTGGGAATTGGATGATGTGACAGCCCTTCAATTCCAAGAGGATTTACTGCATAAGATTCATGAAACAAGCGCGAATGGCGTTGTCATAGATATTACCTCAATAGATTTTATTGATTCTTTTATCGCAAAGGTATTAGGCGATGTCTTTAGCATGTCTAAGCTTATGGGGGCCAAAGTTGTAATTACGGGGATCCAGCCTGCTGTTGCAATAACATTAATTGAACTGGGAATTAGTCTCGAAGATGTTCTGACAGCATTAGACTTAGAGAAAGGCCTGGAGAAATTACAACAGGAATTGGGGGATTAAAGAATGGAGTTCCAATCCTGCGTAAAAATCATAAATGAATGGGACATCGTAGCTGCAAGGCAGCTCGGAAGAAATGTCGCTAAAGAGTTGGGGTTCGGTACTGTAGACCAGGCCAGGATCACGACGGCCATTAGCGAATTGGCCCGAAACATATACCTATATGCTGGACAAGGCAGTGTTAGCATAGAAAAGCTAAATATAAATGGGAAGTCAGGATTGAAAATCATTGCAGAGGACCAAGGGCCGGGAATTGAGGATATCCGCAGAGTCATGGAAGATGGATATACCACCTCGGGGGGACTGGGTGCAGGACTTCCTGGAGCCAAACGTTTAATGGATGACTTTGATATTGAATCGATACCAGGTGAAGGGACTAAGATTATCGCAACGAAATGGCTCCGTTAGGGGGGGACTATGGATATTAGGGAGAACATGGAGAAAAAGTATCATGAGGCGCTTTCTACTTATCTTAAAGACCAAAATGAGCAGGCACTCTACCAAGGGCAAAAGATTAGCCGCCTACATATCAAATACAATATATCTCCAGAAGAAATCATCAGTATGCATAAAAATAACTTGATGGAACTTTACCCGGAATTACCGGGAAAAGTATTGGATTCTTTCGATTTTCTGTTAGAAGTCATGATGGGCTATGGCATTGCATACCGTGAGCATCAAAGCCTTAGACATCAGCAGCAGGAACTGAAAACGGAAATCGAGATAGCGGCAAATGTTCAACATACTCTTTTGGAAACGAAAATCCCTGATATCAAAGCTCTTGAAATTGGAGCAATCAGTGTTCCAGCGAGGCAGATGAACGGGGATTACTATCACTTCGTCCAAGATGAAAATGAGCGGTTAGGGGTAGGAATAGCCGATGTCATTGGAAAGGGGATTCCTGCTGCATTGTGCATGTCGATGATCAAATATGCGATGGACAGTCTTCCGGAGCATCGTCATGAACCGAATAGTGTGCTTGAGAGCCTGAACCGTGTTGTAGAGCATAATGTGGATCCAAGCATGTTCATAACCATGTTCTATGGCTTATATGATCCGCATGACAGGCAATTCTCCTATGCTTCAGCCGGACATGAACCTGGTTTTTACTATGACGCCGCAACGGGTACTTTTAGCGATTTGGATGCAAAGGGCTTGTTGCTTGGAGTCGATAAAAAAACAAGGTATCGCCAATATGAAAAAACGGTGAATCATGGAGACATGATCATTTTATTATCTGACGGAGTAACGGAGTGCCGGACGAATGATGGGTTCATAGAAAGGGAAACACTTATTGGTTTCATTAAAAAGAATATGCATTTGCAAGCCCAGGAAATGGTGAATAATATATATAAACAATTGGAGAAAATGCAGAACTTCCAGCTGAGGGATGATTTTACATTAATAATTTTAAAATCAAATGTTTAGTATTTTTTCTGCTGGGTATAGATATAGGAATGAAGAGGATTTGAAGAGGTGGGTCATTGATGAATATAACTGTAGATGTTAATGAATTGAATTCTGAATTTATTGTAAAACTAAAAGGTGAAATCGATGCATATACTGCGCCGAAATTAAGGGAATCACTATTTCCGATTTCGGAGCAGGATAATGTTTCAATTACTATTGATTTAACTGAAGTTTCTTATATGGATAGTACGGGACTTGGGGTGTTTGTCGGTGCTTTCAAAAGTGTAAGGGCACATAATGGCGAATTCACTTTAGTTGGCTTATCAGAAAGGTTACGACGTTTATTTGATATTACAGGTCTTGCAGATATCATTGATATAAAAAGTGGTACAGAGGGTGGGTTAGAATGAGTCAAGTATATGATTACATCGAAATGAAAATACCTGCAAAACCAGAATTCATCGGTGTCATTCGTTTAACGCTTTCTGGGATAGGAAGCCGGATGGGATTTGCGTATGATGAAATTGAGGATTTGAAAATCGCTACAAGTGAGGCTTGTACAAATGCGGTACAGCATGCATATAAAGATTCTGAAAAAGGTGAAGTGAAAGTAAGTTTCGGCCTTTATCCTGACCGCTTGGAGGTCATGGTTTCTGATAGTGGTAAGAGCTGTAATTTCGAAGAGGTTCGTCAAGGGATCGGACCATACGAAAATGGACAAAAAGTCGAACTTTTGAGAGAAGGAGGCTTGGGTCTTTATCTTATTGAAACTCTGATGGATGATGTGAAAATTCATCAGCATGATGGGGTTACAGTATTTATGACTAAGTTTTTAGAAGGAGAGCAGGTGGAGATGGATGCAAAAACAGTCTCAACCTAACCAGGCACAAAGAGAACAGGTAAATGAATGGATTAGGGCTTACCAGCAGAATCAAGATGAGGAAGCACAGAGCAATCTAGTCATCCATTATAAAAGTTTGGTTGAAACAATCTCCCGTAAGTATGCGAAAGGTAAATCATTCCAGGAGGATATCTCCCAAGTCGGCATGATTGGTTTGTTAGGTGCCATTCGCCGATATGACGAATCTTTCGGTAAGAGCTTTGAGGCATTTGCTGTCCCTACTATAATCGGCGAAATCAAACGGTTCCTGCGTGACAAAACATGGAGTGTCCATGTGCCAAGGAGAATTAAGGAACTTGGTCCGAAAATCAGGGTGACTGTCGAGGAATTAACTACAACCCTGCATCGTTCACCAAGAATAGATGAAATAGCCGATAGTATAGGCGTGACTGAAGAAGAAGTTTTAGAGGCGATGGAAATGGGAAAAAGCTATCAAGCTTTATCCGTGGATCATTCTATTGAGGCGGATTCTGATGGCGGTACTGTCACATTGCTTGATATATTCGGGAATGTAGATGAAGGTTTTGAAAAGGTCAATCAGAGACTTGTACTTGAAAAGGTGCTGCATGTGCTGAGTGACCGTGAAAAGATGATCATTCAACATACTTATTTAGAGAATTTAAGCCAGAAAGAAGCGGGCGATAAACTGGGGATTTCCCAAATGCATGTCTCAAGGCTTCAACGCCGCGCGATTAAAAAGCTTCAAGAAGCCATTAATGCTGAAAACTCGGAGTTAATTCAGTGATCAAAGATATTCTGAGGGGAGAAAAAATAGAAGTCCTTGTCTCGCAATCGTCTAAAAACGGGATGGTTTATTGTGGTGATGATTACTTTTTTCTTCATACGAAAGAATACTTTGTCTGTGTATTGGCAGATGGTCTGGGCAGCGGGAAAAATGCTTACGATTCCTCCCATGCCGTCATCGAGGAAGTTAAACGTAATCATGAGTTGGATGTCGAATCCCTTATGGCAGTGTGCAATCAAGTTTTGGTCAATAAGCGGGGAGCAGCCGTTTCCATTTTGAAGATTTTTTATGACAAGAATGAATTTGTATACAGTTCAGTTGGTAACATCCGCTTTTTCCTGTATAACCCAAGTGACGATAAACTCGTTTACCCTTTACCTGTTACAGGGTATTTATCAGGAAGGAAACAAAAATACAGGACGCAGAGATACAAATATGAACCAAATGCAAAATTCATTCTTCATTCAGATGGTTTGGAACTTAAGGGAGCTAAATCCTTTTTGAAAAGGCTGGTCCCTATCGATAAGAACGCCCAATGCATATTAGCAAGCAGTCCATTAACTGCAGATGATACAACTTTCATTTTAGGAAGCTTACTTTCGCCGTAATTCGGAGGTAAGCTTTTTTGTATGGAATTCGCAACTTCATCCCTCATTTGCTAGACTATATATATCAGAACAAAACGTTGGAGGTAGACATAATGATCGTTGTAGAAGATACATTAAAAGAGTTGATTAAACAAATATCAAATGAGCTGACTTTAAAAAATCATCAAGTCCAAAACGTCATACAGATGCTTCAAGAGGGTAATACTGTCCCCTTTATTGCCCGGTATAGAAAAGAAATGACGGGTTCACTTGATGAAGTGCAGATTCGTTCCATTATGGAAAGGTGGAACTATCTAGAAAACCTTGGCCAGAGGAAAGCGGAAGTAACGCGTTCGATTGGTGAACAAGGGAAATTGACGGAAGAATTAACAAGACAAATCGAAAAAGCTACAAAACTGCAGGAAGTCGAGGATTTATACAGGCCGTTCAAACAAAAAAGGAGAACGAAAGCAACGGTCGCTAAAGAAAAGGGTCTTGAACCATTGGCTAATTGGCTTTTGGAATGTCAATTGCATGCTCGGGTTAGTGAAAAAGCTGCAGAATTCATATCGGCAGAAAAAGAAGTTTCATCTATTGAAGAGGCTATTGCGGGAGCGCAGGATATCATAGCTGAACATATTTCCGATGATGCAGAATTAAGGAAGTGGATAAGGGCTGAAATTTTCAAGGCTGGAAAAGTGGTTTCAACCGTGAAAAATGAAGAAAAGGATGAGAAGAAAATCTTCGAGATGTACTATGAATATGAGGAGCCGGTTCAAAGAATCGTGCCGCATCGGGTGTTGGCGCTGAATAGAGGTGAAAAGGAAGAGGTTTTACGAATCTCCATTCATCCTCGGACTGAAATCATCATTGGTCATCTGGAACGGAAAATCATTAAAAATAACAAATCTGAGGCCCAAGTGGTCCTTAAATCTGCGATTGAGGATGGGCTCAAACGTTTGATCATGCCTTCTGTAGAACGGGAAATCAGAAAAGAGCTGACGGAAAAAGCTGAGGATCAGGCTATCCATATTTTCTCTGAAAACCTCAGGAACCTGCTCTTGCAGCCCCCGCTTAAAGGGAAAGTGGTCCTAGCCTTAGATCCGGCATATCGGACTGGGTGTAAGTTGGCTGTCATCGATGAAACCGGAAAGGTACTCGATATCAGTGTGATCTATCCGCATCCGCCTGCTGCGAAGCTTAATGCTGCCCGTGAAAAAACGATCGAAATACTTCAGCGGTTCTCGGTTGAGATCGTGGCAATCGGCAATGGTACGGCATCACGTGAATCAGAGCAATTCATCGCAGATATTATAAAAGAAGTGGAAGGGAATATTTCATATATAATTGTTAATGAAGCGGGTGCCAGCGTTTATTCAGCCTCGGATATAGCCCGTGAAGAGTTTCCGGATCTTCAAGTAGAACAGAGAAGTGCAGTTTCGATAGGAAGAAGGCTTCAAGATCCCCTTGCTGAACTTGTTAAAATTGACCCCCAATCCGTAGGGGTAGGGCAGTATCAACATGATGTGTCCCAGAAAAAGTTAACGGAATCCCTCACCTTTGTAGTGGAAACAGCTGTTAACCAAGTGGGGGTGAATGTCAATACCGCTTCATCGTCTCTATTACAATATGTAGCTGGTTTATCAAAATCAGTTGCTCAAAATATTGTGAAGAAAAGGGAAGAGGAAGGGAAGTTTTCAAGCAGGAAGGAATTAAAGAAAATTCCCCGGCTTGGTGCCAAAACATATGAACAATGTATAGGGTTCTTACGTATCATTAATGGAAATGAACCTTTGGATCAAACTGCGATTCACCCTGAGAACTATAGTGCCGTGAATAAATTATTAAAGAAAATGGGATTTACATCTGAAGATTTAGGCAGTAACGCATTGAATGAGGAGTTAGGTAAACTGAATCCAGCTGATTTGGTCGATGAATTGGAAATTGGGGAAATTACGATTAAAGATATCATAGATGATTTGATGAAACCGGGAAGAGATCCTCGCGATGAATTATCAAAACCACTGCTTAAGCAGGATGTACTAAAAATGGAGGATCTGCAAACTGGGATGGAATTACAAGGTACAGTGAGGAATGTTGTGGACTTCGGTGCGTTTGTGGACATCGGTGTCAAACAGGATGGACTGGTTCATATTTCTAAACTGAGCAACCGGTTTGTAAAACATCCATTGGATGTAGTTGCCGTTGGGGATGTTGTGACGGTTTGGGTCGAATTGGTTGACCCCAAAAAGCAAAGGGTATCTTTAACGATGCTCGAGCCAAAGGATCAAAACTAGCCTGTGGTAAGCTCCTTCTATATTAGAAGGAGTTTTTTTGAAGCGATGCATTTATATTTGGAGCACAGTTGGATTTATACCCTGAGACTTTCTTTCTTTTGATAAAAAAACCAGCATTGATTCAACATCTTCACTTGATAATAATCCTTTTCATAAAAGGCTTTGCGGATTTGATTCTGGAACCAATTAGGCATAGCTTTTCCTCCCTTAGTTTCCTATTGTATTATTAGTCTATGTTATAATGGGTTGTCATGTTACCAAAGAAAGGGAGGGGGAAATGGATAATCGGCAATTGCAAAAACTAGTAGAAGAAATTTCGATGAAAGACTTTAAAAAGACATTTAAACACAAAGCCATTTTTAATCCGCGTCTCCGAACAACAGGAGGACGATACTTGCTTCGTTCACACAATATAGAAATCAATAAGAAGTATCTTGATGAACGCGGTGTGGAAGAAATCATTGGAATCATTAAGCATGAATTGTGTCATTATCATTTGCACATCGAGAAGAAGGGGTATCAGCATCGTGATGCGGACTTTAAACATTTACTCAAAATAGTGGGAGCACCAAGATTTTGCGAGCCGCTGCCATCTAACCAATTAAAGAAAAAGATGAATACTATTCAATATAAATGTGAAGACTGTCAGCAGGTATATATAAGAAGAAAACGAATCGACACGACCCGTTTCGTTTGTGGTAAATGCCGTGGATCATTGATTTACCAAGGGTTTAAGGAGTGAATAACAAAATTATAAAAAAATACAAAAGAACTCTTGACTTTAAGTTGTAACCTCTTTATAATCATAAGAGTCGACAAGATAACAACTTGTCTTAACGACAAACACTAAGGTCCTTGAGCGTAAAAAAGGAACCCAATTTTCATTATTCCGCAGTAGCTCAGTGGTAGAGCATTCGGCTGTTAACCGAACGGTCGTAGGTTCGAGTCCTACCTGCGGAGCCATTTTTTTGGGGAAGTACTCAAGAGGCTGAAGAGGCGCCCCTGCTAAGGGTGTAGGTCGCGTAAGCGGCGCGAGGGTTCAAATCCCTCCTTCTCCGCCAGTTGCATATTTTATCAAGGCCCATTGGTCAAGCGGTTAAGACACCGCCCTTTCACGGCGGTAACACGGGTTCGAATCCCGTATGGGTCACTTTCTTATTCATTATCATGTTGGTCCCGTGGTGTAGCGGTTAACATGCCTGCCTGTCACGCAGGAGATCGCGGGTTCGATTCCCGTCGGGACCGCCATTTTTTTAAAAAACACTTGCTAAAATAATATTATCGTGATATAATATTATCCTGGCTGTTAATTAGTAATTGTTTATTGGGCTATAGCCAAGCGGTAAGGCAACGGATTTTGATTCCGTCATGCGAAGGTTCGATCCCTTCTAGCCCAGCCATTTTATTTAGAGCCATTAGCTCAGTTGGTAGAGCATCTGACTTTTAATCAGAGGGTCGAAGGTTCGAATCCTTCATGGCTCACCATTTGTTTTCGCGGGTGTGGCGGAATTGGCAGACGCACCAGACTTAGGATCTGGCGCCGCAAGGCGTGGGGGTTCAAGTCCCTTCACCCGCACTGATATTTTCTTCTTGACATCAAGTTGAAAAGGTGTTAAACTTACAAAGTCGCTTTCGCGGTCGTGGCGGAATGGCAGACGCGCTAGGTTGAGGGCCTAGTGGGGGAGACCCCGTGGAGGTTCGACTCCTCTCGGCCGCACCAATAACATCATAGAAATTAGCGCCCGTAGCTCAATTGGATAGAGCATCTGACTACGAATCAGAAGGTTGTAGGTTCGACTCCCGCCGGGCGCACCATATTTTACGGGAAGTAGCTCAGCTTGGTAGAGCACTTGGTTTGGGACCAAGGGGTCGCAGGTTCGAATCCTGTCTTCCCGACCATTTCTTCTTAAAATATTTCAAAATTAAATGCGGGTGTAGTTTAGTGGTAAAACCTCAGCCTTCCAAGCTGATGATGAGAGTTCGATTCTCTTCACCCGCTCCATTATTGCTCTTTGAAAACTGAACAAAACAAAGCGCCAACGTTAAATTTTAAGTGAGCACACACTATTAAGAAAGCAAATGAGCAAGTCAAACATTTCTTCGGAGAGTTTGATCCTGGCTCAGGACGAACGCTGGCGGCGTGCCTAATACATGCAAGTCGAGCGATTCGACGGGAGCTTGCTCCCTGAGATTAGCGGCGGACGGGTGAGTAACACGTGGGCAACCTGCCTATAAGACTGGGATAACTTCGGGAAACCGGAG
>NZ_JBNNIU010000023.1:0-32699 GCF_050269675.1 Peribacillus sp. NPDC076916
CTACCCTGGCTACTGATATAATAGATTCTATTAAAAAAGGTCAACCAGTAAAAACTGGCTAACCTTATAATACGAACGCACCCGTTAGTTTAAGTGTAATTCTTCACAATCCTGTTGTTGAAAAAAGCGACCTCCCTCTTGAAAGATTGCACGATATTTAATAATAATAATAATCATTAACCTTTTGTGCACAGGATTGCAAAATAACCTGTTTTTAGGACGGAACAGACAGCCGTAGCCCACTGCTATGGCTTTTTTTCTTTCAAGTTTTTTTGGCTATACTTTCCACCCATTACAAACAAAGTACGTGCAGTTGGCTCGCCCTTACTGCCACTCAAACGTAGTCTCCTTATCCTCATCGTAGTATTTTTTTATATACTCGATGGAGTCTTTCCTTGGATGTTTAGCTACATAATCCGGCTCCTGAAAAATAAACATATACTGAATGATACTTTTGACCAGATTGGAAAGGAGAAATCAGCTTTGACAAAATATCGAATCATGTCCTTTGATGGAGGCGGCACTTTAGGTGCTTTAAGTTTACAACTTTTAAACAGACTGGCTCGGCAAAACCCAAAATTAATTAGTCGAACCAATGTTTTTTCGGGAAATTCAATCGGTTCATTCACTGCCCTTGCGTTAGCAAGTGGAAGATCGCCGAAGGAGACATTCCAGTTTTTTAAGGATAAAATCGTGCCGGCATTCAGCGTTTCCCGACCAGGCGGACCTGTTTTCAACCAACAATTGCCATATTCCGGTTTCATTAAAGCGGTACAAACATTTTTTCCACCAAATCTTCTCCTCAAAGACTTAAAAAGACGAATTGTTGTCCCTGCATTTCATTTATTCTCACCGGAGCTGAATCGTTGGACTCCTGTGTTATTCCACAACTTTCCTGGCTCTCCCTATTTAAATGAGAAAGCGAGTGATGTAATACTACGGAGCAGCGGTGCTCCCGCGACGCAACGAGCCTATCAAAACTACGTGGATGGGTATACAGTAACAACTAACCCCAGTACAGCCAGTATCGCGTTTGCAGTGGGGAAAGCCAAACAGCCGTTGGATCAAATTGCGGTATTATCCATTGGAACAGGTGAAGAGCCGACTCAACTAAGAAGAGATACGAAGGGGTGGGGGATGGTAAGTGCAGATAACATACGCCCCGAAAATATGAAGAACCTTCCACCGAATTGGGGAGTCCTTTTGGACCGATCGCCCAATGAACCCTTACTGCCATTTCTTCAGATAGTCGCTAGTGGATCCGGTTACTATGAATCCATGGTCAGTTCTCAGCTTCTAGGAAATCGTTTTTTTCGGTTAAATCCACGGATCCCCAATTTATCCAAAACGGACCCTTCTGTGGTTCCCACTGTCATTTCAATTGCTAACAAAACAAATTTACAACCTGCCGTTCAATTTATAGAGAAAAACTGGAATTAATAAAATTATCCCATAAATCTGATAGAATTTTTGTTTTTATTGTAAGCATTTGGATTTTTTATAAAAAAGCAGCCAGAACCTGGCTGTTTTTATTTTATTCAGTTCTTCATCAACTATACTGCCCCGAAAGTTGCATAAAGAAAAAGCTGCCTTAAAGACAACTCCGATTGATCTTCAATTAACGCACCCGTTAGTTTAAGTACAATATTTCACAAACTTCACTTACTCCGTTAAGTATTAGTTTTGGAACTCTTCAATTCTATCCAACCACTCATTTAATAGAGTGCTAAAAAGTTGCGGTTGTTCAATTTGTAAATTGTGGCCTGCTATATCCAATACAGCAAACGTTCCTCGCGGATACTTGTTTACTATGTTCAGAGCATCTTTATATCCAACCGAAGAATCTTGTCTTCCTAAAAGGAATACACTGGGTTTAATAAAATCAGACTGGTCAATCTTAAAAGAAAACCCATATTTATTCTTAACCTTATTTAGAAACCTTTCATCTCCAATTTTACAACCACTTAGAATTTCTTTGTTGTACCTTAACCATGTGTACTCATCAAGTACAATATTGTTGTTTTTAAAATCTTCCAATTCTTCCTTTGATAAATTTTCAATAAACTTTTCATCCGTTCTCATTATTTTATGTTTCTCAACTGTTCTATTTTCTGGAAGAGGAATAATAAGAGGGCATATAAATGCTGCACCGAGTATTTGTTCTTGATGCTTTTCAATAATGCCCCTAGCAATATAGCCACCGTAAGATTCCCCAGCAATTACGTACTCTTGGTTAGGGATTACAGCTTGGATAAAATCTAAAACAGCATTCAACATTTCATCAGAACTGCTTATTTCGTTATATTCTTTTGTTAATCCCATTCCAGGTAGGTCAATATAAATACGTCGCCACCCTTCCCTCTTAGTAAATATGGGTTCCATACAACCACTCATTAATCGATGGTCCGGAGAATAACCGTGTATCATTAAAATTGGTATACCTTCCCCTAAATCTTCATAATATATTTCAGCTTGGCGAACTTTGCAATATGCCATTTTAATCCTTCTTTCTATAAAAATCATTTTAACTAACAGTACCTATTCTCTTTTTGTTTCTTCAATTCCTTCTTCAACTATCCTGCCCCTTTAGTTCCCATAAGAAAAAGCCGCCTTAAAGACAGCTTCGATCTTCAGTTATCGAATCCGAGTTCATTAGGAAAAGCGAACCTTATTAAAGAATCGCGCCCTACTGTGGAACAAGAACTGTTTGATATAAAGCTAATTTTAGGCAGTTTCAACTATATTCTTTTCCATTTTTAACTGGTATAATATGGATGATTTTGTTAGTGAAAGGGGAGAAAACGATGAATCAACTTGTATTTAAGCAATTTGAGATGACAAGAGAATATTTCATCAAGAATGTAGAGTCTGTTTCTAAGGAACAAACTGATGTGCAGCCAGATGGTTTTAATAACACAATTCATTGGCAGACAGGTCACGTTTTGACAATTACTGAACAAACTATGTTTAATTTCCCGCATGTAACAACTCACCTTCCCACGAATTATATAGAATTGTTTGGGAATGGCACAAAACCAGCTGATTGGACAGGGAATGTACCTGCCATGGATGAGCTGGTTGTACAGTTGAAAGATCAATTAACTCGTTTAAAGCAAATTCCTCCTGAACAGCTAGATCGAGATTTGGATACACCATTCCTAGGTTGTAAGACTGTTATAGAACTTGCAAGTTTAACATTAATGCATGAAGCGACTCATATGGGGCAAATTCAGGCAATGAAGCGTATGATTGAACATGTAAGTGTTAAAAACTGAAATTAACAAAGTGTTACATTAAGATGAAAAAATCAGTCTAACAAAACTGGTTTTTTCTTTTTTTCTTTTACTTCACTAACTATTCATTCTTGAACAACCTAAGACTACCTTACTGGGCTATCCTGCCCCTTTAGTTCCATAAGAAAAAGCCGCCGTAAAGACAGCTCCAATCATCAGCTAAAGCACCCGATCGTTCTATAGCTCTAAATATAATTTAATTAAAGTCCTCCATCTAAACCGTCACTTTCATGAAATACCCTTTTTTAATCGATTTCTTCTCTTCCATAAAAAATAAATGAATATTGAAAGGGCCAATAAACTCGTAATTACATAAATACTATATGTTGACATATATAGTTCAACATTGTTCCAATTTTCCCCTAAGATTCTTCCTAATGTGATAAAAGTAAAACTCCAAATTAATGCACCCGTATAAGCATAAACAACAAATTTTCTAAATGGGAAGCGATTGACAGATGCTATATACGCTGTAAGGTGCCGTACCCCAGGAATAAAATAACCAAATAATAATAGATAGGGTCCAAATTTCTTGAATAATTTCTTTGTTTTATTAATTTTTTGTTCGGTTATGTGAAGTTTTGGTCCCAACTTTTCTAATAAAGGCAACCCAAATTTATAACCAATGAAGTAGCTAAGCGTAATCCCCCCCGTTGCTCCTACAAAGGCACTTACTATTGAAATTAAGTAAGATAATTTACCCTGAAACACATTGTAACCAATATATGTAAGAAGAACCTCGTCAGGTATAGGAAGTCCTACAATACCTCCGATTAAAGCAAATATTATTCCGAAGTACCCGTAATGTTCTAGAAGGTAAGCAACATGATTTTCCACTTTCTCACTCCAACTTTTAGGTAATGTCTAACAATCATTTCAGATTATTCATTATCAGCAGTATTTAAATAATAAAAAAAGAAAATTCATTGGGATAATACTTTTAACATTATCCCCAATTTTTGATTTTCTTATTGCCCTAAACTCCCCCGTTAGTTTAAGTACATGCTTTCAAAATCTCACTAGATATGTCTCATATGACTTGTATCAGAACGCTTACCGTTGTAACAAGTTTTCCTGATGCTCCTCCTTAAATGGCCCTGATATGAAAATAAGCGCTTATCCTTTTCAGGATAGCGTCTTTTAATGGAATAGCTTGAATTTATCTTCATTCTTATAAATTTCACTTATTTTAGTTCAACTAAAGCACTTTACGCTCATGCGGAAAGTAGTGCATTGCCTTATCAGGTTCCGGCCTGATTTGGTACTAATAGACGGTTATAATCATATTCTTATAAGAAAAACCATAAGAAGGAGTGCAAAGTCATTTGATAAAAGTTAAGGTTGGTTTACGGCCCATTGTAAGTAATATTAATTTACCAACTGTTTTAAAGACAACTATACTTCCAGGTGACTCAATTGAAAGATTATTTATTGCAACCCAGGTAGGAGAGATCTTTTACATAGGAAACGGAGTTATTAGGACTTTTTTAGATATTCGCCCGCGAATTTTAAAATTGGGTACTTCTGAACAAGGTGTTTCAGGTAGGGGATATGATGAACGGGGATTATTGGGGCTAGCGTTTCATCCAGAATTTTATTATAACGGTCTGTTTTATCTTCATTATTCAGTAGCTGGAACACAAGGTCCAGGGGCCCTTACTGAACATTTTAGGCCTAACCCGTGTGATCCCAAAACTTTAAACCTAAAGTGGATAAATAGAGAAACTCAATATGATCATATTAATACAGTTGAAGAATGGATTTTACAATCGAATGGTCAACCTCAAAAACGACGGACATTACTTAACATAAGAAGACCATTTTTTAATCATAATGGTGTCAATAGCTTAAACTTTTCACCTGAAACCGGAAAACTTATTTTAACAACCGGTGATGGTGGAGCAGGCTATGATCCATTTAATTTAAGTCAAGATGATATGGAGATAGCTGGTAAAATAATTGAAATCGATGTAGATAAGAGCATAACCTTCAATAATCCACCCATTGTTACACGTTTTAATGAACTTCCTCTGCCTATTCAGGAAACGCTTACGGTTACTGCAAAAGGGGTGCGCAATATAACAGGCATTTCATTTCAAAGATTTTATAATCAGTTTATCAAATATGTGGGGGGTGTCGGACAGGATTTGGTTGAGTCGATTTTTTCATTCGTTCATTATAAATCAGTACCGGTTACTGAGATTGTTCAAGCTTCTTTCATGAATTCTGAAGCTGAAAAAGAGGGATTCATTAACTTTGGCTGGCGAGGTTGGGAAGGCGCTTTTCCTACTTCGACTATAAGGGGATGCAATGAAAATAATAATTTGGATGAGAAAACAATTGCTTATTACAATGAAGCAGTAACACTTTCAGCGAGTCGTCATCAGCCTTTAACCAGTTATTTTCATAAAGATACCAGACCCGATAAGTTTGGAGGAACTGCACTTACAGGAGTGCAAGCCTATATGGGGAATGCAATCCCTGGTTTAACGGGAAGCGTTGTGTTTACCGATCTTGCCCGGAAGGATTCTCACCCCCGGGTTAGAGGGGCTTTAGCTTATACCACCGTAAGACCCAATGGTGAACAAAATGATTTTAGTGTGATACAAACCGATTATGATTTTGGGTCTCAATCAGCCTATTATGTTAGTTTGGGAACGAATATGAATCAAACCAGTTTATATTTGGCGGCTTATGGCTCTATGAAAGTGACTGATTTTAACAAAGGCACTGTTTTTGAAATAGTTCCATGAATCAAAACAATAACTTTCCACTTAATCGTAATAAATCGCATACATGGATTGATGAATCGTAATTAGAACCATGTGATGGACAAATTATTAATTTAGGCTGTTTTCGCATACTTTGTTGCCATTTACCAAGTATCTGGTGTGGTTGATTTCCCCTCCAGATGCTCGCTTTCCGCGGGGCGGGCGGTGAGCCTCCTCGGTGTAAACGCCTGTGGGGTCTCACCTGTCCCGCTGCTCCCGCAGGAGTCTCGAACTTCCACTCCAATCCACCTAAAATCGTTTCGTTTTAAAAACAACAATCTTAACGAAAAGAGCCTTAAATTCTAATCTTTTTTAGTCTTTTAAAAAGGATTAAAGCAATTTCAACCCATAACAGGCTATAAATGAAGGCAAATAAAAAGCCAAATATAAGAAATGAAAAGGAAACAGAGACGGCCGGACCTAAAACTGGAAAGTGAAAAATAACTATTAAACTCATAATTCCTAACATTAAAAGAATGGCACCAGTAGCAATAATACTTAACCTCATCTTAAAAAGGTGAAAAGATGCCCCTATTCCAAGTCCTAACAATCCTGTTGTAAAAGGAAATGCAATTATTTCCGTTGGCTGTAGGATGAATAACAGCATAATTGTCAGAAAGTAGGACACTGCTCCAAATGGAATGGAAAACATGGAACATAACAGGATAGGTGCAGTGGACAGCGGACTTATACAATATCCTATCCCTGGTACAGCTCCGGCAGCCTGCAGAATGGCAGCCATACAAGAAAAAATGGACACTAAAATGAGCTTCATCGTTTTTTTATGTTTATTGAATATTATTTGAGATAAACGAACCTCATCAGAAATAGGTTTAAAAAAATACATCTTTCCACCTCATTCTAAATGGTTTATACGTTACCTTGCATTATATTATATTTACCATTTATTAGAGGTGGAACAGTTATTATAACTCCAAGCATCAATATCCTCTGTAATGAAAAATAAGCTTGTTAAAAAACCTCGCTAAAACTTAATCGATCATACAAAGTAGAAAAGTCTATTCGCATAAAAAAAACAAGGCCATATTGGCCCTGCATTTTATTCTACTATTACTTTCCCAACCATTCCTTCCTGGAAATGGTACCGACATATCAGTTCATATGTACCGGGCTGTTTCGGATTCACGGTAATGTTTTTTTCTTCACCTGGCTGGACCTCAACGTCAATGCCGAGCTTTTCAACTGTGAAGGTGTGCTCTTTACTGCCTTTGTTTGTCAATATTACCGTTGTGGCTGTTCTATTCGGAATGGTGATGGCTTTCGGATTAAAGAAATCATCCTTCAACTCGACCTCAATCGATTTCCTCTTCTCCATAGGCTGATTTACAACACCGGACTCGGCAAATACACCGACTGAGCCTAGTGTTGCTACAACTACAAACATCGCAAGTACACCGGCCAATCCTGTTACCCACTTTTTCACAAACATTCGCAATCCCTCCTTTCCTCTATTTTTTTCTAATTCATGAAATATTATTACGATAAATTTCGCGTGCTTTCAAATAGTAACTTTTTATCTGAAACGGTGAAAAGAAAAAAGAGCTGCCAAAGCAACTCCCTTATTGAAGTAAAGCACTTGTTATTTGAATAAGTAGTTACCTTTTATTTCTCGTTAATACCCATTGCCATTCAATATCTCGTGCTATCCCTAAAGCCATTTCATTAATTCCTCCAGCTTCATCTTCCTCAAAAGCCGCTTATGCAAGTCCTTGTATTTTCTCCTTCATTCTTTCAATGAACGGAGAGAAGTTTCATGGGGATACTTCTGTTGGATATTGCGTATAAGTGCAGTGACAACCTGTGGACCGGATTCCACGAGTCTACCTTGTTCAAATGCAGTGAAGTTATCACCGCCTGAAGCTAAATAATTACTAACCGCTACTTCATATTCGTTGTTTGGCTGAATCTCTTGACCCTTCATGTCTTTCAGCGCAACAATGCGGTTGCCAATTGGAGCGTTCGGGTCCCAATTATATGTTAAACCAACCGTTTGTAACCTATTTTCATAATCTTTCGCCCACTGCTGTTCTAAAGCAAGCTTTATTTGGTCCCCTGTTAAGATTAACTTCCTGACACTATGACCCATAGGCAAGTCTGTATAAAGGTCTTCTACAGTAATTTCCCCTTTTTTTAAATTTTTCCGCATTTCTCCTTGATGGACAAAAGCTATATCAGCCCCCATGGCTTCCCGCTCAGATTCTGCAATCATTTTCGCTAATGGGGATTCACCGTTTGCATCTTGATTTCGTGAGATTTCTTCAGGCATCTCTCCTATTATCTGATTAAGATGGCTCCCCAATCTTTTTCTATATTTATTTAGAAGAGCAACCGTTTCTTCATCTGGTTTTATATGTTGATGTGAAGTGACAATAATCTTTGCTTGTTTCTTAACAATAATTTTAGTATGTGGGTCAATTTCAAGATTTACTTGAGAAAAGGCTTTCCCATTGGAATAAGCTTGAACGATCAGTTTACCGGCTACAACGGTATTGGCATATTCATGGCTGTGACCGGCAAAAATGACATCGACCTCATCATCGATTTTTGGAGCCATCTCCACTAAAGCTCCACTGGAATTTGCTCCTGACTGATCTGATTTGGCTGAATCATGTGCAAGTACAACAATTACTTTGATTCCTTTTTCCTTTAAAAGCTTAACGGTTCGGTTAATAGCTGAAACTTCATCCGTAATTTCTACTTCTTTTCGATTTTCAGGTGCCACATACAGGGTAGTCTCTTTTGTGACGACACCGATGAATCCAATATTAATTCCGTCAATTTGTTTAATAACATACGGTGGTAACAAGGGAGTACCCGACTTTGTATCGATGATATTTGCAGAGCTGTAAGAAGTTGTGGCACCTTGAAAATAACCTGTTTTTTTATTGAATCCTCCATGAATAAGACGTTTCATTTCATTTACGCCTTGGTCGAATTCATGATTTCCAGGTGTCCCGGCATCAAAGTGCAGGAGGTTTAAAAATTCAATCGTGGGTTCGTCTTTAAATTGAGAAGAGATTGGAGGACTTCCTCCTACCATATCACCAGAATGAACAAGCAGTGTATTTGGGTTTTCTTGCATAAATGTTTTTAAATAGGCAGCCAGGTATTCAGCCCCCCCTGCCATGGTTCCTGAAACCATTTGATATTTGTTTAGTTGGCCGTGAAAATCATTAACGCCTAACAATTGTACTTGAATGTGTTGACGGTTGGATGTGGAATGTTTGGATGAGTGTGCTGTGATTTTATAAGTTACGAAAATGATGATGAATACCAAGATGAACAAAGAAGTTATGGCCTGAAATTTTGACAACTTCCGATCCCTCCCTCTGGATGTAAATTAAGAATAACTCTGGAATTTTATATCCGTATAAAGGGACCGTGATTTTTTGTTATATTTTATATAATGATTGTTAAATTAACCCGGCACATGCATATCTTTTTAAAAATATTCATACGGCTTAACATGAATTAAGATTTTGACTGGATTATTTAAAAGGCTCCAATTTTTCCTCCATGGTATTGAAATCCGCTCCGGTAGTAACAGAAGTTCAACAAAAAGAGTGTAAATCCTTATTGGATCAACACTCACGTTAGTGCAGTAACATTCAACGCCACTTTTTTAGGTTCGCCTTCATTAAAGAGGAAATTTTTTGCTCATCTGTATTTCGAATCTTTTCCAGTTGATTGATAACGAGCTCTTGCCTATGTGATGAATGGTTTTGACTTAACTTCGCTTTCCCCTCTATCTTGTTGATTCTTATTTTGAATCCTTGAATCCCTTTGTTCATCCCAGCGAGAAATTCAGCATCTAACTCTTGCAAATTGTATGAACTATCAGGGGCTTCATACTTCAATACCATGTCTTCCAGGGTATCCGTTAACTCCTTTTCATCCTCAATAAGTTCGACTTCGCCGTATACATGAACAGTCACGTAATTCCATGTTGGTACCGCTTGGTTCGTCTCATACCAAGAAGAGGAGATATAACAGTGGGGACCATGAAAGACTGCCAAGACTGTTTGGTTTTCAATATCTTTCCATTGAGGGTTCGGACGAGCAAAATGACCATACAAATAGGTTTTCTCCTTATTCAACAGCAGTGGTAAATGTGTAGCAAAAGGCTTGCCTTCATGCATTGAACACAATGTTGCAAAACCATTCTCCTGAATTACATCGTAGGCTGCTGCTAATTCTTTTATTTCAAATTGCTTAGGGATATACATAAAAAAATCTCCTTTCATCCGTCAATATTATTCCATTCACAATATAGCGGCTTTTACTAAGGTCCATCCTCATTTCTACTTGAGAACCTCATCTGTAAAATATGGTAATATACAAACTGACATATAAAAAGGTACAATTCTAAATAAATATACATGTCAAAGGAGATTGTAAATGATAAATGCCATTTTTGCTTTTAAGGAGGATTCTCCCAGATACAAACAAATTTACGAGCAGTTTAAGTTATATATTGAACGGGGGGACATACTTGCCGATGAACAATTGCCCTCCATCCGTCAACTTGCAGATTCCCTTCAAGTAAGTCGGAATACGACATTAATGGCTTATGATCAACTTGTAGCTGAAGGCTATATTCGTGGAGAAGGGAGAAAAGGTTATTTTGTAAATGAATTAGAGCCACTTTTACCCCAAAAAGAGTTAATTCCTCATAATAAAACGCTAAGAGAGCCAGTGACACCTACCCTCATTGATTTCCGGGCAGGTGCCGTAGATCAAGCACATTTCCCGCTGAAAACTTGGAGGAGGATTGCCAATCAAGTATTGACGTTACAGGAGAGTTTTCAATATGGGGAACCCTTTGGTGAGGTGTGCCTACGTGAACAAATTGCCACCTACTTACTCCAATCCCGTGGAGTGAAAACAGAGGCAAATGCCATTATTATCGGCAGCAGTACCCAACAAATGCTTATCAATCTTGGACATATACTGAAGGATGATTTTCCAAGCATTACAGTAGAAGACCCTGGATATGATGGCGCTAGGGAAGCTTTTCAATTCCATTGTTTTACGATTGAAACTTTACCAGTTTATGAGGCAGGTGCTGATTTTTCACAATTGGAACAAATCAAATCACGATTAATCTATGTAACACCTTCCCATCACAGTCCATATGGGGTAAGCATGTCCATTCAACAACGGCAAACGCTTATTCATTGGGCTAACAAGGTGCAAGGGTATATGATCGAAGACGATTATGATAGTGAATTTCGTTATACACAACAACCATTTCCAGCTCTCGCTTCCATTGATTCTGCAAGAGTCATTTATTTAGGGAATTTCTCAAAGTCCTTTCTTCCGGGAATTCGTTTAAGTTATATGGTGTTGCCAGAGCCGCTTTTAAACCGTTATAAAAATCAATTTCTTCATTTCGAGAGTACCACTTCACTTCTAAGCCAGCTCGCAATGGCTAAATTTATGGAAGAGGGAGAATGGAATCGCCATATTAAACGTATGCGTCTTATTTATAAACGAAAAATGCAGCACTTGGTATCCTTATTAAAAAGGCAATTCGATCAACATATATCCATTATCGGTGAGCAGTCAGGTTTGTATGTATTAATCAAAGTACACCTCGAACGTTCAGAAGAATGGCTAATAGAGCGCGCTTCCTTTCATGGTGTTAAAGTGTATCCCACCTCACTCTACTTCATTAAAAATAATACCGATAAACCGATTATCAAACTTGGTTTCAGTAATCTTTCTTGTGAGGAAATCGAGCTTGGCGTGGAGCTCCTAAAAAAGGCTTGGTTATAAAAAAACCCCGTAATTATAGCCAATGAACTAATAATTGCGGGGCAAACATGGAATTTTAAAACACAGGAATAAAAGTGGGCTTATACCTTTATTTCACTTTTACATAATAGTTCATCCTTCCAAAACAAGTTATAAAATTGCTTTGGTCATTATAAGGTCCATTTGTTCTTCATCACCCATATAAAAAGAGTGGGATCCGGTTTGTACAAAGCCAATTTTCTTATAAAAAGCAATAGCATTTTCGTTTTTTTCCCATACGCCGAGCCAGATTTTCTTTTTATTACGTTCCATCGCAATTTCCATAGCTTTATTTAGCAGATATTTACCAAGCCCATGTTTTTGATATTTTTTCTTTATATAAATCCTCTCGATTTCAAGTGATTCATCACCCATTTGTTCAGTCTGAGCATCATTGGTATTGACCTTTAAATATCCAGCGACTTGATGATTAAAATAAACAAAAAAGAATTGCGAAGAACTATTCGATAATTCTTTTTCTAATTGTTTTAAGTCAAATGCCCTTTCCAAATAGGCATTCATATTTTCGGCTGAATTCTGATGCTTAAATGTCTCATTGAATGTTTCATAACTAATTTCTTGAAGTTCGCGTGAATCTTCAAGGGTACACTTTTTTATATTTTTAGCCATTTAAATAAGTCGCTCCTTCCTATAATCAATAATTTCTCTTGTTTCCCTTTTTAACAAACTCCCATTCTTTATCTCTATTTTTTAAATCTAATGCCCTTGCTATCATTCCATTTTCACGAAGAATTTCCTTCATAATTAACTCCTCAGCTTGGAATTTTTGTTGTAAATGCAATAAAAATAACATATATTAAATGTAACCTTACTTTGTTGCGTTTGCAACAAAAAAATCATGATAAAGGGGTCGAGTACAGTGAAATATGTATTTTATGTATTAGGAATTTTACTATTAACTCTTGGTATTTCTTTCACTATACAATCAGACCTTGGAACTTCACCTTTTGATGCACTTTTGGTAGGACTGTCCATAAATGTGGGGCTTACTGTCGGAAGTTGGGAAATACTAATAGCTTTAATATTAATATGTTGTAATTCATTTTTAAAAAGGCAAAGACCAGAAGTTTTGGGGTTGTTAACAGCATTTATAACGGGTATTGGTATTGATATGTGGCTTTTTTTATTGCACAATTTGATAACACCTGAATTATGGTACTACAAAGTTGTTTGTTTTGGAATCGGCTTGGTTGTTATAGGATTAGGAACTGCAACATATTTACACACAAATTTTGCACCGATTCCAGTTGACCGATTAACATTAATCATACAAGAATTAACTAGAACAAATATATTTTTTTCGAGAACAATCATTTACCTCCTATTCTTGCTAATGGCAATGGTCCTAAATGGACCCATTGGCGTTGGAACTTTATTAACCGTCTGTTTAGGGGGGCTAATACTTAATTACTTTATGCCATTTACTAAAAAGGTATTAGACCGCATATTAACACACTCCAGTCCATCACCAAATTATGAGAAAGATAAAAACCATTCAATATAGAATGCTCTCTATTTAACTTGTTCAACAAACCTGCCGCTATAGTTGCATAAGAAAATGAGCTGCCTTTAAAGCAGCTCCAATCTTCAGCTAAATAGAAACACAGATGTTAGCTTATTTTTCTTGAACTAACGCTCCCGTACAATTCTCCACAAACCTTGCTGCTAATTTAAATCATCACAGGAATGCTGTACTGTTAGTACGAATTTAAGCACGATTAAAAGTTCCCTTTATAAACTCTATAATTACCAGACAGGTTTTAACCTTGATGATAGTTTATCTTCATTTTCTTCATAAACTAATTTTGTTAAATCTTCTTTGAGCATCTGCAGGCGTTCAACACCTATGTTTTCAATCCAACGTTGCTCAATCTCACTTAATATCTTCTCTTTTGCTTTCACAACTAACCAACCTCGTTCGGTCAAAACAATAATTTTCCCTCTCTTATCAGTGGGATGAGCTTTGCGCATTACATAGCCACTTTTCTCAAGATAATCCACCATTTTACTCACAGCTTGCTTTGTAATTCCTAAGTATTCGGCTAGTTCTATACCTGTTGCTCCATTGGGAGTGATGCATTTAAACATAAAACCATGTGCAGGTCTAATATCTCCAAATCCCAATTCACTCAATCTGTCATGTAATTCATTAATTGATGTACTAAAGGATAATGATAAAAGTGATGTAAGATCCAATTCACTTAATACTTCATGATTCATACATAAAACCTCCTTAAATAAAGTCAATCAGGTTGACTTTATTTGAAATCCATTGTACTATACGTAATGTAGTCAATCAAGTTGACTATAATTCAATTATAAAAAAATTGGATTCACCGAAACAAAATTAATACATTATGGAGGGTTCTCATGGCTAACATCGTTAAAATTAGAGGAAGTGTATTTGCACCGTATGCTTGGTTGGAACCCATTAAAGATCCTGCAACAGAAAAGATATTCGAATACACTGGTGATGCACGTGAATTTACACCATACGCTGTAAACACAATGCGGTCAAGATTAGAGCAAGAAGTGATTATTGATTTTTATAAAAAAGAAATTTTCACATACACAAATGCTTGTATCGTAACTGTAAAAGTTACAAATCCTGATGGTTCTATTGATTATAAAAAAGGAAAATCAAGTACAGAAAATATTGTATGTACTAATGTTGTGTGGGCCACTGATGAAGTTTCTTTTAAAATGAGTGCTAGTGCCAGCAATCCTTTGAATAGAGCAGCACCTGCAGCTGACTATGTATTAACTATAAACGTAAACAAAAGTGGGGTTGCATATATTGAAGGCTCCCATGATGGGTTCCCCTGCTATGAATTTTATAAACAAACAGATTTCGGTCCATTTGAATTAATATATACACATGATTTCAGAAAAACAGGTGACACTCCGGCAGCACTAGCTGGGGAAATGGAATACAGTTTTAAAACGACAATCTAGATATAAATATTAGGTAGACGATTACAAGCAGCAAATATTAAATGAAAAGCAATTGATCATACGAAAGAAATTGTGATCTGTTTTGCTCAATGGGTCAATATTATTATTACCCAAAATAAAATTAAGAATTACAGAGGTGTGTCTCATGACTAATATCGTTAAAGTTAGAGCAAGTGTATTTATTCCAATGTCTTGGACTGAACCTAAGAAAGATATCCAAACGGGAAACATAATCCAATTCGAAGGTGATGCACGTGAATTTACACCTTATGCAATAAACGCTATGCGTTCTAGAGTGGAACAAGAAGTAGTTGTAGATTTTTACAAAAAAGAAATTTTCACATATGCGAATACGGGCATAACAACAGAAAGAATCACAACTCCTGATGGATCCGTTAATAAAAGAACAGGAAAAGCTAATACGGAAGGCATTTTGTGCACTGATGTTGTATGGGGGTCAGATGACGTCAAATTTCAAATGAGTGCAAGTGCTAGCAACCCATTAAATGTATATGCACCTCCCGTTGATTATCTATTAACGGTACATGTCAAACAAGAGGGTACTGTCGATATGCAAGGTGCACATGACGGATTCCCTTGTTATGAATTTTATAAGCAGGTAAACTTTGGTCCGTTTGAGAAGGTTCATACACATGACTTCAGAGAAACTGGTGATACAGCTGAAGCTCTAGGTGGAGACATGGAATATAGTTTTAAAAAGATATTGTAAAGACAATAGGATTCCCTTTTTAGTGAATAAATATATAACAACATAAGAGTGAGTAACAGGAGGAAAAGAGAATGACAACAGTTTTATTTGTAAAGGCAAACAATCGTCCCGCAAACCAAGCGGTGAGTGTGAAATTATATGAGGCTTTTTTAGCAAGCTATAAAGAATCACATCAAAATGATAAAGTAATAGAGCTTGATTTATACAATGAAGAATTGCCATATGTAGGAGTAGATATGATTAATGGTACTTTTAAAACTAGTAGAGGACTTGATTTAACAGCCGAAGAAGCTAAAGCAGTAACTGTTGCTGATAAATATTTAGAACAATTCCTTGCAGCAGATAAAGTTGTTTTTGGTTTCCCATTATGGAACTTAACAATTCCGGCTGTACTACACACATATATTGATTATTTAAACCGCGCGGGCAAAACATTTAAATATACTCCAGAAGGTCCAGTAGGTCTGATTGGAGATAAGAAAATTGCATTATTAAACGCAAGTGGCGGTGTATATTCTGAAGGACCAAAAGCCGAAGTAGAAATGGCTGTTAAATATGTAGCAAGTATGATGAGCTTCTTCGGTGTAAAAAATATAGAGAAAGTTGTGATTGAAGGTCACAATCAATTTCCAGCTAAAGCAGAAGAGATTATTGCTTCAGGGCTTGAAAAAGCTGTTAAAGTAGCAAGTACGTTCTAATTAATAAACACTTGTCACTCAATATAGCAGTACCACCACTTTTATAGCGGTGGTACTGTTTTTTTATTCGCTCATCTTGCTACTTTTGAGGGAATTAGAACCCAATTGATGTAATATTCCATTTTAATCTTATAAAAAGATAGAAAGAAGGATTACATTACAATGGAAAGTTGATAGACAAAATATATATAAACTTGATTTCCTTCTTCAACTATTCTGTCCTTTAGATTAAGTACAATCCCTCAAAATCTCATCGACAAATAGCGAACTTTCTTTTTAAATGAACTTCAACAATCTGGCCCAATTGTTGAATAAAGATCAAACAGCACCCTTCAACCATCCTGCCCCTTTAGTGCCATAAGAAAAAGCTGCCTTAAAGGCAGCACCGACCTTCAGCTAACGCACCCGTTCGTTCATTAAAAAAAGAAACTTCTTCAAGAATTGCGCCCTTTTCTTGAATAAACAAAAAGCTGATATTAACTGGTATTGTTCAATTAAAAATCCTCAACTGTTAGTGATCAACGATTGTAATCATTCTTGTCACTTGTAGTAAAGTATCGGCGGTCATGCCGGTGCCCTACGACTTTTTGGCGAGTATTGGATCGAGAAACTTAATTCATTGGGCTCCCTCGTCTGCCGAGGGGCCGTAGATGCCCGGCACCGGAATATCGAGAAGTCGCAAATAAACCCCGAGCTGCGCCCGGTGATGAACCATGTGGCTTAATCCGAAGGTGCGGAGCGCAATCGCCCGCGGCTCTTGAAGGATGATATGGTCGCCGTGGCGCAGCGTCCATTCCTCACCGAGCGTTTTCTCTTCGCATTCGGCGAGCAGCTTTTCCAACTTGCCGACGTTTGCGTCGAACTCCTCCAGAACGTCAGCGCGTTTTTCTAAAGGCTCACGCCTCAGCGGCACGGCCGAAAGATCGAACTCCGGGTACTGAATAAGCGCGACTTGCCAGTTTAGCAGGTTGATCAGGTGCGTGGCCAGCCCGCCGAGCGTCATCGATTTCTCGTGCGGCTTCCACGACATATGCTCCTCGGGCAACCGTTCCAGAATGCGGCGCGTTGTGGCCAGTTCATGCGTTACGTCGCCGACGATCAGTTTTTTGACCATAAATTCCTTTCCTCCCTTATGGGGTATTGTAAAAGCAATTAACTTATTCTAGCTGGTAATGTTAAATATCATAGAAGAGTCAGATCATTTCAGATAAACAATTGTTTGATTAAAGCTATCCGTTAGCTGAAAGAAAGAGCTGTGTAAACAGATCTCGTTCTCAACAAACGTCACCTTTTTGACGAAAAAATGGATTACTCTTCTCTTACCTATTTCTGATGAAGCACATTATCAGAATACCAATAAAAAGCATAATCAGTCATAACTGAAGAAGCACCCAATTGATGCAACATAGCTGAAATATTCCCTCTATGATAGGTTCCATGATTCACAACATGTAAGATCATTTCAGATAGACTTGTTTCTCTTAAACTTGCCCATGGATTATCCAGCATAATTCTTTTTTCTATATCCTCCTGACTTTTCAAAAATGATATGAACCGAGTTGATAAAGTGTGGAATTCCATTTCTAAGTCTTCAATGGGCAGTTTCTCTATCTTTTCTTGAAGTTGTAATGATGATTGCATTGCTTCGTTCATATTCTGACCTTCGAGGATATTAAGCCATCCATAGTCGACTAAATAGATATGTGACAAAACCTTTGAAACAGAAGAAAAGACACTTTTCATTTCCTTTTGATATTTCTCAGGAGAAAGTGTCTTAAGATGATCAATAATCCGTTGATTTGCCCATACATGATAGTTATATAGATTTTCTACATGATTAACCATACAATCGCCTCCTTATCATCACATTTTTTAATATTCTTTATCAGAATGAATTATTCCTTTAACTTTACTTCTAGAACTGCGCATTGCTCTCCGGCGGTCGTGCAGTACCATCAGGATAATTATTCCCATCATCACTCCCAAGACGCTACCTAACTCGGTGGTTAGTACATATGCAAGCGGGTACTCTAAAGCAGGTTGCGCATCGGGGCGAGTGGCGGACAAGCGGTTAAAGAGGTTATAAGAGAACAGCATTCCCGACGAGATCCATGCTGCTGCCATAGGAGGGAGGAACCTCTTCGACCCGCGGCGGGTGGTCAGTACCAACAAACCCCACGCCCCCGCGAAGGCCCACACACCGGTACTCAACGACAATAGGTGCCACCATAAATCGCGGTTATCCAACATAGCTGGGTTGATGCCAATAGTTCCACCAACCGCCCAGAATATCTTAATAAATCCAAGCAGGATACAGCCAGCCGCGACAAGCCTAGCCAAGGCGATATGCAGTTTCTGGCTGTTGCCCGGGAGTAATTCAATGTTGATTGGATCAGCAAATGCCTCTGGCCAACGCGCTTTAGCGTATCCAGCTAAGGCGAAAGGCAGGCAGATGCCGACTCCAACCAGTGAGACCATTACGAAAATCTGCTCATATACCCAAACGTTGGCAGCTCCTGCCTGCTGATCGCGTATCATAGCAGCAGGACCAAGCACAGGCGCCAGCAACAGCATAGGAATAAGTAAACCAGTACCTACCCATACGGGCAAGGCAACCAACCAGGCGGGCAGTCGCTCACCCCATGTCATGCTAAACGCCAATGCTAACAGGATACCAACTGCAGCTAGAACCATTGTTACTGCGTTTGCAGTGCGCCAACTTAGGTCGCCCATTTGTTCGGTCGGCATGAAGAGACCGAACGTCCAGGCGATTTTGATTAACAGATAAGGCATTATCGCTATAGCGGCACCATACCCCCAAAATCTACGCTTCTTCATCAAATGTGAAATTGGCTGCTTTTTCATTACTGTCATGAGGCCACCCCGGCCGCCAGACCAGTGAGTTCGTAAATCTCTACCTCTACAATGAACAGAGCGCTTCCAATTAAACTCTCATGTTTATTTCTATTTATAACTATAAATAAACACCCCTTAAGATTATAATTTAAACTGTTTAAGTTTTAATGAATCATAGGACTTTTCACGAAGATAATCATTTCCCCCATTACGCTCACCATCAATACCCTAAAAATGGTTCTGCCCGCTTTAACTTTAACATAATATTCCAATTAGAAATCCTTTATTCTAAAAAATTGACACAAGAGGGTCGCCTTCATTGACGACCTTCTTGTGTCAATTCTTCTTGAACTATCCTGCCCCGATAGTTACATAAGAAAAGGAGCTGCTGATCAGCTCCTGATAATGAAGTAAAGCACCATTTAGTTCTATAAGAAAAGCGAATCTTCTTCCAGAATCGCGCTAAAATAGGATCTTAGTCTTAAAATCAATTAATTCCTCTTTCACGAAAGCCCTAGATTAGTAAGCACGAGCAAACCAAACCGTATGTTTTGCTTCTTTACCACAATGAAGACATGTGTGCTTTGTTGTCGGTGGGTTAAATGGAATGTTTCTTGTTGTGAATTTTGTTTTTTCTTTTACATTTTCTTCACAAGCATCCTCTCCGCACCAACCAGCTAATATCCAACCAGGAATTGTTCCATTTTGTTCGGATTCTGCTAGATGTTGTTTTAACTGTTCGATTGTATCGATATGTGTGTGTGAATTCTCCGCACGGAAAGCTTTTGCTTTTTCAAATAGACGAGTTTGCATTGTTTCAAGTTCTTTTTTAATGTTTTCAACAATTGATTCTAAAGGTACGGAAACTTTCTCCTCTTCATCACGTGCTTTCATTAAACCTTGATTATTTTCTAAATCACGTGGACCAAGTTCAATACGTACAGGTACACCTTTTAACTCCCATTCATTAAATTTATAGCCTGGTGATTGATCAGAATCATCAAGACGAACGCGAATTCCTTTCGCTTTTAAAGCTGCAAAGATTTCATCTAATTTCTCCATAATTGCATGGTTCTTTTTCCATGGACCAACTGGAATCAAAACAACTTGAGTCGGTGCTATTTTTGGTGGTAAAACAAGACCTTGTTTATCGCCATGAACCATGATGACCGAACCAATTAAACGTGTGGACGTACCCCAAGATGTTGTATGAACATATGCGTGTTTATTTTCTTTATTTAAATATTTTATATCAAACGCCTCCGCAAATTTTGTACCTAAGTAGTGTGAGGTACCTGCTTGTACGGCTTTTCCATCTTTCATCATCGCTTCAATGGAGAATGTATCAATCGCACCAGCAAAGCGTTCTAATGGTGTCTTTTGCCCATCATAAACTGGAATCGCAAGTAATCCTTCTACGACTTCTTTATAAATAGTTAACATTTGCATTGTTTCCTTACGCGCATCTTCTTGATCCACATGAGCAGTATGACCTTCTTGCCATAAAAATTCAGAGGTACGGATGAATGGAAGGGTTTTCTTTTCCCAACGGAATACATTTGCCCATTGATTAATTAAAACTGGAAGATCTCGATAACTTTTAATCCAGTTTGAATACAAATGTCCAATCATTGTTTCTGAAGTTGGACGCAGTGCTAAACGTTCTTCTAATTTCTCTCCTGCTGCTTCTGTTACCCAAGGAAGCTCTGGTGAGAATCCTTCAATATGATCCTTTTCCTTTTCGAAGAAGGATTCTGGAATTAACATTGGGAAATATGCATTGCGATGACCGGTTTCTTTAAACCGTTTATCCATCTCTTCTTGAATATGTTCCCATAATTCATAGCCATCTGGCTTAAATGCAATACAACCGCGAACTGGGGTGTAATCCATTAAATCAGCTTTTTGAATCGTATCAATATACCATTTTGAAAAATCGTCTATTTTTTGTGACATCGTCTTTTCCTCCTGAGTATATGAAATAACTTTTAAAAATAAAAAAAGCATAAAGAGTCCTTAAAAAAGGACGTCTTTATGCTAATAGACGTGGTACCACCTTAGTTCGACATTAATAATGAATATTAAGTCCTCTAAACGTTTGTAACGAAACGACTCGGTTAATTTTTAGCTAACATCTCCGTGGTAGGGTTCAATAAGAAGGGGTGATATAGCTTTCAGCCAAGGCTATATTTTCTGTTTCACAATCCTTATTTACTTGATCACATCATTGATTACATATTTATAAATTAATATATCAATTTGCTAAAAGTTATTCAATTATTAAACCTAGAAATTCAATTTTCTTTAAAGACAGCTCCGAAGCTAAAGTACCCGTTAGTTTAAGTGTTATACTTCACAAATCATTAAAAAATATTTAATTCTAGAAATTCATCAGTTTCCATAAAACCAAACTTCTTATACACTGGTCTACCCATTTTTGAAGCCCCAAGCCATATTTGTGAAATACCTGAAATCTTAACTTCATCAACTAATTTAGTTAACAGCTTTGTTGCGATTCCTTGCCCACGATAATTTTCATTAGTATACATATTTGTGATATAAGCCTTTTTTCCAGTCTTATTGGTGTAACAAGGTGGAAATTCATAAAGAATTACTGCACCACAAGCTATAATTTCTTCATTATCTTCCACTAGCCATTGAATTAAAGTACCATCACTTAGTTTATTTTTAAAGAAATCATATAGTTCTCTATCAATATCTATATTAGGTTCTATCCCCTCATCAACTAATTGCTTTTTTCTTAACTCGACCAATTTATCAATATCATCGATATTTGCTTTACGATATTTCAACTTCTCACAACTCCTTTATAAAGTTTAACTGACCAGCCCCATAGCATACCAAAAAAGGCGATACCTTAAAGAATCGCACTCATTTAGACTAGTCAAATATATTCTTGATTAAGCGAATCATCATTCTTGGTATAAACATTAAGATGTTCCAAACTAATTCAAATAAGATTGAATCTCGAATTTCAATAAGTATGTCTTTAAAAATGCCGCCCTGACCATTCTTTTTCTCTTTCCTGATTTTCATCTTCTAACTCCTAATAACTCAATATTCATTTAAATTATTATCCAATTTCCTTTGTGGTAATAAATATATCGTTTGATCTAAAACTTCCTCCTTTACTTCATAAATTAATCTTCCAACAAGGTCTCAATCTTTGTTTAACTATCCTGCCCCGATAGTTCCATAAGAGAAAAACCGTTAGTTAAAGAACGTTTATTTCTTATCTCTAATTTCTTCTAAAATTTCTATTCCACGATTGTTTTGTTTTTCTATATTTTTTAATCTTTTTTCAATAATATTTGAAGAAAAAAATACAACAAGTATAAGAGCTATCCCAACCAATATATCCATATATATCCTCCTGAGTTCATTTTACGTTTAAGAGCATAACTTAATCAACCTATATTTTCCAGATCCATTATGCAACCAACCTGCCCCGTTAGTCCCATAAGAAAAAGCTGCCTTAATGACAGCTCCGATCATAAGCTAACGCACCCGTTATTTCATTAAGCGATAAATATTTATAATAGCCCATATTATAATCAAGCCCCAAATCAATACTATTATAGAGCCCACTATCCAATTCTTCGGCTTTCCGTTTTTCATCATTTCCTCTGCCTTAACTTCACAGTCGGTTAATATATTCTTTCGTATCAGCTTTAATGCAATCATTATCCCTATTGGAACGAGAATTACATCGTCTAAGTAGCCAAGAATAGGTATAAAATCTGGTATTAGGTCAATCGGACTGAAAGCATAAGCTACAACACAAGCCGTAAATACTTTTGCATACCAAGGCACTCTTGGATCTTTACAAGCAAAGTAAAGGATAAAAATTTGTCGTTTTAGATTCCTCGCCCAAGTTTTAATTTTTTTGAACATTTTATCTCCTAATAATCGTTAAGATTTTATTTTCATTATAACAAAATAAAATTTACTAAAGATTGTTATTTCACTAACCTACCTGCCCCGTTAGTTGCATAAAGAAAAAGCTGCCTTAATGACAGCTCCGATCCTCAGCTAAACCACTCATTCGTTCATTAAGAAAATCCATTCTTAGTAAAGAATCGCACCCGATTGTTGAAGAAAATCTTTTGTACACTATACTCGTAGTGAGCTATTTTACTTGTACTAGAATTGCGTCCTTTTCATATAACTAAAACTTTCTTAAGCAACGGGATAACTGCGTAAAAATGAAAATGAGTGTACCATCTTTTTTGCAAAATTTAATGGAGGCTCAATAGATTGAATGTGAACATACATAATTAAAGGTTCAGTAAATAACCAGTGATTATGTATGGCACTCACAATCAAACCCTGTTGGACAATTGAATAAATAAAACTAGGAATCTCTTCTTGTAAAACAGCGATTTCAGCCAAATTTAATGCATTACCACTTTGATCCAATGATTCAAATAAGACTCCTGCCGGCACAACAGAACTGCTTTGGCGCCCTTGAACTATCACCTTAAAATCGCGGTGTAATGATACAGAACAACTACCTTGATTTACGTTACTTTTTCCTTTTAGGAGAGTAGCAAATTGTTCACAAATTGAATCAAAGTTATTCATCTAACTGGCCTCCCTTTACTAATAAAATTATGTTGTTTGACACTGTATTATGTTTAAAGAAATCCCCTTTCCCGTACAATCTATCAGTTTCCATATGAAAACACCGACCAGAAACTGAAATAATCAAAGATATTCTTCCTAAACCTGATAAGCCATAACCAAACAAAGCAAACCCTTTTCTATTTTTCAACCAATCCTAACGACGACCAGAGAAAAATTTTTAAAAATTTGCCAAGGTTTCTGATAAACCATCTATACTCCCAATAATGAAAGGGCCAGACGAAGCAAGAATGATTGGGATTAAGGAGTCACCCAATAGGTCCCCATATCTTCCCGGTATGAACTAATCACCCGTTCATTCAAGTGAACCACTTCACAATAATGAACGAGAAGCACTGAATCTGGACGTTCGAAATATTTAAGCTTAACCATTAGTCTCCTCTACCTTGTTTTTTCTACATATAAAGGAACGTTATTCCTACTTCGATTGTTATTGAACAATCGCCTTAAACACATTTCCGTTTTTAACCAACTTTATTTATTGCAACATCTTTATTGTCATTAACCTTATCAGGTCTTTTGGATTGGTCACCATCTTCCTATTTAAAAAACATTTGGTAAAAAATGTAGGTTGATAGCATTATTTGATTTGGAATGTATTGTCAAACATTTTATTTTGTAGTAACCTATCAGCGATTTAAATCACACCGAGCTAATAGCGCACTAGTCCATGGGTAATAAACAGCTGTTACTTTTCAATAAGGGAGGAATTGTAATGTCCCGGTTACACAAGCGTTGTTTTTCAATTGTCCTTGTCATGCTTTTGTCCCTTGGCATCTATGCACCTGTACAGACACAAGCAACTTCAGCAGGTGGAGGATACTGGGTCCCAGACAACAAGATCAAGCAGGCAACCGAACTGATGAAGCAAGGCAAATCCCTCGGGGAGCTTGAAATCAAACAAGATCAAGTCCAGCAAAAAGAAGGCATTCAGACATTGGATGAACTGATGGAGGCCGACCAGCAAAGTAAAGCGACATACAGAGCGAACTTGGCACCTCCGATCAAGACCGCGGTCGGATGGGTGCCCCCGGAATTTGACTATGATCATATCTTGACTGTAGATGAATGCCGTAGAAGTCCTGACAGCAGTTCAGAAACAGGGTATATCAAGAACCGTTATTCCTTCTGTTGGTCCCATGTGGCGACATATCAAGTCCCAGTAAAATGCATCGGAGGGATCTGTATAAACGCAGGGGTTCAATTTCAATTCACGGAAATAGGTTATGGTTCCAACCAAAGCCGGAACATGAGAATCTATTATACACTTGACGATATCATCGTGACCGATCCAGCTTTAAATGGAGCCAAGTTGAAAATCGATATGGTATGTGAATCGAAATTGAACGCAGGTGACTGTAAAGAGGATCCCGGCTATCCACCGACGGAACGAACGATCGCCCACTGGAAAAACACGAACTTCGATACAGAAATCTTCACCTCAGAAGCTCCCCCAGCAACTGATTCAAATCCTGACCAGTTGGGATACATGGAATTCTGGCCGAAACTCACCCTTACCCATTCAGCAAGGAAATACAAAAAAAGCATAGATGGCATTAAACAGACCGTCCGTTATGACTCTGCAAAATACATGTTCGCTTTCCCAAATCAATATTTCCGGCAAGGAGCCGTATTCAGCAAAGCCACACCGGTCTTCAATGTCCCGATCACGAAGCCGGAATTCAAAATGCTAACTGAAGCCGGCCAGCATTGGAAGGACGCTATGGACCACCCAGAACAGACAAAGCCTCAAATGGTTGGAAAGAACATACCGGGAGCCGTGGGAGACAGCACTCTGACACGGATGTATACAAAACGTCATCAGGATGAATACAACCGTAATAGGAACAAGACAAGACGGATTTGTGACCGGGAGTTCGGAGATGAGGATCGGACAGGAAAGCAGTGTGACGAATATCCTTTTGCTTCCACCTGGGAAGGTTCATCGACGAACGGATCGGATAATTTTTCTGTAAGAATGATTTCCGCTGATTCGAACGGTGCTGCAGGGACATGGCTCGGTGCCTGGTACGCCTATGACCGAATTCTGGATGGGGATGCTTTTAATGTGGAGGTCGAAGCTCCTGAGAAAATCGCGACGATCCGATCGGAAGGCCAGCCCCAGGACGGCCAGGATAACCGATCAAGTGATAACTTCACGATCGGGAACATCCCTCCTTACGCGACCAAGTTACAATGGAAAATCGTCGACGGTCCTAAAGATGCAAAATTCGATGTCATGAAAGACATCAGCTTCGGTATCGACGAAACGATCTTCTATGATCTTACAGACGGGACCGAGTCAGAAATCAAAACGAGTGAAGATTTCTATATCGCCAGACCGAAAAACACCGATGGAGAAAGCTTCACCGTCGAAGTCTATGCAATCCCTTAATAATGGAAGATTAGTTGAATAAAAGACGAAGGCTAGTCAATAGAGCTTGGAGACTCCAATCTAAGCTCTTTTGACTAGCTATTCATAGTGACTACTACCCATCATATCCCCGATAACGAAATAAGCAAATTATGCATTTTTCACAGATGACATTCCAATTAAATTTTAAAAGTCTTTTTCATGTTTAAGTGTCCTATTATTCTCAACACGCATTTTTGCATTTTCAAGCGAGTTGGAAACACTCCTTAATTTATATCTGCATTAATTCTCTTCTATATTTAAATCCACTATAGTTCTTGTTTCACTAATCTGATACGCTGTTTTTCACAGCTGCCACTTTTATCCCCCCAATGACAACTTTATTTCTTGTTTTTTCCTCCTTTGTATCCTTTAAAGAGAAAGAAGTATGTATTACAATATACCAATAGTTATAAAATGGAATTTAAGTTAATGATTACATATCACTAATAAGGGGCTAAGTAGGGGGATTTTCTGCATTTCATAGCGATTATCATTTGAATCGCATTCATGGTAGTAACAACAATTTGCTTGTCGTTAAAAAAGAACCTTATTGCATATTAATTAAAGCCGCCCAAAAGGAGAAACTTAAAATCTATATTGAAATCTATTTATCAGGTCATAATACAATCTTATGTATTTAGTCTGTTATCAATTTTTTGAAAATTATTTCTTTTTTTAAAAGTAAAATTAATTTCTTTCTTGGAGGTTTTAGTTTGGCTACTAGAGTACCATTTTCATTTATATTAGTTATTGGTTTAATGTTATTTGCTCTATTTTTTGGGGCAGGAAATTTAATTTTTCCACCAATGCTTGGTCAATCTGCAGGAATGAATGTCTGGCCAGCAAATGCAGGGTTTTTATTAACAGGAGTTGGCTTACCGTTACTCGGTGTGTTAGCACTTGGTTTTTCGGGGAAAGATGATTTACAGTCGTTAGCAAGTCGGGTCCATCCTGTATTTGGTATTGTATTCACAACTGTTCTTTATTTAGCCATTGGTCCTTTATTTGCTTTACCTAGATCAGGAAACGTTTCTTTTGAAATCGGTGTAAAACCTTTTTTGTCAGACAGTCCAGGCTCGGCACCTTTACTTATTTTCACAATCATCTTTTTTAGCATTACGTGCCTTTTTTCGATCAATCCCGCGAAAGTTGTCGGAATTGTCGGGAAAATATTAACACCAATCAAGATAACGTTCATTGGAATCCTAGTAGTGGTTGCTTTTAAACATCCAATCGGAGATTTTCAAGCACCTATTAATAATTATTCAGTTCAACCATTTTTTAATGGATTTAGAGAAGGTTATTTAACAATGGATACGCTTGCCTCTTTTGTTTTTGGCATCATCATCATTAATGCCATTAAAGAAAAAGGTGCTAAAACAAAAAAACAAATTATGATGGTTTGTGCAAAAGCAACTGGAATTGCTTCCTTTTTCCTGGCAACCATGTATTCAGCTCTTTCTTATATGGGTGCTTCAAGTGTAGAAAAACTTGGGCACCTGGAAAACGGAGGCACCATCTTGGCAAAAGTCTCGGATTATTATTTTGGAGCTTATGGCGGGATATTGTTAGGATTAATGATTACAGTAGCTTGTTTAACAACAAGCGTAGGACTTGTTACATCTTGTTCTTCATTCTTTCATAAACTATTTCCAAAGGTACCTTACAAAACAATTGCTATTAGTTTATCTATTTTTAGTGCCATAGTTGCCAATATTGGGCTAACCCAGTTAATTGCTGTTTCCATTCCTCTCTTAACAGCTATTTATCCATTAGCCATTGTATTAATTTTCTTGACATTTTTTCATTCTTTATTTAAAGGGAAGGCTGAAGTGTATCAAGGAAGCTTACTTCTAACATTTATAGTCAGTTTATTTGATGGATTGAATCGAGCTGGCATACACTTTTCTTCCATTAATAATTTTTTTAATGAAATTCTTCCTATGTACGATGTCGGACTGGGGTGGATCATTCCAGCAATTGTTGGAGGATTTCTAGGGTTTAGCAGTAGCATACTACGAGGGAAATTCGGTCTTAATCCCCCAACCAGTAGTTAAATAAAATAAGGTCAACCAGTTTTTCTACTGGTTGACCTTTTAAAATTGAATGTTGAGGCCAGGAACTCCCTAGTTCCACAGATAAGAAGACATCACCATAACAATCGTTTTGGGAATGAATCTACTAAAAAAGGCTGCTTAACGTTCTATTTATTTTTGACTTTAAGGGCCTTTATTACCTCTTTTGTGGCCTCAGCAATAAGGTCGTCGTTGTAATCGGCATCTTTTTTATCACGACTTGAAAGTACAGCAAGAACAATAGGTTCTCCTTTTGATGGCCAAATGATCGATATGTCATTTCGCGTACCATATGATCCTGCTCCAGTCTTATCAGCCACTATCCAACCTTTCGGCACTCCAGCACGAATTAACGCATCTCCAGTAGTATTTCTCTTCATCCAGTCTATTAAAAGTTCACGTTTCTCAGTTGGAAGTGCATCTCCCAATGTAAAAGCCTGAAGACTAGTGGCAAGTGCTCTTGGTGTACTCGTATCATGAGTTTCACCAGGATTAACTTCATTTAAATCTGGCTCAATTCGCTCAGGGTTGGTGACTTTATCCCCGATTTCCTCCAGTGCCTTTTTAAATCCAGCCGGGCCGCCCAGTTGTTTAAGGATAAGGTTTGCAGCAGTATTGTCACTGTATCGAAGAGAAGCATCAGAAAGCTCCTTAAGAGTCATCCCCGTATCGACATGCTTTTCTGTGATCGGATTATAATTAACAAGATCCTCACGTGTATAGGTAATTCTTTGATTAAGTTCTTCTATTGATTTCTGTTGTAAAAGTGCTCCTACAGCTAGAGCCTTATGAGTGGATGCATAAGCAAAACGCTCATCTGGATGATAGGTCACTGTTTGGTTTGTGCCAGTATCCAACGCAAAGACACCAAGTTTAGCATCAAATTTTTCTTCAAGCTTAGCAAAAGCATGGTTATCGGCGGTTTCTTGTTTTTTAGGTTTAGTTAATTCCGTATTAACGTTATTGTTTGAACAACCTACAAGCGTTGCACATGAAAGAAATAGAACAGGCATAATTTTTCTGAATGCGGAAGTACTAAAAATGTTGCTCAATGATTTCATAAGATTCAACCTCTTTCTAAAATAATATATTTATTATGTATTCTCTTTGGATAGCAGCCGGATCTTTAACTCTTGCACCCTATCTTTTGTTCATGATGATGCAGACCTCCTTATTATTTGATTAGACTCTTATGCACGAATTGAAAAAACCAAGGAGTTTTAACGGATTACATTTGTAGTCTCATTACATCTGTAGTACAGTATTACATATGTAATCAAATAAAGTCAATTCTTTATTTTTTCACCCTCAAGCCACTATAAATATGCTATATACCTGTTTTTAAAATTTAAAAGTCAAGAGAGTTGGTATTGAAGGACATGTATTTAACCCATTTTATAATAGGTCTATTGGTGTCTTCATTTTCCGTTGCTGTTATTCTACTTATACGAAAATGGTTTGGAAGACGATTAACAGCAAAATGGTACTATCATTTGTGGATGTTTCTTTTTATGGCTTTAGCACTTCCATTCATACCCACTGATTTATATAATTTTAGTACCCTCTTTAGCGGTGGGGATACATATCAGGCTAATGCACCCAGCTCTAATATGAAAATGACTGGAACTGATATGATGCAAGGCCTGCACCTAATACAAGACTTTTCTGTATCGGTCAATCGGCCGGACCTGTCCTTACTTAATATTGGGGTGATGGGTTTATGGATGTCAGGGATGCTTTTATTTACCTTTACTATGGTTCGTGGATGGCTCACACTTAGAAGGATAAAGAATTATTCTTCTCCGTTTTCCAATCAAGAAGCTCTCCTGCTTTTCGAAGAATGCAAAAAAAGACTACAGATTAAAAAATCAATAAAGATTGTCATTTCGAAAAGAGTCCAATCTCCAATGATATTCGGGCTTTTTCAAACATATATCGTCTTGCCTTCCCAGCATGAAGACTGGCTAAGCTTGAAAAATTACGAGTATATCTTTCTTCATGAACTGAGTCACTATAAAAACAAGGATTTGCTGACAAATTACGTGATATTGTTCTATCAAATCATTTATTGGTTTAATCCCCTTGTCTGGCTCGCTTTTAGAGAAATGAGATTGGATCGGGAAATCGCATGTGATGCATCTGTTTTACAGTTACTAGATGATCAGTCATTTAGTGAATATGGAAATACAATCATTAATTTTTTGGATCTTTCAAAACGGTCAAGTAAACTACAGATGGTGACACATTTAAACGGTTCGAAGCTTCAAATCAAAAAACGAATTGAACGAATTTCTGCCTATGAACATTCCACAAAAAAATCAATAAGAAAAAGCGTCTTTATTTATGTGTTGGCCAGTATCATTTTGACAATCCAATTACCTTTCGTTTCCGCATTTACGACGGAAAATGACCGATACTATTTTAATAATGATGGAGTGGTTTCTGAGGATTTACATCAATTCTTTAAAGGGTATGAAGGAAGCTTTGTTTTATATGATCATGCCGCACAGCAATATCGCATTTATAATGAAGAGAAAAGTACATTGCGGGTATCACCTGATTCCACATATAAAATCTATAGTGCCTTATTTGCACTAGAATCAAATGTGATATCTCCCGAAGAATCCACCCTTTCATGGGATGGGACGGAGCAACCCTATGACGCTTGGAATATGGATCACGATGTCTCATCTGCTTTGCAAAATTCTGTAAACTGGTATTTCCAAGCATTAGATCGTAAAACAGGATTCGAAACAATACAATCCAATCTACAAGCGATAAACTATGGAAATTCCGATGTATCTGGGGGATTGGGTGAATTCTGGCTCGAATCCTCATTGAAAATCTCTCCAGTCGAGCAGGTCCAACTGCTGCAAGCCTTTTATTACAATCAATTAGGATATAAGGAATTGCATAGTCAAACTGTAAAGGAAGCCCTACTCTTAGAAAAGAATGAGGGAGCTAGCCTATCAGGGAAAACAGGTACAGGAACTGTGAATGGAAAAAACATCAATGGCTGGTTTATCGGGTATGTAGAGACGAAGAACAATACTTATTTCTTTGCTACCAATATACAAAATGAAGATGATTCATCTGGAAGCAAGGCGGGAGAAATTACTTTATCAATTTTAAAAGATTTAGGAATCTATCAAGAAAATGGTGGGGAGAAAAATGGAGAAAAACATTCCTAGCATATCAGAATCAGAATGGGAAATCATGAACGTGCTTTGGGATAAAGCCCCTCAAACAGCAAATGACATCATCGTTTCCTTACAGGAGAGTAGCCAGTGGAAGCCGAAAACCATACGCACTCTTCTCGATCGATTGGTTCAAAAAGATGTAGTAGGTGTCAATAAAAATCTAAGAGTTTACACCTTTTACCCGCTCTATACACAGGAAGAGTGCCAGCGTGCCGAGACCGAATCATTCATCAACCGTATCTATGGAGGTACCTTGAAATCCATGCTTGTCCAATTCATTCAGGAAGATACCCTATCTGATGATGATATCAATGAACTACGCTTTATTTTAAATAAGAAACCTAAAAAGTAATACTATAAAAAAAGCGATTTGGAATTTTTCCAAATCGCTTTTTTCGGTCGAAATCGAAATAGCCGAGGACATATTTCTCATGTAATTATCGCTTTCTTCTCTGTAAATACTACGCCCATTAGACATAAACTAAAAAACAAGTGCAAAGCTACATACGAAAGGAGCCATTAACGATGAAGGATGAATTCATTCAACTAAACTGCCCCGTTAGTTCCGTAAGAAAAAGCATCAGATAGTTGAAAAACTCATATCCTTACTTAGTTTCTCAAATATACGACACTGTCTCTTCTTTCTACTTGAAAATTTAAATCATCTTTAATATAAAGCATATAACCAGCATCTTTATAATTCTCAGATTCAAAAGAGATACCATATCCATTACTCTCAGGATAACCATAGAAATAGCAGACCACTTTTCCATCATTCAAAAATACAATTTGATTCATTCCTTCATTTACAGTTTCACTAATGGTATCCCATTTATAGCCTACCGTTTTATAAATATCCTCTTTCGGGGTATATGGTCCAAAGGAATATACTACATCCCAGTCAAACGGTGTTACATCCAATAAATTTATTGTTTCAACAGAATTTTCAATTGATAACACTTCTTCTTTTAATAACTCTTCGTTTACAACCCATACATCCTTCTTTAATAGATTGGAATTAGTATAGTTTCATGGACACATTTTAGTTAAGTCCTTACAATGATTTTTGAGAGGATGTGTCCGTCTTGGGACGTAAGAATACAGGTGAAAAATATAATAATGAATTCAAGAAGACTATTGTAGATCTTTATCACTCGGGTAATTCAGTTAAAGAATTAAGCGGCGAATATGGCGTATCAGAA
>NZ_JBNNIU010000024.1:0-29944 GCF_050269675.1 Peribacillus sp. NPDC076916
AGGACAGCTTTTAATTTCAACTCTAATGAATATTTTGTCATAAAAAAAGCACCTCCAATTGTTAGATGGTGTCTAACAATTGGGGTGCAGTTCATTACGGAAGACGGTTCGTTATTGAAGTAAAGCTACCTAATCAAAAAGAAAGAGAGTAGTTATTTTTCCTGAAAGCTTCCTTCATTTGACCAAAAACATCTACTCTTCTGAAATTGATTGATCCTGATTCTTAACTTTAAGTATCTTTTTCAGTGTGATGTTTATATTATTTAGGCCCAATAACACAAAGCCAAGCATTATAAAGGTTACGATTTCTCCTGTAAAAAAAGCTACGATACCTAAAATTAAGAAATAAAAACTATACCACCAATTGCTCATTTGATATTATCCACTTTAAGTAGACAGTGAAAAAAGCCCGATAGTTTATTGGGTGGTACACTGATACTTGGAGGGGATTTTTTATGGCAAAAAAGGGACGGACATTTGCTCGTTATTCAGATCAGTTTAAATAGAAAGCCGTACAGATGTATGAAGATGGGAAAGGGAGTTATCAAACTCTTGCACATCAATTAGGATTACGCAGCGCTACTCAGCTCAAACAATGGGTGAAAAAGTATCGAAATGGAGAAGGGTTTGACCTAAGAGGGCGTGCTTCGTCAAAGGACACTCCGTTTATTGGACGTCCGCGAACTCACTTTAAATCGATCGAAGAAGAACGTGACTACTTAAAAGCGCAGGTCGACTACTTAAAAAAGCGCAATCCAAATCTACACGGGGAGGAAGGCTTATAAAGCAACAACGATTCGTCATTATTCACGCGTTACGACAAAAATATCCGATTACATGGTTGGTGGAGATAGCTCGTGTCTCGCGTGCTGGATATTACAAGTGGAGACAAAACGAACCGCTTCGAGCCAAAAAGGCCTAGATGAATGCACTCTTTCAGGAACACCTTCTTGCGATTCATCGTGCTCATCCATACTACGGGTACCCACGAATAGTTACGGCGCTAAAAGAAGAAGGCATTCACGCCAATCACAAACGTGTTTTTAAGCAAATGAAGATTCTAGGAATCGCTTCGGTGATTCGGAAGAAACGACGCTATTTTGGACGAAAAGGATCGGTCGTGATTGCAATAAGGGCACCATTCACCGCGATAAAATGTTAAGACAACTGGTCCCTTTTTTTAAATCTTCATAAAGTTGGACGTCATTACCTAGTGCATCTTGCAAAACAAAATCAGGGGCTTTCTCTCCTTCTTTTAACCCTGTTCAACTCCTGATTTCAACAGCTCAGCAGTTGCTTGATTACTTTTTGCAAAAGTCCTTCTTTTTGCTGTTTCAACTCTTCCATTAATTGATTGATCAATAATCCTTCCTTAAAAAATTATGATTCAAATATATTTGGATTAATAATATAGAGCTAATCATTTTCTCATATAAAAAAACATCTGCTAAAAAAGCAGAGTTTTTCCTGGTCGATGAAATGATGCAAGTCTCCCATAGTATGGAGTTGTCTGATGGACACGATTTTCAGCCGCCTTCATTATTTACACATCTTTTGACGTGTTTAGAAAAGCCTCAATTTTATCCCGGTCAAACACATGAAAAACTTGTCCATCCAACACGATAAAAGGCGTTGCAATGCCCCCCTCGCTTAGCATTCGGTCAAACATCAGTTGATCGTAAGTAACATTGATGACTTCATATGGAAAATCTTTTTCTTTGAAATAGTGCAATACCTGTTCACATGACTCGCAATGGTCACTGACATACAGGGTTATTTTCATCAGAAAAACCACCTGTCTATTGTTTTGTTCTCTACTGAACACTTTCAGTTTACAGGGTCAAAGCAACAATGACTGTAATATAGTTCACATTCACAGCGAATAAAAAAACCTGAAGAAGTGCTCAGGGTTGCCTTTCCTTAGTCAAAATGTTGTTCTTTTGCCAACTCACGATGAATAGAAATGCTTTTGCGTCCCGTTCGAATCAATCCTTCCTTTACTAGTTCATTGATAGTTGAGGTTACCGATTCACGAGTAGCACCTATCATGTTACCGATTTCTTGATGAGTCAGAGGAAGATCTATTCGATGAAAGTTATCCTCCAGCACGCCAAATTCTTCGGAAAGATTCAGTAATAGAAAGAGAAGTTTTTCTTTGACGGTACCTAAAGCCATCTTCTCCAGCATGCTGTTCTTTTCTTGCAATTGATCGCTCAAGATCCTCATCACCCGTTTCATGATATGTGGGCGGGTCGATATGAATTTCTCAAACTGTTCACGACCAATGGAGCAGAGCAGTGTATCTTCCATCGTTTCAATATAAACGCCATGGGTACCTAAAGAGAAAGAATCGATCTCACCGAACGTACTCCCTTTTCCTAAAATACCGACCGTAAACTGTTTCCCCTCCGAATTGACAATATACAGACGTAAAGCTCCTTCCTTCACAAAATAAAGTCCATCCCGAACCATTTCAGGCGATTGGATAATCGTATTTCTTCGTATTTTGGCATGGTGTGTCCCTTTGTTAATCTCTTCCATATCTTCTGGAGAGACCTTGTCAAACAATTTAATTTGAGACAAATACCACAGTTTATTAATCATGAGCCAACCTCCGAATGATATGTTTATTCTTACTTTATCATGGAGAGAATATGCATGACTAACTTAATGATTGGTCATCATAATGTATGCTAGTTCACATTTATTAAAGGAACTGGATTACAGAATTGCTATTTAAACCAGACTATAATGAAGCCATCAACACAAAGGAGAGATGAAGATGAAAAAAGTAGCTATATTTGTACACGCAAGTGAAAAGGAACTAGGAAGAGCCGTCCATGGATTGTTGTATTCAGAAGAAATCCACGCTACCGGCGGAAAAGTGAGATTAATATTCGATGGTGAAGGGACGCAATGGATTGGTCGTTTTGAAGACACAAACCATCCAATGAACCCGTTATACAAAAAAGTGAAGGCTTTGGGTATCATTGAGGCTTGTGAATATTGTTCTGGAGCTTTTGGGGCAACGGAAGATGTTCAAAAAGCCAGCATTTCTACAGCAAATGACTACGAAGGTCACCCAAGTATAGCAAAACTAATCTCCGAAGATTATGAAATTATTACGTTGTAATGTAAAAGAATTCGTATAAAGCACGCATCACGTGAACGGAACCAATTAAAAAAACAGAGTACAAGAATGGTTTCCTATATATAAACGAATGTCAGTCGGTATAATGATTGTTTGAGAAGATGAGTATAAATAACCCCCCTTGGCGTTGGCCAAGGGGGGTTATTTTGTCCGTTTTTATACAACATCGTTGATATATCCGTTTTCATTATCTAAAGAAGCCTGACAGTTGCATAAAAAAGGACAGGCCCATCAAGGTGAAGTCTGCTCAAAATCAAAAACAAATTATATATCGCTTGTTTAGACTAGCTTCATAAAGATTCCATTTAGAGTAAGGAAAATTATGAGGACGTTTTACGGTTAGCATTCTATAAGAGAAGGGACAGTCTCATCCTCACTTATTATGGGGAAGCTAGGCTCTTATTCAAGGCAAAACAGTTTAGCTACAGCCTTACGCGAGATGGGAAGAATAGAAAAGACGATCTTTATTCTTAATTACCTTTCAAGTGAAACTTTAAGAAGAAAAATTCAAAAAGGATTAATTAAAGGAGAAGCGATGAATGGTCTCGCAAGAGCAATTTTCTTTGGGAAGCAAGGGGAGCTTCGGGAACGAACTTTACAACATCAGCTCCAAAGAGCCAGTGCATTGAACATAATTATTAATGCAATTAGTGTTTAGAACACCTTACATTTAACAAAAGCGATTGAATATCAAAAAGGAATCAGGGATTTTAATGAGTACTTGTTGCACCATATGTCTCCTTTAGGTTGGGAGCATATTAATTTACTGGGGGAATACCATTTTAAATCGGACAAAATGGTTTCTTTAGATTCATTAAGACCATTAAAACTTTCTTAACGTTGTTAAAATCGGGGTAATCGATTTGAAAATTTGCTTAGCGTTGTAAATCCGCATTTTCCTGACGCTACCCCTGATTCAAGATTCTTTTTCTCATAGGTACGAATAAAGTATTCAAATCTAATCGCAATCCATATCAAAACCATTGCACTTATACCGTTCCAAAAGCCCCCAAAAAATAAACCTACCCCACCGCCAATAATGATGTATGCCATTAATTCTTTAGGAATCATATTTACTTCTCCCTCCAAGTTCCTCAAGAAGACTGTTATCTAACCCTATCATAAATTACAATAAATTGAGTATAAGGAAGATTTTCCTTGAATTAAACTGCCACGTTACTTTAAGTACAATCTCTAATTATTTTAATATAAATATCCAATTTAACTACCAAGTCTTATTCCGTTATCTGGCCCGATTGTTGAACACAAGTTAAAAACCTCTCTTCAACTAATCTGCCCCGTTAGTGCCATAAGAAAAAGAGCTGCCAAAGCACCTCCCTTATTGAAGTAAAGCACCCTATAGTTTAAGTAGAAACATTCACAATCTCTTCTAAACTTTAACATAATCCGATCCCTAAAATGTGTTGTTCTAGAATCTGGTGCAATACAAAAGGACGCCTTCTTATTAAAGAAAAGCGCCCGAATGTGGAACAAGAAATACATATAAAAAATGTTTATTTTTCTGCTTATTTTTAAAAACACCTGATTCCAGGTGCGTTGTGTTAGATGTTTTTTACAATTTCAATTACTTTAGACGGCTCTACACGTTTTGTGTAGTCAGAATCGACTTCTGCAAATACAATCTTACCTGATTGATCGATTACAAATGTAGCTGGCTTTGGAAGTTCCCAAGCATCATTTCCATTATGTCCTACAATATCTAATCTAGAATCCTTATATACTTCAATTAAATAATCCGGCATTTTAAATACCAAATTAAATTGTTCAGCAACTTTATTGCCTTCATCACTGAGAACAATGAATTCAAGCTCATTTTTTTCCTTTGTAGACAAGGAGGCATCTGGTGTCTCCGGACTGATGGCTATTAACGTTGCACCAACGTCTTTGATGGAATCTAATTCTCTTTGATAGGCTTTTAATTCAAGATTGCAGTAAGGGCACCAGCCACCTCGATAAAATGTCAGGATCACCGGTCCTTTCGAAAGCTCTTCAGTAATGGACACCATTTTTCCTGTTGCGTCAGGAAGTTTAAAGTCCGGTACTTGGTTTCCTTCTTTCAGTCCCTGTGCAACTCCGGATTCTTCTAATTCTTTTGTTGCTTGCGCCATTAACTTCTGCTTTTCCTCAGGAGCCTTTTGCTTAAATGCTTCTTTATAAGCTTTAATTTCTTCGAGCAATGTAGTCATCTTTGTCCTTACCTCCTTTTTCATATCAATTAAACCTTAACAAGAAATTTCTCTTTTTTCATTTAATCTGCTTTTGTGATTCCATTATTATTTTTTCAAATTTCACCTTTATTTACCGACTTATTTTCGGTTTATTCAACTATATGGCCCGATTGTTGAACACAAGTTAAAAACCTCTCTTCAACTAAACTGCCCCGTTTGTTCATTAAAAACATTCATTACAGGAATTCTGGTCCTTAGTTTAATAAAAACGCTACCGGTTTGGGCAGCCAGTTCTTAAATGTAATCAAGCAAACGTTTCTTTTATTTCAATCTTAAAGTTCGGTTTGAAGGTAATTTCTACAATCATTAAAAACCTTTCTCTATCATCATCTAAAAATAACCGTATAGAAGATTCATCCTCTTTATCGGTAAGTATTTCGATTTTACTTACCGTTTGAAAGTTATATCTTCCAATAACCATACTTCCCTCTTGTACTAATAACCCAAATTGATTATAAAACGGGCAAACGATAACCTCATATTTATACTTTTTAACCTTGAACCTGAAGGTTGATTCATTATATTCGAACAGTTCATCATCATCTTTCTTTACTGGAAGACATTCAAATAGAGAAATGAAATCAATTTCAGAAGGATAAAACTCCATAATACAACCTTCTTTCATAAGGAAATGCACATACATTACTTACCTTCTGCAAAGGAAAATGAAAATCCTTCTTCAACTAACCTGCCCCGTTAGTGCCATAAGAAAAAGGCAACCTCAGCAACCACCCATTGAAGTAAAGCATCCTTACCCTAAATAGAAGTGTAGACATTAATCAACCATAGCCCGATCGTAATTTGAAGTAGTTCACGGTTTAGTGGTACTGTACGGTAATAAATATAAACACTACTTAATAACTCATATCTTAAATTCTTCAGGGTATCTTATTTAATAATAAGAAAGGGCGTGATTGTTATTAGGTTATTAAGATTATTTGTCCTATGTATTCCTTTTTCCTTCATATTCACTGGAACAACTTACGCAAGTAATGACAGTAAAGAATTTGAAAAGTCGCTTTCTGAAATTGGTTACACTTCAGTACATCAAGCTTTACAAGATAGCAATAAGCATTTTAATCATATTATTTCTTTGCCTATTCAATTACCTCCAGTACCGTTCACTCATAATTACGGCAGGTTTAATAACCTTGAAGGTAATATCAATGATGGCTTTGAGGCAGAATATTTTAATAAAGACCTATCTGAAAACCACTATGCGATTCGAGTTAGACCGGCTGAAAATAAAATTAAATTTAAAAAAGGTAATATTGACAAAACCTTCATATTAAATGATAGTAATACTGCCATATATAGTACCAAGGCTTCTGGAGTGGTTAACCTTTTAATTTTCGAAAAAGATGGATGGCAATATATGTTAAGTGTTGATAAAAGAATTTCTAATAAAGTAACATCGGAAATATTGGTAGAAATCGCAAATTCCATTAAATAAATTACCACACAGTTTGTGTCAACTCTACAATAAGTCTTATAGAACTGACAGGCGCTTTAGTTCACTAAAAGAAAAAAGGAGAGTACATATTATACATGGCTAATATGTACTCTCCTTTATATATTAAGGTTTTTTATAAATTAGGTCTTGATAAGGTTATTTTTAGCCAATCATGTGATCTTTTGCCAATCTTATATTTTGAATTGGCTTTCTTCTGGACGATTCCTTCAAGTCCTTGTTGCTTTACTAACTCAAAATAAGCTGGGCTGTTCCCAAACATCCACCGAACCTTACAAATCATATCAGTATCTTCCACTATCTTATCAAGCAGCTTTTTCCTCTCATATAGAGGTAAATGAGTTACCTTTTGACCATTATGATAAATTACGTCAAATACGCAATATTGAATTGTGAGTTCTGATTTCTTGGATTGAAATCTTTCCATCATTGCTTCAAAATCAGGCTAACCCTGTTGATCGGTCACAATTATTTCACCATCAAGAATAGTTCCATTCGGAACATCCAATTGGAGCAGTTCGGTGAATTTCATTGTGACCTCATTGTTGTGGCGAGTATACAATTTAATCTGATCATTAAACTTAGAAAGAATCAAACGAATTCCATCAAGCTTAAGCTCAGTAATGAAATTATCGTCCTCGAAGGGTTGCTCTGTTTTGTGCAATAACATTGGAGAAATAAACAAAGTTACCACCTCAAGATAATTGTAGCACTAATATCACGATATTCTCTTAGGTAGATAATGTAAAAACACCTTCGACAGGATGCTTAATCTTTCACCGTATAAAGTTAGATCACTTATTATCATATCCTAAGCTGATTCTCACCAAAGATATTATTAGTATTTATTATTAATTTCTTTTTGCGATTTGCGCTGCTTCTAATCTCAGGCATCTTTTGCAATACGAATTTGAAAGGCCTCCAAGATTAACAATCTCCCTTAATTCCTGCTTGATTTCTTCCAATAAAAATTGACTGATGATAATCTGTATTATGTAAACTAAAATGAGCTCACTTTTCTGCCACCTTATATTGAGCATAGTAAACAGAGCAAACCACAAATGTTGAACTTCCGTACTTGGACCTGTAAATACATATTCATTATTGCACCCTGCGAAGGAATCCCAAAGGACTATTATAAAACTCCTAGACCACAGTTTATAAAAAAGCAACCGTTTTATATCCAAACGGTTGCTTTTTTTCATTGCTATAAACGATTCCAAATTCTCTTTAAATCTATTGGTACGAATACTTTATCCCCATGTATTTCCTTATGTATGATGAGATGTAAAAAGTATGGTTCTAAACTTCACCCTTCTGTTTTATGTCTAGCTGGATTTATTGATGATAGGAGCCCATTCAGTGCACTTAGGACCATTAGATTTAAATCTTCACACACATAACTGACAAAGAACTTGAATATCATTTACAGGCATCGTACTCAATGAAATTTAATTGATTGAAGTAGCATACAGAAAAGGATGGAGCATTCGCTCCTTCACTTTCTGTATTATGGCACATAAATCGAAGAATGGTCTTGGTCTACGACTATCAGATGAACTTTTCCACCTTATTTAAGGGCAGTTTTATCATACTTATACCTTGGCTAAAAGCTCCAAAGGTTTACTGAGCTTTCTTGAAAAGATTGCCTAATCAAAAAGGAGATAGAGCAACATTTTGGTCTAGATCATATTTAAGCAAAAGTTGCAGTACTAAAATACTTGCTTTATTATTTAGGGTATAGTATATTAATTGACACATCAACTATTGAGCTATCAATTATTTTGTCTAACGTATGAAAAGAGGGTGTTTCTTGACGAATTCATGTTCTAATGAATCTTTTATTTTATATATAATGAACTGCCTTAACAAACAGATAAGTTCAAAATTTGAAAGTTGTACGGGCATTAGTCAATCAAGACATGATATCTTATATCAGCTTTATCAAGTTGATGAAATTAGTCAAACAGCACTTCAAAAAGAGGTTAACATTGACGGTGCAGCGATTACCCGGCATTTAAAACAACTTGAAGCGACTGGGATGATTTTAAGACGCAAAGATCCGGAGGATAATCGATTTACTCTTGTCTGTCTTTCAGATCATGGTCGCAAACAAATTATTCTCTACCAAGCTGAAAAAGCTCGTTTTGTCACTTTGATGCTTAAAGATTTTAAAGAAGAAGAACGTCAAGAGTTAACAGATATGCTGACACGCATTCAAAAAAATATAAGCCAAGTCTAACACTTGATTCGTTACAATTTGAAATGAGAATAACTATAAATTAAACTACTAAAGTTAAAAAGAGGAGACTATCAACTATGACTACTACAGCACAATTAACAAATGATTTCAAAGAAATTGTCACAGGACGCCGCTCCATAAAAAATTACGACAAATCCGTAAAAATCAGTAGGGTAGAAATGGAGGAAATACTTACCTTAGCGACACTTGCTCCTTCTTCAGTAAATATGCAACCATGGCGCTTCCTTGTAATTGATAGTCCTGAGGGAAAAGCAACACTTGCACCTCTTGCTCGCTTTAACCAAAATCAAGTCGAAACATCTTCCGCAGTAATTGCCGTATTTGGTGATATGAACAATTTTGATAACGGCGAAGAAATCTACGGTAAAGCTGTAGATTTAGGGCTTATGCCTTTAGAAGTAAAAGAAAACATATTAGCCTCATTTGCTGGATATTTCGAAAAAATCACTAGTGAGGAAATGAAAGAGGTCGTTCTAGTTGATGGTGGTCTTGTATCCATGCAACTAATGCTTGCGGCTCGTGCTTATGGCTATGATACAAATCCAATCGGTGGCTATGAAAAAGACCAAATCGCAGAAGCTTTTGGATTAGATAAAGATCGATACGTACCAGTTATGCTAATTTCAATCGGTAAAGCAGCAGATAATGGCCATCAGTCAGTTCGTCTTCCAATTGATAAAGTCGCACAATGGAAGTAATGTAATAAAGAATCCATTCATTTAATTACAACCGAGTATGTTATTTTTACTTTAATTATATATTAAGTTTATTATGCTTAACAAAAGAGAGGATGACGTTTAATGATTATCATTCATGCCGTATTCAATATTAATCCAGCAAAACAAGATGCATTTCTAGAGGAGATTCAACCGCTAATCGTAGCTTCAAGAGCGGAAAGTGGAAATGTTTCTTACACTCTTCACAAAGCTACAGAAAAAGACAATGAATTTACAATGGTTGAAGTTTGGCAAGATCATCTAGCGGTTGCAAGCCATAATTCAAGTGAGCACTTCACCTCGTTTGTTGGTAAAGCTAAAGAATTCCTCTCTTCACCTTTAAATGTTAACGCATTTGAAGGACAACCATTAAAATAATGAGTTAAAATGTATGGGATTTCCTATATCCCATCTTATAAAACAAAGAGTTGCTGCTTCGGTAAAACAAGCTGCAACTCTTGTTTATTTCTATTCCATTTTCTCGAACATCACGCGCTTATTTGGCGTACATAATCTGTGTGACAATTTCCATGGAAAGAGGAATGCAAATAGTTCCATTTATTTATCGAATTCAGTTTTTCCAAAGCATCCGCCAATGTTGTATTAATCGGTTCTTCTTTATTTTGCTTCTTCATGAAATTGGAGATTTCGTTGTTTGACACTTTTTGATTTTTGTTTTGTTAATTATTTTGATGTTCATGCGAATTCTAAAAGGAGGGCTGAAAGTGTATATGCTTCATTCACCCAGGATGGGTATCATCCACAATGAAGCGAAATATCTAGGGATGGCCGGCTAATTTTTTGACAAGTTTCTTCTATTATATAGAGATCTTTTTAATGTCTGTTTCATATTCCTTTACCAACTTATAAAAAGTCGTCTTTTTAACGCCTAATTCCGCCATGGCTTTAACGGCCGTCATCTCTCCTGCTTTCCATAAATCATAGACTTCATTAAACCCTTCCGTTACTTGGGCTTTCGGTCGTCCGAAGGGCACACCGTTCTGTAAAGCAACATCAATTCCCTCACGCTGCCGTTTTCGTATACGGTCCCTCTCCTCTTCCGCCATCCAGGAAAGGATCTGTAAAACAAGATCTGCGATGAAGGTCCCTAAACTATCCTTAAATTGAGTAGTGTCCAACAATGGCATATCCATGACCACGATATCTGCTTGGATATTTTTCGTGATGTCATTCCATTCTTGTAGAATTTCTTCCTTGTTCCGGCCAAAACGATCGAGTGAATGAATATATAGGACATCCCCTTTCCGGATCATACGTTTTAACAATTGATATTGAGCCCGGTCAAAGTTTTTCCCACTTTGTTTATCTAGGAAGATATCTCGTTCATCTAATCCTTTTTCTTTCATGGCCTGAAGTTGACGTCCTTCAATTTGATCTTTGCTAATCACTCTTATGTATCCAAATTTACGAACTTCCATTTTTACTCCTTTTTCTACTTACTTTCCTATTATTCTACCAAAAGCGTTCGTAAAAGTATGTGAAAAATCACGAACGTTCATAAAGTGTTTTTCAACTATAACGAACGTAAAAATGAGTCGATTTTATAAAAAAAAAGAACCGTTCGTAAAAGTGTACTTTTACGAACGCAAACGATAAAAACAACAAAAAGAAAGCCTAAAGCGTTTTTCGCTCCAGGCTAATTCTATATATTATGAGTTTTGGAACAAATAATAATTTATTTATAATACCGTGCTTAATCGATAAAAATCAAATAAACGCCAATCCCTTATAAATATGGGATTGGCGTTTTGATGTACTTCTTTTCTTTTTTTATTTTGCTCTAATTATCACATCGGTGGCGTTTAACTTTAAGAGAGCCGTATCTAACTATCAAGAAGGCAAGCATCCTGGGAGTTGCTTGCGGCCAGGAAACCCACATTGAATCTGGGTATGGAGGTTTAGGGATGTCCCAAATTTTCACACCGATCTATAATGACCGAGGATTCTCTCCAAAATATGAAGGATACTCTGATGAGGTACTTCTTCAATTTTATCACCGCTTATCAAAAATAATCCTCATAGATAGTTCAATAAAATGGCCTTCATAGCTTGGCTTGAGTTTCCCTTTTCTTTAATCCTTTTCAGAAAGTCCATGAACATAATCACTAGTAAATCCTCGACCGTGAACTCTTCATCCCATTAAGTAGAGAGAAATATCATGCAGAAATACCTCACCCCGGTAAATCTCTGACTCTTTGATCCGCAGGGTAATCTCTGCCTGTTTTTCTTCTGATGTCACCTCTATCTCCTCTTCCCGTTGCTCGAATGAGAAAAGTTTGTTCGTCACCTGCTTCAATACCCTTTTTTTAATCATCGGCCGTTCCTGGAATTTTTTCTTGGAAGAAATCAAAAAGGGACAGAGCTGTTCATATTTGGCCCCTTTCTTCACTTGTTCCATGAAGTCAAAATACAGGAGGGCAATCAGGTGATACATAGTCAGGTTTTCCGGAGCCTCTTCAAACAAATCCTTCATGTCTTCGACGAAAACCTCACCCCTTAAATATTCATAATAGGGCACTTCAATCTGCAAATATCGATACTTAGGCAAGAAATAATCGAAAAATCCCTTTTTTTCCTTCGTTCCATAAAGTAGCTTGTTCGATAAAAGGTTGAATTGACTATAAGATTTCTTCAACGGAACCCCCTCTTTCCAACCAGGAAACAGCATGATGGACCATGCAATAGGCAACCCTCCGGTCGGACAGGTCCTTCAAGATGGCGACTTCATGCAATCCTCCCCTTTCGCTGTATTCGGTCTCAGCAAATGAGTATGCATGTATTCCTTCGTGTCAGTATAAGGCATGCCATAATCCACATCCTTTCTCCTCATCAGGGCGAACCGCAGAAGCAATGTATTACAGTTCGTTTGGGTCAAGGATTTTCCTGTTTTTTGCTTATAGATCGAATTTAACGTTTTGCAAAGCGTCCGGAGCTTGACCTTCATGACATAATCCACAGGGAATTTAATGTCATGCTGCTTGTCCTTCCTGACTTTTCTCATGGAGGTTATTTGGCGTGAAGGATCTTCCAAAGATGTTTTTTGAATAGCTTTTGGTTTTGGATCCTTTCCTTTCAATTCCTCGAAAAAAGGGTTCAAAGATGACATCCCCTTCCTCCTCTCTTCTCTCATTATTAAATAATCGGAAAATACCTCAAGGCCACTTTGTCAGTTTTCCACTTTACTAACAATATAGTGGGGAAGGGAGGGCTTTAGAACCTGGGAATGTATAAGACTCCTTTACCATGGCGAAACTATATAGCAAGAATATTAAATTGCGAGGGATATCAAGATGAAAAAAAATAAGAAGGATACGGAGATAAGGAAGTAATTTGCGAAGCTAATGGAACAGGCGGGTAAAAAAGCCGGAGGAAAGATTGTGAAGGTCAAGATTAAGTAAAAAAGAAAACCCCGGATAAGCGACACTTTTTTATGTGTGTCCGTTGTCCAGGGAATAGTAGTCCATAAAGCTAAACGCCAAATTATTAGTGAAGGTCAAAGTCTAATTTGAAAGCACTTCGTTTCTCACGCGCGTCAGTATAAGTCTTTACTAAATTTTTATATAAATGTTAGGATCAATTCTAACCTGCAATAGCCTGGAGCTAATCATTAACAAGAGATTTTAGAAGTTACTGACCAACTACCCAGGATTATATTAAATGGTCAGACAATGCGTAATTTCCTGCCATCGTCCACACTTTAGATAAGCTCTTTTTCATTATGCTTCAGTTTAACTGCAGATATAGAATCAGATATAACTTCTATCATTTTATGAACCTCATGCTTATTAATGATTAAAGGAGGAGAGAATACAAGCGTATCTTGACCTTCAAAAATAACCGATCTAAACATTAATCCTCTTTTTGCGGCTTCTTTTACAACCAAAGGAGCTAGAGGGTTATTAAACCTTTCATTTGTACTCTGACCTTTTCCTAATTCAATTGCTCCTAATAAACCTAGTCCCCGTACTTCTCCAACCATTTCTTGTTCTTGCTGAATCCACTTGAATCCCTTCAACATCTCTTCACCCATCAATCTAGCATTTTCAATCAAATTTTCTTCTTCAATAACTTGGATATTTCTTAAAGCGACAGCACATGCAGTTGGATGTCCACTGTAAGTATACCCGTGAAGAAAAGTATCCGTAGAAAGTTCAATTAGATCTTCATGAATTTTTTTACTTATTACCACACCACCTAATTGTGCATATCCACTTGTAACCCCTTTTGCAAAACTCATAATATCAGGTATAACACCAAAATGTTCCATCCCAAAGTATTTCCCTGTTCTTCCAAATCCAGTTATAACCTCATCTGCAATAAATAGAATTCCATACTTATCACATACGTTTCTACAATCTTTAAAATATTCCACAGGAGGAACATGCACTCCTCCAGACCCTTGAACAGGTTCCGAAATAAATGCAGCAATAGTTTCAGGTCCCTCTTTTTCAATTAAATCAACAAGGGCTTCTATTGATTGATCTTCTACATGGAAAAAGTCTGGAGAAAATGTATTTGAAAAATCCCGAAATGGTTTTAGACCTGTAGCATTAGTGGCTCCCATTGCTAAACCATGGTAGGATTTATTCCTAGAAATAATCTTCTTTCGGTCTTTTTCGCCTTTCAATATCCAATAATGTCGTACTAGTTTAATAGCTGTATCATTTGATTCCGATCCACCAGAAGTGAAAAAAGTCGTATTCAAATCACCTGGTGTGATTTGAGAAATTTTCTCTGCTAATTTGATAGCAGGCTCATTACTAAAAGTATTAAAGCATGAGCTATATGCTAACTTTGACATTTGTTCCGCTGCAACTTCTACTATTTCATTTCTGCCATGTCCTATATTCACATTCCAAAGTGACGACATTCCATCCATAACTTTATTCCCTAATATGTCATAAAGATAAATACCTTTTCCTTCAGAAAAAATAAAAGCAGGACCTTCTTCTTGTTGTTGTTTTATCGAGGATGTAGGATGTAGAAAGTGTTTTTTATCTAAATCGCCCAACTCTTGAAATCTATTTTTATTACTCATAAGATTAACACCCTTTCTATCTAAAATTTGCTTATTGGTATTACTGGTATTACCATTTAAGAAAGTTCTCTCTACAGTTTTTGTTTATTTGTCAACACATTGTCTAATCTCGAATAATTGTAGTAATCAATTTCATTTCCAGAAAATCGTCAAGACAATCAGGTCCGCCCTCTCTCCCGATGCCACTTTCTTTTATTCCACCAAAAGATCCTTCTACTTGCGATACTACAGTATCATTAATCCCTACCATTCCGTATTCTAATGCCTCAGAAACTCTAAGAACGAGAAAGATTCTCTGTAAATATATATGCCGCCAGACCATAGTCAGTATTATTTGCTTTTTTTACCACTTCTTCCTCAATTTCAAAGCTAAATATAGGAGCAACAGGACCAAATGTTTCCTGATAAGCAATTAACATTTGTTCATTTACACAATCTAAGACTGTAGGTTCATAAAAATAACCATTTTTGTGATGATCTTTATCAGAAACCTTCCCACCAACTACTAAGGTGGCCCCTTTTTGCAGAGCATCCTCTACATGTTTTTTTACTTTGTCTAACCCACTTTTATTCACCACTGGTCCAACATCAATTTTTTCATCTATTCCATACCCCATTTTTAGCGATTGGACTTTTTCCTTAAATAAATTAATAAAATGTATCTTTAATAGACTCCTGTACACAAATTCTATTAGGACATACACAAGTTTGCCCTGTATTGTTAAACTTGCTTCTTACTACTTGATTCACTGTACTCTCTAAATCACAGTCTTCAAAAACAATAATTGGTGCATGTCCACCAAGTTCCATAGAAACTCTTTTAACTTGGTTAGCTGCTTTTTTATATAAAAGTTTTCCCACTTCTGTTGAACCAGTAAAAGTAATCTTCCTAATTCGTTTATCTTCTAATAGGACATCACCTATTTCCTTTGGATTTCCAATAACTCCCTTAGGAACCCCAGCCTTCTCTGCTAGTTTAAAAAATTCAATAGCAGATATTGGGGTTTGTTCGGCTGGTTTTAATACGACTGTGCAACCTGCTGCAAGTGCGGGTTCTAGCCACCATTGAAAGAGGAAAATTCCATGGTGTGATTGCTGCAACCGGTATTTTTAGACCTCCCGTTACAGCTTAGTACTATTAAAACATCACTTATTTTCATATCATACATGGCCTTTCATATGGGTATGAAAGGCCATGTATGACGTTTTTCTTGCTCTTATTTAGATGTTTTATTAGTAATTAGTTATCATATCTAATAATGTAATTTTTTATTTAGATTAATAATTTTTGGGCTTGTTTCTTTTTTTGAACCCTAATCTTTTCCCAATCTACACACCAATCTGAGCAAAATAATGATGGTACTTCATGGATATTTAATGTCTCAATTCTATTCTCATAAACTAATTTTCCGCAAACTGAACATTTTTCATATTTTTCCACATAATAACCATTACTCGAGAATTTCATCAAATCATCTCCTTGTTATTAAATATTTTAATATTCAGGTAATTTAATAGGTTGATAAGGCTGCTTCTTCGGACACAAAACCATCCTTAATATCCTCTTCCAGTTTACTTCTATCTCTATCACATGGATCTCCATATCCACCACCACCAGGTGTAACAATCTTTACTCTATCTCCCTTTTTCACGGTAAGATTGGAGAATTTACTTGAAGAAACCTTTCCATAAGCTTCTTTTACATTTTTCCATTCACTCTCTCCATTTTTCATCACGAGCGTTGCACCTAGTCCACCTTCTTGACCGTTAAATAATCCAAACGGCGCTATTTGATGTCGATCTGACATTTGGCTTACAGTTATTTCTTTTGCCACACATTTTAAAACCTTTTCAGCACCCAATCCACCACGATACTTTCCAGGGCCGCCAGAATCTTGATTTAAATTAAAAGATTCTATAAGCCATGGAAATCTCGTTTCAAAAACTTCAGTTGGTGTCGTTCGACAATTTCCGTTTATCGAGTCAACCATATTATTTCCATCAGCATATGGGCGCGCACCCCATCCTACAGCTTCTAAATCATAACAAACATAGTATTCATCATAGTCATCGTGATGCCCTCCAAATACAAAGTTTAGATGAGTGCCACCTTCACAAGCCATAACCTTCTCTGGAACTGCCTTAGAGAAAGCACCTATAATAGCTAACGCTATTCTTGGATGTGTTTCTGTATTGCCCCCTACTTCCGGTGCTGGGAAATCAACATTTACTACTGTTCCTGGAGGAGCTACTACTTTAATAGGTCTAAAACATCCAGAATTCTTTGGAATTTCAGGGTCTGTAATATGCAATAAGGCATTATAAGCTGCTGAAACAGATACACCATAAGTAGCATTAATCGGTCCACGTGCTTGTGGTGAAGTTCCCGTATAGTCTACAATCACTTCTTCATCTTCCACATACACATTTGCTTTAATCGTGAAAGTCTTATCTTCAATTCCATCATTTTCAATATAATCGTCAAAATCATAATAACCATTTGGAATTTCCTTTAATTCTGCACGCATACGACGTTCTGAGTAATCCAATAGATCATCTACTGTCTTTGTGAAGATTTCTTTTCCATATTTAATGATTAGCTCTGATAATCTTGATTCACCCAAATTAACAGAACTGATTAACGCTCTTAAATCACCATAATTATGTCTCGGTGTCCTTACATTCGCTAGCATAATTTTCCATACATCATCATTGTCTTTTCCTTCGTTAATAATTTTCACAGGAGGTAATCTTATCCCTTCTTGAAATACTTCCGTTGCTTCTGCAGCAAAACCTCCTGGAACGATTCCACCAATCTCTGCTATATGTCCAATGGCGACCGCATAGCCAACCACTTCCCCGTCTATAAAGATAGGTTTAAATAATGTATGTTCTGGAATATGCAATCCCCCTCTGTATGGATCATTATGAAGAATGACATCTCCAGGCTTCATTTCAGAAACAGGTATTTCTTTGATACAGTTATCAATTAAAACTGGCATACCACCAATCATTGCAGGGCAGTAATCAGCAACTGCTATTAATTCCCCTTTTGTATTTGCAAGACCACATGTAAAATCTAAAGCTTCATTAAAAATAGTAGAATAAGAGGTTTTCATGAGAGTAATTCCCATCTCACGGCAAATTGATATCATTGCAGAATTAATAATATTCATTGTTACATAATCCATTTATTAACACCCTTCCTTTGTTTTAATATGAAGATTTCCAAAGTCGTCAACTATTACGATATGATTAGGCCTAATTACTGTTGAAGATGCACTTTCCTCAATAATTGCCGGACCAGCAATTCTATGGCCGGCTAATAGAGTATCTCGATCATAAATAGCTGTTGCCAAAAATTCATCATCAAATCGAACTAAACGTTCATCTTTTGGAACTGCGATTCCTCCATTTACTAAGTCAATATTTTTTAATTTTGCTTTCTCAGGTTTACTGATGACTGTAACTTTGTAGTTAACAACCTCCATCACTTCACCGTCAATTTTGAAGCCAAAGCGATCATTGTGCATATCATGGAAAGTATTCCAAATATGTTGAACATTATCTTCATTAATTTGGGCATAAGTAAAAGGTATATCTAATTCATAGTTTTGGCCTAAATACCTCATTTCAATGGATGTAATAACTTCAAGATTTTCTCTGTATCCTTGTGAAATTAAGTCATTCATACCAGTTTCTTTTAATTCTTGGAATACTTGATTTGCTCGATCAATATCAAAAAACTTAGAGGTCATTTGGACAGTACGCTGCAAATCCACTCGGGCATCACATTGGACAAAGCCAAACGCCGAAAATTGTCCTGGGTACACTGGAACAATACAATTTGGAATACCAGCGATATCAATAATGTCGCTTGCATGTACAGGACCCGCTCCACCAAAACTGAGCATTGTAAAGTCACGTGGATCATATCCTTGTTCAATTAATACCATTCTTAATGCTCCAACCATATTGTTATTGGCGATCTTCACAATTGCCAGTGCAGTTTCTTCTACAGACATTCCTATTTGTTCACCTAGTTTTTCGATAGCTTTATAAGCAGCATCAAAATCAAGTTTCATTTTTCCACCAAGGAAATTTTGTGGATTTAAACGGCCTAATACTAAATTGGCATCCGTTACAGTCGGTTTCTCTCCACCATTGCCATAACACACTGGTCCTGGATGTGCCCCTGCACTTTCTGGTCCAACATTTAGCATTCCGCCTTTATCTATCGAAGCAATACTTCCGCCACCTGCACCAATTGTACGAATATCTATCATTGGTACTTGAATAGGGATTCCCCATTCAATTTCAAAATTCGTCGTAAATTGTTCTTCTCCGTTTACGATTACGGCTACATCTGTACTAGTTCCACCCATATCAAGTGTGACAAGATTATCAATTCCACATAGATTTGCAATTGATTTTCCAGCTACAACTCCTCCAGTTGGGCCTGAAACTGCAGTGTTAATCGGAGCTTGATCAGTAGCATCTATGGTCATAATTCCACCATTTGATTTCATGATTCCCACATTTTTTGTGATGTTCATTTCTTCAAAGTTTTCTTCTAACGTTTTCACATAGTTTGAAACAATCGGTTTAATATAGGCATCTGCAATAACTGTACTGCCTCTTTCGTATTCCTTCCATTTTGGGAGAACTTCATATGAAATCGAAACTGGAATTTCAGGTAGGTATTTTTTAAAGAGAGATTTTATTTCTTGTTCATGTGAGGGATTTACATAGGAGTATAGAGTGTTAATTGCAATAGAATCAATATTGCCTCTATTTCTTATTTCTTCTGCGATTTGTTTTACTTCTTCTTCATTTATTTCCTGTAATACTTCGCCTTTATGAGTTAATCGCTCCGTAATCTCAAAACAGTTCCTCCGTTTTACCAGTGGTTCAGGCTTAATCCAACTGATATCATAATGTTTTTTTCGATTACCCCGTTGAATAAATGGGACATCTTTAAAGCCTTTTGTTGTAATAAATGCCACATTTCCCCCTTTTCTTTCTAAAATTGCATTTGTGGCAATGGTTGTGCCATGACGTATTTGACCTACACTTGTTAGATCATCAAAATTATTTAATCCAGTCAATAAACCATTAATAGGTTGATTAGGAGTAGATAGATTTTTCCAAACTTCTACTTCTTGTGTTTCTGTGTTAAAAGATACAAAATCAGTAAATGTACCTCCCATGTCAATGCCGCAAATGTACTTACTCATACTTGTTCCCCCTTATCAATTCTAACTATTTTAAATATTAAATATTTTATTATTGTAGTTACTTTTCCGTTTAAAGAAATGAAATTCGTTACTGATTCAAAAATTAATGTTTCCGATACTTCTTATCAAAGATTAATGCTATATAAACTAAAGCAATAAGTACTGTTGAAGTAGCGACCCAACGCCAGCCGTCTTGTGAAGTACCTAACGGTTCCCACCAACCATTTAAAATAATAATGATAAATGGAATAACAAATACCATTGAACTTGCAATGACACCACGAATTAAGTAATTGGCTTCTTTTTCGGATATCTTTAAATATTCGTTTTTGATCTCGTCCAATTGGCATTACTCCTTTACTATTCTCTTAATTTACTTATTGAATTGGAAGGCCTTAATAACATAACACTAATTCCAGCAAACATGATTAAGGAACCTATTAATAATGAAGTGCTCCAAGTCCCGCCATAAACAGTCATCGAAAGAAGTGTTGTCCATACAAACCCTGTACTCGCTAATAATCCTCCACCAACAGTTCCTGCTGTATTAATTCCTATATATAGAGCTACAATCATATAGACTCCCCAAGCACCACCAGTTACTGCAGCATATGCCCACCACATAGGTTCTTGAAACATTATACTAGCGATATCTGTAAACTTAGGCATTATTGTGAAGTTAAGAATAATCAAAGCGACTAATGCCCACCCAGCTCTCCAAAACAATGTACTTTCTTCAGGGATCATATCTGAACCTGCAGCAATCGCAAAGTTCTCAACTCCATACATGATGGCAGAAAGCAGTCCCATAGCAGCACCTATCAAAACAATTGTTCCCGAAACACCCTCTGGAGCTGCAATACCCATTCCACCAGATGCAACCCAAATTCCAGCTACTATAAAGATAACTCCTACTATTGTCCACTTTTGCAGTATCTTCTCTCGATAGACTAGCGAAGTAATGACAGCTCCCCAAAATCCAAACAATGCTGCTAAAGGACCAGCAATTGCTCCTCCTACTAATGCAGAAGCTGAAAAGAATAGAAAATCGCCAATCATACCCGTCATAGCTGTAAAAACCCCGTACCATGAAATTTTTGATTTAAAAATTCGAAAATTATCTTTTGCGCTGCCAACCATAAAAGAATAGATAAAAATGGCAAGCAGACCAAACATATATTCAAAAAATTGAAATGCCATTGAACCTGTAGGGAATGCCATATTAAAAGGAGCTAAAGTCCCTGCTGAACCTGCAAAACCAAAAGCTACTCCTAGCATCGGAGCACCAAGTGCTGCATACACCATCCCTATACGAACTTTACGAGATTCTTGCAACATTTTAATTTTTTCTAAAGACTCGGCGTTCATGCAGTGCCCCTCCCCGTAATTACATTTCCTATTTTTAAACCTAATTCATCGATAATTTTTCGAGGTGAGAGTTGGTAATCAATAAATTCCTTATGACGTGCTTGTATTTTATACTTCCTTAAAATAGAGCCATTGTGAGTTACCACCTCCACTTCATCTGTCCAACTTTTATTCGATAACTCAAGTAATATAGAGCGAATTTTACTTAGTGATTGTTTATTGTAATGATTCTTCAATCCTTGGTATATTTCATACTCCCAAATTCCATCTTCGGAAAAATATAAAATTGAATAAATAGAATACTTTAAAGGTGGTTTCACTTTTTTCACTCCTAACTATAATTTCATAATATTGTCTAGCCAGTTTGCACATAACAATGCAGTAATAACAGCAATTACAATACTTACTGTAGCAGGAATCCCAGGGTGAAAAATCGGTAGCTTCTTATCCATTTTTTACAACCCCTTTTTTGTTTTTTCGTACAACTAAAATCTTAGTACATCACCCCTTTCAAAGTAGTTGTTTATATTACTTTATCACTCTTAAGTAAACTGATTTCTTCACCGAATAAATTCATATGATCCTCCATTACTAATATCGCACGATCAACATCTCTTGATTCAATTGATTTTATCAACATCCAATGATGTTCTTGAGCTTTATCCATTACATTGATAAAACTACTTGTATAATTAGTTAATAAGAAAGTCGTATGTTCAGTCATATCATAGAATGAATTAACTAAAACAGAAAAAATTGGATTTTGAGTTGAACTAGTTAAAGTCCTATGGAATTTTAAATCCCAATCTAAAAAACTACTGATACTGATGTCTTCATCCATTTGCTTACAAATGCTTTTTAATTCTTCGATATTGTCACTACTAGCCTTTTTAACAGCTAATTTAATGACTAAAGTTTCAAGTCCATGACGAACCTCCTGGATATCTTCAATAGAGGAGTCATATTTGTCAATTACTCTTTTCAAAGTTTCAGTAACTAACGTATCTTTTATCTTTGTAATATAAGCTCCTTTTCCTGGTTTTATGGTAATTAACCCTTTTTCTCTGAGAATGGTAAGTGCTTGCCTAATCACATTCCTACTTACATTGTGCGCTTGTGTTAATTCTCTCTCAGAAGGAAGTTTTTCTCCTTCTTCATAAATTCCAGTGTTAATTTTGTTCTCTATTTCTTCAGCTACTTCGAAATATAATAAATTCCCACTCATCTCTTATCACCTTAATTCTATTAATTGGTTACACCGGTATTACCAGTATGACCAGAATAAGCAAATGCTTTAAAAAATAATATGTTATTTAGTTCTTGATGTAATCTTATAAAAAGATAATCAAGTGCACCATCATAATGTCATATTTTATGATGGTGTTTTTTTTCGTTGGCTATGTGTAAATCAGAATAAAGTTTAAAAGTTATTTTTAAATTTGTCTGAATATTATTAATTAAATTTAAATTAAACTAACTATTTGCTTTTGTCAATCTTTTTTCTTGAATATTATTCCATTTATGCATTTGTAATTTTTAAAGAATCCTTGTGATAAATACCGTTTTCTTTGGGATCAGACTACGCCGATGTTGAGCTTAAAAATTCCTAGATATCAAAATATAATTTGACGTTTGGTAAGTTATAGTTACTATTCTTTATATTTTCAGAACAAATATCAAAATAAAAAAAACTATCGCTTTAATATGCAACCCACTTTAGTTATAAAAATTGTTATATTGATTATCTTTAAATAATATTTGCATCTAGAGAACAGTGAGGAAAGGAGTTTGCCAATAATGATTATATTTAACCCATTAAAAACAAATAACACTGAACGCTACAAAAGCCTTTCTCAAAGGGTTTTACACTTGTTCTAAAAACGTTTTGGAATAAAAGATGATACACTTGATTTCTCTGTAATATTATCTACTGTCCCTAGTGCAGCGGCACCCATGTTTACTCAAAATCATTTCTGTGGGGCACCCATTCCAATTGGAAAAGAAAATATCGCAATTGGACAATTAAGATGTTTTGTTAAAATAAAAATAGTAAAAATGCTAAAGTGGCAACGGAAGACGAAGGAATAGCCAATGTGAAAGAGATCATTCATCTTATTGGAGGAGAATTAAACATTCCACCTGAAGATATAATCCCCTCATCCCCAGGTGGAATTGTAAACAATGGCAATTGATAAAATTAGAACGGGAATCAACGGACATAAAGATTCATTTGATTGAGGGTGGATTTAAAAAAAATGCTGAAGCAATAATGACTACTGAAACAACGTTAGTTGGTATTGCCAAGGGGTCTAGAATGATAGAACCCAATATGGCTACCTTACTTTCCTCCAATATTCTAAACTATTTTTACAGAAGCAATAAATAAATCTTATAATATGGTAAGTGTCGTTACTGACACAAGCACAAGTGATAATGTTGCAGTATGCCCCCTTTAATTAGGACAGCCATAATTGAATGGACTCTTTGATATTTTTTTTATCCAATATAATTAATCATTGCAACTTCATCACAAGAATTAAATTTTGGGCAATTCATACAATCAATCCATACTTTTTCAGGCAAAGTATCCTTTGAAATAATTTCAAAATTACATTTTTTAAAAAACTCCGTTTCGTATGTTAATGATATTAATCTGCTAATTTCCAGTTGTGAAGCTTCATTTATAATATGATTAACTAACTTACGACCTATACCTTGACCAGAATGGTTGGGAGCTACGACTAATGAACGTACCTCTGCTAGGTCCTGACCTAAAACATGTAATCCGGCAACCCCAAGTATTTTATTATCCTCTTTCATGACATACATACATTGTAAATGTTGATATAGTGATAATTTTGTACGAGGCAAAACTACTCCTTGTTCAGCGTGAATTTGTATTAAATTATAAATATATTTAACATCACTGGTTACTGCATGATAAATATCCATATTTTATCCCCTTTTAGATCTTAGAATGGTTATTATAAAAATATACCATTTTGCATCTTTATGCAAATAAATGTTTTTTTATTCACACCAACACTATAGCGGCTCCCCACGTAATGAGAATACGTGCAATCCTTTTCGCGCCCGGACTTTTTCTGCATCACATTGCTTGTAATTTAAAACAAAAGTTCTTCCCTTTTAATATTCAGTTTACAGTTTGCGAAACCGGGTTGTAGTCATAAAGAAAACTCTTGATTAACTCAACTGTTTTTTATACAATATTTGTAATACAAATATTCGTTTTTGTTGTTTAATTAAGGGTTATTTCTTTATTAAGTTCAATTTGAAAGCGCTTTCTATTTGTATTTCTAAAAAAAGAGAATAAATTCTTAATATATTCCATAAATATGTCATACAAAATTTTTAGTTTTTATCCTTCTCTTTGATAAAACATGAAAGGTGATAGATAATTTTGTCCCAAAAAGAAAATGTTTCTCAAATGATCTCTCGTGAATTATTAAACATGATTGAAACAGGGCAGTGCCGTCCAGGCTCTAAGCTGCCAACGGAAAAAGAGTTAACTATTCTATTTTCTGTAAGTAGGACAACCATTCGCGAGGCATTGAGCATGTTGCGTGCAGCAGGTGTCATTCACTCCCGTCAAGGCGGGGGAAGCTATGTAGAAGAAACAACAAGTTCAACATTCTTTCAGCACATGCAGGTTGAAAGTGATGATGTTGAAACAATTAAGCATCTATTTGAAATGCGCAAGGTTTTGGAGCCTGAAGCTGCCTATCTAGCTGCCTTAAGACGTACACCAGAACAACTTAATAAAATGAAGCAAATTTTAAAGATAATGGAAGAGGAATCTATCGAAAAAGGTACGACTGCTATGAATGCTGATATAGATTTTCATTCTTCCATTATTAGGGCTACACATAATCCAATTATGATTCAAACGCTAGAAAGCCTATCTTATCTCTATGAAAAAGCGTTAAATATCACCCTTCGTCCAAATGAACAATTAAAACTAAAACGTAAAGCTGTCTACGAAGAACATCAGAGCATTCTTCTGGCAATTGAATTAAAAGAGCCTGAATTGGCTAAACTTCAATGTCAAATTCATTTAAGAAACGCCGAGAAAAAATTAAGGTTGTTCTTACAAGATTATTAAATATGGAATTACAGAAAGGATGATATTGAAATGAAGATAGTTACCTCCAATCACTCTCGGGAAATAAAAGCAATTATCAAAACGGGAAGAGTCTTAACAAATGAAAGTGATCGCTTCAGCTATTCATTCGACGCTTCTTTTGGAACCTATTTACCTGATCTCGTCATTCAGACAAAAAGTGTAGAAGAATTGGTATCCCTCGTAAAGTATGCGAACCGCGAAAAAATCCCTCTTTATCCACGGGGCCAGGCCACCAGTCTAAGCGGAGGACCTCTTTCGGTTAATGGTGGTCTCATACTTGATTTATCTGTAATGAATGATGTACTAGAAGTTCACGAAGAAGACCTTGTAGCTGTGGTTTCTCCTGGTGTATTGACAGCGAATATTCATAAAGCAGCTGAAGAAAAAGGATTTATGTATCCCCCAGACCCCAGCAGTTCTCACGTCTCGACAATCGGAGGCAATTTAGCTGAAAACTCTGGCGGACCTAGGGGGCTGAAATATGGTGTGACGAAAGATTATGTTATTGGACTTGAAGTGATTACACCCGAAGGCGAGCTCATAAAAACGGGCGGGAGAACTGTAAAGAATGTAACTGGGTACGACTTAACAAAACTGATTGTTGGTTCAGAAGGCACACTTGGCATCATTACGAAAGCAGTGCTTCGGCTTATTCCGAAACCGAGGGCTACTGTAACAATGATGGTTATTTTTGATAGCTTAGTAGATGCAGGAAGTGCGATCTCCAAAATTCTTTCTTCCGGTATTTTCCCTTCAAAAATGGAACTGATGGATCAGGCATCAATTGTAGCAGTTGAGCAATTTGAACCACTTGGCTTACCTGTTGATGCGGCAGCACTTATTTTAATTGAAATGGATGGTCATCCACTTGCTTTGCAGGAAGAAATCGCTCAAGCAGCAGAGTTGTGTCGTACTGTGGGGGCAAGAGAAGTTAGAATTCCAAAAGACAAAGCCGAAGAAGCAGAACTATGGAGAGCACGTAAGCTCGTATCGCCGGCCATTGTCCGCATTAAACCAACGAAAATTTCAGAAGATGCTACTGTTCCCCGCAGTAAAATCCCCGAAATGTGTGAGAGACTTCAGGAAATAAGAGATAAATATGGTGTGCATCTCGTGGTTTTTGGACATGCAGGAGATGGCAACCTGCATCCGAACATCATTTGTGATAAAACGGATCATGAAGAAATGAGCCGCGTTGAACTAGCTGTTTCGGAAATTTTCACGGCTGCGATCGAGCTTGGAGGAACATTGTCTGGCGAGCACGGTATTGGAATCATGAAAGCTCCGTTTATGGAGATGGAGCTAGGGGCAGCTGGCCTCGATATGATGAAACGGATTAAGAAAGTATGGGATCCAAATAACATAATGAATCCAGGGAAAATTTTCCCTGAACCAGGTCAAAAATTGGAGTTGAACTGATATGGAAGCATCTCTTAAACTGTTAAGGAAAGAATTTCAATACGATAAAACGAATAATTGTGTTCAGTGCGGCTATTGTTTGCCTGTGTGTCCGACTTATATCGCATTCGGAAAAGAGACACACTCACCCCGTGGGCGGATTAACTTAGTGAAAATGGTCGGTGAAGGAAAAATTACAGATTTGTCTGTTCTCGAAGAACCATTCGATTTGTGTTTAGGCTGCCGGGCGTGCGAAACAGCCTGCCCGACAGGTGTAGAGTATGGTTCCCTTTTAGAGGCCACACGCGCCGCACTTGTCAAACGCAAAACTTTTTCTATTCCCATACGACTGCTCCGAAAAGTGCTCTTGAATAAGGTTTTCCCTAGCAGGAAGATGATGAACGTCACTGGCCACTCCATTTGGCTTTACGAAAAAAGTGGGATTCAAAAAGCGGTCCGTAAATCAGGTATTATGAAAAAGCTCCCTTATAATCTTGGTGCATTTGAATCAATCATGCCGGAACCTTTAGCACCAGCGGAACGGGGGTGTGCCCTAACAGAAATAAAAGCAAAATTGAAGCGGAAATATAAGGTAGCCTTTTTTACCGGTTGTATTATGGACGCGATGTTCCACCGTATTAATCAATTATCTATTAAGCTCCTTTCGGAAGCGGGCTGTGATGTTATCGTTGTACCGAAACAAACATGCTGCGGCGCATTGCACGCACATTCTGGAGAAATAGATGAAGCACGTATGCTTGCCAAGCAAAATATCCTTGCTTTTGAAAAAGTGGATGCTGATTTTGTTGTCAATAATGCTGGCGGATGCGGTTCTATGTTATATGAATACGGTCATTTGCTTTCAGGTGACAGCGAATGGGCAGGCAGAGCAGCAGATTTTTCATCCAAATCAAAGGATATCAGCCAGATTCTAGTTGAATGCGGATTGCCGAAATTGAGAGCACGAACAGGCGAGAGAGTAACATATCAACGTTCTTGCCATATGACGAACGTGCAAAAGGTAAAACAAGAACCAATCAAGTTGTTAAAGCAAGTTCCCGGAATACATTTTATTGAAATGGATCAGGCTGACATGTGCTGTGGATCTGCTGGCATTTATAATATTGTAAACTATGATGCTTCCATGCTTATACTCGATGAAAAAATGGAGCACACTAAAGCTACAGACGCAGCTGTTATTATTACAACCAATCCTGGGTGCCTATTGCAGATGAAACTTGGGATTGAACGTGAAGGCCTCACGGAATCAATGCGCGCCCTCCATCTGATTGAGTATTTAGCTGAAGCAGCCGGAATCGTTTAAATTCTATCGGGCAGATGACCAATGGTTACCTGCCCAAAGTTTTGTCGTACATTTTATTTAAGGCTATCTCCATGATTAAACCGATAAATACGTCAAAAAGGACTTCGGATCATCCCGAAATCCTTTTACTGCAATTTTAGGCTGATGTGTTTTCCTCTGAAGAATAGTGATCAAAGCAAACCTCCTTTATCACTCACGTGCCCTTAAATATTGAGTCACAACATACTTCTTTTAATCGCATTTTTCAAATGCGTCCACATCGCTTTTTGAGATTTATTCGGATCCTTTTCCTCTATAGCCTTATAAATGGCCATAAGCACTTCCTTACTCCTGTTCGAACGTATACTCTTATTTCTTAATTTCATTTACGGATTTTAAAAACTTATCTGAAAAAAGCATAACATGTTGGACTAGCATCATATTTTGGCTGGCCTTTACGACCGGTATTCCCAATCCTACGAATTATCAAAAGTATTTTCAATGGCTGATTCCAATTCTTCTTTTCCTTCTCCTATATAACGTTTGGTCATGTTCAAATCTTTATGCCCCATCAATTTTGAAACGGTTTGAAGGTCTATCCCCTTATCGATTAATGTTTGGCAGAACGTATTCCGCAGCTTATGGGGAGTCGCATTATATTTATTCAGCATATATTGCACGGACCTTGGCGTGATGCGCTGATTCACACTGGATATGAAGATGGCCTCCGTTTCCATATTTAAAAATTCCTTGTATGCCTTGATCTTTTCACTAGCAGTCATGGAAAGTGGAATCTTCCTGTCTATATCACCCTTTGAATCCCGGATGAGGATATATTGCCTTTCTCCCTCTTTTTGAATGTCGCTATGGTTCAAATCACAAAGTTCGGACACCCGGATACCTGTATGAATCATTGTGTAGACAATGGCAATATTCCTGAAATGCCCAGAAGCCTCGATTTCTTTTAGGAGAGCAGCTTGCTCAAGCATGTTCAGGGCTTTTGGCGGATCTTCTTTCTTTTCCTTTGCTTTACGATCGATGTTGAGGACGATTTCGGGTTTATCAAGGAACCTGGAAAACATGGTAATGGCTGAATAATGCTTTTCAATCGTTCCTGCACTCTTGTTTGACTGTTCCATATCGTCTAAATAGGATTGGACATGGGATTTTTCAATCTCTTCCGCCTCATCTTTAAACCATTGAAGAAGCTGGGAGATAACTCCCACATAGGTTTTAATCGTACCATCGGATTTATTTTGACCCATTAACCATTCCGCAAAAGAATGAAGAATTTGTTTATTGTCCAGGATTTCTTCTTTACCGGTCATTCGAGAAGCCCCCTACCAAAATCATGCTTTTAATAAGCCTTACCAACGAATGGTGGAATTTATACAAAAAAACCTTAGTATAATCCTAAGGTTTAGAATGCGTAGATAGGATTTGAACCTGTTTATACGGGTTTATGAATCCTAATTGATGTGATAAACATTGCTTGGCGGCGTCCTACTCTCACAGGGGGAAACCCCCAACTACCATCGGCGCTGAAGAGCTTAACTGCCGTGTTCGGAATGGGAACGGGTGTGAC
>NZ_JBNNIU010000025.1:0-26979 GCF_050269675.1 Peribacillus sp. NPDC076916
ATCGATTTAATACAAAAAGGCACCTTTAAGCCTGAGGATAACATTCTATTTGTTCACTCTGGTGGAGCTTCATCGTTATACGCCAATACTTCTCTTTTTTATTGAATTATATGGCGATAGTGTGAAGCAAAAAACAATAGAGTGGAAGGCAAAGGAGCTTCTGGTTCTAAGTAGAGGTATATAGAATCAGCCCAATGAAGCCGTACCAACTAGTATAGGAATGAACTTATCTGATTTGCTATAGACTTTAACAATGCTTTCTCCTGGTGTGGGATAGAATATGATGAAAGTTATCCCGTTAATAGACCATTAAATAAGGTTTGTTATGTTGCATTAGGAAAACATTCACCATAATGTACTGTCCTTTCCTTCCACATATTCAGTTTTTTAGTCGCTGGTTCGATCCCAGCGCCTTCCAAAGGAAAATCTCCATTTGGCTATGCTGCTTACAGCTTAACCAAATGGAGATTTTTAAATCAATGGATGGAAACGAATTTACTCCTCAATTCCTCTTCCGTTACTTCGATCTTTCCTTTCAAATCTTCAGCCAGTAATACATAACTTTTCACGCCAATGAATTCTGAATGTGATATTAAAAAGAAATTTGTTCCTTTTTTATATGCAGAAGGAACATCTTCAATCAACTTAAACATTTTCATCCTTTTTCCACCTTGGATATCATAAATTCGAAACGCGAGTATTCAAACTGCTTTTGTAGTAGACGTAATAGTATTGAACAAGTTGATGAGGAATTGGTCACTACTAGGATATAATTTCTTCTTTTCACTTTTTATATCATTCATATTTATGAGCGGTCAACTATTATTACCGGTCGATACAAGAAGGGGCTAGCATTGTCAATTGTTTGCGAATTAAGAGTATTCCTAACTTTCTGTGGAACTGCCTATCGTTGAATGTTAAAATTCAATTGGAAAACAGTGTTTCGTGATACATAAGAAAGAGAAAAGAGAGGGCAATCAATTTGTTATTTCTTTATTGAAAAGCTCTCAAAAAGTGATTTTGGAAGGTGTGGAAATATTGAAACCAATCATATTTGATGTTGATACTGGGATTGATGATGCCATGGCAATGGCATATGCTTTAAATTCTCCGGAATTGGAAGTGCTCGGATTCACCACTTGCTTTGGTAACGTGCCCGTTGTTGAATCGACCCGCAATACACTTGCCGTTTTGGAAAAATTAAATAGGCGCATTCCGGTTTTTGAAGGTGCTGACCAAACTTTGGTGCGCGGAAGGAAGAAGAAATATCCGAAGCATGTTCATGGGGAAGACGGGTTAGGAAATACTCTTCAGTTTGAACCAACAATCAAAGCATCACAAGGAAATGCAGTAGATTTCATTATCGATCAAGTGAAAAGCCGACCGCATGAAATTACGATTATTGCAGTTGGACCACTGACTAACATTGCATTGGCGATTAAAAAAGCCCCAACGATCATGTCATTAGTAAAAGAGGTCGTTATTATGGGCGGTGCCGTAAACGTACCAGGAAATGTAACGCCTTATGCTGAAGCGAACATAATATCAGATCCTGAAGCAGCTGATCAGGTATTTGCTTCAGGACTGCCAATTACCCTAGTGGGCCTTGATGTGACACTCCAAACATATCTGTTGAAATCGAAGCTTGATGATTGGCGGGCCACTGGTAAGGAAAGCGCCAAATTTTTAGCGGAAATGACCGATTATTATATGAAAGCATATGAAAATTCCCATCCAGGCTTGGGCGGTTGCGCCCTTCACGATCCGCTTGCTGTCGGGGTTGCGGTTGATTCAAGTTTTGTGAATACAGAACGGATGAACGTCAAGGTGGTGACCGAGGGTGAAGAAACAGGCAGGACAATTGGTCAAAAGGATGGCGAATCTGGAATCCGCGTCTGTACTACTGTGGAAAGTGGTCGGTTTTTGAAACATTTTTTGGAACGGGTTATATGACTAAGCAACGTAATTGAATCATGTATTATAAAGGCCATCACTTTTCCAAAACCTTTGGGAAGAGATGGCCTGTTTCTGTTGGATAGACCGATTCCCGCTATATGACGTATTCCTACGCCGAAATAATAGGCCGAAAAAAGCGGAATCAGTTCAAAGTATCTTTGTAAAGCAGGTCCCCCGTTCAATCGGATGTCCATTTCTGAATGATTTGGGATCGGTCATTTCTAAAGGCGAACAGTATGGAAACGTTTGATTTCAGGTTTTAATCAAACGTTTGATTAATTGGCTAAAAGAAGTCTAAAGTCACTATTATTATGGTGTAAACCATATTATTGGATGATGGTTCTGAAATATTAGGTATAAGGAACTTTTTTTACCATAAAAAAGTAAAAAGTTAAAAAAAAACTAAAAAATGGGTTTGAAGGTTTGGGAAAACAGGTACATAGACTTTCATAATGCCATATTTAGGTTTTTTTGCATAATCATAATTTACCATTTTTCGACTTTGCGCTTATTTATATGGCAGAAATTGTATGGTTCTATTAAAATGTACTATATAAGATAAAAGGAGGGTTTTTTCTATGTCACAAATTCGTGTAACACCTTCGGAACTGAAAGATGTAGCTAGACAATACGATAATGAAAGCCAACAAGTAACGGATATGATTGGTCGTTTAGATAGAATGAGAGATCATTTAACTGGTATTTGGGAAGGTTCTTCCAGTGAGGCTTTCGTAGGCCAGTACGAAGAATTAAAGCCTTCATTCATGGATATGGCACGTTTGTTGAATGAAGTTTCTCAACAATTGAATAAATCAGCTCAAATCCTTGAAGACACAGATAATCAGATTGCTAGTCAAATTCGCGGATAATCATTAGGTCAATGAGATAAAGAATTTTCTAGGAAAAAGCGCCGCGACTCTTTATGAAGATCGTGGTGTTTTTTTGCTTTAAAAGAGGTGGTTTCCATATATATTCAACTGACGATCGATTTAAACAGGTATACAGGGGAAGTGTTTGATTTGCAAGTGTCGAATTACCGCTCCATCAAGAAGGTTGTGGAAATAATATGGCAGGTAAAGGATATTGCCAGTGCACCTAAAGAAGGCTATTGGGTGCGGGTCCAGAATAAAGAGTTCGTATGTTCAGGTTATGAAACCCTGCTTGATAGCGGAATTACGACGGGGGACCGCCTTGAGATCCTTTAATGGGTTAAGTGTGGACTCTTTATAGGAAAAAAGTCTAAAGCCCTTTAGCAGGGGTAAAGGAGTTACATAAAATGGATGAGAAAAAATCCTCATATCTGGAGAAAAAAACAGAAGCTGCAATGATGAGGGATGATAAGGGGCATTCGTTCGTTTTCCAACGGGCAAAACTATCGATGCAAGACCCACTGGAATTACAGCTTATTCATGAAGCGGATGATGCTCTCCGGAAACATATAGAAGTGACAGAGGACGAGGTGCAGATCAGAGTAAATCCACCAGCCTCTTTTTTTGTTTTTTCAAAAGCTAAAGATAAAAATCCATTGAGTAGATGGTTAGCGTCTTATCAAATCTTGAAGAAAACCAGGAATCATGAATTGAGTCGCCTGCAACTAGTCGTCTGTCCAGAAAATATCGTTTTTGATTCAAGCTTGGCCCCATATTTCCTGCATTATGGTGTAAAAGACAGTTTGCCTCCTTATGAGAATGATCAAGATGAGCTATTTAAAGAAACGAAGGCAACGATTTCAGCGCTTGTGGATGGACAGTATACATTCGAAGAGTACCTGCTTTACCATAAAACACTGAAACTATCGAATGAATCACAAAGTATATTGGCATCGGGAACATGGGATGAGCTTTCCACGGTCATTCAAAATCGGATAGATGCTTTAGAGAAGGAAGAAAAAGCATTTGTGCATATCCCTGAAAAGAAATGGAAAACGGGCCGTTATACACTTTGGGGTACGGTGATCGTTCTAGTGCCACTGCTGTTGTTCACGATTTACACACTATTTTTCTCCCACCCTAAGCAGGAAGCATATGTAGCAAGCGGTGAAAGCTTCTTAAAACAAAAATACAGTGAAGTCATTGACCGTTTGGAAAACTACGATCCGAAAAAAATGCCGTATGTCGTTCAGTATGAACTGGCGAAGTCCTACGTCACTTATGAGCCATTAGATGATGTCAGGAAGAAGAATGTAGAAAATGCAATCACATTGCAAACCGATAGTCAGTACCTCCTATATTGGATTTATATAGGCAGGGGCATGAACGAGGACGCGATCGATTTGGCGAGAATCATGGAGGATCGCGAATTGATTATGTATGGGCTGGTAAACCAGAAAGAACAAATTAAGTTGGACGATAACCTTTCAGGGGAAGAAAAGGAAACGCAAATTAAAGAAGTCGATACTGAGTTGTCCCAATATGAAAAGGAAATAAAGGAATTGCAAAAGCAAATGGAGGAACAGCAAGATCAGAACCAGCCTTCAACAGAATCGAATATAGAGGATAAAGGCGCAGCGGAGGAAAAACCTGCTGTAAAAGAAGAAGGGGAAAAGGAATCTGCTTCCAAGGATTCCTCCAATAAATCATCTGAAGAAAAAGAGAAAAGCAAAGAGTGAGCAATGGGCCTTTTGCGGAGGTGAGATTTAATGAGTTTATTATGGATTTATTCTAAGGAGACCTACCAATCCTTTACGATCAAGGACGATCATAACGGTCCAATTACGATTGGCCCATCAAAACAGGATACGATCACGGTTTATTCCATTCCCTTTGAACATGGTTCCATCAAGCTAAAAAAACATGAAGGACTTGATGGATATGAGGTGTTTAGAGAGGACAAGAAGCTTGGCGATGTAAAGCCATTCCAAAGCTTCACCTTTCATGAAGGAGAAGAAACGGTCGGGATTTTTTATACAGCAGGGGAATTGGAAGAAAGCCTCTATTATATAGGCAATTTGAAGGAAATCACTTTATCGGCCAAGGTGGGAGCGACTATCCGTAAAGAAGGACCAGTTTCAGGCAATGGATTTTCCTTTTTGCTTCATAAAGGGCAGTGGCTTCTCATGCCAAAGGAAAATAGCACGATATTCCTGAATGGTGAAAGGGTGACGAAGACTGTTCCCATTCAAAATGGTGATCTGATTTGCTGGCCGAATATGGTGTTGAGGTTGGTTGAAGGCGACTTATTGATGATTCACTGTGCCGAGAGCTATGAAACATCTTTATCTAAAATGAAGAAGCCAATTTCTGAAATGAAAAAAAACTATCCACAATATCGCAGGACACCAAGGATGATCTACGAATTGCCGGATGAGAAAGTGACAATATCTTTTCCGAGCCAGGAATCGGAAGATAATAATAGAGGGTTATGGCTAATCCTTATGCCACCTTTAATGATGCTAATCGTCATGGGGGTCATCACGGTCATTCAGCCTCGGGGCATTTTCATCATCATATCGATTGTGATGTTCACAACGACTTTAGTTACCTCGACGGTACAATACTTTAAAGACAAAAAGAAGCAAAAATTCAGAGAAGAAAAACGTCAACGTGTATATACAAGGTATCTAGAACAGAAGAGGGAAGAATTGCAAGATCTGTCTGAGACACAAAAGAATGTGCTGTTCTATCATTACCCTTCCTTTGAAAGGATGAAGCTTCTCACTGAAAGTATCAGCGACCGTATATGGGAGCGAACTTTGGAAAGTGAAGATGCCCTGCACTTTAAGATCGGAACGGCGACCATACCCTCAAGTTATGAGGTATCCGTAAATAGTAGCGATATGTCCAATCGGGATATAGATGATTTACTTGAGCAGTCACAAGAACTGGTGGATGTATACAAAAACCTGGATGATCTTCCGTTATCCATCGATTTATCAAGCGGATCGATGGGCCTGGTCGGAAAGGAATCGATTGTTAAACGGGAGCTGCAACAATTGATTGGGCAACTGGCCTTTTTTCATAGTTATCATGATGTTCGATTTGTGGCCATTTTTCCGGAAAAGGATTACCAAGAATGGGAATGGATGAAATGGCTCCCTCATTTTCAATTGCCGCATGCCTATGCAAAAGGCTTTATATATAATGAGCAATCACGTGACCAGATACTGACCTCGATTTATCAGCTATTGAGGGAAAGGGATTTGGATGAGAACAAAGGGAAAGTGAGATTTACTCCCCATTTTGTCTTTATTGTCACGGATCGTAATTTAATTGCGGAGCATGTCATATTGGAATATTTAGAAGGCAAAACAGACGATTTAGGTATCTCGACGATTTTTGCAGCGGATGCAAAAGAAAGTTTGACTGAAAATGTCCATACGCTTGTGAAGTATATAAATGATCTTGAAGGTGAAATTCTTATCCAGCAAACGAAGGCCGTTCATACTCCTTTTAAACTTGATGCCCATTCAAAAGAAGGGAATGAGCGATATGCACGTACGCTGCGTTCACTAGATCATCAAAAAGGCATGAACAATTCCATACCGGAAACGGTATCATTTCTGGAATTATTGAAAGTTCGTGAAGTGGAAGATCTGCCTATTAGCCAAAACTGGCGGACCAATCAGTCTTCCAAATCCTTGGCAGTTCCCATTGGATTGAAAGGGAAAACGGATAGGGTTGAATTGAACTTGCATGAAAAGGCCCATGGCCCCCATGGATTGGTTGCTGGGACGACAGGGTCGGGGAAAAGTGAATTACTGCAAACCTACATCCTATCATTAGCCGTTCATTATCATCCGCATGAAGTTGCTTTTTTGCTCATTGATTATAAAGGTGGCGGAATGGCACAGCCATTCAGGCAGATTCCGCATCTGCTCGGAGTCATTACGAATATTGAGGGAAGCAAGAACTTCAGTGCAAGGGCATTAGCCTCCATCAATAGTGAATTGAAGAAACGCCAGCGCTTGTTCGATCGATATGAAGTCAATCATATCAACGATTACACGGACTTATACAAAGAAGGCAAAGCGGATGAACCGTTACCGCATTTATTTTTGATATCAGATGAGTTTGCGGAACTTAAAAACGAAGAACCGGATTTCATCCGTGAATTGGTGAGTACGGCGCGTATTGGACGGAGCTTGGGAGTTCATTTAATTCTTGCTACACAAAAGCCGGGCGGTGTAATTGATAACCAGATTTGGAGCAATGCCCGTTTTAAAATTTCCTTGAAAGTGCAGGATGCCAATGATAGTAAGGAAATTCTTAAAAATAGTGATGCGGCAAATATTACTGTCACCGGACGGGGATATTTGCAGGTAGGAAATAACGAGGTTTATGAATTGTTCCAGTCTGCGTGGAGCGGTGCACCATATTTAGAGGATACGGTTGGATCTGAGGATGAAGTGGCACTTGTCACGGACCTCGGCCTTGTTCAAATCTCAAATGTATCGGAACAGATCACTAATAAGAAGAGAGAAAAGATTAGTGAAATTGAAGCCGTGGCAGATCGAATTGTGGCGACACAGGAAGTAATGGATATTAAGAAGCTGGCAAGCCCATGGCTGCCGCCTCTTTCAAATCGTTTATCGAGAAATGCTGAAAGAAGCTTGACGAGCAATCAATTCCACTTGGGAATGAAGGATGAGCCCGAATTGCAGAGCCAGACAAATTATGTATATAACTGGATTGAAGATGGGAATATTGGGGTTTTTGGTTCTTCCGGATACGGCAAATCAACCACCGTTTTGACATTTCTCTTTAGTTTTGCAGATCAGTTCAGTCCAAAAGAGCTGCATTATTATATTTTCGATTTCGGGAATAGCGCTCTATTGCCAATACGACAGCTGCCTCATACAGGGGAATACTTCAGGTTCGATGAGTTAAGGAAAATTGAAAAGTTCATGTTATTCATGAAGGCGGAAATGGAAAGGCGTAAGCAGCTTTTTTCAGAAAAGGAGCTTAGTAACATAAAGCTTTATAATGCATTAGTGGAAGATAAATTGCCGATTATTTATATCGTCGTCGACAATTTCGACTTAGTGAAGGATGAGATGCAAGACCAGGAAGCGCAATTCGTTCAGTTTGCACGTGATGGACAATCACTTGGAATATTCATGATCTTAACGGCAACGAGAATCAATGCGATTCGCCAGCCGTTAATGAATAGTCTTAAGACGAAGGTCGTCCATTACTTAATGGACAGTTCGGAACAATATTCAGTTTTGGGGAGAACCCCTTATGAAAATGAACCTGTTCCGGGTAGGGCGTTGGTGAAAAAGGACCAAACCTATCTAACGCAGGTTTATCTACCAGCCGATGGTGCGGATGATATAGCCGTCTTGGAAGAAATGAAACAAGCCGTGGCAGAACATAAGGTTACATATAAGGAAACAGCCAAACCGCCGGCGATTCCGATGTTACCGGCACATCTTGATTCCAGCAGCTTCAAGAGTTACTGCTCACAAGCCATTAAGAAGGATTCCATTCCAATCGGGCTTTCAGAGGAAAGTGTTGCACCTGTTTTCGTGGAGTTGAATTCCAATCCATTCCTGCTTGTCGTAGGACAGTCACGTAAAGGGAAAACGAATGTACTTAAAGTGCTCTTGGAATCGATGCTTACACAGGAAATTGGGGAAATTGGTTTATTTGACGGAGTTGACCGTGGTCTATCCTCTTATGCTATAGAGGAGAAGGTGAGCTATGTGGAAACAAAAGATCAGATAACCGAATGGCTCGATCATATCTCTGAAATCTTTGAAGAACGTGAGCGAAGTTATCTAGCGGCATTGGAAAATAAACCGATGAAGCAACTGGAATTCCCACGGATCATGTTTGTCATAGATAGCATTTCAAGGATCCAGCAAACGATAGACGGCAGGATCCAGGATAGGATCAGCAGTTTGATGAAACAGTACAGCCATCTCGGGTTTAGTCTGATTGTCGCTGGAAATGCCAACGACTTCACGAAGGGGTATGATTCTTTGACTACCGAATTGAAACAAGTCAGACAGGCTGTTTTGCTTATTAAAAAATCGGACCAAAGCTTGTATACCCTCTCCTATTCAAGAAAAGAAGAAGAAATACAGCCGGGTTACGGATACTTTGTGCTGAATGGCCAGGAGAGTAAAATCCAAATACCACTAAGTGAAGAAAGAAGGAGAGTGCAAGAAAGTGTCTGAAAAAATAAAACCGATGCTATTAATCGGTAAAATACTGGTGATCTTAGCGCTGCCGATCTTGTTTTTTTCTTATATTGGACAAAATCCAATGAAAAAGACAGAAACGGCTTCTCGTGAAATCGCCATTGTAAATGAAGATAATGGCACTGAATTTAATAATAATCCTATTTTCGTGGGCTCAGAGCTTGTTACTACATTGGACAAGGATTCTGAATATCAGTGGTTTGTGGTTAATAGAAGCACGGCGGAAAGTGGGCTTGCAAATGAAAAGTATGATGCAGTTATATATTTTCCATCCGATTTTTCAGAGAATATTTATACGTTCGATGATGAACAGCCTGTCAAGGCGGGGATAAAGTACAAGGTACAACCTAGTTTGAATGCAGAGAACATGGAAAAGGTACAAAAGGAATTAGAGAAGACAAAGAGTAAAATGAATAAGCATATTTCAACACAGTATTGGAGCTATGTTTCCCAATCGGTAGAGGACATCCGTAAGAAGTTCGATAATGTCCTTGCTAAAGAAATCGCTTTTCAAAACACGATGTATGAGTTTTATACTCCAAGCTCGGAAAGCCTTGCCGGCGAAATCAAGCAGCATAAGGACATGCTTGAAGGAGTCTTTACCCAAACGAAGGATGCTGGCAAAACGAGTAATGAAACAATGGATGAAATAGGGAACACCAAGACTCAAATGGCTTCCTTTGTAGAAGATGTAGTTTCTTTTGAGGAATATCAAAAAGCTCAAAGTATTCTTTTTGAGAAGGCTTCGGCTCAAAATCAGCAACTTGTCAACGAGAGTGTTCAATCATATGACAAGGTGCTGAATGAGGGGAACCAGTCGATACCGGAAATTCAGCAAGGGATGAATACGAAATACAGCCTTAATGATCAAGGCATTAGTGAGAATGTTGGTATCATGCAGCAGAAGATCGATTCCAGCAGTAATGAATTGGAACAATTTTCGACAAGCATGAAAGACAAACAAGTAGAACAAATTACGAAAATCACCCAAGAACAACAAAGCTCGATTGAACGATTGAAACAATCGGAAGAGGCGGGTCTTGATAACCTACAGTCTACCTTGCTTGTGCAAAGAGGAAATCTTGCAAGCAGCTCTGGTGATGGGGAGGTCATTGGTGAAGGAACGACGCCTATAGAAGATATCGAAACGGAAACGGGCAAAGATGAATCGGTTGCTGCACCTGAAAAGAAGGACCCGATTGATGAACTGTCGCTACAGGTACTGCTGGATCAAATCACTGGGATCAACACGGCACTTGAAAGTTTGGTGCCGGCAGAAGGAAGTGAAGGAGCTGCTGAACAAATCAACATCCTTACAGCAGAACTCCAAACGGAAATCAATAATCTCAGCGGAACGGTAAACGGAAGGACAGGAAATTATAACCAAGTGATAACTGAGTTTAATACACTGGTAGATTCGTATAATGAGCTGCTGGCACAGTTTACGCAATTACAAGCTGATTATAATGAACTCGGCACGAATTATAAGGATTTAGGTGACCAATGGAAAAAGTCACAGGAAGATATTCAAAAATTACAGGACATCCAGAGTATGACAATCGATGAAGCCATAGCAGAAATCAAGACTCTCGAACAGTCACTTCTTGGAAAAGTGGGGGGAGAAAGGCGAGCGGTGCTGGTGAGGGCCTTTGAGAATCCTATCACCAATCGGGATTCAACCACCCTCCTTGCCTATTACGGTTCACTCTCATCTTATGGGGAATTGGCTGAAAGAGTCACGGAAGCAAATGTAGATAAGGTATTTGCAGCTAATATAAAAGAATTGGAAAACTTGAAAAATGGGGTTTCCGGAAACGTAGATGAAGAAGCGAAACTCGTTAAAGCCAGCTTAGCAGGAGTCAATGAGAACTTCGGCATGTTCTCAGATTCAATTAAGGGGTATATGAAAGAATATGATGCCAACGTAGAAACGGGGCAGAAAGCCACTTTAGCTGAATTAGCGGCAATTACCGGCAAGGCTCAAGAAGTGTCTGCCAATTTGTCTGATCATATGGAAGTTCCTGAAATGGAGGCTGAACCTCCAGTTAATCTTGATGGAGAAATGTTTGTATCACTTCAAGACAATACGGCAACAACTGTCGGCTTCATTTCCGAACTTGTCAATTCTGTAGCGGAACGACAGGACACGGTCACGAAGGATACAGCGGACCTGCAAGCGAAAGTGGGGTCAGTTCAGGAAAGGGCCGATCAGCTTAATGACAATTGGTCCCAAAATGTGGACTCAACCGAAAGAATCAAGACGGACGTATATAGTGTCTTGAACAATACTCTAGTCGATGATCAGCAGAATGGGTATGTGTACGAATATTTAGCGAATCCCGTACAAATCAGCGGGGAAGTCCTTCATCAGGAAAAGGTTAATATTCCGCCAATCGTCATGTTGGTGATCATTCTCATCTCTGGGTTATTGATTGGTTTCTTCCTGCATCATTATGAAACCATTCCAATGATGGTCCATGCGGCCTTGTTTACTTTATTGAACCTGATCGTAGGTTTAATCATCAGCATGTATGGTTTGAAGATCTATCCGCTGGGAGATATGCAGGAGATTAAATGGACCGTATTCACCGTCCTGCTTTTATTCTTCTGTGCAGCGTTTACCCGACTAGCGTTCTCGATTGGGCCGTTTGTCGGTGCTATCCTGGTGATTGGTTTGATCAGTTTCTTTACCATTCCATTATTGGATTTAATCATGCCTAATTTCAATGTAGACCACCCGGTTGCGGACGTATACATGTCCATACAATTCGGTAATCAGTCGGCATTCATTCCGGCTAGTATCATCTTGATTGTGCTGACGCTTATTGCAACGATCATTCCATATATAGTGAAGCGTCTTACAGAAAGAAGAGCAATGGCCCATGAAGTGGAATAAATATGTAATGCCTGTCTTGCTCATCCTGTTTTTTAGCCATGCACCTCATGGCGGGGCGGTAGAGGAACCTATGGTGGAGCCCAATGAATATCAAGAAAAGGAAATTGATATTCAAACGGAGTATTTCCATGAAGAAGGATTGTTGGAACAGAAGCGGAAACTGCCTGAAGAACAAAAGGACCTCACTTTTGAAAGAGGGAAATATGATGCCGTTGACTCGGTGAAGGACTCACTGTTTCTGTCTCCTGTAATGGAGAATCAGAATAATACCATCGCTTCAAAATCAGAACAGCTTGGATTATTCTCGGAAGTCGCCATTCGAACGAGAAGCGAAGAAGAAATAGAGCCTTCCCTTAATTTTGACTTGACGATATTGCTCGGCATCGTTTTGGCACTTTTGGTCGTTTGTTTGTTTTTTATCCTTATCCCGAAAATGGGGAAGCTGAATGGAGATGTTAATCGAAAATGAAAACAGCCCGATTCCTGGCATAAGTCTGGAATCGGGCTGTTTTGCTACATATCCATAACGGTTTTAATAAGCCCTAAAAGAAGGGCGGCTGCGATGATTAAAATGAAAAATTTTTTATACATGATCAGTACCTCTTATATTTTATGAGTGGATTGCGTTCATTTTAGCATAAACAAGACAGAAATGAGGTTTCCTTAAAATGTACAGATCGGTGGGGCGTGGCTTCAATGTCCAGATATCGGTGCGGAAAATTATGAAAAGGTGGACCATTTATTGGAGTTTGCCTGCCGTTTTTTTATGGCTTGTACAATTTGGACGTTGATTTCCGCTAAGGAAACTCGCTTTTCGCGGGTGGTCAGGGAGCCTCCTCGGCTTGCGCCTGCTGGGTCTCCTTAGGCGCGCATTTCTAAGCAGGAGTCTCGTACCTTTCTCTTCAATCAACTTTGTTATAACATTTAGATAGTAACCATACCTGAGGACTGGCGGGCATATGTGTCAGATGCATATCATCTGCGTAATCATCATGGTGTAAAAAATGGATATCCGAAATACAAAAAAACAATTTGGCATGTATTCGCAGATGCAAATGAAAAGCATGGTATTCGTTGGATTACATTAAGGGGACTTAAAAATAGTCGATACAGACGACGATGCTCATTTCGCTTTCAATAATTAAAAGAAGATGGCCCATAGGACATGGCAAGGTTCAAAAATGGCTTAACATAGTCGATCGTAGAGCCTAATTCTCTTAAACCTGGCCAAAATTGGTGTTTCTAAAAGGGGTTCGGAATTTTTTAATTCCGAACCCCTTTTGACTACAAACTTAGATGCACCGATTAATTGGCGCATCCTCTTATCGTGTTATTTGAACAAGTCAGGATAGACAGTCTTTGCTGCGAGTTCAACAGCTTCCCCGATCCTTGGTCCAGGACGTGACATGATATTTTCATCAAGTAAATGGACTTCATCGTTCTTCACCGCATCGATATCTTCCCAGCCCTTACGCGATTTAATCTCACCAATGGCATCATCTGCATACGTGGCCGTGGTGAGGATGGATTTAGGGTTCCTTTTGACGATTTCTTCATCGGATACTTTAACCCAGCCTTTTTGGTCATCAAAGATGTTATTTATGCCGGCAGTGTCCAGAATTTCATTTTGGAAGGTCTCCGATCCTGTTGTATAGATTTCCGGAGCAGGGCTAATTTCAAAGTATGTTTGCTCCTTTTCATCTACAGTTTTCACTTTTTCTTCGACATTTGTAATTTGGGATTTGATATCTTTCACTAATTCATCCCCTTTTTCGGCTACACCCATCACTTTAGCAATCTGCCCGATATCACCATATACATCATCGAAATTTGCCGCAGATTTAATGATGAATACAGGGATGCCAGCATCTTCAAGTGGTTTCAGTGCCGTTTCATCCCCAATGGAATAAGCGATGATGGCATCAGGTTTCAAGGCAATGATTTTTTCTGCATTGATGTTAACGGAGTCTGAAACATGTTCGATATCCTTCGCTTCCTCTGGATAATTATCAAAGTCGGTCACGCCAACGACTTTATCACCCTGTTCAAGGGCAAATAAGATTTCAGTATTGCTTGGCTGAAGTGAAACGACCTTTTCCGGGATTTTCTCGAATTTTATTTTTTTACCAGAATCATCCGTAACGGTATAGTCCTTGATTTCTTCGACCTTTTTACTATCTTTATTATCCTTTGAGGATTGATCATCGTTCACTCCGCATCCGGTGAGGAAAAGCGTAAGCATCAGCATGGAAATCCAACTGAATCCTAGGGTTCTCTTCATTATTTATTCCTCCGTTTTCTTTTTCATTGGTTTGGTTGGGTATGATTTACTTATAAAAGGAATCTCCTTGATCCCCTGTTGCTTATTGACGTAGACTGCCATCACGAATAATACATTTGCAAGCAAGTGAGCGTAATCAAAAAGAATTCCTGGAATTTCCTTTTCTAGACTTACCTTGAGTAAAGCTCGCACGGACTTTTTGGCCTCACTGCGGCAAGTATGCAAAGTACATGCTGCGGTTGATCCTTGTGGAAGGACGAATGTTTCGATTCGATCCCTCACTTCAGCGACATATCGGTCGTAGATTGCACTTAAGCGGTCGAGATCATCGCCGGTAATGGCTAAAATCCCACGGACTGAGCCGTTTAAATGGTAAACCATGGGCAATAATTCCATTAAGTCATGGTATACATCGGGGACGTCCTCAGTAAGCGAGGCGGCCAAGCCGATCTGTGTCGTCAATGAGTCTGTGCGGATTTCAAAATCGACGGTCGATACTGACTCACGCATGTATGGGTAGCATAAAAAACGAAAGTCTTTCTTTGCCATAAATCTTCCTCCTTTTACGTATTGGGTGAATGACCTCCGTATTGCTTTTCCCAGCAAGACAAATAGCCGACCAAGAGTTTTGGTCGGCTTCGGGCATCTATATATCTGTAGTAGAAAAAGATGGGAGAGCCGTACAATCTCCTATCTTCCGAAGAGCATAATACGATGAAAAAAGGCAGGTCTCCTGGCTTGTGCGTCATTTTACTCTAAGAACCTTCCCATTTGGGTTAAATGGCCGGTAGTCGGCGAGCGATTACATCCTCAAATAGTGGTAAACATCTTATTTCATTAGCACTTACAGTTGCGGAAACAGCTTCGGTTTTAAACCGAATTCCCTATTAAGCTGACAATGCAGCACCATTTTCTGCAAGATTCATATTCACTTAGCAACAGTTTACCATACCTTTTTCAATAGACTGCATTAATATTTTTAGACAAATTCGTTTATGGTTTACCGAATATCTAGTAAACTTACAATGTAAGGTTTAATTGGTGCTTAATGTAAAATTTTGATATAGAAAAGGTATGAAATAATGGTGATACTGTGAATCCCGGGAGGTAGAGAATGAATTATAAGCAAGTCAATCAAAAACTGGAAATGGTTCTGGGGAATATCGAAAAGGTGATTATCGGAAAACGGGATATAGCAGAACTAAGTATCGTGGCACTCCTTTCCGGTGGACATGTTTTATTGGAGGATGTTCCGGGCGTGGGGAAGACAGTCATGGTAAGGGCACTAGCAAAATCTATAGGTGCAAGCTTTAAGAGAATTCAATTCACACCTGATTTACTTCCTTCTGATGTTACTGGTGTTTCGATCTTCAATCCTAAGGAACAAGAATTCATTTTTAGGCCAGGTCCGATAATGGGACATATTATTTTAGCCGATGAAATTAACCGGACCTCGCCGAAAACTCAGTCTGCATTACTTGAAGCCATGGAAGAGGCAAGCGTGACGATTGATGGTGTCACAAGGAGATTGGAGAAGCCGTTCTTCGTAATGGCGACACAAAATCCGATCGAATACGAGGGGACGTATCCGCTTCCGGAGGCTCAATTGGATAGATTCCTATTAAAAATGAAAATGGGCTATCCGGGTGTGGGAGAAGAGATAGAGGTTCTTAATAGAGCTCAATACACGGTACCGCTTGATGAGCTGGAAGCCGTCATCACCTTGGATGAATTGATAGAATTACAGGCTGAGGTAAAAGCTGTGATAGTGGATGACACAATAAAACGATATATTGTTGAATTGGCGAATCGAACACGTACTCATGAAGGGGTCTATTTAGGTGTAAGCCCGCGTGGATCGATAGCCTTGATGAAGGCAGCCCAGGCTTACGCGCTGGTCCAGGGCAGGGACTATGTTCTGCCGGACGATGTTCAATATTTGGTTCCATTCGTATTTTCCCACCGGCTTATTTTGAAACCTGAAGCGAAGTATGATGGCTTCGATGCTGGAATGGTGATACATGAAGTTGTGGCGACAACACAGGTGCCTGTAAAGCGGGCTATGACCTAATGCGCAAATTCATCAACATTTTAAGGGGAAATATGAGTGTGGTCGGACTTGTATTACTCATGACCGTTTCCTTTTGCTATGCAATGTTTCAAGGTGGTTTTGTCAGTTGGTTCATTTTTTATTCATTTTTGCCGTTTTCTGTGTACGCTTTGATTCTGCTGTTTTATCCGCTGCATGATTTGATCGTTGAGAGAAAGGTCAATAAAAGGGAATGCCAGGCCGGCGAATCTGTTGAAATAGCATTGACGTTTATCCGTAAAAACCGGCTGCCCCTATTATTTATGGTGGTAGAGGAGGAATTCCCTCAGCGTCTGGAAGATAGGGGATTCCAAAGGAAAGTCATTATCTTTCCGGGATTCAGGCGTACCTTCAGCATGTCATATACCTTGGAAGACATGGAGCGTGGAGAGCATTCATTTCAATCGATCCGCTTTTGGGTTGGGGATTTTTTCGGGTTAGTCGAAAAGGAAGCGATATATAGTTCACCTCTGAAAATAACTGTTTTTCCTCGTTATCATGAGCTTGCCTACAGTGATATTGATCGAGTGTTCAATCAGGGGGCAGTGGTTTCAACAAAGAAAACACAACGGGAACATTCAGTGATATCCGGAGTAAGGGAATATCAGCCAGGCGATCAGTTGTCATGGATTAATTGGAAGGCGACGGCCAGAACGAGTGAAATCATGACGAAGGAATTCGAAGTGCAGAAAAACCGGGATGTATTCATCATGCTTGATGTAAAGCCGTCGGATTTATTCGAAGAATCCATTGTAATGGCGGCTTCCGTTGCTCACGCCATGTTAAAGAAAGGCATGGAGATTGGGTATGTGAGTATGGGGTCGAGGATGATCATACCGGCAGCAGCAGGCAATAACCAGAAACGAAAGATTTTTTACAGACTTGTTAAAGAAGAGCCGAGTGTTGTAAACGCATTAAATGAAAATGTCAGGAAGGGAATTCTTCCGGCAAACGCTGCTGTAATATTCATCGTTTCAGACTTAACTTTAGAAAAGGTGGACATATTGAGTGCTTTCCAGCCTAATCAGGGATTAATGTTATGTGTTAAGAAACAGGCAAATCTTACTGATGAGGAAAGGTTATCAAGTTCTACAGCTGTTTCGAGGGGGATGAAGGTTAGCTTTTTTGAACAGGGCCAACTAAAGTTTGATAGATCAGAGGTGATGGCAAAGTGAATGTCACTACCGAAAAGTTGGAAGGATACATGCATGTCTTGATGTATGTATTTGGTCTGTTGTTGATTACTGAATGGTTAAGGCCTGTCGATAAACTCACCGATACAGGTAATATCATCATTTTTATTTTATTTTTGCTCTTTTCCCTGCTGCTGCATTATTTCCGCCTACATTGGTCAATCCGAGTTATTCTCAATAGTGCTTATATAATGATTTCATTACAGTTCCTCCATTCAAACGACGCTTTATTTCAATTGTCATGGCTGAAAGGATTTCTAGCGGATTTTAAGGGCAATCTTGGTTTCATATATGATGGGAATTGGGAGTTGATCACAAATCCATTTCGAACGTTGTTATTTTTTGTCCTTCTTTGGCTTGTAACATACTTGATCCATTACTGGGTGATGGTGAGGCAAAGCATCTTTTTCTTTTTTATGTTAACGGTGATTTTTATATCTGTACTAGACACATTCACTCCTTATGCGGGGGATATGGCAATGATTAGAATAATCATCATCGGCTTCTTGATGCTAGGCCTGCTGTCCCTGCTGCGTCTGACGATACAGGAGAGGATCAAGTTTCAGATGGCTTCCATCAATAAGTGGATCTTGATGCTGACCGGCATGATATTGGTAAGTGTCCTTGTTGGTTTCGCTGCCCCGAAGCTCTCTCCGCAGTGGCCGGACCCGGTGCCTTATATTACTTCTTATTCTGATAAAGCGGGGAAAGAAGAAGGCGGTTCGAAGCGTAAAAGTGTGGGATATGATGAAGACGATTCGGAGCTTGGCGGTTCGATAGAGCCGGATAGTTCCATCGTTTTTTATAATAATGCTCCTGCAGGACATTACTGGAAAGTTGAGAACAAGGATATTTATACCGGTAAAGGGTGGGATTCCATACTGGAAACGGACTTTCACACTTTTTCCAACGGACAGGATATGGCATCTTTAGGTCTTCACGACGTTACTGAAGTGGTGAGGACAGAAGGAATGACGGCAAATGTGTCCATGATGGAATCATATTCCCATATCCTTCATCCGCAATCCGGGTATTTAAAAAAGATTGAGGCCAAAAACGGGAAGGATTTCAAATATTATCAGGGAATGGACAAAGTTATTTCCGAACAGGATAATGGCGAACGACTTTCCCTGAAAGAGTATGAGCTTAGCTATGATATGCAGAGTTTTGATATAGCTGAGTTAAGGAAGGTAACGGATCCCGACGGGTCGATGGATTTAATAATGGAAAAAAACACTCAGCTTCCAGAGGGTTTGCCAAACCGGATATATGAATTGGCATCCCGGCTTATAAGGAATGAAACGAATTGGTACGATAAAGCAAAAGCCATTGAGGATTATTTTGACGGACCTGAATTCATTTATTCTAAGGATGATATTCCCTATCCGGAGAGCAATCAAGATTATGTCGATCAATTCTTATTCGAGACACAGATAGGGTATTGTGATAATTTTTCAAGTGCAATGGTCGTTTTACTAAGAGCCGCCAATATGCCTGCAAGGTGGGTAAAGGGTTATACGGAAGGGGAAAAATCAATCCTTGATGGCGAATCCGTTTATAAGGTGACCAATAATAATGCGCATTCCTGGGTCGAGGTTTATTTTGCAGGGATAGGCTGGGTTCCCTTCGAGCCGACAAAGGGTTTTGATGGGGAAGTTGAATTTTACGATTCGGAATGGAAACAGGAAGTGAAGAACACTGAAGAAACCCCAATTAATAAAGAGCAAACAAGGAAAGAGGCCAAGGAACGTCATGATACACCTGATAGGGAAACTCGATCACCCTTGAAAACAGGGAACATGGAATGGTTCTTAAAATGGACTGCCATCACACTGTCAGGTGTAATGATACTTGCTTCTATTGGTTATTTCTTCAGAAGGAAGTGGATTCCCCATCTGCAGATTCTTCGTTATAGAAAGAAAACCGGTGCTCATTTCTCGACTGCCTATTTAATATTATTGAAACAGTTAAAACGAGCTGGTTTGGTTCGTCCGGAGGGGCAAACTTTAAGGGAGTACGCCGCCTATGTGGATGCAGTGTACGATACGGATGAGATGAGTGAATTAACGGCTAAATACGAGATAATGATATATCGTGGAGACGTGGAAGATGGCGAATGGAAACACTTTCAAAAGGGTTGGGAAAGTTTAATGAGAAAAACTAGCTCTTGACCAGGTTTTTATTATATTGATACAATAACAAAAACTAACTTAAACTAATATATCCTTCATATATCCTCGATAATATGGATCGAAAGTTTCTACCGAATCACCGTAAATGATTTGACTATGAAGGCGGATTTTAACAGGAAAGCTGAAAATCTGCCTTCGTCTATACTTTTTCTGTATTTTTGAGGGTGGATTTTTAGTTTTTCTTTTTTTATGATAATATTTTTTATAAGAAATTATCACTCGATTTTATGAGTGAATTACATTGATAGAGGTGACGTTTGTGCCGGGGAAAACAGAATTGCAAAAAAACCAGGAAATGATCGTAGTACTTGATTTCGGAAGCCAATATAATCAATTGATCACTCGTCGTATCCGCGAATTTGGTGTGTACAGTGAGCTTCATCCTCATACAATTACTGTAGAAGAAATCGAGAAAATGAACCCAACGGGAATTATTTTCTCAGGTGGTCCGAACAGTGTTTATGATGCAAATGCATTTGGTTGTGATGAACGCATATTCGAAATGGGCCTTCCGATTTTCGGTATTTGTTATGGAATGCAGCTTATGACTAAACATTTTGGCGGTAAGGTGGAGCCAGCGAAAAACCGTGAATACGGAAAAGCGACACTTTCCATTCAAAATGAGTCTAAGTTATTCAGCGACCTGCCGAAAGAACAAATCGTCTGGATGAGCCATGGTGATTTAGTGGTGGAAACGCCTGAAGGTTTCAAAGTTGATGGGACGAACCCGTCTTGCCCAATTTCGGCTATGAGTGACGAGTCACGTAAATTGTATGCCGTGCAATTCCATCCTGAAGTCCGTCATTCGGTTTACGGTAATGACATTTTGAAAAATTTCGTATTCGGCGTTTGTGGCTGTAAAGGTGACTGGTCAATGGAGAACTTCATTGAAATTGAGATGGAGAAAATCCGCCAAACGGTCGGAGATAAAAAAGTATTATGCGCATTGAGCGGCGGTGTGGATTCATCCGTGGTTGCTGTATTGATCCATAAAGCGATTGGCGATCAGCTGACATGTATTTTCGTTGATCATGGATTACTTCGTAAAGGGGAAGCTGAAGGTGTAATGGAAACATTCAGTGAAGGCTTCAATATGAACGTAATCAAGGTCGATGCAAAAGAACGTTTCCTATCGAAACTTGCTGGCGTTTCAGATCCGGAACAAAAACGGAAAATCATCGGTAACGAGTTCATCTACGTATTCGATGACGAAGCAACGAAGCTTGAAGGAATTGATTTCCTTGCACAGGGTACACTTTACACAGACATTATCGAAAGTGGTACGGCCACTGCACAAACAATTAAATCGCATCATAACGTTGGCGGACTGCCGGAAGATATGCAATTTAAATTGATTGAGCCTTTGAACACTCTATTCAAGGATGAAGTACGGGCACTTGGAAGTGAAATGGGCATTCCGGATGAAATCGTTTGGCGTCAACCATTCCCGGGTCCAGGTTTAGGTATTCGTGTATTAGGCGAAATTTCAGATGAAAAACTTGAAATCGTTCGTGAATCTGACCATATCTTACGTGAGGAAATTAAAAAGAATGGTTTGGAACGTGAAATTTGGCAGTACTTTACGGTGCTTCCTAACATTCGAAGCGTTGGGGTAATGGGCGACGCGCGTACGTATGATTATACAATCGGAATCCGTGCGGTTACATCCATTGACGGAATGACGTCCGATTGGGCAAGAATCCCATGGGATGTACTTGAAATCATCTCAACGAGAATTGTTAATGAAGTAAACCATGTAAACCGCGTGGTGTATGACATTACGTCTAAGCCGCCTGCAACAATCGAGTGGGAATAGAAGATTAAAATCATCCAATCAGTGAAGGAATTAACCTTCACTGATTTTTTTTGGTTAAAAACATTTTTTTGAATATGTAGATTACTTACATTTCCCGTATGTTGGCGAATATATAGCCATAATAAGTAAGAGATATATAGCGAAAAGCGAACATTTCCTAAAATTGCATAAAAAATATTCGTTTGGTATATTGACGATTATTTTAGTGATTGGTACACTATACCTATAATAATAAAAAACATAATTGTCGTATAATATTGGGGATATGGCCCAAAAGTTTCTACCAGGCTGCCGTGAACGGCTTGACTACGATGTGTATGGATTGGCGAGTATGGATAAACCGCCACTTCTTTACATGACTGCAGTCAAGCCCCGTTCAAAAGTGAATGGGGCATTTTCTGTTGGCTTATGATTTTATGATAGGGGAGACTCATAATGAAAAATTATTTTCGGTTTAACGAGCTGGGAACTAATTATCGCCGTGAAATACTTGGCGGACTAACTACATTCCTTTCAATGGCATATATCCTGGTTGTTAACCCTGTGATGCTGACTTTACAAAGTATCGAGGACTATCCGGATGAATTGAGAATGGACTACGGAGCGGTTTTTGCAGCTACCGCCTTAGCAGCCGCAATTGGCTCGATATTGATGGGACTTATAGCCAGGTATCCAATCTCGCTTGCCCCGGGCATGGGATTGAATGCTTTCTTTGCTTTTACAGTTGTACTTGGTTTTGGGATTCCTTGGCAGACGGCTTTATCAGGGGTATTGATTTCAGGTATAATCTTCGTTTTGCTTTCCCTATCGGGAATACGTGAGAAAATCATTAATGCAATTCCGGTCGAATTGAAATACGCAGTTGGAGCCGGTATCGGTTTGTTCATTACCTTTGTAGGGTTTCAGAATGCTGGAATTATAACGAATGATGACAGCGTACTTGTCGGACTGGGCGACTTGACATCAGGAAATACTTTATTGGCTGTGTTCGGAATTGTCGTAACCGTCATTTTGATGACGAGAGGCGTCAAAAGCGGCGTGTTCATAGGTATGGTCATCACGGCCATTGCAGGAATGATCTTTGGACAAGTTCCGGTGCCGGAGAAAATAATCGGTGCCGTTCCTAGCATAGCGCCAACATTCGGGGTTGCGTTCGATGCCTTCGGAAATCCCGGTGATCTCTTCACTGGTCAAATGCTAATCGTGATATTGACCTTTTTGTTCGTAGCTTTCTTTGATACAGCCGGTACGTTAGTGGCCGTTGCGCAACAAGCTGGACTAATGAAGGATAATGTTCTTCCTAGAGTGGGAAAAGGATTACTTGCTGATTCATTATCCATCGTTTCAGGTGCAATTCTTGGTACATCCACCACGACATCATATGTAGAGTCTACATCAGGTGTTGCTGCTGGTGCTCGAAGCGGTTTCGCTGCTGTGGTGACAGGCTTACTGTTTGTCCTATCCCTTTTCTTCTTCCCGCTTCTTTCAGTTGTGACATCTGCGGTGACTGCGCCGGCATTGGTTATAGTCGGAGTATTAATGGCATCATCACTTAAAAATATTGACTGGCAAAAGTTCGAAATTGCGGTTCCGGCCTTCTTTACGGTCATCATGATGCCTATGACATATTCAATTGCGACAGGTATAGCTTGCGGATTCATATTCTATCCAATCACCATGTCGATGAAAGGTAGAGCTAAAGAGGTTCACCCGATCATGTGGGGTCTTGGAGTCGTCTTCCTGCTATATTTCATTTTCTTGAAGTAATAATGCAAGTAAGAAAGAAGAGTCCCGATTTCGGGGCTCTTCTTTCATGTTGTAAGAGAAAGCTCATATCGTGTATAGTAAAAGGACTAAGTACTAAGTACTTTATCCTGTATGGGGCATAGAGATGACTTTGAGAAAAAAAGAGGGAGAAAAATGAATGGTTTTATCGTTGAAAAGGTTTTGAACAATAACGTGGTGATTGCCACTCATCCGTCGTATGGAGAAGTTGTTTCTATTGGAAAGGGCTTAGGCTTCAACCGAAAGAAAGGCGAAGAGTTAAGTCCGGAACTTGCGGAAAAAACGTTTGTCCTGAAAAATGTTAAGGAACAGGAAAGTTACAAAAAACTTTTGCCGCAGATCGATCAAAATCTTCAAGCTGCCATTATAGAATCCATTCATCTCATTAACGACCGGGTAACTGGGAAACTCAATGAACATATACATGTCGGTTTAACTGATCATTTATTGTTCGCCCTTCAGCGAGTTTCGCAAGGAATGACTATCAAAAACCCATTCTTGAAAGAAACGATAACCCTTTATCCTTTTGAACATGATATTGCTGTTGATGTAATCGAATTAATCCAAGATAAGACAGGCATAGGCCTGCCCCAAGGGGAAATCGGTTTTATTACGCTTCATATTCATAGTGCAATATCAAATAAAGACTTATCGGAAGTCAATCAGCATTCGCAGTTAATCTATCATCTTATCCAAATCGTTGAGGAACAGCTCAACGTACAAATTAATAAGGATAGCATAGACTATTCACGTTTGGTCCGTCATTTAAGATTCATGATAGACAGGGTGTTGGCTGGGGAAAAAGTTGAGGAACCCGAAAAAATAGCAATGCTATTGAAAGAAGAATATCCTCTGTGTTACAATATCTCTTGGAAGCTAATAAAAATTATGCAGCAGAAATTAGGCAAACCGGTTTGTGATGCGGAAGCTGTCTATTTAACGATGCATATCCAACGATTACAAAAGAAAATAAAATAAAAGAACATTAACTTACGTGTTACTGATTCGATCAGGCATAAGTGAGGAGAATGATTGTTATGAAAGAGGGTATTATATACCTGAATTTTCATTTCAATCCTATCTTTGCTTATGCCTTTTTTGTATTTGAATTCTGATGCGTGGGAAGATGAATACCATCGTTTAATGTAACCGTTTTATTAGCGTGGAAAAAACAGTAAAGAGGAGGAAAGCCTATGTTTAAGAAGTTGTTTGGTGTTTTGCAAAAAATCGGAAAAGCTTTGATGCTTCCTGTAGCCATTTTACCGGCGGCCGGAATTTTGCTTGCATTTGGTAATGCATTGCAAAACGAAACTTTGTTGGATATCGCCCCGTTTCTTGCGAGTGGCGGAGTGGAAATGGTTGCATCGGTAATGGAGAATGCCGGAAATATTATTTTTGGGAATCTTCCCTTGTTGTTTGCTGTTGGGGTCGCGATTGGGTTAGCTGGCGGAGAGGGTGTTGCCGGCCTGGCTGCGATTATCGGGTTCTTGATTATGAATGTAACGATGGGAACCGTTCTTGGGATTGACGCTGCCGACATTGAGAACAATGGTGCGGTGTATAGCAATGTTCTGGGAATTCCGACGTTAGGGACGGGTGTGTTCGGCGGTATTATTGTCGGTGTCATGGCTGCTGTTATGTATAATAAATTTTATGAAATTGAACTGCCTTCATATTTAGGATTCTTTGCAGGTAAACGTTTTGTACCAATTGTAACGGCCGCAAGCGCAGTTATTCTTGGGTTGTTGATGATTTTGGTTTGGCCGACGATTCAATCGGGGTTAAATTCATTTTCCGAAAATATGTTGGGTGCTAACCTGACTCTGGGAGCTTTCGTGTTTGGGGTTGTAGAACGTGCGTTGATTCCTTTTGGATTGCATCATATTTTCTATTCGCCATTCTGGTTCGAATTTGGCAGCTACATCCCTCAAGGTGGGGGGACGCCAGTCAGAGGAGACCAAGCCATCTTCATGGCACAAATTAAAGATGGTGTACAGAATTTAACGGCAGGTACCTTCATGACTGGTAAGTATCCATTCATGATGTTCGGGTTACCAGCTGCGGCTTTGGCCATTTATCATGAAGCAAGACCGGAAAGAAAGAAAATAGTCGGGGGCTTGATGGCTTCTGCGGCACTTACATCTTTCTTGACGGGGATTACTGAGCCACTTGAATTTGCATTCTTATTTGTTGCACCGGTACTTTTCGGGATTCACTGTTTGTTTGCGGGTCTATCATTCATGACCATGCATTTACTGGACGTAAAAATCGGGATGACGTTTTCAGGTGGGTTGATCGATTACGTACTGTTCGGTTTAATTAATCCGCAAACCAATGCATGGATCGTTATTCCGGTTGGTTTGGTCTTTGCGGTTATCTATTACTTTGGATTCCGATTTGCGATAAGGACGTTTAACCTTAAAACTCCTGGCCGTGAAGTGGAAGAGGATGAGGAAGCTGAAGGATCTGCAAGTACAGCTGGAAGTCTTCCTGGAGATATCTTGGATGCTATGGGCGGAAAAGAAAATATTTCTCACTTGGATGCATGCATTACCCGTCTTCGTGTATCAGTCAATGACATCGGTAACGTTGATAAAAATAGGTTGAAGAAACTTGGTGCCGCTGGAGTTCTGGAGGTGGGCAATAACATCCAGGCAATCTTCGGACCGCGTTCAGAAACTATCAAGGGACAAATGAAAGATATCATCGATGGAAAAAGGCCTCGTAAAGTTGAAGCATCTCCTGAAGTAGGCGTGGAAAAGCAAATTGAGGATGTCGTCCCGAAACCTTTACGGACGGATGAAGTTTCCGAGCGTTTTGTTTCTCCTATTAAAGGGGAATTAAAACCGATCACAGAAGTGCCTGATGCAGTTTTTGCTGAAAAAATGATGGGTGATGGGTTTGCAATTGTACCTGAGGAGGGAGTGGTTGTTTCTCCTGTAGACGGTACTATCGTTAACCTATTCCCTACTAAACATGCAATAGGTATCGTTTCCGAAGCTGGACGTGAAATCTTGATACATGTCGGGATCGATACAGTTAAGTTAGAAGGCAAAGGTTTCGAAGCGCTTGTTGCTCAAGGAGATAAAGTGACAAGTGGACAGCCGCTGCTTAAAGTTGATATAGAGTATGTCAAAAACAATGCCAGCTCTATCATTACGCCAATCGTCTTTACTAACCTTTCCGAAGGTGAAACTGTGAAGATTGAAAAGGCGGGAAATGTAAATAGGGAAGAAGCGGACGTAATTTCCATCAATAAATAATCATTAATAAAAGGAGGGGAGCTATAATCAGCTGCCCTCCTTTTTTGATAATTCATTAGCAGAGTCCGGCTTTTATAGAAAGAAAGTGGTTCATGAAAAAAATAAACGGAATTTTAAAAGATTAAATTGACTTATCTATTTGCGAGTGCTAATATATTAAATACACCGCTTGAGACAAAAAGGATAAACAAGTAAATGATAACTTGTTGTTGACTTTATGTTTGAAAGGTGTTATAATTAAAAAAGTCGCTAAAGAAGCGATGGAAAATATTGCTCTTTGAAAACTGAACAAAACAAAGCGCCAACGTTAAATTTTAAGTGAGCACACACTATTAAAAAAGCAAATGAGCAAGTCAAACATTTC
>NZ_JBNNIU010000026.1:0-24461 GCF_050269675.1 Peribacillus sp. NPDC076916
ATTGACCATGCCGGTTGCACTTCGCGAAACGGCAGAGGGCGGCCTGGCTGCGACTCCTACTGGGCGTAGATTGGCAAAGGAAATTTTCGGTTCATATAAATAAACATTCAGTCCCATTAACAAACCTGTTGTTAATGGGACTTTTAATTTGTCATCAACCTGTTCATTTTGCAATTGAAAAAAGGAAATTAGAGGAAGATGGAGGGATTTGGCGTTTCTGTACACGGAGATAGAAACAGCTGTTTAAAAATCTGAATTATCAGTGAATATGGAGCCGTAGCAACTTTGTGAGTTATCACTAACCATGATAAGATGAGTACGAAATTTACTATGGGAAGGATTGATTCTTCATTAATTTTCTCGAATTAACGTACACGTCGGCAATGGAAAAAGCGATGTTTCAAGCTCATGGAATCGGCTATGCACTATATGCTCAAAAACTGGAGCAACGCATGATGGTTGAACAAGAACGGGAACAGGATTATCTACAAAGCAGGCGTATAACAGAGGAGATGAGAGCCAATCTCTTTTTAGGGAGTTAATTTCGATCTACGATATCGATGACATAAACGAAACAATCAGCAACAAGCGAAAGGGCAATCTAAAAGGTTGCTCTTTTTGTTCTGCCTTAAAAGATAATTTTTCCATTTAAAAGAAGGAAACAACACGTTTAAATAGAATGTACGTTCATGAAGAGGAGGAGGATCCTGATGAAGAGAAGAGCATTACTGGTATCTGCATTACCGGGATATGAAGAGGAAATTGGGCGGTGGTTATGGTGTTTAGAAGATGTTCGCCGTACGCTCATTTCGGAATTGACTGGAATCAGCCAAAATTCACTCGATTCGAAAATCGATGAAAGGCAAACGATTGGCTCGCTGTTATATCACATAGCGCTGATAGAGGCGGATTGGTTATATGAGGAGGTCCTTGTTACGGAATGGGATTCGGAAATACGCGCATTGTTTCCATTTGGATGCCGTGCTGAAGATGACTCACTAAGCCACATTGAAGGACAAACATTGGAAGAACATATCTACCGCCTCAATAAGGTACGTGAAGTATTTCTTTCAAACTTTCGTACAATGGGCCTAACGGATTGGCGTAAACCGAGGGTGCTTGAACAATATGACGTCACACCTGAATGGGTCGTTTACCATTTGATTGAACATGAAGCACATCATAGGGGGCAGATTTTTCAATTGCTGAGGAAATTACGGAATGAATGACTCTTGCCGAGTAACTGGCTTGCGAAGAGAAGGCTTGGCAGACAGTCGGCGGAATGAGGAAATCCACTGAAACGTTTTGCAAAGAAAAAAACTGTAGACAAACTCGCTTTTCTTCGAATTTGTCTACAGTTAATATGCCTGGACCGGTTTTATATCATTTAATGTATTTGGTGATTATGACCGAATTTCGAACGCAAGACGCTGCTGGCATACCCAATGAATCCTCCAACAATGGCAGGGATGATCCATCCTAGTCCTGCCTCATACATAGGAAGTATTGTGGTGAAGAAATCATTGATGAATGAAATGTGTACACCTGCTCCATTTAATCCATCGAATAAACTGACGATGAATGTTAAAAGTAAGCTGCCTTGATATACTTCAGGCCTACCTTTAAATAAAGGATGAAGAAAAGTTAAGAAGATCAAAACAATGGCTAATGGATAAATGGCTGTCATTACCGGGACAGATATGGCAATTAACTGGGTTAGTCCAATATTGGCAATTATTGCACTGAATATGGATAAACTTATGGCAATTGTTTTGTAAGGCAGATTCGGAAATAGCTTATGGAAGTACGTCGAGCACGATGTAATGAGCCCTACACTTGTCGTTATACAAGCTACTGTGATCATTAATCCTAATAATAGCCCGCCGTATGCTCCAAAGTAATAATCCGAGACTTTTGCCAAAACAACGCCTCCGTTATCCAAGCGTCCAAGTTTCTCGACGCTTGAAGCACCCATGTAAGAAAGAGCTGTGTAAATGGTAGCTAGGATAACGGCCGCAATCGCAGTCGCTTTTCCACAAACGATCATTATTTGTTTCTTTGTTTTAGCACCCTTTTCTTTAATGGCATTAATGATGATGATGCCAAAAACAAAAGATGCAAGAGTATCCATCGTTAAATATCCTTCTCTGAACCCATTGAAAAATGGTTGAACCATATAGTGCTCGGCAGGTGCTTGGAAATCTCCAATTGGATTAACGAAAGCGACTACCACCAGGATTCCAATGAATGTCAACTTGATGGGTGTCAAAACTTTCCCCACAATTTCGACAATTTTCGCGGGATTGAGCGAAAGAAGACACGAAACCGTGAAAAAGATGACGGTGAAAATAAGTAAAGGCAGTGGACCTGACTCTTCAGGTAAAAAAGGTTTTACACCGATCTCAAAAGAAACGTTTCCTGTTCTAGGCATTGCGAATAATGGACCAATGGCTAAATAAAGAACAGTTGTGAATACAATACCAAAGACTGGATGGACGCGGCTCGCTAATGATTGTAAGTCATCTTTTCCAGAAAATCCGAGTGCCAGCACACCAAGTAACGGTAATCCTACTCCTGTAGCCAAAAACCCTGCATTAGCTGACCAGATATTCGTACCTGCTGATTGACCAAGCATTGGCGGGAAAATTAAATTACCTGCCCCGAAGAAAAGGGCAAATAACATTAACCCAATTACTACTATAAATGAAAATGGTACCTTATTAGACAAAATAAACCCTCCGAAAAAACCAAAATTTGCTATTTTAGAAAATTATTAAATTTTCTAAAAATTATACACAGACTAATTTCAAGACCGTATCGTATTATATCTAAATTAAATTAATATTTCAATATATTTTTTGTTTTTTATTATTTCCCCTGATGATCAGTGGTCCGCCCTAACATTATTTTGAACATTTAAAGGCTGGTCATACTAATGAAATTCATTTTTGAACAAATGAATGGTAAAAGGAAAGAGGGAGCTGACATTCAAAAAATTCTTAGCTTTTTGTTGTTAATCGGAGTATTTTTCAGTGCAGGTGCATGTAACAAGGAAGTGGTCAAGGAAAACGGCGAAATGATAGGGAGGAGCCCTGTTAAAGAGGGAAATGCGGTCAAATTGGGAGAGGCAGAAAAGTTATTTAAAGGCTATTATACTGCACGATATACCATTAAAGATCCGGCCAATCCTCCAACCTTTGATGAAATTGCAGAAAATATTAAAGGATATTTATCAGAAGATGAATATAATGCCCAAATTCTTAACCGTTTTTATTCAATGCCTGCCCTGGTGGCCAAAGAAATCAAGAAGAGCATCGAAGTGCAAAGTGTGAAGCTTGACGAACAAAGTATAAATGAAGATGGCACAGTGGATTACACATACACAGCGGTATTTAAGGTTTATGACGAGAATTCATCCAAGATTTATAAGAAAGAAGGAGAGCTCACGATAACCATCATTGATAATGAATTAAAAGTCACCCGTGATTGGAGCAGAGGGATAAAGATTGACGGTTTAGACGGCGGACTTTAGAATGGAAAAATTAAGGCGGCGTTTTATAATGGGATCGTTCTTTGAAAAACGGAAACAAAGTAAAAAAGATGTTTTCTTACTAATTTTCTTATTAGGGCTTCCAATAATAAGTATGGTTAGGTTTATCACGGATATGGATTTATCTTGGTTAACTGACATTGTGTTAATTGCAATCATTGTTCTATCGGCATTCATATATTTTGAAGGAAAAAGAAACAGGGAAAATGATAAATGAAATCCCAGATCTCGTGGAGTAAGGGGGCAGAAATGCTATTGACTGCTAGGGAGCTAGGGATACACGTTTTTCCCGCAGATTGAACTCCTTTTGACTGGTGGTTACTTGCTCATTCCAAGCAAGTTTTTTTATTTGAAATATGAAAAAAAAAGCTATGTGAATATAAGTTTTCACATAGCTTTTATTATTGGTTAACTGATTGGGCTAATTTCGCTACATTCGTTGTAGTACTGCCATCTGCACGTTAATCTTGTTTTTAATCTGAAGTTTGGAATGCCCACCAAAAGGGAAATTTACAATTCCTTTAACTTGATCCTTCTAATTAACTCTTCAAACCAATATATTGTGTGATCTGTTCTGGTCGAAAAATAGCCATCCAAAAAATCACGAATATTCTCGTTGCCTTTAGGTTCCGGCTCAAAATTCCCAAGCTGCTCCCAAAAAGCCTTGATGGACTTTACTTTTTTTTCTAATATATCTACTACTTTATCCCGATCCACATACTTGATGTTGGCTAAACCAACAATCATATCCTTAATTTCATCCGCACTTTCAAATAATTTATAGATTTTTTTTGGTAGTTCTTCGCGCCCCTTATCCGTTATCGCAAATACTTGTTTATCAGGCCGATGTTCTTCTTTTATCACTTCTACTGGTTCGACTAATCCTTGTTTTGCCAATGATTCGAAATGATAGTACAGTTTACTTTCAGTTAACCCGCCTAGGCGATCTAATGGAATGGGTTCAGAAAGCTGCTTTTTTAATTTATAAGGATAGTTTTTATCCTCCATCAGCTTGCTCAATATAAAAATCTGGATGGACATTTTCTACGCTCCTTTAAGAAGTATTATCTCCTTATTGTAGCAAAACTTAAGCTGTGATTTCAGCCGCTTTCTTTTCAACTTCTGTTTCAGAGACCTGTCCCGGCATCGGTTTATGGATAAACGCGACAATAGCCATGTTAATTACCATCGCAGCGGCACCAACAGCTGCCATTGACCAAATGTACGGACTTGGACTGATGCTGCCATATAGGTTTGCAAAGTACGCTTGCACCGAGTAGTACATCGGGGAAATATGGCTCATCCATTCATATGGTAAATGCATCATGTCACGTGAGATGGTGGCCCCATTCGCTATTGTTTGTATTAATAAAATCGGTAGGTTTAAAATCATGCCGCCTTCACCCAATAAGAAGATTAAAATCGCTGTGAAGTTAAAACAAACCATATAGTTCAGTATTTGTTGACCTACTATACCGAAGAATAGGTCACCGCTTGGCTTGTCAATTAAATACGCTACACCTACAGCGATGAGTGATGAAACCACTGCAATCAATAACGCTGTTAATTGCACATACATGAATAAACGTGTTTTACTAGCTTTTCCACGGCTGGCTCTAAATGCACCCACTATTTGCATAGCACCGATCATCGCCCCGACATAACCGGCCATTGTCAAGAACATAGGCAGCATATTGTTATTCATGCCATCTGGTATCTCGTTAATTGTAACCACATTTCCTACATAGGATTTCTCAATCTTTTCCGCTAATTCAGCGGCTTGCTTTTCCGGTACATTAAAGTTCATCAATACGCCCTTGGCCGTTTGCTGTGAGAATTGTGTGCTTAACTGATTGTTAATTTCAGTAACGACAGAATTCATGGTAGAAGAAACGGCTGTTGCCCCTGCCTCATTGATAGTAAAGTCAATACTTGATGATGCTTTTCCTTTTTGCATATTCGCAGAGAAGGTTTTCGGGATGTGTACGACTAATGCTAAGTCATTTTTCTCTAAATCTTTTAAGGCTTGTTTATTGGTTATATCCGTCTTGATTTTTTTAAAGGGTAAATTTTCTTTTAACTGATCGGCAATCATCGCCCCATTTTCCCCGGCATCATCATTGATGATGGCGATCGGTAATTTATCGACGTTTCCTGGAATGGCTGTATACCCAGGCAAGAAGATGCCAAGCATGGCAATTGCATAGAAAATCCCCATAAAGATTGCCGCAGATGCACCTCTTGTTTTCAAGAATGCAGTAAATTTCATATGTTGAATCCATCCTTTTGATTTAATAGTATAGTACTTAATTTAAAGTACTCTAATTCGAGTATTTAAAATGAAGTACTTTGAATTTTATTTTAATTTACTCAAAAAGTCAATTGAAAATTTTTATGCATACAAAAAACTCCCAACAAAAATCTTCTTTTTGTTGGGAGTAACTATTACATTCTTTGAGGACATTACATTAAAATCGCTGCAAATTTTTCGCTAAACGCGACAAGCGATTTCGGTTAATTATGTGTTTGTTATTGATTTACTCCGCCGGTACAATTTTTGTGTGATTAAGCTGTCCTTAAGTTTTCGTCTTGTTTAAAAACGGAAAGCTATAAAAATCTAAGCATTCTTATTTCATGAACCATGGCATTAATGCAGGCTTTTTTTCATACGATATTTTTGGGGTGGAAAAATGGCAAGAGTAAGTTATCGAAGTTCGGACGTCGATTTAATGGCAAGGATGATGAGAGCTGAAGCCGAAGGTGAAGGACTGCAAGGAATGTTATATGTTGGAAATGTAATTGTTAATCGTCTTCAAGCCAATTGTTTGGACTTTAAAGATTTAAGAACCATTCCACAAGTCATTTTTCATGTACAAGGAGGAAATTATTCTTTTGAAGCTGTTCAAAAAGGCAATGTATTCTATCAAAGAGCGAGAACTGCCGAAAAAAGATTAGCAAAACAGAATCTGGAATATTGGAGACAACACCCAGGGAAATATGCCCTTTGGTATTTCAATCCATATGCTCCATGTCCTCCAACATGGTACGATCAACCTTTTGCTGGTCAATTTAAAAATCATTGTTATTATGAACCAAAACCTGGAACATGTGAAAGTGTTTATACCGGTTAGGCGGTCCAGGTGCAATTATTACAATTTAAGGAGCTGATCAGCAGCTCCTTTTTTATGCATCAAACGGGCACTTCAACAAGGAATTCTGGATTTTATGGTAAAATAAAGGGAATAATGGTGTGTTATTTGGGGGAGTTTTAGTGAAGGATATTATATTTTTTGTGGTTGGGCTATTCATTCTCTATATAGTTATTGAAACAGCAGTAAGAAAAGGAATTAACAATTCAAATATTGGTCAATTGCTTGAAGAAAAATATGGAGTTAAAGCAGATAAAAGGTCTTTTCTTGATGATGATTTAGATAATGATAAATAAAACGGATTGGAGGTTGCTGCGGCAGCCTTTTTTTATTCATATAAATAAAAAAATCCAACAAGATAACAATGATCTTCCGTAAACAGGCCGTCGGTTTGTGGAACAGCACACTTATTCAGCGTCTTTCCCAGTGCGACGAAATTCGGCGTAGTACACCTTCCGCTTTTCTGGTTCAGATTCCATATTTTCGATGAAGGCTGTTTTGGCTTCCTCCAGTAACAGGCCCTTTAATTTCCGAAGCTTTATTGGCCCCACTCCTGGTAACTTATCAGATATATGTACTTCGAAATCCCCCTGCCGTTTATAAAAGCGAATGCTGCCATACCCGATTCTTTCCACTTCCCCCAAGGTATATGCAAATTCAAATCGTTGCTGAATGAACGAAGATACCTCAGGCAGCCCTAAACCTTCATAGAGGGTAGGAAATTCATGGGAAACTGGAGGTCCTTTGAATGATATTGATGAAATCTTCAAATGGATCTTCCTCCTTTGGTGGAATAAAGACAGATATACGTTGCTTATATTATTGTGCTATGGGCCAATATTTTAAACATCTTTACAGTGGTCGTGCTTTCATGAAACCAGGAAGTGATGATTATCGATGTAGGGCCGCATTATAGAGCAGGCATCGTGAAGGATTGTCCTTTAATTGACGTCCTGATTTCAATTGGGGAGATCCTTCCGCTAATCCCAATTAAGCCAAAGCCAATTTATTATTATTTAATATAAAGATAGATATTGAAAACCTTCGATCCTTCAAAATGAGGAAGGATACCTAAGATTTTTAGATAGAAGAGAAGGTTAAAGATTTTAGAAATGTAACCTTCCTTTCAGTTGGTGTTGTTGTTGAAATCCTAAGAATTCCAGAGCAGTCGTGAGATGGTGATTAGTTTATTGAGGGAGATTCGAACTGTACTTAACGTTTGTGTCCTTTTTGAATAAATTACTCCTGTAAAAGCCAGATTATTAACATAGGAAATACGAGTGATATAAATGAGGGTACATTATGAACCAAGCTGGTGTGAATGAAAAGTATAAGGTATCGCCATTCTATGTATTTTTTATCATGCATTCTATGCAAACAGGATTAGGGGTGTTGAACTTTCAAAGAGATTTAGCCAAGGCGACGGGGACGGATGGCTGGATCTCCATAATCCTAGCCGGACTGATTGTTCATATTTTAATTTGGCTAATATATAAGATTTTCAGTATTGTTCCCGGTGATATCATTTCTGCCAATAATCATGCATTGGGTAAATGGATTGGGAATTTCTTTAGTCTCTTATTCATTCTGTACTTTTTTATCCTAGGAATGACGATCATAATCGGCTATATAAATGTCCTTCATGTTTGGATGTTTAAAGAGGTACCTTCTTGGGCCTTTGCTTTGGTTTTCCTGGTCCTGATTTATTACATCATTACGGGAGGGTTCCGGACCATTACAGGAATTGCCTTTTTAAGTGTAATTGTTTCATTCTGGCTTTTATTTATACCTCTATATGGTTTTAAATACGCTGATTTCACCAGTTTTCTCCCTATTTTCGATCATACGTTAATCGAAATAATGAAAGGAACCAGAAGTAGTTCATTATCAATGCTTGGCTTTGAAATGATCCTGATGTTTTATCCGTTCATCAAAAATCCTGAAACATCACAAAAGTATGCTCATGGAGGAGCCTTGACTACTACGTTATTGCTCCTATTACTTTATTTTGTTTCGACAGTCTTTTATTCACAGAAACAGTTGGTCCTTACCCTATGGCCAACACTCTCATTGACCAGTATCATTGAATTGCCCTTTATTCAACGTTTCGAATACATAACTGTTTCTTGGTGGAACATTGTTATTATAACTAACATGGTCCTTCCTTTGTGGGCTGCCAGCAGGGGGATCAAGCGCTTATTCAACGTCCAGCAAAAGTATCCCTTATGGGTAATGTTCATGATCATACTACTCGTCAATATATTCTTTTTCGATCTCGAATCCTTACATATATTAAATATAATGATCAATCCATACAGCGTGTCCTTCCTTGTTTTATACTTGCCTCTTCTTTTGGTTTTACTAAGCATAAAAAATAGGAGGAAACGTTTATGATCCAATTATCATTCCATTCCGAAATCCGCTCCCTTTCCGCCGACTGTCTGCCACTCGCCGGTAATGGTGATAATTACCTCCAACAAATCGTGAAATATACTATTACTTTAAACAGGAGTTGCTTTGGCAGCTCCTTTTCTTATGAAGCAAACAGGGCAGGATAGTTCGGATATAGTCTATTTAAAGTATAATATTGGTAGACATCATAACAGGGACTGAGGAGTTGAAAACAACCAGTTACCACAAATTAAAGGAATTTCCTTGGATGTAATCATAAATGATCATGACGATGTATAAGTATGATAAAAGCATTTGGGATTCAAAAAGGAATGCATGTATTAGAAATAGGTTGCGGGCAGGGTGATACAACCGTTGATAACTAGTTATTATGAAATGATGAACACTTCAAATGGAAATGAAAAATCATTAAATAGTTTCATTATTTGTGCAAAGTAAAAGATTAGCGTAGCAGTTGATAAGAAAAGGACTACATATTAGACATATCTAAAAATGTGCAGTCCTCATTTAATTTATTGTTGAAATGAACCACCCAATGAGGAACTTCAATCTTAATATAAAAAAGTGTTTGTTTTTGAAGGTGATTCATTTATTTTGTTGTATTTTTAATAATTGGTAGATTAATTAAAAATATAAAAAAATGGAGGTAAAATCACATGTTCAACAATTGGAAAAAAACATTTATGGCTGGAGTGATCAGCTTATCCTTGCTAGGTACAGGGTACGTCGGTCACGATCTGATCTCCTCGCAAAACGTCTCGGCTGAACCAGCATCAGAAAAGGCCCCAGGGCAATTGAAAAAAGTCGAGGCTTCCCAGCTTGATGAAATAATCAAACGTGGATACATTCGGGTAGGAATGACCGGCGACTACAAACCTTTTACCTATTTGAATCCAAAAACAAATGAGTATGAAGGCTTTGACGTGGACGCTGCCAAAGAACTTGGCAAAGACCTAGGTGTGAAGGTGAAATTCGTCGCCACCACATGGCCTGCGATGTTGAAAGACCTGGAAGCGGACAAATTCGATATCGCTGTGGGCGGTGTGACTCGCAATACAGCGAGACAAAAAAGCGCTTATGTATCCCAAGGTTACCTTTCATTCGGTAAGGTGCCATTAATTCGCAAAGAAGATAAAGACAAGTATCTTACCATAGAGGATATCAACAAGCCTTCTGTACGCATCGGCGTAAATCCAGGCGGAACAAACGAGGAATTTGTCCGTCAGTATCTAAGCAATGCTAAAGTAACCGTTGTACAAAACAATCTTGATATCCCACACCTTGTTGCAGAAGGTACGTATGATGTCATGATCACTGATACAGTAGAAGCAATGCTGTATGCAAAAGCTGATCCCAGACTGTATGCGGCTCAAACTGACAAGCCTTTCACAAACAGTGAAAAAGGTTATATGATCCCTAGAGGTGATTTCATTTATGCAAGCTACTTGGAAATGTGGATGGATGAAATGAAGCTACAGGGAAAATTTGATGCCCTCTACAAAAAGTGGATGGAATAGTATATAGAGATGTGCGGTCAGTTCCAGGGCAGGTTATAAATAAAAAAATTTGTTTCGGATTATTTCAACTATAAATAGATGAAGGATGAGTATTTATAGAAAAAATACCTGTTAAAACTTTAAAGAAGATAGAAGAGGACATTAAAAATAATGATTTAGGCAAAGCAAGAGATAGAATACACGGGTTAATTATCACCTATCCAGATGAATTAGAACTCCGCAAAAAGTTAGGCGATATCTATTTTGCATTAAAATATCCCTCGATGGCTGGTCGCTATTGGTATCTAGAAAAGAATAAGACACCTGAAATGGTGGATGCGTGCATTCAGTTCGAAAAATCCATGGGTAACGATCCTATTGGAATAGCCAGAGTTCTAAAGTTCAAAGGAGATAGTGAAATTATTAAAAGACTGCTAAATGAGACAGGTTCTCCTATACAAAATAAAGTTAAAGAAAAGTTGACGGAAGAACCTGATGAGACATTGGGGGATAAGTTATTTCCTATTGGGTGTATCACGATATTAATATTAATCATCTTCTTTACATTAATCGGAATTTACACTCTCTTTAGCTGGATTTTTTGATCCCTGGAAACAAGAAAGGTATTTATAGTAGTTGTTCTTCAGCTAACAGTCCTTCACTTCATTACCAGGAGCTGATCAGCGGCTCCTTTTCTTATGCAACAAATGGGGCAGGTTAGTTTAACAAATAGGATTTATTTTACGGGTTAAGGAAAGTCATATTTAGGGGGATATTTAAATGTCAAACGATGAAAACGAAGAAATGCTGACAGGAGGGAATGTCTCTAACGTTTATCGTTCGGGAGATACTGTGCGACGAGAATTAAAGCCAGATAGCCCTAGAGTTCATAAGCTATTAAGGCATTTGGAGAACAAAGGTTTCAGCTATGCTCCAAAGTTTTTAGGTATTGATGAAAAAGGAAGGGAGATATTATCATTTATTGAAGGAGAAGCTGGTAATTATCCTTTAAAAGAATACATGAGGTCTGATGATGTCTTAATGGAAATAGCGAAAATGCTCCGGCTTTATCATGATTCTGTCAGCGATTTATCATTTGATGATAGCTGGCAATCGATAGATAACACCCCCCAACAATTTGAGGTACTATGCCATAATGATTTTGCGGTATACAACATTATTTTTAAACACGAAAGACCAATAGGTATTATTGATTTCGATGTCGCTGGACCTGGTCCAAGACTTTGGGACATAGCGTACACTCTTTATACGGTTGTTCCCTTAAGTAGATTTAATCTTTCTGAAACTGGTGAGAAAGTTAATTATGATTCATTACAGCACGCTAACCGTATAAAACAAAGAGTTAGATTGTTTTTTGAATCTTACGGTGAGGAAATAAAAGAAGATTATTTGGAAATGGTATTGCTGCGATTGGAAGGGTTATGTAAAACCATTACAAGAAAAGCCAGTGAAGGTGACATTGCTTTTCAAATGATGATAGATGAAGGGCATCTTGAACATTATCAAAACGATATTACATTCATTCGTGAACATGGAAAAGAGTGGATGTAAGTGTGGATTTTTTGTTGAACGCTAGCTGGAGATCGGAGCTGTCTTTAAGGCAGCTCTTTCTTTATGCAACTAGCGGCTAAGTTGAAGAAGAAATGATAATAGTTATTGGATGAATTTATAGAATTATATAAACAAATTTTATTGCATCAGTACTGATATCAAATGGTATTATTTAGTCATGGATAATGTGTAACATTTTACCAATAACGAGTGTGTTCAGATGCAAATTGAAGGTAATTCTATAAGAAAAAAGGTGAGTGAATGGCCAGTTGGAAGAATCCTATTCTTTTAATATCAGGAATAGGGATTTCATATTTAGGGAATTGGATTTACTTAATTGCACTTAATATTTCGATACTAAACTTAACTGGCTCTGCAACAGCAGTTGCAGGGCTCTATATTATAAGGCCTATTGCCGTTTTAATCACTAATACGTGGTCTGGGAGTGTCATTGATCGTGTTAATAAACGAAGATTAATGATTTCTATTGATATTATAAGAGGTGTCTTAGTATTTGTGATTCCTTTCATATCATCATTATGGACTATATATACAGTCCTTTTATTGATTAATATTGCCGGTTCATTCTTTGGTCCAAGTTCATCCGTTTACATAACAAAGCTGGTACCTCCTGTAAATCGAAAACGATTTAATTCGATTATGAGTTTGGCCAGCTCCGGTGCATTTTTATTGGGCCCAGCTATTTCAGGGATACTTATTATGTATGTAGGGACAGAATTATGCATTGTAATTAATGCGATTACTTTTATAATTTGTGCATTTTTCATCTATCTTCTTCCGGACGTTGATGAAGTTCTAGATAATATAAGAGAACCAGTTCAGTGGAAAACTCTCATAAACGATTGGAAAGCAGTTAGGGAATTTACTAAGGTTGCAAAGTTCTTTGTATCAGTTTACTTATTGTTTCAATGTGCAATGCTAATTGGCTTTGCATTAGATTCACAAGAGGTTACTTTTATTAAACAGCACTTGGAGTTGTCTGATAGTGATTATGGCTTAATTGTCAGTATTACTGGTATTGGGGCATTGGGAGGAGCTACTGTCGCTGCCGTTGTATCTAAGAAGTTGCAACTAAGGTTATTTATAGGTGCTGGAATGTTACTGACATCAATAGGATATGTTTTGTTTTATGCATCTTTTAACTTTATAACCGCAACATTGGCATTTGTATTTTTAGGCTTCTTTATGGCATTTGGGAATGCAGGATATGCTACCTTTTTTCAAAGTAATGTACCTGTAGCAATTATGGGAAGGTTCGGGAGTATTGCAGATATGGTGCAAGGTATAATTCAAATTGGATTGACACTGCTCTTAGGGTTAACAATAGAATGGCTTTCATTACAAGTTGTTTGCATTATTTATTCTATTGTCGGAGCAATTTTTGCAACCGTACTTTTCATTACAGTGTTTATTCCTTCAAAGGCTAGTTATTTTGAAGAAAGTAAAAAAATAATTTCTGGTTAAAGAAACAATTCTTAAAACATCTTAAAGAACTAACGGGTGCGTCTGAAGATCGGAGCTGTCTTTAAGGCAGTTTTTTTCTTATGGATTATTGGAAACGGCATTAGCGACTCTGGTAAAGATGACCTAATTGGAATCTTTTTGGATATTTTTTGTATGATTCGGAGACCGTTTAGGTATAAGGTTTGTTATAATTGGTTGTATTATGATGGAAAAGTTATGGAGATGAGGAGAATATTTGAAAAAGGCAACACTTGTTTTATATTCTACTTTATTATTGGGGTTATTGGGTTGTGAAGCATTAAACACGGAGAACAAGAAAGCCAATTCTGATGATGAAATAGTCAAAGAAGATAAAGAAAAAACAGTCAAAGAAGATGAAGAAGTTAAATCTCTTTATACGGTAAACAGTTATATGAAGTCAGTCGAAGAAAACCTTGAAGCAAAATCGGAAACATTAATCAGCAATATAAATGAGTTACATAAATACACCATTTACTCTAAAGTGGAATTATTGGATTTTGTAGCATTTGTAGATAATCCTTCTGTAGGAACCGAAAACGAAACACCGATTGAACTATATTATGAGGATCATGGTACAGGGAAGCCGGTAGTATTAATTCACGGTTGGCCATTAAGTGGCCGATCTTGGGAATATCAAGTTCCTGCTCTCGTTGAGGCTGGATACAGAGTCATAACTTATGACCGTCGAGGGTTCGGGAACTCTTCTCAGCCATGGAACGGTTACGATTATGACACATTCGCTACTGATTACACCAGTTACTAGAGCATTTGGATATCCAGCGTGTGACACTGGTCGGATTTTCAATGGGGGTTGGAGAAGTAGCCCGCTATATCGGAACTTATGGAACAGATAGAGTAGAGAAGGCTGTATTTGCAGGAGCTGTACCACCATTTCTTTACAAGTCAGCAGAACATCCTGAGGGAGCATTTGATGATGCAGACATTCAAGGATTAGAAAATGGAGTGAAAAATGATCGCCTAGCATTTCTTGATGAGTTTACGAGAGGATTTTTTTCTGCTGGGGAACGAACTGACTTAGTCAGTGAACCATTCCGACTTTACAATAGGGATATTGCAGCGGGTGCATCGCCTAAAGGGACACTAGATTGTATCGCTGCTTTCAGCAAAACGGATTTCAGAGGGGATTTAGCCAAGTTTAATATACCTACCCTTGTTCTTCATAGTGATTCAGATGCAATTGTTCCATTTGAAAATAGTGGGAAGCAGACACATGAAGCAATTCCTGATTCTAAGGTAACTTTAATAAAGGGTGGTCCACATGGGTTCAATGCAACACATGCCAAAGAATTTAATGAAGCATTGCTAACATTTTTAAATGGCTGATTACAAATGCCCGTAAATTGTTGGAAACTGATCGATAGAAATCGTTTTTTTGATAAATTCAACAATGAATATAACAGAGCCACTTTAAAAACGGATGAGTTTGTTTTTTAAGGAAGACAAAAAGGGCTAGCGTTTTATATAAAAGATCAATCCAATTTAATAGAAACATAAGGGCGTGTTTTGATTATCTTTTTTCAAAACATGCCCTTTCTATTTAGCGAGTATACTTTTATCAACAATCGGGCGCGATTACTGGACAATGGGCAGTCGCTTTTTTACTAGTCGGATCCGAATTGGGTGAAAATAATTAAGAAACCCAGCTAATCTTCTCATGTGAAGGCAGCTCAGTTCCAGGGCTGCCATTTGGCCTTTTTGCTTAATGAGCTAAAGGGGCAGGTTAGTTCAACTGTAGTTTTAAAAAAGATTGATCATTTAGAATACAGTTCGGTAATTTATATTAAAGTTTGATAAAAATAGCCTCCTTGGATTCTTATCCGTAAGAGGTTATTTTTTAGTTATGCTTTTTATTGAGTTTTAGGTTTCTGCTGATAGTTTTTAAATTTCAATCGTGTATAAGAAATAATGCCGGACAATAAGAAGAAGCTGATAATCGTTCCTTCACGAATATTGATTGGTAAATTGTATAGTAGTGATATGGTTATTGATAGAATAATGGAGAATAAATCGACACAATATCTGTATTGAGAGAAAGGGCGTTTTGTTAATTCGGCTATTTGTAAACATAAACTTTCAATAGGAAAAGGGATAATATCTAATGATAAAATAATGCCTGTTGCTCCACCGGCTAGTATCGCACCGAAAATAAATAGTCCGATTCTTACTAAATAATTCTCTACGTGAATCGTACCGAAAATTGTATAGAGGAAAAAATTAATAACCATTCCAAAGAACAAGATGGAAATGAACATCAAAGTGAATTTTCTAAAATCCTTTTTTTCGCATAGGCAGATATAACCGAATAGAAAAATGAAATTTGCAATGAATGTAATTGTGCCAACTTTGATGGAAGTCCATTCAGATATGGATAAATTCATCGCATTAAAACTGCTGACACCAACATCAGCTTTTAATGTAAGACTAATGCCAATAGCACTTACTATATAGAGTAGAATTGAGTGAATTACTTTTTTCATGGTTATTGCTCTAATAAGTCCATTATTTGCATTAAATTTGATATCGTATATGTGCTCTTAGGTAAACATGATTTAGGCATGCTTCTCTTAGGGTTAAACCATACACAATCAATTCCGACATTGATAGCTCCTTGAATATCCGATGTTAAACGATCACCTATCATTAAAAATTCTTCTTTACGGCTTGTATGCAGGGCATCAAAAATATAGTAAAAGAAATGGGGATTCGGTTTTTCATAACCAATTTCTTCGGAGATAAAAAGCTGTTCAAAATATCCTTGTAGCTTGGCACCTCCTAATCTTTTTCTTTGAGTCTTTCCTACACCGTTTGTTCCAATATATAATTTATAATCTTGCTTACTTAAAGCATTTAATAATTCATGTGCATGAGTAATGGTCTTATGTCCTTGGTTTAAATGCTCACGGTACATAGCTTCAACTTTTGCTCCGTTTTCATCTATATGAAATTCCTTCAAAAAAAGTGAAAAACGCGTTGTCAGCACTTCTTCACGAGAAATCAAGCCTTCCTCTAATTGATGCCATAATCCATCATTAATGCGCTTATAACATGCAATGGTTTGTTTATTAAAGGGCAACTCGTACAGCGTAATAATTTGTTTTAAAGCCTTTTCTTCTGAATCTTGAAAATCAAGTATCGTATCATCTAAGTCAAAAATAATATGTTTGTATTTGTTCATTCCTATCCACCTCTTGGTAGTACTATATCTAAAGTAAGAATATAATAATAGGAGATATCTCATATTGAGGTGATAAAATGGAAAGAATCAATTTGAAGGATTACGCTGAAAATTTTTCAGATATATATAATGATATTCAAGAAACTTTTCCGAAAGCAGCTTTACATCAGGCTTTTATTTGTAAGTTTTCTTCTAATGAATATATAGTGCGCTTTGATGAAGATATTCAGTACTTATTTTTATTATTGGATGGACGGGCAAAAATATATATAGTACACGAAAATGGAAAACGTGCTCTGATTCAGTTCCTAAAGAAAGATGATTTTATTGGTGAATTATCCTTGATTGAGGTGGAAAAGAATTTAAAAGATGTTGTGGCTATAAATGACTGCACTTGCTTAGCGGTTCCATTGGCTGCATCGAAAGAGCATCTGTTAAATGACAATCTTTTTCTCCGTAATTTATCAAAATATTTAGGTGATAAATTACTTAAAAGAACGGATCATTACACAGCTATGCAGGATTATGAATTCAAAAATCGATTGGCCAAATATATTCTTCAAATAGAAAACGATGGATGCTTTCAAGAGAAGCATACCGAAACAGCAGAATACGTGGGGGCAAGCTATCGACATTTATTATACACACTTAACCAATTCCATGAAGACGGATTATTAGAGAAAAGAGGAAGGAAATATTTTATCATTAATAAAGAAAAGTTAGAAAGATTGAGTTCAAAAAAGGATTAATTTAGTATGATTTGATAACTTGAAATAGAAAAAAGTTATTACACTTTTTTTATATCACAGAAACGAATACTGCTTTGCTAATAACTCCTTCGATAGTTCAGTCTTCGTCTGTGAGGATTATTTCTAAAAAAGTTTTTAATGGTAAAATTAGTTAGGGGGGATTTTGTTGAATGGTAATAAAAGTTTTAAATTTAATTTTATAGTTTCTTTAACTTTTCTCATTTTAGGTTTTATTTTTATAAATATCTTTACCAATATAGTACCTACCATTATTCTTTTTGGTTACTTCTTTTTGTACTATCTCATTAGTGGCCTTTATCGTTTATCCCAACATAAGAAACAAAACAGATCGAACTCATCTAATTAAATTTCATACCGTCTCATTTGCGTCATAGTCTGTTTCAACTCTTCAATAAGAATTATGGAACTAACGGGGCAGGTTAGTTGAATAAGATAATATTTGGACAAGATAGATATAAGTAGAAAAGTTAATAACAAGGGGTGGTTTTTTGGAGAAAAATATTGGGGATGTAGATTTTTTTTAAACAAGTAGTAAAAAGACTTTGAAAAAAAAAAAATATTTCCCCTCAGAAACCTTAATTTGAAATCAAAGAGAATATAATGGTTTAGCATTAAGAACAAAGATGGAGTAGACTTAAATTGTTTTAATATTTTAAACCTTATTTACCGAACAATTGGACCTTTAGAAGAGAGCTGAACAAACAAGAAATAGAATTATTGAGGTTTATGCAGAGTGTCAAGGCATTTTATTTTGATTATAGCAATGAAATGAATACCATTTGGCGATGAATTATTTTACTAAGTTTTTAATGTTTTTACTGATATATGCAAAGTTAGCAGTACACACTAATAAAGTAATAAGGTTTACTTCAGTAAAATAAGGTATATTATATTTGATGAATAGATTCTCTTTAAAGACAAGAAAAGTAGGTGAACGAAGTGGGAAAATATCAATTGGATACCAAAGGTCAGGTAGCTGTGACAAAGTTTCATGAAAAACAGAAGCCTGCCAAATTTGATAAAAAGCAGCAACTTGAAAAAATACGTGCAGATTATTTGAAAAAGAAACAAAAACAAACAGATAAATAATATGGATGAAAACATAGGAAGACTAAAATCTCCCTATGTTTTTCTTATTCGAAGTTCTTTTTTCAATTCCCATAAACTTCAGATTCGGTGACAAAAAACTCGTTATCAGATATCCATTCCTCACTAAAAATTTCAGTAGCAGAATCAATAGACCAGCCGTTATTTTGGATACACCAGTAATCTCCAGCAGAAATTTTTAAAACATTTTGATACTCACTTGGCTTAGGTAGCTGAATAAAAAGATAAGTCTCGATCTTTTCAGCAAGATACCTTCTCAACACCCCACACTCAAAGAAAGTCAGGGAATACGTGCTTTACATCAATAAGGGAGGTTGTTGAAGCAACCTTTTCTTAATGAACTAACGGGTGCGTTAGCTGAAATCGGAGCTGTCTTTAAGGCAGCTTTTTCTTATGCAACTAACGGGGCAGGTTAGCTTAATAAAGATACCCGTTTTTTGAAACTTTTACCTTATTTTTCCGTACTGCTATATGTATAGTATTTACTAGTGAGGAAAGGAGGTAGAAGGATGAAGCTTTGGTGGGTTGCAAACGTTTTTTGGTTAGTGATTTTTTCCATACTTGCTATCGTTATTGGAACAAGACAAGTAGACGGAGCAGGGGCTGTTCAAACTCCTGAAATCAGAATTATTACATTAATAATTTTAGGTGTTGCATTTGTGTTTATCCTTATAATACAACTAATCCGGTTTTATTTTGTTCGTAAAAGAAGACGACTGTCATAGACGTCCTTTCTTTATCCTAATGAATAAACATAGTTGATACCCAATAGTTTGTGAATAAATGTACTTAAACTAACGCTGAAGATCGGAGCTGTCTTTAGGGCAGCTCTTTCTTTCCATGCAACTAACGGGGCAGGATAGTTGAATATAGGAATGAAGTAAAGGAGGCTAAGATGAATACATATTGTAAGAGTGCATTACATCAAATTAAAGTTGCTGTAACGACAATTGTTGAGATGATAGAAAAGTTAGCAGAAAATGACTTACAAAAAAGACCTACGCCCAATAAGCATTCCATAGGAGAGCTGTTAGAACACATTGCTATTATTTGTGAAGCTGATTCGCTTATTTCGGACGGGGCGTCCCAAGACAAGATGAATAAATTTTATTCAAATGTTTCATATAAAAGTCTAAATGAGATGAAAGAAGCATTGATAAAAAATCATCAATTTTTAGAAGATAAATTTATGAATTTTACAGAAATCGAACTTCAAGAGGAAATTACTTCTTATTGGGGTGTTACATACTCACGATATGAATGGTTGTTAGAGATTGTAGCTCACGTTTATCATCACAGAGGGCAATTACACTCTATGCTTGTTCATTGTTATGGAATAGACCCAAAAGTTCCATTGTTTGAATAGAACTTTACTATTGAACTAACGAGGCAGGTTAGTTGAAGAAGGATTTTCATTTTCCTTTGCAGAAGGTAAGTAATGTAGGTGCATTTCCTTATGAAAGAAGGTTGTATTATGGAGTTTTATCCTTCTGAAATAGATTTCATTTCTCTATTTGAATGTCTTCCAGTAAAGAAAGATGATGATGAACTGTTCGAATATAATGAATCAACCTTCAGGTTCAAGGTTAAAAAGTATAAATATGAGGTTATCATTTGCCCGTTTTATAATCAATTTGGGTTATTAGTACAAGAGGGAAGTATGGTTATTGGAAGATATAACTTTCAAACGGTAAGTAAAATCGAAATACTTACCGATAAAGAGGATGAATCTTCTATACGGTTATTTTTAGATGATGATAGAGAAAGGTTTTTAATGATTGTAGAAATTACCTTCAAACCGAACTTTAAGATTGAAATAAAAGAAACGTTTGCTTGATTACATTTAAGAACTGGCTGACCAAACCCGTAGCCTTTTTATTGAACTAAGGACCAGTATTCCTGTAATGAATGTTTTTAATGAACTAACGGGGCAGGTTAGCTCAATAAGGGACTATGATAAAATTACAATAAACAATGTACATAGAAACCAATAAAGGGTTTAATTCAAGGAGATTTTTATGAATAATCACTGCTGCGAAACTATGAAAGACCAAGTTAATATTAAGTGCAAGATTCACGCTAACCCATTTGATTGTCCAGACATATTGATTACCTATGATAAAAAGTTTGATGAATATGGGTTAATAATCCACGATGGAGGCAGCTCAAGTATAGAGATAACCTATTGTCCCTGGTGTGGCTCGAAATTACCTGATTCTAAAAGAGATTTATGGTTTGAAATCCTTGAACAATTAGGATTTGATGACCCTGTTGAGCAATCGATTCCAGAGGAATTTAAAACAGATAAATGGTATAAAAATAGTAAATGAGCAGAAGATTCACTAGCTTGTTGAGAGATGCTTTGGGAGTTTTTTTCTAATTTAAAACAAAATTTGTGAAGGATTCTACTTAAACTAACGGGTGCGTTAGCTGAAGATCGGAGCTGTCTTTAAGGCAGCTTTTTTTTATTTAACTAAAGGGGGCAGGTCAGTTCAACAAGGAATTATACTTAATCCTATAGAAATTAGTACCTTGAATTCTAATTTAGATGAGGAAAAGGGGAACTAATGAATTATAAAGTCATTATAAACACGCCAATATCTAATCATGAAATACCTGAATTAAGAGAGCTTGTTGGATGGGGAAGACGCGATAAAGATTACCCTAAATTGTTTGAGCGTTGTAATTTTTGGGCTGGAGTAAGAAACGAAAATAATAAACTTATAGCATTTGGTTATGTTGCAGGCATGGGATTAGAACATGGTTATATGGAAGACATAATTGTTCATCCTGATTATCAAAAAATAGGGATTGGTATGGAGTTAGTAAGAGAATTATTAAGTGAGTCTGAACGGTACGGATTGGAGATTGTTACCTTGACGTATGACTCCAAACATAAAAACTTTTATGAAACTTGTGGCTTTACTCCCTGTTCAGGTGGGGTATGGAAAAATCAGTTATGAACTAACGGGGCAGTTTAGTTCAACAAGGACTGGTGCAAAGTTTATCCGAAATAAGACAAAAGTGTCTTATGAAACTTTTTCCATTTCCATTCTTAATATATAATGAATGAGGTGAACTATATAATTAATAGTAAATAATCGTCATAGGGGGTAAAAAATGAGAATAGTTGTATTAGCTGGCGGATTAAGTGATGAAAGGGATGTTTCTCTTGCTTCTGGTGCTCAAATTTCTAATGCTTTAGTTTCAAAAAATCATGATGTATTATTACTAGATATTTATAAAGGTTTACAAGATGTTGCTGATTTTGAATCAGCTTATAAAAAATATAGAAAAGAAACATATACCTATAATGTGCCTAAAGAAAAACCTAATTTGGAAGTATTACGAAAACAGCAAAATAATCAAAAGTCTTTAATTGGTCCTAATGTGTTAGAAATTTGTCAAGATGCCGATATTTGCTTCCTTGCTCTTCATGGTGGAATTGGTGAAAATGGACAATTACAGGCCTTATTCGATATATACGGTATTCAATATACTGGTAGTTCCTATGAGGGCAGTCTATTAGCGATGAATAAAATAATTTCAAAAGAATTAATGGCTTTTAATGGGATAAAAACGCCAAAATGGGATATTTATGATTTCGATAAAGAATTACCAGAAATTAATTATCCAGTAGTTTTCAAGCCAAATGACAATGGTTCTAGTATAGGAGTGATAATTCTTAATAATTCTGATGAACTTCATAAAGCATTAGAAGAAATAAAGGATATTTCAAATACTATTCTAATTGAAGAAAAAATAGATGGTAGAGAGTTTTCTGTTGGCATAATTGGAAATGCTGCTTTACCTGTTATAGAAATTATTCCTAAGAAAGGTTTCTTCGATTACCAAAGTAAGTATCAAGTAGGTGCAAGTAAAGAAATATCTCCTGCAAATATTCCAGATAGTCTAGCTGAAGAATTACAAAACACGGCGTTAAAAGTACATAATTTATTAGGATTAAAAGTCTATTCTAGAATTGACTTTATTGTTGATCAGGATAATGTAATTTATTGCATTGAAGCGAATTCTCTACCTGGTATGACCCAAACTAGTTTATTACCTAAAGAAGCCCATGCTAATCAAATAAGTTATGAAGATTTATGCGAATTACTAATAATAGAATCTTTCAAGAAATACTCATAAGAACAAGATATATCATACGTAAACAAAAGCAGTGTGTAGTCAGTGCTTTTGTTTTTAGAGTCTTAAGTGAGATCAGATTTTAGTTATTCAATTAAAGGGCGCGATTCTTTAATAAGAATCGCTTTTCTTAATGAACTAACGGGTTCGTTAGCTTAACAAAGGGTTGCTGCGGCAACCCTTTTTCTAGTGGAACTAAAGGGGCAGATTAGTTGAATAAGAAGGGAAAAACAAACTTTTCATTGAATTAATTAGGATCAATTTAATAAAAGGAGAGACTCATCTGTTCATGAAATTATCAATGTCACAACTATTTGCTTTAGAGCATTTTACAAAGTATGCAAGGAACCATAAACATCAAGCTAAAGCAACCATTAATCACATATTAAAAATGTCAAATATCTCGGATAAGATATTTGAAAATGCTGTTGTTAATTTAAAGACTCACGCAAAGATTGGCCTACATTTTCATCCAGATAGACCAGATTCGACTATGAAAAGCGTTGCTGAAGCACTGCTTGAGCAGGGAATATATAAGAGCCAGTTTGAAACATTTTTATCTAATGGCAGCGTATCCGCATACTCTGGTGGTGAACGCGACATTTGGGAGAAAAGAATTTTTGGAGGAGCATATCAACTGGAGGGCACAACCAATAACCAACGGCCTAAATATGGGGCACTTAATTTGATGTTACATCCAGATGGGCCTGCTCCGCGTTTTGGATCATGCTATTTTATTCTTTCCCCTGAGGTCTCATATCGTTCCACCTACACGTATTTGGATTCGCATCAAGACCCAAAAGAAAAGGGTACTTATGAAGAATTTGACATCATTTTGGCTGCACTCTTGGAAGAGGCGTTCTTAAGAGATTTTGCAATCGGTGAAAGAAATCTGACGCCAGCAAGATTAATCAATCATTTACTGGTTAACCTAGAAAACCCGATTATGGACCCAGCAAACAAAGAGCCAAACCGCAATCTTAACCACTATCTTGAAGCCCAAGTTCATGGGGATATTTCACTTAAAGAAGACGTGGAAGTGCTTGTTGCAGATCCTTCATTCAAGGACACTCATGTAGGGAGAACAATGGAACAAATATGCCTTAAGTATTCTATTGATCTATATTGGCACATGGGTTTTGTACTTATGGTAGACGAAGTTCCTGCGGATTTTAGGGGTCCATCAATGACTTCCTTGGCAAAACGCATTGCACAAAATAATTTTATCGATGCGAACATAATTGGATCTGCTGTAATGGACTTGAAACTCAATCCAGTATCTTGGAGTGATCGCGGAACTTATAAGGAGATACTTCAGGAATTAAAACTATTGTGGCACGTTTTAGTGAGATATGGAAAGACAATCTAAAATTGAACTAAAGGGTGTATGAGTTGAACAAGGAGTTGTTGAGGCAACTCCTTATTTTCCCTATAGTAGAAAAATGAGATTGTGAAGATTTGTACTTAAACTAACGGGTGCGTTCGTATTATAAGGTTAGCCAGTTTTTACTGGTTGACCTTTTTTAATAGAATCTATTATATCAGTAGCCAGGGTAG
>NZ_JBNNIU010000027.1:0-20433 GCF_050269675.1 Peribacillus sp. NPDC076916
CATTCTAAATACTAATAAATTAATTCAAACAAAGACATTGACTAATCGTAAGAAAGGCATGAGCCCAGTAGATTACCGGGTTCATGCCCTCAAGGCTGCCTAAGTAAATAAAGTGTCTAACTTTTTGGGTTCACTTCAAATAAGGTCTTTTTTTATTACAATTACTTTACTTAAAGGGTTATCCTAGTCTTTTGATAACCTCGTTGCCCTCCAAATCTCGTCATACGGTTTGCTAGGGGAATTATAGAAGTGCAAACTGTTATATAGTAGCACCTTACTTTACAAAGTTAATCTTGGACATCAATTAAGGGCTCTAATTCGAGATGATAGTTTACATTGATTTTCATATTACTCCATTTTTCAAACCATTTTTCTTCACTCATCGGCTTAGTGAAGGGCGTGAACGTTTTAGTTCCAATCTGTAGTGGATCAACGTTCCACTCCTGACTCTTTTGTAAAAATGCCTTTGTTTTGGTTTCCAAATAGGATTCAATTTCGGTTTTCAAAACCGTTATTTCAGCTAGATCATTTAGATTCTTTGTACCACGATACTCATCTATCGTACCTGTAAGTTCTACATTGACGGTCAATGTTGATAAATCTTGATTTAATGCCATATTCATATTTGATCGTACTTGACCTAAAACAGTAGATAAGTTTGTCATTGGCAAATATTTTAGATAGTCGTCATTTCCTATAAGCTGGTAGATTTGATCTTCCATATGACTAACTGTTGAAATTAGCTTGTCGTCTTGAAAGATCGCTGTCCCCTCATAAGTGAAACGACCTTTCTCTGCCTTAAAAACTGGCAATATCGGGTCAGAGTAAACGCCATATAGTTTCTCCATAAATTGATGCAAGTTTACAATCGACATCTCGCCTTGATGTTTTTCCTCGTAGTGTTTTAGCATACGATAAAGGAAATAATCTGGATTTTCCTGTTTGTCTTGCAGTTCATTTTTTATATACTCTTCAAAGTTTCCTCTTACTATTACGAGATAGAGACGCTGAGATATGTTGGGGTCAGAAAATACCGTATCGATAATTGTTTTCATTCCCTTTTTAGCAAGCTCTTCATTAATTAGTAAAATCCGAAGTTGTCCTGTTTTCAACTCACGGTAATATTTAAAATTAAAGGTTTTCCCACCTTGTTTCAGTAGCTCAACGTTCATAGTGAGCAGACGTTGTTTTTCTTTAACCAAGGGGGGCACGACAGTGCATACTTTTAATTTCCCTTCTCCAGCGTCATCTAATGACCAGAAAATCACTGGTGCAATTTCTTCAATCTCGTTATTTTCCACAAATGGGGAACAACCAGTAATCCACAAGATGCTACTCACTATAACCAGCAATATTGCCTTTTTAAAGGATGTCATATTCTACATGCGCCCCTTTCTTTTACTTGATATGAAAAGCAATGAAGGGACCAATAAGTATGTAAATGACCCACACCATATTTGAAGATTAAGTAAAAGGCTTTGGGGATCTTCCTGCCAGATCCATTTGTTTGTGGCAATGAGGCCTACAATTAGTACCAAACAAGTAAATTGGAGCCCCTTTCTGGTAGGTTGGTTTTGTGATTTTTTTCTTATGATTCGATAGGCACCATAGATACATAACAAAAAGATTGACACAGCAAACACTAAGTTAAAAACATGTAAAGAAATCATGATGATATCGATTCTCTCAAATACAGGTGTCTGTAAGTACTTAGCCATTGTTACCACAGGAAATTTGCTTTTGCTTAAATATTCGGATCCAAAAAAGAATAAGGAGCTCATAAATAAAAGCACATATTCTAGTACAGATAGTGTATTGGCATAAGTGAAATATCGAACCAAATTTTCTTTGGATTTTAGCCAGGGTACTAAACAGACGATATACTCAGGTCCCGAAAAAGACGACCATATCAACAACAATCCCCTCCAAGACTCCTTAGACCATTCAGTTGGTACTAGTGGATATAGATCATGTAGTGAAGCAATCTCGGGAAAGAAAAAAGGATAAAATAAGACAATCATCCATATCGTACATAGGAAGGCGATTACTACAAAACGAATCGAGTTACTCATTCCTAGTGATGCTACATAACAGCAGATCACCATTATAAATACAACCAACCAATTTGTATTCATCGATGGAAACACAAGTTGATGGATAATTTCCACGTAACCTAAGGTAAGGACGACTACTTTCACTAACATAAGAATGACACCGAAAAATGTAAATAAACGTACCAACCATTCCCCAAAAATCTGCACAAACCCTTGATAACCTTTTGAAGCATGATCAGAAGATACCCATTTTGACAACACCATTAAATTGAGTTGAGAAAGCATTCCTACCAAGATAATTCCCCAAATCATATATGGGTGGGTTAGTATTGTTGGCATAATAAATAGAAAGTAAAGCATTTGGAGCCGGTTCACCAAAAAAAAGACATAAATGCCACTGAAGGATGATGTTTTATCATATAAAGAAAATGAATTCACGAATTCACCTCCTTTTACCATAACGCCATTTTTGTAATGGATGTAAATGCTCTGGCCTAGTTTTCATCTTCGTTAACGGTCCGCGTATGAAAAGATCAATCCAATCCTTCCAGTAGAAAGGGGCTACCGGTGCTAAGTAAGGTTGTCTAAGTGACGTAAGTCCGTTTAAGTGGGCAAGAATTGCTATCATACCCAGCACGATCCCAACTATCCCGAGAAATGAAGAAAGCACAAGAAAAACAAACTGAATCAATGTATTAGCTTTTGTCACTAAATAGTTGGGGACCAAAAAAGAAGCGATAGTTGAAATACCTACCAGCACAATCAATACCTTACTGGCAAAACCTGCTTCTACTGAAGCTTGGCCAATGACTATTCCGGCAATTACACCTAGTGTTTGACTGGATTTTGATGGCATTCGCAGGCTGGCTTCTTTGATAATTTCCAAAATGATAAGCATGAGCAGCGCTTCCCAAAAGGGAGTGAATGGCAATTTACTCCTTGATTCCACTAGTACAAAAAGAATTTGCAAAGGAATCATATGATAGTGATGAGTAGTTAACGCTACATAAAGGGGAATTAGTACAATAGATAAGAAAAAACTGATATATCGTATAGTGCGTAAAAAGCTCGCGACTGGCCAGCGGTTAATATAGTCCTCAGGTGATTGAAAAAGATGGAAAAATGTAATAGGTCCAACTAATACAAACGGTGTATTGTCGACCAAGATAATCAGTTTACCGAGACCTAAAGAATAGGCACAAACATCTGGACGGTCCGTTTGTTGAAATTGTGGAAAGATACTATTGTGATGATCTTCCAAAAAAGCCGCAATTTGAGACGAATCAAAAAATAAATCAAAATCAATCTTGGAGATTTTTTCCCTGGCAACAGAAACGAATTCAGGATTGATTACCCCCTCCATATACATAAGGACAACAGTTGTATCGCTTAAAGAGCCAACTTTAAACTTCTCTGCTTTTAATTCGGCTAATGGCAGTCTCCTACGAATTAAAGTCATATTAACTTCTATTTGCTCACTAAAGCTGTCTTTCGCTCCGTATAATATCGTTTCAGTGTCAGACGTTTCGATAGAACGGCCTATGTTATTCCTGAGTGGTGCAGTCAACCATTGGTTTCCAATCACGTCATAAATAATAATGGAACCTTTTAATAATTGTTTTTGTGCTTCTGCTAAGGTGAAAATTTCAGAGACTTTAGTAGTGGACATACAATCAAGGATTGTGTCATGAGTACAGAGAATCACAGGTTCTATTATGGATTCATTCATTCTTTCCTCATCAATCAATGTTCTTATGTATACGAATGTAACATTTTGATCTTTTGCATTTTGTCTTTCAATGATTTCTGCATCATCCAAATTTGCTAAAACCTGCTTTAATAGGTCCATGGAAATTTCTTGTTGACCTGTCGTTTTTGGAGATGATTCCAAAAATGCACTGTTTTTCCTTTTATTCTTTTTCCAAAACATATAAATCCCTCACTGAAGTCATTTATTAGTCACGCGGCGGTTGTAAAAAAGGGAAAGTATAATATATTTAAAGGCTAAACCTATTATGTTTCATCGAACACGGAACTATTCAGTAGGATTAATTTGTATTTCAGGATCAATACTAGTGGTTATTTATTTATATCCAGAATGTAGGAACGCAAGAAGTTTTCATTTACACTTTTTTCGCGGTCAAATTATTGGGGACATGACAAACAGCTAAATTAGCGATATTCCAATTCATTGAAGGTTGGTAAACCGAAAAAGAATTCACTTGCAACTTAGGATATAAAACTCCACAAGCTATTGAAGATCAAATGACAAATACAGCTTAAGATTTAACTTGTTTGTGTCCAAAATATTGACTCAAATCCATGGCTTTGGTAAATCTTTAAAGTATTTAATAATTACTTATTAGGGATTTCTTAAGAATCAACTTGTCTAGCTTTTCACTATATTCAAGTGTTTCCTGATGATTTAGACCTTTCTTAACACCAGTTTCTATAAGTAATTTTCTTAGGCTCTTTATATTTAATTCTAACTCTCTATACATTTTTATTTCGCACATTTTGAATACTCCTTTGTGGGTAACTAATTTCTATTACAATTATGTAATGATTAAAATGTTTTTTCTTAAACTTGCTAATAATTAGGGAAATCGACATAAAATTATACTGCAATACGTCACAGTAGAAACAAAGAAAATCGTGATAATACGCAATCCAAAAGTGATAAAAAGATGCCGTTGTCCTCGCTGATATGGTGAAGAATGGCTACTATGCCTTCGTTCGTTCCACTTCAGAATCATTTGAAAAACTTCGTGTCCTTATGGCTAACCGAGATGTGATCATTAAGCGTCTTGTTAGCTCCATCAATCAAATTAATCGCTGGGTGGATGTGGTCTTTCCTGAGCTCCGGCAAGTGTTTAAAAACGTATCATGTAAAGGGGCAATCGCAATCCTACGCCTCTTTCCTACCCTTGTATTGGCCAACTTTCCGCCAGGTATCCCACATTCGATTCAGAGTAGTATTGTATACCCAAATTGAATAGTAACTTCTTGAATTGACAGAACGCGTTAGCGCATCTAATCGTCCGAAAACCTTGGAACAAGTGGGAGGTCTTGAAATCATTCCAGCTATCGAATGGGAAGTTAAAGGAGAGACTAGGCATGATTTAGACTTGGGTGAAATATTCACAAGAAACCCTGAAGTTGTGTTGGTAGACCTGCTTGCTCATAAAAACAGACCTTCCGCCAAAAACGCTACAAGACTAGAAGATGTACAAGAGTTAATTGACAATAAAATCAGTGTCATTACAACCATAAATATTTATGAACTTGCAGGTGTTAAAGAAGTAGCAGAACAACTCACGGGACTCCCAATTCATGTAAGTAATACTGTGCCAGAGGATACGCTTTCTCACGCTGATGAAGTGAAATTATTGGACGTAACCCCCGAAGCTATCCTAAAACGTCTACAAGAAGGAGAGCTAGATGAAAAACATGAGCAAGTAAATGGACATGCTCACCTTTTTAAAAGACATAACTTAGCTGTACTGAGGGAATTGTCCCTTCGATTCCTGGCAGGGGAGGTAGAGGATGATTTATACGAATACCGGGAGCGTAAAGGGTTATCTGGTCCCTCTGGTGCTTCAGAGCGAATCTTAGTATGTGCTCAATATCATTGGAATGGTTCCATTTTAATCCGAAGGGGAGATCAAATTGCCAAGCGTTTAGGTAGTGATTTATTAGTTACTTGTTTTATCCCTAATCAAAAATCACTTTCCAAAGTAGAAGCCACATTTAAACGATCAATGGGGAAATTAATTAAAAAATTAGATGGGGCGTTTGAAGAAATATCTATCAGTAAGGAAAACATTGCTGAAGAAATTGTGGCCTATGCTTTATTGCATAATGTCACTCGAATTATACTTGGTCAGTCTAAAAGAACTCGTTGGGAAGAGATTATTCATGGATCCATCGTCAATCGGATTTTACGTATAACAAAGAATATTGATGTATTTGTTGTTTCAGACCGAGCTGAAGTGGAAGGAGAACGGATCATACCTGCTATTCAAACACAGAGGAAAATAGAAAATCCCTATCGCAGGCTATCTTCAACCGAATTAAAAGAGAAGATACAAAAAGTTAAAAGAGGTACCTTAAAAGTATATATTGGTGCTGCTCCTGGAGTAGGAAAAACATATACCATGTTAAGGGAAGCCAATCAATTAAAGAAAAATGGAATCGACGTAGTCATTGGCTTACTAGAAACACACGGGCGTAAGGATACGGGGGATCAGATAGGGTATTTAGACATGATCCCTAGAAAAAAAGTGCAATATAAAAATGTAACCTTGGAAGAAATGGACCTTGCTACTATCATTCTGCGTAATCCTGAAGTAGTACTAGTGGATGAGTTAGCTCCTACGAACATTCCGGGTAGTAAAAATGCTAAACGGTATGAGGATGTAGAAGAGATACTAAGTGCAGGAATTTCTGTTATTTCCACTATGAATATTCAACATTTAGAGAGTTTAAATGACAGTGTCGAACAAATTTCTGGAGTCCGGGTAAGGGAAACTGTACCGGACCGGATCCTACATTTAGCAGACGAGCTGGAATTAATAGATATTTCGCCTAAGACATTAAGACAACGTATGCGAGAAGGTAACATTTATACAATGGATAAAGTAGAGCAGTCGTTAAGCAATTTCTTTAAAACTGGAAACCTAATTGCGCTCAGGGAGCTTGCATTACGTGAGTTAGCAGACGATGTGGATGATCGGTTGGAATCATTTGAACGGAAAAATGGCGTAAGAGGACCTTGGCGAAAAGAGGAAGTCATTTTTGTTTGTGTAAATTTACGTCAAGATTCAGAACGTTTAATACGAAGGGGATTTCGAATAGCGTATCGTTTGAAGGCCCAATGGTTTGTTGTTTATGTAAAAGACCATCAAAACTTGTCTAATGAAGAGGAAGTCATATTGAAAAGAGTCATGGTTCTAACGGAACGATTAGGAGGGATATTTGAAATATACCATGCCACACATCGACGTTTAGTAGTAAAAGAAATAACGGGGCAATAAAAAAACAAAAAAGCAACACAAGTAATTATAGGACATTCAGCTAGGTCGAGGTGGCAAGAAATAAAAGAAGGCTCCATAGTTGAACGTCTCCTTCGCGAGGCGAGGCATTTAGATGTACTAGTGGTAGCTGATTGATGAGAAATGAATGTTGTTTAAGAAAGCTATATCGCCCGTTCGTAAAAGTCCACTTTTACGAACACTTCTTTTTTAAATAAAATCCCCTATTTTAACGTTCGTTAAAGATGGAAAATGATTTACGGACGCTCGTGGTTTTACATCCACTTTTACGAACGTTTTTATAGAATAAGACGAAAAAATAAGAAAGGAGTAAAAAAACGGATGTTCGAATGATCGCAGGCTAAAAATAACAAATTTAAGATAAAAGTGTATAAACAATAATGACTAATGTTATAATAGTAATAACAATTATTACTTTTTTTGAAGGAGGAACGATTAATGGCTATTAGGAAATTAACTAAAGTCGGAAATAGCTTGGGTATAACGTTTCCAGTTGAAATGTTGAAAACTGCAAATTTAGCTTTTGGAGACGAATTAGAGGTTGAGTTCAAGGGTGAAGAAATCATTTTAAGGAAAAATAAAAATGTGAAATTACCTAAAGGTGTTGATGCAGAATTTATGGAAATGTTATCAGATGTTATTAAAGAACATGACGAAGCATTCAAGGGATTGGTGGATAGATAATATGACGCTGGATATTATCTATCTTTCCACTAATCAAATTATTGCTATCAATGCCATTCAAATAAAAGTTTATTCTCCTACTGAACAAATCGGAGTGAAAGATCCCGGTCTCCTTGATTCTGCAGTGAACAGACCCAGACAAACTGTTTTCGAGAATGATGCTTACCCATCTATTCATGAAAAGGCTGCAGCCTTATTCGAATCCATTTCAAAAAATCATGCGTTCCACAACGCAAACAAGAGGACAGCACTCGCTTCCCTTATTATGTTTCTGAAGATCAATCATTATCAATGGATAATGGGAATAGAAGAAGAACAGGATTTTGTTGTAGATGTCGTCAATCATAAGTATGATTTTAAAGCTATCGCAAGAATCATCCATGAGAACATAAAGGCTTTATAAAGGGTTCGAGATTCATTGAGGCATTTAAGCTAAGGGTCTTTACCGAAGGTCGATTTTATAACAATTTAAAAATATAAGGATGAAGATATGCAGCAAATTCATGCTGGGCTTTGAAATACAATAGGTGAATATTCTAAAAAGGGGGAACAAGTCATCCAGATTACTTGTTCCCCTTTTGATCTTAAAGAAGAAGCTAAATAAACATATATGAATTAGACGTCTGTTTAAACTACTTGCAAGGTGTGGAAATATCTTTTATTAAATCTCGACCTCTTTTCATATTTTAAATCATTAAACCATTTTCGAAACGGATTTTTTAAGAGAACGCCACTCAATTGGTGTCCAAAATTCAGCAATAACTTCTCTAAATATGACGAGTTTCTTCTATTATATATACTCTCCAAACACATCTGGTTTCCACAAATGAATCGCATGTCGTTCTTTTTCAAAAACCTTCTCCAAATATATCTCTGTAGTGGAGAGCTGCTCATGACCCAGACTCTTCATAATCTGATAGACATCCACTCCATTTAAGTGAGAAATGATGGCAAAAGCATGCCTGAAAGTATGAGGACCAATGGAAGAGGAACGAAACTTCAAAAAAGGCAATCCACTCTCCTTAATGGCTTTTGTTATGTATTGAGACAAATATGAGGGAGAGTAGGCACGGCCGGTATTGGTCGTAAAGAGCGGGCCGTCTCCTTCTGCTGCATCTAGATCGTCGAGCCCTCTAGCTGAACGGAACATGCGAATGCTATTCATTCCTTTTTCTTTCAGTGGGATTTGCCTTCTTTTATTTCCTTTACCTAGTACCTCTAAAAAATACGTGCTGGTAATGGAATCGTATTGAAGATCCTTGACTCGGAGTCTTGTAAACTCTTCATTACGCATGCCTGTCATCGTTAGGATATGAATGATCGAAAAAACGATGGGGTGGTGGATTTCCATGAAGTAATCAAGTAGCTGAATGACTTCCTTCGGTCCCAAATCACGGTTCGGTCGATCATCTTTATGAATATTGATCTTAAAGAAACCTTCATGAATGGGCTCCGTGATATAGCCTGATTCGAACAGGAATGTCAAAAAACCCTTAATGATGGTTGTCTTTCTGGATAATGTGGCAACGGAATACGCTCCTTTTGTTAAGACATAAGGGCTTTTTTCCGATAACCATTCCTGATATCTTCGAATGTGGCGGGGGGATAGCGATTTAAAGAGGGAACCCTCCACAACTTTTTCCAAGTCAACATGGATTTCCACTGAATAAGTGAGCATTTGTTCAATAAATTGAAGAAGTTCCCGCTCATAGGCTTGGACGGTGCGGGTGGACTTTTCATGTTGCCGTTTTAAATGTTCTCGCCTATGAAGATACCACTGAAGCATGTCTACATCACTAAAATCAGAAAACGGTTTCTTTCCATTCTTTTCTGTCGTATCTACTCGTTCTTGTAACGTGTGGATCGAAATGTCTGACAGACTGTTTTTCCATGCACGGCTCTGAATCTCTTTCGTTTTTCCGATTAGTTCATACATACATGTATCCCTCACTTTTATAAATCAACTATTGATAAGATAAAGTCTATATTTAATCCATACCATTTAATGAATCCTACTTACATTATAACAAATGACAAGAGGTAATTAATTATGAAAGACCTAAATAAATTCTATATTTATTTAGGTTTTCCTTAATTAGAATATAATTAGATTTATAAATAATAATAATATTTCTTGAATCAATTTTTATATCTATAATGTCTATATAAAAGAAATTTATATTTATACTTATTTAATGCATTATTATATATTATGATAGATATATGAAGTAAATAGATAATCATGAGATAGTAAGAGATATAACAATAAAAGATAAAAGGTGAAGAGACAAATCATGAATAAATTAAACCATGAAAAAAACACGCAGACTGAATCTTATGAAATGGGGGAAACGGTTTATGTTCTCCTAACATGTACGGAAGAAGATGACCCAGAGAGTTTTTACTACTTTAAACAATTTGAGAAAAAAGAAGGCGTGATTTTGGAAGTGATTGAACAGCCTCGACTCCAATATCGTGTGAAATTTGGCCAGGCGGAAGCAGTCTTGTATCATGAGGAATTGACGAATGGGAACCAACAGGATGTTCCCATAACAGGAACGGATCATCAAGAAGGATGGGAGGGGGATAAAGTGGAATGGTATACACAAAAAGAAGTCGCTGATTTACTCGGAGTATCCAAGGCAACGGTCTACCATTATGGAAAGCAGAAGAAAATCAAAAAAATTCTGGACCCACATCGATTACATAAAGAGGCACGTTATGAAAAAGCGGAAGTGGATCGATTAGTGTATGAAAAGCAATCTTTACCTACTGGTATGAGTCCCAATGATGTTGCCAAGAAATTGGGGTTATCAGTACAAAGTGTTTATAAGTATATCCAAGATGGTTCAATAAAAGCTGAGGCTGTCCCTTATGGTGATGAGAGGACGATCTATGTCATATCAGAAACAGCATATGAGGAAGCCGCAGGATTGCTGAAACCATCTGAATCCCAACGCCCAAAACGATTTGAGTATTATTTTCCTAGTCACGATATAGCCTTATTTCAGAAATTTCATTCAATCAAGGTGCCTGAAGCACGTGTTATAAGGAATAAGGAAAATGAATGGGGTTTTTACTTAGCCAATATTCAAAAATGGTTACCATTTGAAGAAGGAGTAAGGGAGTTTCAGTTAAAGCCGGTATATCCCATTCATCAATCTACTTTTGAATATAAAGGCTATGTAGAGTTAGAAATTCCGAAGGATGCTGTTGTCTTTTATCCATTCGTGGACTATTTATATGAAACATGGGGAATGGAAAACATACGATTGAGGGAACAGGATCACACGATAGTACTCTTCATCCGTGCAGGGGAAAAACCATTAACGACAAAGAGTTTCTTTGTGGCTGATATCCTGCCATTTTTAATAAAAGGAGACATCTACCATGAAGAGGGTCACCTGATTTTTCGAAGTTCCTATCGAAAAACTAGTTTGGAATTACCTATTGATCTATTAGAAAGTATGACAAAGTTAGCTGAACAAGACGGAATCAGTATGAGTAAGTGGGTCGAGCAAAAATTATTATCACTATTAAAGTGATTTTTAAGAAGGAGTTATTGGATAAGGAGTTTAGACAAAAAACTAAGAAGTGCCTTTTCTACTCTAATTATAATTCAGCGTTCAGCTTTTCAAAACGCTGGATCCGATACTACAATGTTAATCATTCCAAATAATTTATGGAATTTTATCACATTAAAGGAGGATTTGCGTAATAAAATGTAGAATTTAAATGAGTATTATTAATTAAGGGAAGAGGTAAATAAATGATATTCATTACTGAACAATTAAACAAAAGTATATTAGACCCAATACACGGGTTAATAAGGATATCGGACGATGAAATGAAAATAATTTCACATCCGCTTTTTAATAGGTTGAGAAAAGTTAAGCAAAATACTTTCCTGTACTTTGTATTTCCTTCTGCAAATCATACCAGGTTTGAGCATTCTATAGGTGTAATGCATTTAGCAAGTGAGATGTTTTTAAATTCGTTTAGTAATGCTAATACCTTAAAAAATAAGCAAAAAAAATATGGTATTGAGGGCAATAGAAATATCTTGGATAATGACTACTTTACCAATCAACAAGAATTTATAGATGTATTTTTTGCTTTACGCATTGCTGCACTCTTACATGATATAGGCCATGGGCCTATGTCTCATTTATTTGATCAATTTGCACCGAAAAACTCTGATTTTTTAAACATGGTTAGAAATGATGACAAAATAAGGTTTAATAATGAATTTGCTAATTCTTTAGAAGAGATAATGAAAAAAGACAAAGGATTAGAAGGTCGTGTTGAACATGAATATGTTTCATATTATTTTGCTGTAAAGGTTTTGTCAGACATTGGTTTTACTGATGAACGTATACAAATTATTTTAACCATTATGAATGAGCATCTTAATCTAAAAACAACTAATATAATGGATTATAGTCTTACCCCATTCCTTAATCAAATTGTAGCAGGAGCACCTTTGGATTGTGACAGAATGGATTATTTATTAAGAGATAGTTATTTTACCGGAGTGAAGTATGGAACGTACGATCTTAACAGATTACTAAAATCCCTATTGCCATTCATCGACATGGAGAAAAATAAAATAAGACTTGGGATTAAGAAGAGTGGATTACCTGCAATAGAAAATTTTCTTCAAGCAAGGTATGAACTGTATGTACAAGTTTATTTTCATAAGACGAATCAAGCTTGTAATACTATGTTATCTCATGCTACAAAAAAGTTAAAAGATATAGGACATCAATTTGTTGATTGTAATACAGTGGATAATTTCATTTCTTCATACTTAGAGCTTTCAGATGAAAAATTTTTAGATAAGATTGAAAGCTCAGTTCAGAATTGTGATGACAAGTCTACCATTAATGAATTAAGGAACCGAAAACTCTGGAAAAGAATCATTGAATTGTTTCCGGAAAAAGGGAAAATGCGAGAAGAAGATATTAAAGAACAAACTGAAAAGGTTGTTAATTTTATAAAAGAAAAAAAATCAAGCTTAAAGCCATTTGTTTCCGAAAGTTTTACTTCGCTTGATCCATTAAAAGATTTAAATGGAGAGAAAGCGGTATTACTTAGCAAAGATAAAGATGAAAATTATATTATAGCAGCACAAGGGGATTGGTTAAATAATTCAATTATTTTTAAGGCTTTATCTAGCAAGTATCTAGTAGGAAGAATTTATATGCGAGCAAATACCGAAGATATTAAGGAAAAAGAGTTTTTTAGAGCGACAAAACAAGAAATATATAAAACTTTTAGACCAATAGAAAAATAAAATTGTAACCGTATTACTAATAAAGTGTATTAGGGGTAGCATCAAGAAGAACACGGATTTACAACGTTAAGACAAATTCTAATATAAGAACCCCATTTTCTAATTGATTGAAAATTCCGGTTTTTTATTATTCCATTCCCTTTAGTTGAATAAGAAAGGTATTTGTTATTTCTCCCCAATTAATACAGCACGTTCTAAACCAATATTCTTTTCCAGCAGTGATTTTTTCTACATCAAACTCTACATTATACACAGCATCAATTTTTTCACTTTCAGAAAGTTTATAGATATATCCTTGCTCATTAAGACTTTTTTCATTATCAATAAGGTTTCTTGAAGGTGAATCAGCGATTGTTTTAAAAACTCACATTCTTTTTTCTCTCCATCAATTTCAAGTGGCATAGTATGCGCCTTCGTTAACACCAGTATTACTTTCACCAAAAATTGGAAACTAATTATTATTTTGTATTTCAATTTTAATTAGATTTTCCGTATATGGAATAACCGTTTCATAATAAAAAACATATTAAAACGCCCCCATTAAACTAATTGCCATTACTAAAATCGAAACAATACGACACAATAAGGAAGTAACAAAACACCATTGGAAGTTGACTTAAAAAGTCATCTTGCAATTTTAAACTATTTACTTAGTTAAATATAACTAAGTAAAAATTGGAAATTCATGATTAAAATGGAATATTTAATTTAAATAATAATTTATTAGGTGGGTTAATATGCGTATTGTACATATTTCAGACTTTCATCTGGATTCTAATTCTTTAGAAGACTTGAGAAATTATATAATAAAACCTTTGAAGGAAGACCTCTTAGAATTTCATAATAATAGAGAAATTGATTTAATTCTTTTCTCAGGGGATATGATAGATAAGGCAGGTGCTAGTTTCGGAGGAGACGCCAAACTTGCTTTTTATACTTTTCAAGAAGAAGTAATTGAACCACTTATGGAAAATCTCGGCTTATCATTAGAAAAGTTTTTTATGGTACCTGGAAATCATGATGTTAATAGAAAACTTGATAATGAAGTATCTGAAGCAGGTTTAACAACTATTTTAAAATCTTCAGAAAAGGTAAATAACTTCATTGATAGTGAGGAAAAAAATGGAATAAGCAGGGTGCTACCTTTTAAGGAATACGAAAAGGAATTTTATCAAGATTTTAGTGGTGAATTTAAGCTTTCAAATTACCAATCTACTTTTAAATTACTGATAAAAGGTGTTGAAGTCGGAATTACGTGCCTAAATTCATCATGGAGATGTTACGATAGTGAAACGGACTTCCAGAAGATAATAATTGGTGAAAGACAAATTACCCGTGCAAGAGAGTTAATACAAGATTGTAAGATAAAAATCGCTATGGTCCATCATCCATTGGATGAAATAGCTCCATTTGAATCAAAACAAATTCAACAGATGATTACGAAAGATTACGATATCCTCTTGTGTGGACACGTTCATGAGGGGAGCTCATGGGCAAAAACTAATTCTATAGGTACTACAGTAATATCAGTCTCACCTGCAAATTGGACAACTAATGTAAGAACGAAAAATAGTGACTTTGCTAATGGGTATTCAATTATAGACATAAATAAAGAGAATGGGAATATTATTACATTCCATAGAAGGTATTCTCATATTAAAGAAAAATTTGTTAAAAACACCGATATGGGTGATGAAAATGGACAGACGAATTTTTTTTTACCCTGTAAAAAAGATTTAGTTAATAATGATAACTTATTAGAAATTATAAGTAATATTAAAGATATCCACATTAATTATATTGATAAACACTTAGTAAGTTATGATACGGATACTGAAGCACCAAAAAAAATTACAGAAATATTTGTAATGCCTAAAATTATATATAAAGATACCGTCCAATTTAACGAAGAAACGTTAGAAGAAAATGAGGAATTATTAAATTTAGAGAGTATTTGTGGAAGTAATGAAAATATACTTTTAGTAGGTACAAAAGAACAAGGAAAAACAATACTACTTGATAGAGTATTAATCGAAATGACTAACAACTTCGAAATCTACAATAAAATTCCAGTTTATATCGACGTCGAGGAAGCAATTGGAAGTGGCTTGGAGACATTGATAAGTAAATATTTAAACGTAAATATTAGGAACTTAAGGTTAGATGTTTTAAAAAATTCAAATGTTGTTCTACTAATTGATAATATTAAGTTTGACAGAAAGTATAAAACTTTTTTAACTAGCTTAACAAAATTAATAACAGATAACCCACGAGTTAAACTTGTAGCTACATGTTGTGGGAATGTTGATGGTGAATTACCAATTGAAGCATTAGATACGGAAATATTTAATTATTTTAAAACGGCATACATTAAAAACTTTAATACAAGAGAAATAAGAGAACTTATGAAAAATTGGTTTAGTTTCAATGAAAGATTTAATCTTGATAAAAAGGAAAAGTTAGATAGCATTATTAAAACCTTTAGTTCTTTGAATCTGCCTAGAACTCCATTAGCAGTATCAATGTTTCTCTGGATAATTGAAAAGCAAGAAGACTATGCACCAGTAAATAATGCCATAATGTTGGAAAACTTCTTGGAGCGACTATTTCGTAAAACTTCTGATAAAGAGATGTACGCAAGTGAATTTAATTATAAGAATAAAGAAAAATTATTGACAGAGATCGCCTACTACATGTTTAAAAGAAATAATCTAAATTATAGTGTAAATTATCAAGAATTAAGGGATTTTATATATCAGAACCTAAAAATAAAGAAATTTGATTTTGATGAAGAGCATTTACTACAGCATTTTATTAATAAGGGAGTCTTAACTGTTGATAAATCAGGTATTGAAAGAATAGTTCGATTTAAATTTAGCTGTTTTTTTCAGTTTTTCCTAATGAAAAATATAGACAGAGACCAAGAATTTAAAGAATATGTTCTTTCAGATGAAAATTATCTTTTATTCATGAATGAACTTGATTACTATTCAGGTTTAAAGCAGGATGATGCTAAATTACTTGAATTGGTAGTTAATAGAATGTATACCGAGTATGAAGAAATTATCGAAAAGATTGAAAAATTACAATATAATTATGATAATAACTTTGAAACCCTAAATACTATAGTTGATCGACTCAGTACTGATGATATTAAGGAAATTACATCAAATGATAAACCTACTGAAGAGGAAATAGAGGAATTGCAAGATAATACTTTAAGTAAATCCTCTAAGGAAACTGGCATTAAAAAGAAAGATGAAGAAATATCTAGCTTTGATAAGCTTTCCCGGTTCTGGATTATCGCAGCAAAGGTATTGAAAAATACGGAAGATACCATGGTTGAAGGGTTAAAAACAGATTCCTTTATTAAAATTCTTAAGTGCTCAATGGCATTTGCATCTATATATAAATTTGTTTTAATTAAATACCAGGAAAAACATAAAGAAGACCAAAAAGAAGAAAAAAAGGAAGAAATAGAGGTACTTAAAAATTTAATGCCGTTAATTCATCAGTCTGTTTTATTACAGACAATGGGAACTGGTAAGTTGCGAGTAGTAATTGAGGAAAGATTAGAAGAAATATTAGATAATGGAAATGTTTCAGACTTTGAAAAATTTTTATGTGTATTTATGTATTCTGATTTAAAGGGAAATAGTGCGAACAAGCATATAGCAAACCTTATTAAAGTAACAAAAAGGCATTATATAAAAGATATGATTTTTATGAAGCTACTTCAATATTACTATTACAGAGCTAATACTAAGTTAGACGAGGGTATCTATAAAAACTTTATTGGTGATATTATTACAAAAGATGATACAGATATGAACAAGAAGAGAGATTTCCATAGGAAAGGTCGTATAATATCAAAAATTGTGGATTCGAAAAATAAGAAAATGCGTCAATCTAAAGATGGAGACTTTGAAGGTGTTAATTAAATCCCGTTAAATACCTTAGGCACGAAGCTGTGAAGAATGTATCTGAATATATTCAAGAAGAGATAAATAAGTTACATTAGTAATTTTAGTAGAAGCATCCCTTAGGGTGCTTTTTACTTTCTAAATAAATATATTTGGATTACCTAAAACAGGAAGAGCTAGATATATCTATCCAAATAGAAGACGAGGTGTATTTAGATCAGTTTAAATAATTTTACAAGATATTAATTAAACATTGTCACACAAAAAGATGGTTAGGTTAGTTATGAGCGGTACAGTATAAAAAGATGGTTCTCTTGGGATGTCCTTTTTAATCAATAGTTTATTTTATTCATGAATAATAAAAAGAAAGAAAATGTTTAAGAAAGCTTTTAAAATGGTAAATGGTGAAGAAACAGTATTTTGGGGCTAAAAATATGAGTGATTTATTATTTGAGGTGGCTTTTACTTTATGACCTTAACTAAAGAGTATCTCCCTATAATGGTTGCAATTATTGCAGCATCATTGGCATATTTATATGCAAAAAGAAATAATAAACTTAATAATTTTTATGCTCAGGCAAAGGAGAGCTTGGAGGGCATATTAGGGTCAATGTATTTTGACTTAAGAAATATTTCCCAAATTGAGGATGAGATTGAAAAAGACTTTGAAGTACAAAAATGGTTTAATAAGCATGGACGTATTGAGATGTCTCTTTTCAAATTGGGTGACCCTAATCTGATAAATTCCTATTTAGATTTAGAAAAAGAATATAGGAAACTCAAAAACGGAACACAGAAAGATCAAAAAGCATTTTATATTAACTTGGAGCGCTTTTACAGCAAATTAGATAAACACTATTGGAATTCTTTCCAAGCTTTATATAATGACTATAACTGGTTTAATACGGTTTTAAATAGACCTTTTCCTACTAAAATAGCTTTGGAAATAGCGAAACACTTACAAAACTTTAGTCAACTAATATTTTCCATAAGTGCTGTTACCATATTTTTTGGAATTTACTTTAGAGTATTAAAAGGATTAGGTGTACCTGAAAAAAATTTATTTTGGATACCTATTGATTTTATAATGTTGGCTATAGTATTGGCGGCGTTCTCCATTATGTTAATTGCAGTAACTAATATATTTCTACCTGGCAACTCTAAATGGCTTGAGGTATTCGAAAAAGTTGGAAATTTCATATTATCTCCAGTGAAAAAGTTAATTAAGATATTAAAAAGATAAAAGATGTAGTTATTTGATTTTATTCTGTTGCATTAGAGGCAGTATTTTAGACACTAGCCATGCGGATAGCTTATCCTTATCAATTAATTATTCAGGCATTTAACTACCATTTAATTAGCCTTACTAAGTAACAGAAGCTTAGATGTATCTTTTATTTTAATTTCTACACACATATAAAAAGAGAAGACTGGAAAATCTTCTCCTTTTTCATTTAATCCTTTTCACGATAATTGGTTCTTCTCTCTCCTAGCTGTTTTGCAGCCTTTTTAGCCTTCTCTTGCTCAGGGTTTGTATATAGGGCAGCCGTTGTAGTTGAAGTATGACCAAGTTGCGTCATCAGTAAATGGATATCTCCTGACTGTTCCATTAAGTTCGTCCCATAGGTGTGCCTAAGTTTGTGTGGAGACATGGATTTATTGGACTTAAATGCCTTCGTGTATTTCTTTACTAGAGCCTCGATGGCACGGTTGGAAAGAGGGGTCGCTCCATCATTCACCCTAGTTAAGAATACATAGGCCGTATCATCGTTTGATCCCCTATAACGTTCCGTTCGCACAGATAGGTAATCTTTTATGTCCTGCATAGACGGAGGAGAGACTGCCACTACATCCTTTTTTCCACCCTTACGTAAAACATGTATTTGTTTTTCCTCAAAATCCAAGTCTCGTAGCCTTAAGTTGGATAACTCATTCACCCTGATGCCACTTCCTAAGAAGAGAGATAAGATTGCAAAATCACGTTCCTTGTCCCTTTTAAAATATATGAGTTTTCTGGACTTTTTAGGTAGCTCCTTTTCATAGTCATGCTTCACGAATTCAAGAAACCGCGCATCCTCATTATTGTGGAAAATCTTTGTGGATATTCTGGAGGCACGCACCCCCAAAGTCTCTTTCACTTTATTCACTTCAATTTTCAACATGACATTTCGATAGAAGTAAGGTTCGCCCTCCTCATTTTCCGTCTGGGTCGTTAAATACTTGAAAAGGGAACGCAATGCCGAGATTTTCCGATTGACGGATACCTTTTCAGCTTTTTTTGTTTCCTTCTTATTGATAGGGATATTTCTCCGTTCCAAAAATTTGATAAAGGATTGGGCTTCGATCAACTTCAACTTTTCCAGAACTGACAGGGGGATATCCTTAATATGCTCCTGTTCAGCAATGCCTTCCGCAATCAGCCACTCCAAAAATAGTTTATAATCAAGAACGTAATTCAAAAGAGTGGAAGGGGACCGGGTATCCAATTTATTGTCAACATATTCAACGATATAGAAAGGCATGGACTTAACCAGCTGTTCCAATTTCTGCTCATGGACTTGATGTTGTCTGGTATTGGCCATTGTTTTACTCCTTTTTTAACTCTAATTTATGCGTAAAATTCAATTTTTACGAATAGTTGTTTACATAATAATATTATGTTCAAGTCACTCACCACTAATGTAATAGGTCCTGCACAGAAGGATAGGAGCGAAATAATTAACTTTTCACTGGAACTTTTACATACTCATATTTCTCTGGATTTTGAAGCTTATGTTTTTCGATTGCAGATTCAGCAGCATCTTTCGTTTCAAAGATTTTATCTACCTTGATTGTTTCTTTATTTGTATGGAGATCGTAAACACGGATTTTGTAATTCATCATAAAACTCCTTTATTAAAATTTGAGGATTTGTTTTGTATAGTCTGTGAAATCCTCAAGATGGTTCGTAACAATTTGCTGCAAAATGTCTAGATTAACCGTCTGGTAATCATGAACGGCTATGTTTCTGAAACCCACCATGGCCTTTAATCGTTTGACCGTATTTTCGTCAATAATTAAAGCCCCATGAAGCATATCAAAAGCATCTCTGCTGGTTTGAGGCAATCCTAATTTCTGTTCAGCTACAATATGCATAGCCAAGTCAATTGACGCTTCGCAGGCCCTTTGTATATTGAGTATGACGGAGTTTTGTTTGGTATAGTCTTTTAGGTTTTCTGGATTGTTTTCGTATACAACCTTAACCCGGTTCATACAACGTTCTATACACTGATTTTGTTCAATATCACATATTCTTCATAGATGGTCCCACTTTCTCCTATTTTTTTTAAGATATTTTCGCGTTCCTCGTTCAATTTAGCGTACATGCTTAGTGCAGTCATTTGGAGGTTTTTAAGAAGAGTGTCGTTCGCTGAATATATAAT
>NZ_JBNNIU010000028.1:0-15634 GCF_050269675.1 Peribacillus sp. NPDC076916
TCGTAAGAAAGGCATGAGCCCAGTAGATTACCGGGTTCATGCCCTCAAGGCTGCCTAAGTAAATAAAGTGTCTAACTTTTTGGGTTCACTTCAAAAAAGCGGACTTTTTATTACATTAGGATTTACTTTGGTATAAATTAGTATAGAATACAATAGCCGTAAAGCAGTGAAGGAGGAAAGCGCAATGGATATTAACGAGATTTTTCACATTACGAAATTGGATGAATTCATCAACAATATAATAGAGCCAGTTATGTTGTACGACGAAAATGGAGTGCTTCTTTACAGTAATGAGAGTGGTGAAAATACAGCCAGAGTAGAACAATTGGTCAAAATAAGAAAGAAGTTAACTTTTAATGAACAGGTCATTTATTTTGAAACAGCAGAATTAAAGGAAGAAAAAGGAGATGCGTTTAAGTACATATATTCAAAAGAAGTGGAGACGATTTTGAATACGATTAACGATGGTATTTACATATCGGATAGCAAGGGGTTTACACTGCTGGTAAATGATAAATATGCTGAAATGACTGGTATAGCTAAAAATGAAGTAGAAGGAAGACATATATCAGAGTTAATATTCTCCGGTTATTTTGATAGTTCCGTCACGCTAGAGGTGCTCTCGAAAAAGTCCAAAGTCTCCTTACTTCAAAAAACGAAGGATCAGGAAAAAGTCTGGCTGGTGAATGGAAATCCTTTTCAAAATGAAAACGGGAACATAAAGATGATCATCAATTCAGTTTATGATATGACGGATTTGAATAATTTACGAGAAAATTTAAAAAGGCAAGAAAAAATCAATAACCATCAGCAGCAAGAAATAGATTTATTGAAGTCGAAAATAAAAGATGTACCTTATTTTATAGGGAACAGTCCGCAAATTAAAGAGATTAAAAAGAAAATATCGAAAATATCAGATATTGATTCAACAGTCTTGATTGTTGGGGAAACAGGCAGCGGTAAAAACGTCATTGCGAGGGCCATACATGAGTTGAGAAGTCATCAGTCTGGACCATTTATTGAAGTAAACTGCGGGGCCATTCCTGAACATTTAATGGAATCGGAGCTTTTCGGATATATAGAAGGTGCATTTACAGGTGCAGTGAAAGGTGGAAAAGCTGGATTGATTGAATCAGCAGATAAAGGAACTCTTTTTTTAGATGAAATAGGAGAGCTCCCACTTTCATTGCAAGTTAAGCTTCTCACTTTTTTACAGGATAAAAAAGTGAGAAGAGTGGGAGATGTGAAATACAGGACAGTGAATACGCGCGTTATAGCGGCTACAAATCGAAAATTAGAGGAATTGGTGGCAGAAAGAAAATTCAGAGAAGATCTATATTATCGGTTGTCCGTCGTGCCAGTTGTGATGCCCCCTTTGCGGAAATTAAAAGAAGATATTGAATTATTTACAGAATATTTTCTTCACAAATATAATATCCAATATAATAAAGGGATTTCCATCAATCCCAGCATCTTCTACTATTTAAATAATTACAATTGGCCAGGAAATGTACGGGAACTGCAACATTTGATTGAGCAGTTGGTTGTTTTGTCAGAGGAAGACGTGATTAATGTCGGAGATTTGCCGGAACATATTAAATACAACGTTAATCAGCCGAAAGTAAGTAAGCAGGGGTTGCAGGAAATCCTTGATGATATGGAAAAGGAGATTATAAAGAAACGGTGGAAAGAAATTCCGGATATAGGTTTATTGGCTAAAAGTTTTAACATCCACCGGACGACCTTAATGAGAAAAATAAATAAATTAAACATTACTCTCAAATGAAAAAGTGCAATGTTGCCTTAAGTGTGCAATATTGCACTTTTTTGTTTGAATTTTTAAAAAAATTATTCAGATATTGCCTATAGTCCTGTGAATATTGTTCTGCAAAAGGTTTGGCACAGAAATTGCATAAGTATTATGTTGAAGCTATACAAAAATAGCAAGGAGGAAAAAAACATGAATTTACAAGAAAAGAAGATGGATTTACAGGAGTTTGTAGAAAAGCATAATTTACCGGACCAAGCAATTGATGTGAATGATATTCCGTGGGTGCCGACTTTTGAAGAAGCAGATGGGGTTTGGTTTAAACCGATTCGATTTGATTTGACAACAGGTAATTGGATACATATTTCAAAATTCAAGGCAGGAAAAGGAAATGCTCGTCATCGTCATACAGGTGGTACAGTTTTTGCCTATACTCTTCAAGGCACTTGGCGTTATCTTGAAAGAGATTGGGTTGCAAAGCCGGGCACATTTGTTTACGAGCCACCCGGAGATGTTCACACGTTAACTGTTGATGAAGGGGAAGATATGATTACTCTTTTTTATTTAGGAGGAGTAATTGAGTATTTTGATGAAAACGGAAATGTGACTTTACAGGATGATGTTTTCTATCGTATGAAGAAATATCAGGAATACTGCGAGAAACACAATATTCCTATGAAAGACCTTACTTATTAATTAAAATGACGTACGGGCTGAATGACAGCCCGTATTCATTATTTAAAAAATTCTTACATTTTTTAGAGAGAAGGTAGCTGATTTATAAATCAATATGGAAACTTTTGAATTCCGGAGTATACTTCATTATGGTACCAAGGAACTTTAACATTATTCCGATTCGGAAGGGGAAATGATTGAATGCTAGAATTGAAAAATAAAATCGCTCTAATCACTGGCGGAACGGGAGACCTTGGCAAAAGCATGGCATTGGCTCTTGGGAAAGCAGGAGCCAATGTTATCATTACGGGAATTGACAGTGAGGATAAGATATCAGCAGTTAAGCGAGATTTCTTAAAAGAAAATCTTCCTGTCACATTTGAACACCTTGATGTTTCTAACGTTCACCAGATAGAATCCGTTGTAAAAAAGTATGAAGAAATTGATATTTTAATCAATTGTGCTGGTATTAACGTCCGAAGACCGATGGTTGATATTAGCGAACAAGATTGGGATAAAGTCATCAATATTAATTTAAAAGGCGTTTTCTTTACTTCGCAAATGGCAGCTAAACAAATGCTTAAAAGAAAACAAGGAAAAATTATTAATATGGCGTCACTAAGCAGCCACATAGGATTGCCGAATATGGGACCTTATTGTGCTTCTAAAGGAGGCGTGAATCAGCTGACAAAGGCGATGGCAGGGGAATGGGCACCTCATATTCAAGTAAATGCGATTGCGCCGGGTTATTTCGATACAGAGTTAACACAAGTTTTATTTCAGGATGAGGCTTGGAAAAACAAAATTCTTTCGCGTATTCCTACAGGGAGAACTGGGCAAGCAAAAGATTTGAATGGACTTGCTGTATTTTTATCATCAGATGCTTCTGACTATATTACTGGCCAAACAATATACGTGGATGGCGGTTGGACGGCTTCATAATCAAATAAAGGAGACATTATAATGAAAGCAATTGCAACTTCGATATTACCGGGTCAAATCACTATTGAAGAAAAAGAAAAGCCCATTTTAACAAAAGGGGAAGTGCTAATTGAAGTGGCTTATTGCGGCATTTGCGGTAGCGATATTCACGCGGCCAAACATTCTAAAGGCTATGAATTTGTAGAACGTGGCACGACATTAGGACACGAGATATCGGGCACAGTTGTAAAGGTTTTTGATGAAAAAGATGAACATTTGGTCAATAAAAAGGTGATCATCGAATCAATGCACTATTGTGGAGTATGTGAAAATTGCCAGTTAGGGCGCTATTCGATATGTTCCAATATTCAAGTGATTGGCCTTCATTTCAACGGAGGGATGACACAATTTGTAAAAGTGAAATCTGATTTTGTACAAGAAATCGATGCCCGATTGCCAATCGATATTGCCGCCTTAGCTGAGCCGATGTCCATCGCAGTCCACGCTGTAAAAAAAATAAATGAATTAGGAACCAGCAACACGGTTCTTGTCCAAGGTACTGGTATCATCGGCTATTTTATCGGATTAATATGCGCCCATAAAAAGGCCGACGTCATACTCTCCGGCCTGGAAAATGATTATGCTTACCGGCTGTCAAAAGCTGCTGTTTTTAAAATGAAACCTTTCATTGCAGATAAAGAGATTTTGGAAACAAAAGTAGACTACATTTTTGAATGTTCTGGATCATCGACGGCTTTGAAAAGTGGGTTCCGCTATCTAAAAAAAGGAGGGAAAATTGTTGTGGTGGCTCTGTATGAGCAGGAAACGACTTTATTTTTAAATGACCTGGTCCGCAATGAATGGCCTTTAATCACAAGTTATGGCTGTAATCCAGACGACTACCGTGACGCCAGTGAAATACTCATTCACTACAAAGAGGAATTAAGGAAAATTATTTCTTACTTTCCATTAATAGAAGCAGATCAGGCATTTAAAGAAAGCATGAATCAAAAAGTACTAAAGGCGGTTCTATACAAATAAGGCTAACGCTCATACATACTAGCGGAAAAGTATTAGTGACACCCTTCAAGGACTATATTAAACCTAGAGACATTCATGAATTTATCGTTATGAGAAAAAGAAAGGATTACATTATTTAATTTAGTGCCTTATACAATATTTGAATGATAATGTTTTTGAAAATCCGTTTCAATATTATTCCAACAATTTTCCCCTTTTGGGTATTAGTGTTAATTCGTTATATTATAGGAGGTTTAAATAAATTGAATAATCAAATGGATGAGTCTATTCGCAAAAAACAGGTTAGAAAAGCAGCAATTGCAAGCATTGTTGGCACGTCAATAGAATGGTATGATTTTTTTCTTTATGGAACAATGGCCGCATTAGTTTTTCCACAACTATTTTTCCCTGAATCTAATTCGTATATCGGTATTTTGCAATCGTTTACAACACTTTTTATTGGGTTCCTTGCTCGCCCTATTGGAGCTATCATTTTTGGTAATTATGGGGACCGAATCGGGCGAAAGGCAACGCTCGTTACCACTCTTCTACTGATGGGTATTAGTAGTACAATTATAGGCTTGTTGCCTACTTATGAAAACATTGGAATTTTCGCGTCGGTCTTACTGGTGTTATTGAGATTTGTCCAAGGAATCGGTGTTGGTGGTGAATGGGGAGGATCTGTTGTACTTTCCATAGAGTGGAGCTCTAAGAAACATAGAGGATTAATGGGAAGTATGACACAATTAGGTGTTCCTATCGGGCTTTTAGTATCCACTGCTGCTGTATCCCTTTGCATATTCTTTACGGGGGATAGCTTTGAGTCGTGGGGATGGAGAATTCCTTTTCTAATAAGCATTTTACTTGTAGGTGTTGGTCTCTGGATTCGTCTTGGTATAGAAGAGTCCCCGCAATTTTCGAAAATGAAAGAAGAAAACCTTGTAGCTAAACAACCTGTTTTAGAAGTTATTAAAGAACATCCGAAAACTATTATGCTAGCTGCCCTTTCTCGCTTGGGAGAGCAAGTACCTTTCTATATTTTCACAGCATTCATCATTTCTTATGGGACGGAACAAATTAATCTAGACAAACAATTTCTTACGAATGCCGTTTTACTTGTTGCAGTTGTATATCTTTTAGTTGTGCCTCTTTCTGCCCACTTATCAGATAAATTCGGCAGAAAAAAAATATACATTATTGGAATTAGCATTACGCTCATATTTGCTCTCCCTTACTTTTATCTTTTTAATACAGGTGTACCTTCCTTAATCATTCTGGCTATTGCAATTTCCGGCATAGGTCCTGGCATGGTGTATGGTCCACAAGCCGCACTAATTGCAGAAAATTTTCCACTTCATCTCCGTTATAGTGGATCGTCAATAGCATATCAATTGGCTTCTATTATTGGAGGAGGAATTGCTCCTATGATCTCCCTTTTTCTCTTGCACGAATTCGGCAGTTCAACATCGATTAGTCTTTACATCATTCTTTGTTGTATTATTGCCATTATTTCTGTTTCACAATTTAAAGGGGCAGGACAGATGCAACAGGATAATCATATAGTAAACCGGATAATATAATCAGAGGTGAATTTTTAGAATTTTTAAAATTATAAAGTGTTATTGGTATTGATTGTGAAATGAGAAGTTACGTATTAGTTAACTATACAGAAGTGAAGAGTGTCTGGTGAACATGGACTAAGTCCTCCAACTCTTCCATTTTATATAAAATCATTTTAGTAAGAGGTGAGACGTGTACGGAACGTGTGACAACGTTTATACACGTCTTTTTTTGTAGCAGACTAACAAACCACTTTACCCTCTTATATTTAACCAAATGGCATAAGGGAGACACCTTCTTTTTTAAAGTGGTCCATATACACATGTCTAGTTAGGTACTAATAAAATTCCTTGATTTAAAAAGTAGAAAAAGTGCTAGGACATGTAAGTTATGTCTAGGGACATTTAAAATTCAGAAAATTATAATAAGTTTATCAAAGTAAAAAAGAGGAGGTTATAGTCAAAAGAAAATATTCAACCTATTACGTTAGCAGTACGTAGGCTCCTTGCCAGCTAGTTGAGCAACAAACTTCCAATGGAAGGAAACAAGGATACGCCCCATCGCTTCATGGAGGTGACTTTTAAAAAATGGAAAGAAGGTGTGTCCCATAAAAGCATTAAAAGGGGAATTAATCGCCGAGTTTATTGGCTGCTTTATTCTGATTTTCTTTGGTGCTGGCTGTGTCGCTGCTCTTGTCTTAAATGAAGCCCAATACACGATTTGGGGAATAGCGGTGAGTTTGGCTCTTTATTTAACCGCAGCGATTTCGGGAGCGCACATTAACCTAGCGGTCACCTTATCGCTCGCCATTTATCACAAGTTCTCTTTGGCCAAGGTAATCCCTTATATGTTTGCACAAATAGCAGGTACCTTTAAGGGGCTGCCTTAGTCTATGGGCTCTATCACAATGGTTTTCTTCACTATGAAGCCACAAACGAAATCATTCGTGGGAGTGCAGAAAGTCAACCTTTAGCAAGTATCTTTTCTACCTTCCCTGCCCCCTATCTCAATCATTTTCAAGCGGCATTAGTTGAGATGACCATGACTGCTTTTTTAATCGCCGCTCTATTTGCCTTTATTGATGAACGAAATTCATTTGCTCCTTCAAAAGCATTCTTTCCATTAGCCGTAGGGCTGGTTGTCGCAGCACTCGGTGGGGTTCCTTTGGTACGTTAACTGGGGGTATTGAATCCAGCACGAGATTTTGGTCCTAAATTATTTTCCGCGCTTGTTGGCTGTGGACCTATCGATTTCCCGAAATTAAAGGCTATTTTTGGGTACCTATAATCGCATCTATGGTCGGGGCGATTATAGGGGAGGGACTGTATCACTCTCCCATTGGAAAGTATCTACCTTCTAAAGACACTGCCTCTCTGAAAATAGTAAGCACTCAGGAAGAAATTGCTGCTTCTTGGGAAACACATTAATCTTAAAAAATTATCTAACCAAATAATGATAGAAAGAGGGATATTTCTTATGCTGCGTTCAAAACGATTTGAGATTTTAGAAGAAAGACCCGTGAATAAAGATGGATTTGTAAAAGAATGGCCAGAAATGGGATTTGTTGCAATGACAGGTCCTAATGATCCGAAGCCTTCTATCAAAGTAGAAAATGGCACGATTGTAGAATTGGATGAAAAAAGACGAGAAGACTTCGATATGCTCGACCAGTTTATTGCCGATTATACGATTGATGCAAGCGTAACGGAAAAAATCATGGCTCTTGACAGCTTGGAAATTGCCCGAAAACTTGTGGATATTAATGTCCCTCGTTCAGAAATCGTAGAGCTGTCAAAAGGACTCACGCCAGCAAAAGTGTTGGAAGTACTTAATCATATGAATGTCGTGGAAATGATGATGGCTTTACAAAAGATGAGGGCAAGAAAAACGCCGTCCAACCAATGTCATGTCACGAACGTGCGTGATAATCCTGTCCTCATGGCGGCGGATGCTGCAGAAGCGGGAGTTTACGGATTTGATGAACAGGAAACAACTGTTGGAATTGTTCGTTATGCCCCCTTCAATGCGTTAGCATTACTCGTCGGTTCCCAAACCGCAAGAGGAGGAATCTTAACACAGGATTCATTAGAAGAAGCGACAGAACTTCGTTTAGCCATGCTTGGATTAACGTCTTACGCTGAAACCATTTCAATTTATGGTACAGAATCTGTGTTCATGGATGGAGATGATACCCCATGGTCTAAATCATTTTTAGCCTCTGCATATGCTTCACGCGGTGCTAAAATGCGCTTTACATCAGGTACAGGTTCAGAAGTGCAAATGGCCGGAGCAGAAGGAAAATCCATGCTTTATTTAGAAATTCGCTGCGTGATGATGGCCAAGGGAGCAGGCGTGCAAGGGCTACAAAATGGTTCCATTAGTTGTATTGGTATACCAGCCTCTGTACCGAGCGGAATCCGCGCCGTCTTAGCAGAAAATTTGGCGACTACCTTGTTTGATATGGAAGTAGCATCAGGAAACGACCAAACGTTTTCCCATTCGGAAATCCGACGTAGCGCTAAAATGCTGTGCCAAATGCTACCTGGTACAGATTTTATCTTTGCTGGATTTAGTGCTGTACCGAATAACGAGGATATGTTTGCAGGATCAAATATGGATTCCAGCGATCTGGATGATTACTTGATTCTTCAGCGCGACATGATGGTGGACGGCGGTTTAAAACCAGTAAGCGAAGAAGAGGTAATCAAAGTCCGTTATCAATCGGCGAAAGCGTTGCAAGCTATTTTTGATGAGCTAGGATTCCCGGTCATTACAGATGAAGAAGTGGAAGCTGCCACTTATGCCAACAGTAGCGAAGATATGCCGACAAGAAACGTGGTAGAGGACTTAAAGTCGGCCGAGCAGATTTTACAGGATGGGATTTCAGGATTTGACATCGCGCTTATTTTAGCGAAACGCGGATATCGACAAACAGCTGAGCGGATTTTCGATTTGTTAAAACAAAGGGTTGCTGGTGACTATTTGCATACATCAGCCATTATCAATAAGGATAATGTGGTGATAAGTGCGGTCAATGATGAAAATGACTATAAAGGACCTGGAACGGGCTATCGCCTTAGTCCGGAAAGATGGGAAGAAATCAAAAACATTCGTCAAGCTATCAGTCCGAAAGACTTTGATTAAAGGAGGGAGCAAACATGACGGTACCAACGTTTTCTATTGAAATGAAATTAACAGAAATTAGGACGCCAGCGAAAGGAACGAATGCAAGAGAAGTGATAGTAGCCATAGGCCCAGCTTTTGGAAAAGAGATGAATAAAACAATCGTGAAAGTTGATCACGCTTTGGTTCTGCGTGAGATCCTATCTGGAATTGAAGAGCAGGGAGCCGTTCCTCGGGTGATTCGTAGCTTGCGAACAGCTGACTTAGCTTTTATGGCGCATGGAGCAGCCCAAATAAGTGGTTCAGGTATCAGCATTGGCTTGCAGTCGAGGGGAACGATTGTTATCCACCAGCGCGATTTGGATCCGCTAAGTAATCTTGAATTATTCCCTCAATCTCCAGTCATTACGTTAGACATGTACCGGGAGATTGGACGGAATGCTGCCATGTATGCGTTAGGGGAAAGCCCTAATCCAGTACTGGTAGTAAATGACGAAATGACACGTCCTAAATATCAGGCGGCAGCTGCCTTGCTTTATTTAAAAGAGTGTCAGTCACTGGTTCCAGAACAGAAGCCAGTTGAATTGAAAGCCGAATTTTTCATAAAAGAATAGGGGGATGAACATGGAGAATACAATGAAAGAAAAAATAGAATTTCTAACAAAAGAAGACTATCCACTAGGTTCAAAAAGGCCGGATTTATTGTTTACACCTAGAGAACAGGCTTACAACGATTTAACATTGGATGCTGCTTTAAAAGGAGAGATAACAGGAGACGATTTACGTATCAGCCCCAAAACGCTTGAAATGCATGCAAACATTAGTGAAAGTTTAGGAAGAACACAACTCGCGAAAAATTTTCGCCGAGCAGCTGAAATGATCAAAATATCTGATGCCCGTATACTAGAAATCTATAATGCTTTGCGCCCGAACCGTTCTACGAAAGAAGAGCTTTTAGCGATTGCCGATGAATTAGAAGAAGAATACGAAGCGACAGAAAACGCAGAATTAATCCGTGAAGCGGCAAATGTGTACGAAAGACGCGGAAGATTAAAGAAGAATGAGGACTAAAGGTGTGGTCAAAAAAATTTTAGCCGGTGTAGATATCGGCAATTCATCCACTGAAGTGGCAATCGCGTGTGTGGAGGAGGACCATGCTTATTTTCTTTCCCAACATTTAGTCAAAACTACGGGTATTAAAGGAACGACTGATAATGTGAAGGGCATCCGTCTTGCTTTGCAGGAAGCGGTCAAAAAAGCAGATATTGAGTTGAAGGATATTGATCTTATCAGATTGAATGATGCTGTGCCAGTCATTGGCGATTTGGCGATGGATCTTATTAGCGAAACGATTATCACGGAATCGTCCATGATTGGCCATAATCCGGATACCCCAGGCGGAGCCGGTTTAGGTGTTGGGACAACGGTTTTAATCGATCAATTGTTGAACGTCGAAGAAAAAGAGCAGGATTATATCGCCGTGATCCCTAATTTATTTGATTATGAATGGGTGGCTCACCGTCTAAATCAGGCAAAAAGCGTAGGAATTTCTGTTACCGGGGCAATTGTACAAAAGGATGATGGGGTGCTAATACACAATCGACTGTACAAAAAAATTCCTATCGTCGATGAGGTTGCGTTAATTGAAAAAGTTCCTCTTTTAAAGTTGGCCGCGATTGAAGTTGCTTTACCAGGTCATGTCATTCGAACATTAAGTAATCCATACGGGCTCTCTACTGTCTTTCAGTTGGATCCGGAGCAGACGATACAAATTGCTTTAGTCGCTAAAGCATTAGTTGGCAACCGTTCGGCCGTAGTAATCCGGACACCGAAGGGGGAAGTCGTTGAACGGAAAATAGAAGCGGGACGATTCATGTTAATAGGGACAAACAACCGACAGCTAGAAGTATCCATTAACGATGGGGCAGAATCCATTATGAAAAAGTATGAAAAACTGGAAACGCTGATAGACGTCAAGGGAGAAACAGGAACTAATGTCGGAGGGATGTTTAACGGGCTCCGTCATGATTTAGCTCAACTCACCGGACAATTACCCCTTGAAATTACCATCTCAGATCTTCTAGCGGTTGATGCGGTAATCCCGACCTCCATTAGCGGTTCCATGGCGGGTGAGCTTTCCATGGAAAGTGGCGTCGCATTAGCCTCCATGGTCAAAACAGATAAAGTGCCTGTCCAAAAAGTGGCTTCTTTATTGGAAAAAGAAATGGGCATCGAGGTTGAAGTGGGAGGAGTTGAAGCGGAAATGGCCATCCGCGGGGCCTTAACGACTCCCGGCACGAGAAAACCAATGGTCATTCTCGATATGGGCGGTGGCTCAACCGATGCTGCCATGATGAATGAATCCGGCAACATCATCTCAAGCCACTTGGCTGGTGCAGGAGACATGGTAACGATGCTGATTAATTCTGAACTCGCATTGGGAGACAAGGAACTAGCTGAAAAAATAAAAAAATTCCCTTTAGGAAAAGTGCTGAGCTTGTTCCATATGCAACTAGAAGACGGAACAATGTTATTTTCTGAAGAGCCTTTTCCTCCGTACACCTTCGGAAAAGTAGTCATTCGGGAAGAAAAAGATCTCACGCCATTATCAACCAAGGTATCCATGGAAAAGGTCAGGGAAATACGCCGCAGCGCCAAGCGAAGAGTATTTTTAACGAATGCTCTGCGTGCGCTTAAGCGAGTAATCCCAACAGGCAATTTAAAACACTTGTCCTTTGTTGTCATGGTGGGGGGATCGGCACTTGACTTTGAAATTCCACAAATGTTGACAGAAGAACTAGGTAAGTATGGTATTGTTGCCGGTTTTGCCAATATTCGCGGTACAGAAGGCCCGAGAAATGCGGTGGCAACCGGTTTGGTCTTATCCTCTATCAGACATGAGGTATTCAAATGAATAAACGAGACGTATACATTACAATTTTATACAACAGCGCACTTTCCCCTAGACAAATTCAAGAAGTGTGTGCGGGCTTGGAAGAAGAAGGGGTTCCATTCTTACTTCAAGAGGGGAACAAAGCAAGTAGTTTTATAGAACTAGGGTGGGAAGCAGCATCTATATCCCCTTTGCAAGTTGGTATAGGCATTGAACAAAATGGCGATTTATGTTTACATCACGAAAAATTGAAACCAGAAGAACCCTATTTACAGGACAGCCTTCAAAACGGGCGAAGATTAGGAAAGAACGCGGCTCGTCTAATCAAAGGCTTACCCTTAATCTTTTTAATAGGAAAGGATGAAAAATATGGAGCAGATTAATTTAGAATTAGCAAAAAAGCTAATTGAGGGTGCTGAAAAGGTAGCAAACGAAATCGAAGTCCCTATGGTCATTAGCGTTGTGGATGAAGGAGGGAACTTCATAGCATGCCATCGAATGGATGATGCTTTATTGGTCAGTGTGGATATTGCCCAAAACAAAGCCTGGACTTCAGTAGCAATGAAAATGCCCACAGCAGACTTAGCTCAGGCAGCCGGAATGGGAAAAGAACTTTACGGTATTAATACAACCAATAATGGACGGGTTGTCGTGTTCGGCGGAGGCATTCCTTTACGCAAAAAAGGCCGAATTATTGGGGCAATTGGCGTAAGCGGCGGCTCGGTCGAGGAGGATATACGAGTAGCCCAAGCGGCTGTTAATGTGCTGAATGATATAGAATTAACTTCTAGTCTCATCAGATAGGGTCCGTATGGTATTCATTGGAGGTCTACCTGCCATCCAGTTAATATAGCCATGTTAATATCCTGGGAGCCACTATTCAATCTGTTTGGTTCCAAGGATATCATCTGTTTGATGAAAGTTAAATTGGTTAGTATGTTTAAAATGAAAGACAAAATAAAGAGATTGCAAAAAATGAAGATTTACACAAAATCCGGTGATAAAGTTGAAATAATATCCTTGTATATGGAAATAGAATGTAAAAATGCATCTATTTCTGTAGAAGCTTAAGGAACGTGTGGTGAAGCTAATTCCATGATTGGATTAGCTCTTTCGTTGTATTGGCCCGTTATGTGCATTACCATCACTTTATCGAAGGAGACAATATACTTTTTAGCTAGAGAGGAATAAGCTATAATGATAGGTATAAATGTTACAAAAAGTGTAAATTTCACAATATAAAGTAAATTGACAAGGAGGTACATGGTGAATGCATTTACATTACGGAGCATTGTGAATGTTGAGACTCTTCAGGAAATCCAGGAGCGATTTTCCGATGTGACTGGTTTGGGGGTCATCATTGCAGATGATCAAGGAGTGCCTGTCACCAGTCCAACTAATTTTACAAATTTTTGCAAACACATGCGTTCCTCACAGGAAGGAATGCGATGCTGTGTATGGTCTGATAAAAAGGTGGGACTGATTGCGGCTAAACAAGCAAAGCCAATCCCCCATTATTGCCATTCTGGTCTAGTTGATATAGCTGCTCCTATTGTTCTTAACGATAAACACCTTGGATCTGTTTTGTGTGGCCAGGTGTTACTAGAAGATCAAGATGAAAAGCAGTTGGACAATATTCGAGAGAAAACAAAACACTTGCCAATTGATCAAGAACTCCTCCAACTTTATTTTGAGAATATTGAATTTACAAGTCAAAAAAAGATCGAAGCATCAACAGAAATGCTGCAGCTTGTTGCCAATTATATCGTCAAATTGGGCGCTAATAACCTTGTACAAGAAGAGCTAAATGAGAAGAATCAAAAACTAATGGAAGAGATAAAGGTTCGTTCCAGACTGGAGAAACTCCTTCAGGAAACACAATTAAAGGTATTGCAATCACAGATTAATCCGCACTTTTTATTTAACACTTTGAACACCATTTCACGACTTGCCTATTTAGAGAATGCGGAACAGACACAAAATGTGACGTACTCGCTAGCTAAAATCATGAGATACAGCCTGCGAAATATAGACCAGCTTGTTTCATTAAGGGAAGAACTGGATTACACAAGAAATTACTTGAATATTCAACAATCTCGTTTCCGTAATCAAATTCATTACGAAGAGATTATAGACTTTGATACAGAAGCCATAAAAATGCCCATTCTTTCTATCCAGCCTATAATTGAAAACGCTATCATTCACGGATTTGAGCCACAGGATAGTAAAGTGGTTATTAATATTCACGGATTTTTAGTAGATAACCACGTGGTGTTAGAAATTTCTGATACAGGAGTGGGGATGACGGAAGAAAAAGTAGCCTCTATTTTTTCACATTCAGGAGTGGGAAAAAACAGTCATACCACAGGAATTGGGATGAATAACGTACAAAAACGAATTCAATATTATTTTGGAGAAGAGTACGGGATTACAGCCATTGAAAGTCAACCAGAATTTGGTACAACGGTGCGGCTCGTCCTTCCAAATTCAGGAGGAGTTTTGTATTGAATGTGATGATAGTGGATGATGAACCATTAGAACGGGAAGTATTAACGATGATGATTAATAGAGAAAACCTCGCAATAAGCCACTTATTTGAAGCTAAAAATGGAGCGGATGCTGTAGACCTGGCGAAGCAAAATCGTATGGATATCGTTCTAATGGATATTAAAATGCCTATTATGGATGGCTTGGCAGCAGCGGAAATAATCAAAAACGATGTTCCAGACTGTCGCATCATTTTCCTTACAGCGTATGATGAGTGTGACTTAGCCAACCGAACGAGTAAATTGGAAGCAGATGATTATTTATTAAAACCAGCTCATCAGAATGAGATCAGACAAACATTAATTAAATATATACCGGTGGTAAAAAGCCCGGCTCCACCCTCTTTAAAAGCATCATGCACGCATGACGATGTTGTAACCATTATAGAATATATAGAAAACCATCTTCATTTAGATTTAAACTTAGACACATTATCTAGGTTAGTTTACCTTAACGGTCAGTACCTCAGCAGACTGTTTAAACAAGAAACGGGCTGCACTATCACTCACTATATAACGTCCCGTCGGCTGGAAAAAGCTAAACAGCATCTTAGCTACAGTAGGGAAACTGTAATGGAAATAAGCGAGAAATGCGGATTTACCGATTCCAATTATTTTGCTAGGGTGTTCAAAAAATACGAAGGAATCACACCTACGCAATTTCAGCAGAAATCTCTTTTGTCAAGAAAGAAACGAATCAATACATTCAATAATTTTGTGATGTAAAGTAGATTTTTTGCAATGAAACACAAGAAAGAGCTGAATTACCAGGAGGCACACCGGCTGGATCGTCAGCTGGTGCGTTCACTCATGGAGAAAAAAACATCCATTTTCTCGATTTAGAGCAGGCATCGAGCCTTCATTGGCAGGAGAGGGGAAGATTTCTTTCTTGCTTAATTTATCTTTGCGTAAAATATCTATTTTACGAATAAATAGACATAGGAATGAATGTTTGGTATAATCTACATATAATAATTTAGGGAGCGTGTCTTATGTATACAGAAATGTTTCAAACCATTCAAGATACTCTCATAAAAAAATAGATCCCGTTTTCATTATTATCTTTGGTTCTTATGCCAAAAACTCTACACATAAAGACAGTGATATCGATATTGCTTTCTACAGTGA
>NZ_JBNNIU010000029.1:0-13082 GCF_050269675.1 Peribacillus sp. NPDC076916
AACACGGCAGTTAAGCTCTTCAGCGCCGATGGTAGTTGGGGGTTTCCCCCTGTGAGAGTAGGACGCCGCCAAGCCATTTCAAAGATCAGCCATCCAGCTGGTCTTTTTTCGTCATTCGGGGCAGATCAATCGACCAATTGGATGTTGGAAGGATCAAAAGTGGAACCTCTCCGACTTAATCCATTCAAATATTAAAAATGGCACCTTAGCTTGGCTTATTTTAAGGAATTGCACAATGCAAGGGTAATCATCATTGGGCATGGTTTTCATCAGTTCTGCCCACCATTCTGTTTCATAACGAGCTATTATGCTAAGGTTATAAGAAATCAAATAATGGATCAAAAGTTCAGGTAATGAAAAAGCTGACGAATCTTTATTGAGTGATAGCATGAACTGTCTTTCCGCCAAATTATACCGTATTGGGGAAGAAGCATTATGAAAAGGAATGCCATCAGTTTTAAAATGCAGTGTCCCAGGCGCTTCTGAAATACTGTAAACTTTATTCGTTTTAGCTTTCAAAAATTCCTCCATTCGACTGCTGGACATTTGATAGCTATCCAATGTCGTTGAGGGTAGTTGAAAACCATTCGAAGAGGGTAACATGGTGACGAAATTTTTCTTGGAAATGGACCATGTAAAATTTTGCATTTCCGGTATTTCCTTTATCAGCGTTCCCATGGAAAATTTTTCACCCTCCAAATGCTTGATATGAAATAACTTCTCGGCAATGCAAGTGAATAGTCCGTTCTTTTGCGTTTTAACTTCGTCCTTTAAAAATTCATATTGTTGTTTTTTCTTCTTTCTCGTAGTAACCCCATGGGCAAGCATCGAGGTTGATTCCGGATAGTTGGGATCGATCGTGAGCAGACAAGCCTTTAACAATTGGGCGAATCCATAAAATGTTAGGATCGGTTGTATGGAAAGTGGTGCAATGGCAGCCTGATTATAATAAGTTTTAGCATGTTCAAGATGGTAAATAAATGGATAACAATTATCATAACTTTTTATTTCCGCTTCTGCTATTTTTTCATGCGTGTAACATTTTTGTAAAAAAAGTTGTGAGGAAGATGCGGAAAAAAAAGGTGTATATTTATCGAAATTATCATTGTTTTCAGGCATTGCAGCGATCCTCCGAATTAATAGAATAATCAAACTTTTATTTCTCTTCTTGACAGTAGTATGTCCTATTGATAACCTACAAATAATATTTTTAAGCAGGAGGGGAAAATAATGTGGGAAAATAAATTTGCAAAAGAAGGTTTAACCTTTGATGATGTCCTATTAATTCCAGCGAAATCAGAGGTTTTACCGAAAGATGTTAACCTTCAAGTCAACTTAGCTGAAAACTTAAAGCTCAACCTTCCTATCATCAGTGCAGGAATGGATACCGTGACAGAAGCTGAAATGGCAATTGCCATGGCTCGTCAAGGCGGATTAGGTATCATTCATAAAAATATGTCTATTGAAGCACAAGCTGAACTGGTGGATAAAGTAAAACGTTCAGAAAGTGGTGTAATTACCGATCCATTTTTCTTAACGCCGGATCACCAGGTATTTGATGCAGAGCATTTAATGGGTAAATATCGCATTTCGGGTGTTCCTGTAGTCAACAATATAGAGGACCAAAAACTTGTGGGTATCATTACAAACCGTGATTTGCGATTTATTTCCGATTTTTCCTTGAAGATTTCCAGTGTCATGACTGTAGAGAATCTGGTCACAGCGCCAGTGGGAACTAACTTGGAACAAGCAGAGAAGATTCTTCAAAAGTACAAGATTGAAAAGCTTCCCCTTGTTGACGATAATGGAGTCCTTAAAGGACTTATTACGATCAAGGATATCGAGAAAGTCATTGAGTTCCCGAATTCGGCGAAAGATAAGCAAGGAAGATTACTTGCAGGTGCTGCAGTCGGAGTGACTAAGGATACAATGAAGCGTGTTGAAATGCTAGTTAAGTCCCATGTCGATGCAATTGTACTTGATACTGCTCACGGTCATTCAGAAGGCGTTCTTGAAATGGTGAAGGAAATCCGCGGGACATATCCTGAATTGACGATCATTGCCGGTAATGTGGCAACGGCTGAAGGGACTAAAGCACTGATTGAAGCGGGTGCCGATGTAGTCAAAGTTGGAATCGGACCAGGGTCAATCTGTACGACAAGGGTTGTAGCTGGTGTAGGTGTTCCACAAATAACGGCAGTTTTCGATTGTGCGACAGAAGCAAGAAAACATGGTAAAACGATCATCGCTGATGGCGGAATTAAATACTCTGGTGATATCGTTAAAGCCTTGGCTGCAGGCGGACATGCAGTAATGCTTGGCAGCATGCTTGCAGGTGTAACTGAAAGCCCAGGCGAGACGGAAATTTTCCAAGGCCGCCGTTTTAAAGTGTATCGGGGTATGGGCTCTGTTGCTGCAATGGAAAAGGGATCTAAAGATCGTTACTTCCAAGAAGATAACAAGAAATTCGTACCGGAAGGCATCGAAGGGCGCCTTCCATATAAAGGACCTCTTTCAGATACCATTTTCCAACTGATTGGCGGCATTCGCTCAGGTATGGGATATTGCGGTACAGCCACATTGGAAGAGTTGAGGGAAAACTCTCAATTTGTCAAAATGACCGGTGCCGGGTTAAGAGAGAGCCATCCTCATGATGTCCAAATTACCAAAGAAGCACCGAACTACTCAATGTAATGAATTTAACATATAATCGTCATTAAAATTTATTATTAAAATAGACAGAGTCTGCGATTACTCTGTCTATTTTTTTTATTTTTTCTGTGATAAACTAGACAAGGTGTCAAGGGAATTACATAAAGTTTCTTCTATGTTATAGAGATTAGCTTAAAAGTTGGAGGTATTGGAAATTGAAAAAAATCAGCAAGATGACCCTCATTTTCACTTTTGTTTTAGTTCTTGTTATGTCGCAATTTGCCTATCAACCGGGGGAAGCTGTTGCTGAATCTGATAATTTAGGTTTAAAAGCAGAGGCAGCCATCGTCATTGATGGTGTAACAGGACAAATCGTGTATGAAAAAAATGCCGATAAAGTATTAGGGATTGCATCCATGTCTAAAATGATGACCGAGTACATCATAATGGAGTCAATCGAAAATGGGAAAATCAGTTGGGATCAAAAAGTTAAAATAAATAAATACGTACATGACCTTTCAAAAGCACCCAATTTGTCGAATGTTGGGTTAACAGAAGGTGAAGATTATACAGTTAAGGAACTATATCAAGCTATGGCCGTCTATTCCGGAAATGCGGCAACAGTAGCTTTAGCACAGTTGGTTTCCGGAAGTGAAAAGAGCTTCGTTAAGTTAATGAACGAAAAAGCAAAGGAATTAGGTTTGAAACACCATAAATTCGTTAATGCCAGCGGTTTGAACAACTCCGATTTATTAGGACAGTATCCTTCCGGTAATGAAGATGATGAAAATATCATGACAGCAAAAGATACTGCCCTTCTTGCTTATCGTTTAATAAACGATTATCCGGAAGTGTTAAAGATCGCCAGCATTCCTAAATTGAAGTTCCGCGATGGAAAAGAATATCCGAACTTCAACTGGATGTTGCCAGGTCTGATATTTGAATATAAAGGCGTAGATGGACTAAAAACGGGTTCTACTGACTTTGCCGGTTATGGACATACAGGGACGGTTATCCGAGACGGTCAGCGCTATATCACGGTGGTTATGAAGTCCACTAATAAAAACGAACGTTTTGCAGATAGCACTAAGCTTATGAACTATGCTTATGCAACCTTTAAAAAGGAAAAAGTCCTTCCAGCCAATTACCAGGTGAAAGGGAAAGAAACACTTTCAGTAGTAAAAGGTAAGGAAAAAAACGTTAAGATCCAATCTGAAAAGGCAATCGAGCTACTTGTTGAAAATGGTGAGAAAGATAACTATAAAACAGATTTAGTGATCGATAAAAAGAAATTGAATGACGATGGCAAGCTTACTGCACCAATCAAAAAAGGTGAAAAGCTAGGTTACATCACAGTCACTCCTAAAAAAGGAGAAGATTACGGGTACATTAACGGCGATCCGGTTAAGGTGAACGTCGTAGCTGCTGAATCTGTTGAAAAGGCAAACTGGTTCGTATTATCAATGCGAGCGGTTGGCGGATTCTTTGGTGACGTATGGAGCAGTGTAGCTTCTACTGTTAAAGGCTGGTTTTAAGTTTCGCGTATAAAACGGTTGCGTAATGTATAAAATTATAGTACATTATGGAAAACAATCTGATTATATAAGAAAGCAATGACAGGATATAGTAACAAGTACTTCTTTCTATAGAGAGCCGATGGCTGGTGGAAATCGGTGTGAGAGTTTTGTGAATCCCTCCTGGAGCAGAGTATGGAAAGCCTTTTGGGTCAGTAAATACTTTCGGTTAAAAGCCGTTATCGAGATAAGTGGTAGGCGTTTTTCATACGCCTTCAACTAGGGTGGCAACGCGGGTTAACTCTCGTCCCTTCTTCAGGGGACGGGAGTTTTTTGCGTTCTTTGATAAATCAACGAACTATTAAGGAGGAACTGAAAATGTTGGATTTGAAATATGTAAGGAATAATTTTGAAGAAGTGAAGCGTGTATTGCAATTTAGAGGAGAAGATTTGACCGATTTAGGTAAATTCGAGGAACTGGATGTAAAGCGTCGGACTTTGATTGCTGATACGGAAAAGCTGAAAAGCCAAAGAAACGAAGTTTCACAGCAAGTGGCCGTATTGAAACGGGAAAAAAAGGATGCAGATCAGTTGATTGCCGAAATGCGTGAAGTTGGTGACCGTATCAAAGGGTTCGATGATGAACTTCGTGAAGTGGAAGCCCAGTTAGAAACATTACTTCTTTCCATTCCGAATATTCCGCATGAAAGTGTGCCTGTTGGTGAGACGGAAGACGATAATGTCGAAATCCGTAAATGGGGAGAGTTACCGGAATTCAAGTTTGAACCGAAACCACACTGGGATGTAGCTGGAGATCTAGGCATCCTGGATTTTGAACGGGCAGCAAAAGTGACCGGAAGCCGATTTGTATTTTATAGGGGTCTTGGTGCTCGATTAGAGCGTGCTTTAATTAGCTTTATGTTGGACCTTCATGTTGAGGAACACGGATATGAAGAAATGCTGCCGCCATATATGGTGAACCGTGCAAGCATGACGGGAACAGGTCAATTGCCAAAATTCGAAGAGGATGCTTTCCGTATCGAAAGTGATGATTACTTCTTGATTCCTACAGCCGAAGTCCCGGTGACAAACTTCCATCGTGATGAAATCATGAGCACGGACGATCTGCCGATAAGCTATGCGGCATACAGCGCTTCATTCCGTTCAGAGGCAGGATCTGCTGGTCGTGATACCCGCGGGTTAATTCGTCAGCACCAATTCAATAAAGTTGAATTAGTGAAGTTCGTGAAGCCGGAAGATTCTTATGCAGAATTGGAAAATCTCACAGGTCATGCCGAAAAGGTCCTTCAATTGCTAGGCCTCCCATACCGAGTGCTGAGCATGTGTACGGGAGATCTTGGATTCACTGCTGCTAAAAAGTATGATATCGAGGTTTGGATCCCGAGTTATGGGACGTACCGAGAAATTTCTTCTTGCAGTAACTTTGAAGCATTCCAGGCTAGACGGGCCAATATCCGCTTCAGACGTGATGCAAAAGGCAAACCGGAACATGTCCATACTCTAAATGGGTCAGGTCTGGCAATCGGCCGTACAGTCGCTGCACTTTTGGAAAATTTTCAGCAGGAAGATGGCAGTGTTATCATTCCTGAAGTATTACGTCCATATATGCGCGGTGTGGAAGTCATTAAACCGTAAGTTAAAAGGAATCAGCTTCTGATTAAAGAGGCTGATTCTCCTTTTTATCTAAGTTTGAAATTATTTTAAAAAAACTTTATAGAGGGCTTGACTTTAATTTTAATTCCATGTAATATAATAAATGTTGATACGGAGGTATACCCAAGTCCGGCTGAAGGGATCGGTCTTGAAAACCGACAGGGGAGTCAAATCCCGCGGGGGTTCGAATCCCTCTACCTCCTCCATAACTTATTAATAACCACAGCGCATAAATTGGATATCGATAAATTCCGTTACAGATATGTAACGGAATTTTTGTTTTCTAATATATTAAAAAACCACCGGATAACCGGTGGTTTTTCTGTTTTACACATTTCGCAATAACTTGGTTTGCTCCATATATTCGGCAATCCGTTTTATAAGAGGTTCGATGCTTGCTTCATTTTGCATAAGGTCATATTCGTTTATATTTAACCGAAGGACAGGGCAGGCGTTGAATTGATCGATCCATTCTTCGTAACGGCCGTGCATTTCCTGCCAATATTCAATTGGGGTATGCTGTTCCATTGGACGGCCGCGCTCTTGGATCCGGTCGAGGATATCATCCAGCGAACCTTCGAGATAGATAAGTAAATCAGGGTGCGGGAAGTATGGCGTCATTACCATGGCGTTGAAAAGGCTTGTATAAGTTTCGTAGTCCACATCATTCATCGTGCCTTTTTCATAATGCATTTTTGCAAATATCCCGGTGTCTTCATAAATGGAACGGTCTTGGATAAAACCGCCGCCATATTCGAAGATCTTTTTTTGCTCTTTAAAACGTTCAGCGAGGAAATAGATTTGCAGGTGGAAACTCCAACGATTAAAATCATCGTAAAACTTATCCAGATAGGGGTTCGTATCAACCTTTTCAAAGGATGTCCTGAATTGAAGGGCATCGGCTAAAGCATTGGTCATGGTCGATTTTCCTACGCCAACCGTCCCTGCTATCGTAATGACAGCGTTGTTTGGAATATTATATTTCTTTCGTAAGTTCATTTGACTTGACTCCTTTGTGCAGGGCATTCTCTATTTGGCTGATTATCGTTTTCAAATCATCCTTGTTCCCGACAAAATCCAGCTCATCTCCGTTGAATGTAAGAACAGGTATGTCAGGGTGCTGTTTCTCAAATGCTTCCATGAACGTTCGATAATCCGCGGATAACTGCTCTAAATAAATGGAGGATATATTTTTTTCGAATTCACGACCTCTTTTGCCGATTCGGGAGATAAGAGTATCAAGACTTGCATTTAAATAAATCACCATATTAGGTTTAGGCATATCACGTGTTAAAATATTGAATATTTCAAGGTACTTATTGTATTGTCCGTTCTTTAACGTTCGTTCAGCAAATATCAAGTTCTTGAATATATGGTAATCAGCCACCACGGCTTGGTTATTAGTAAGATACTTTTTTTCGATATCTTCCAATTGTTTATACCGGTTACACAGAAAAAACATTTCTGTTTGAAAGCTCCACTCATCAATATCTTTATAGAATTTCCCGAGAAATGGATTTTCATCTACAATTTCCTTCAATAATGAAATTTGAAAATGATCTGCGATAACTTTTGCAAGTGATGTTTTTCCCACGCCGATTGGACCTTCGACGGTGATAAATGGGGTGGATTTCATCCAATCTGTCCTCCTTCATGAGGTATCAAGCTGAAATTCCCGGTTATTAGGTTTTTCGCCAAGAGATATTGTATCACAGACTTGGGACTTTAGTGATATTTTTGTCAGGTTGATAAAGAAAGAGAATGAAAGATTGTTTATTGGAGGTGGTATGAGGTTAGTCCCTTATTCGATTGTGCTTAAAAGTCTTCACCATCTTTTATGGATGCCTTGAGAACATGGTTCATCATCTTTAATGCGTAATGATTATCTTCCTTTGATGCAGAAGCGATGCAATCCTTCGGAATCCATAATTTATATTCCCGCATATAGGCGTCATTGGCCGTGAATAGCACGCAGATGTTGCCAGCTATGCCGGTAATGATCAGTGTTTCCACGTTTAAACGTTTAAGTAGTGTATGGAGTGCCGTCCCATAAAATGCAGAATGTTTGGGCTTGATGAGAAAGAATTCGTCCTGTTGAGGTTTTATCCTTTCGATTAATGAGGCATTTCCTTCATTTTTACATTTATCAATAATTTTATCGAAGTCAGCCTGCCATAAATCATAATGGTCGTTGATATAAATGATTGGAAAACCTTTTTCTTTCATTTGCTTTTTTAATTTCAAAATCGGATCGACGATAAGTTTCGTATGTTCAAGGAGCATATTCCCGTATTTGAAATCAAAATCATTGATCATATCAATGATAAGCAATGCAAAAGAAGGTGATTCAGGTCGATTCATGGTATATCCTCCTATATTGTGAGAATTTACTTGCAGCAATTAGGCCGCATGCGTTACTATTCATTAGAACAAGTAGTATGACCTTTATTTTTGTCTTATATTTGTCTGTTTACTCCTACTTTATATGAGGGGGTTTTTTTATGAAGGATGATGTTTATTACATGAATTTAGCTTTAAAGGAAGCAGAAAAGGCGCAGATGTTGAAAGAAGTGCCGATTGGCGCTTTAATCGTAATAGATGATCAAGTTATTTCGACAGGGCATAACCTGAGGGAAACGGAACAGAATGCGACGGCACATGCGGAGCTGCTTGCGATCAATGAGGCTTGCAAGGAACTTGGCAGTTGGCGCCTTGAAGATGCGACATTATATGTGACGCTGGAACCCTGTCCCATGTGTGCTGGGGCCATCTTGCAATCTAGGGTGAAAAGGGTTGTTTTTGGAGCGCATGATCCAAAGGCTGGCTGTGCGGGGACATTCATGGATCTACTTCAAGATGAACGTTTTAACCATCAATGTGATGTAACAAGCGGTGTATTAGGCAAAGAGTGCGGCTGGATATTGACTTCTTTTTTTAAAGAGCTTAGGGATAGAAAGAAAACTTTGAAAAGAGAGCAAGCACTCAAGATTGCTGAAGAAAATAAATAGGGAAAAACGAATGTTGAAAAAAAGGTTTGCTTCGTTTGATAAATTTGGAATCAAACTGTTCATGAACAACACTTGCGTTTTTTTTGTTACCTTAGTATAATGAATTATGCGTCGTCATGACGCTGTGAAATTGGTATTACTTTTGCCGTGCTAGACGGGGAGGTAGCGGTGCCCTGTACTCGCAATCCGCTCTAGCGAGGTTGAATCCCTTCTCGAGGTTAGCATTCTGTAGGGCCTGCCTTAAGTAAGTGGTGTTGACGCCCGGGTCCTGCGCAATGGGACTCCATGAACCATGTCAGGTCCGGAAGGAAGCAGCATTAAGTGGAAGTTCTCATGTGCCGCAGGGTTGCCTGGGTCGAGCTAACTGCTTAAGTAACGCTTATGGTTGCTAATCGACAGAAGGTGCACGGCAGTTAATTTACATAAACAAAAAACTCATTCGTATCGGGTGGGTTTTTTTTTTATGCCAAGAAGGTAAAGTGCTTGGTACTCTTGAAAAAAATGAGGCAATGATGAAATTTCTTTTTAGACTTTGAAATTAAGGAAATCAGTAATGTATAATAAACAAGATGGAGAAAAGAAGGAGGGATTTCCGTGGGGTATCAAGCATTATACCGGGTGTGGCGGCCACAACAATTCATTGATGTAGTCGGGCAGGAACATGTAACGAAAACGTTGCAGAATGCCTTGGTCGGGCAGAAAGTTTCGCATGCCTATTTATTTTCCGGTCCACGTGGAACAGGGAAAACAAGTGCTGCCAAAATTCTAGCAAAAGCAGTGAATTGTGAGCATGCCCCGATAAGTGAGCCCTGTAACGAATGTGCTACCTGCCGCGGAATCACCGATGGTTCCATATCAGATGTTATAGAAATTGATGCAGCATCCAATAATGGTGTCGAGGAAATCCGTGACATTCGTGATAAGGTTAAATATGCTCCTAACGCGGTTACATATAAAGTTTATATCATCGATGAGGTACATATGCTTTCACAAGGGGCTTTCAATGCGCTTTTAAAGACATTGGAAGAACCTCCGAAGCACGTGATTTTTATATTGGCGACGACTGAACCTCATAAGATTCCACTAACGATCATTTCCCGTTGCCAAAGGTTTGATTTTAAAAGGATCCAGCCTCAAGATATAGTTGGCAGGATGTCACAAATCATTGAAGAAACAGGTGTTTCATGTGATGAACAAGCCCTGCATATCATTGCGAGGGCAGCAGAAGGCGGGATGCGAGATGCACTAAGCCTTCTTGATCAAGCGATATCCTTCAGCTCGGAGACGGTTACTGTGGAAGATGCATTGACTGTCACCGGCTCTGTGTCACAGGCATTTTTAAGCCGGCTGGCAAAAGCCATATATGATAAAGAAGTAGCGGTGGCACTTGAAGTCCTTGAAGAATTGTTGGCCATGGGAAAAGACCCGGCTAGGTTCATAGAAGACATGATTTATTATTTCCGTGACATGCTTTTGTATCAAACGGCACCGGCACTGGCAGAATCCTTCGAGCGTGTTTTAATAGATCCCCAATTTAAGGAATTGGCAGAAGTCATCTCTTCTGAATCGATTTACTCCATTATTGAAAGCTTCAATCAAACACAGCAGGATATGAAATGGACAAATCATCCAAGGATTTTCCTTGAAGTTGCACTTGTGAAGTTATGTAATGAGCAAAGGCCAAATCAAAGTGATAACGGGCAGCTTCAACAGCTGCTGCAGAAGATAGAAGATTTAGAGAAGAAATTACTTGAAATGCAGAAAAACGGAATCCCGGCAGCCATGACGGAAAAACCTGCAGAGCAGGCTAAGGCGCAAAGGGCCGTTAAAAAAGCGTATAAAGCACCTGCAGGAAAGATCAATCAAGTTTTGAAACAAGCTACGAAGCCAGATCTTAATGCTGTAAAAAGTAAGTGGGGGGAATTGCTTGAACAGTTAGGTCAGCAAAACCAAAAATCATTGGCAGCTTTATTAACGGAGGCAGAACCTGTTGCTGCGTCTACTGAAGCTTTTGTGGTAAAATTCAAATATGATATTCATTGTCAAATGGCAATGGAAAATAACCGTTTCGTGGAAGTGATAGCCTCGATCATGCAGCAATTGACCGGACACCGAATGGAGATAGCTGGAGTTCCGGAGAGCCAGTGGCAAAGGTTGCGGGAGGATTTCATATCGACACAGCAGTTCGACGGTCCAGAAGAAACGGAATCAAAAGAAGAAGACCCCTTTATAGCAGAGGCTAGAAAATTAGTCGGCGATGATTTACTTGAAATTAAAGAATAATTGGAGGTAAGAAGAATGGGTATGCGCGGCGGTAATATGCAGAACATGATGAAACAAATGCAAAAGATGCAAAAGAAGATGGCAGAGGCACAGGAAGAATTAGGTGAAAAAAAGGTTGAAGGAACCGCTGGCGGCGGAATGGTGACAGTCATCGTGACTGGACATAAAGAAATAGTCGATGTAGTCATCAAACCGGAAGTGGTCGATCCGGATGATATCGATATGCTTCAGGATTTAGTCCTGGCTGCGACTAACGATGCTTTGAAAAAGGCGGAAGAACTGACAAACCAAACGATGGGACAATTCACTAAGGGAATGAACCTTCCGGGTATGTTTTAAGCAAGTTCAAAAGAAACTTCCATTCAGGGGGTTTCTTTTGAAATTTTTAGGAGGAATTCGATGCATTATCCAGAACCAATTTCCAAGCTCATTGACAGTTTTATGAAATTGCCGGGGATTGGTCCTAAAACGGCTGCTCGATTAGCCTTTCATGTATTAAGCATGAAGGAAGATACTGTTTTGGATTTTGCAAAAGCACTTGTTAATGCTAAGCGGAATCTTATGTATTGCTCAGTCTGTGGTCATATTACAGATCAAGATCCCTGTTATATCTGCGAAGATCAAAAGAGGGACAGAAGTTTGATTTGTGTGGTTCAGGACCCTAAAGATGTAATAGCTATGGAAAAGATGAGAGAGTTCAATGGTTTATACCATGTACTGCATGGCAGTATTTCCCCGATGGACGGAATCGGTCCGGAAGATATAAATATTCCTGATTTATTAAAGCGCCTGCAAGATGAAACGGTGCTGGAGGTAATTTTGGCTACTAATCCTAACATTGAAGGTGAAGCGACAGCCATGTATATTTCGCGGTTGCTTAGACCATCAGGCATCAAAGTGACCCGAATTGCCCACGGACTTCCTGTTGGCGGAGATTTGGAGTATGCGGATGAAGTGACGCTATCAAAAGCAATAGAAGGAAGAAGAGAAATATAAGATAGCTGGGAGGACTTCACTTGTTCTTTCGTAAAAAAAAGAAACTTCGGAATGAATTCAATGATTCATTAATCGAAGAGCTTGAACATTTGAAATGGAATTGGCATAATCAAAAATCATTACTCGAAAAAAGCGTTGATCCATCTGAGGAAGTAATCGCCCAAACGAGACTGGCGGAAGTGAAATATTTCTACTTATTCAGGGAAGTTAAAAGAAGGAATGTCCGCTTAAAAAGATGATAAGGAAATGGCTGTGAAGGATTGCTGATCCTCATGGCCATTTTTTTCGGTTCTTAATCCAACGATTTCTTCATATAAGTGTAGTACAAGCTTGCGGGGAGGAATGAGTTTGGAACCAGTTGTCTTTGTTGCCGTAATTGGCGGCCTGATTGTAATGCTCCTCATTATCGGGGCGCCATTAAGGCCTGTCCGGTTTATGGGGCAGGGGATTATAAAGGTCATTATCGGTGCAGCATTTTTGTTCTTTTTGAATACACTTGGGAATCAAGCTGGCATTCATGTACCCATCAACCCTGTTACCTCGGCAGTCGCCGGCCTGCTTGGGATACCGGGAGTTGCCGCTTTGGCGGCCATTGGTTATTGGATCATTTAAAGGATATTGCGTCGAAGTCATTCTGATGAAAACCCCAAGGGATATCTCCTTGGGGTTTTCATCATGCTATAGTTTTTTTTAAAAAAACAAATTAAACCATTGACGATAACTCTTTAACCTGATAATATATTAGGAGTCGCCAATAACGACATCATCAATTGCTCAATCGAAAAACAATTTGAAATAATTGTTGACATTAGATTGAGTGAGTGATAAGATTATAAAGTCGCTTACGAAGTAACGACAATAAAATTGCTCTTTGAAAACTGAACAAAACAAAGCGCCAACGTTAAATTTTAAGTGAGCACACACTATTAAAAAAGCAAATGAGCAAGTCAAACAT
>NZ_JBNNIU010000030.1:0-11339 GCF_050269675.1 Peribacillus sp. NPDC076916
GATTGTTGCCGTTTGTTTTTCTGCATTTTTCTCTACCCGAATATGGTCATACGTTTGCTCTGCTATAGTCATTTGTTATTTCCCCTTTTCTATTTAAGATGAGATCGCTGTTTTTTTATTTACAATCGTTTTCTCGATGGCATTAATGATACCGTCATACCCCGTGCAGCGGCATAAGTGGCCAGAAAGCATTTCTTTGATTTCCTTGGTAGATGGATCTGGCTTTTTTTCAAGATAATCTGTTGTAGACATTAAGATACCTGGTGTACAAAATCCACATTGAAGACCGTGGCATTCGACAAAGTTTTTCTGTAGACCTGTCAACTCACCATTATTTTCTAACCCTTCAACGGTTTTAATTTCGTCCCCATCTATTTGTACAGCAAACATGAGACAACTTCTCACAGCTGTGCCATTTACGTGTACGGTACAAGCACCACAAACACCGTGTTCACATCCAACATGTGTTCCAGTCAGTCCGCATACATCTCGGATAAAATCACTTAACAGCATTCGTGATTCCACTTCTTCTTGATAGACTTTGCCATTAATAGTTACTTCCACTTGATGACGTCCCATTTCTCTACCTCCTTGCCCTTTCATAGGCTTGTGTTAACGTACGCTTCGTTAAAACTTTAGCAAGATGTGTTCGATACTCTGCTGAAGCATGAAGATCTGATTCGGGCTCAACTGCTAATTCTACACTTTCGACTATTTTTCCTAGCAAAGAATTGGACAGTGTTTCCCCTATCATGAAGTCTTCTGCATCCTCTATTAACAAAGGAATGGCCTCAACTCCGCCAAGGGCTAATCTTATGGATGAAATCTTGTCATGATCATCAACTGTCATATAGCAAGAAGCAGCAACTAACGCGAAGTCCCCATGCCTCCTGGCAATTTCCTGAAACGAATACCCTCGTCTACCTCCAATGATTGGAATATTAATCTCCGTTAAGATTTCTGTAGGCATAATATCTGTCGTCAAATAAGTAACAAAGAAATCTTCTGCACTAACGTTTCGAACCTCATCCTTTGATGCAATTTCCACTGAACCGTTCAGTGTTAGCAAGGCAAGCGGGAGCTCGGCACTTGGATCGGCATGAACAATGCTTCCACCTATGGTTCCCCTATTCCTTGTTTGCACATGTCCAATTTGAGTAATTGCTTCGGTTAATAGACCGCAGGTATTGGCTACCATTTCAGATTCTTCTACTTTACTTTGTCTTGTTAAAGTTCCTATTTGAAGTAGATTTTGATTTTCATCATTTTTAATATAATCTAGTTCTGTTAAGCCATTAATATCAATTAAGCACTTGGGTGATGCAAGTCGCATATTCATAATGGGAACTAAGCTTTGCCCACCGGCAATGATCTTTCCATCTTCACCGGCTTCGTCTAAAAGATTCAATGCTTCTTTTAGTGTGGTAGGTTTATAGTAATCAAACTTTGGTGGTTTCATATTTCCCCTCCCCTTCGGTAATCCTATTTTTATGAGATTCAGAATAATTGTTTAAGGAGCTGTCACTTTTTCCTTTGCCTCACTGAGTAACTTCCAAATGCGATTAGGACTTAATGGTAGCTCATCGATTATAATATCTAAATGGGCTAAGGCATCACTTACGGCATTGGCAATCGCCACCGGTGCACTCATGGTATTCCCTTCACCCAAGCCTTTGGCTCCTAAAGGAGTAAGAGGGGACGGAGACTCCGTATGTTTAATCGTTACATTAGGGATTTCTGGAGCAGTTGGGCATAAATAATCCATAAATGATCCCGTTAAGAACTGTCCATTCTTGTCATAAGCTAATTCCTCGTATAAAGCGCCACCAACACCATGAGCCAGACCACCCATGATTTGTCCATCAGCAATCAACGGATTTAAAAGCTTTCCAGCATCATGAACGGTGAAATAATCTATTATTTTCACTTCTGCTGTATCCGGATCAATTTCCACGGTCACCATATCCGCAACAAATCCGTATGTGACAGAGGAATTGATCAGGTCGTTATCATCCGGCGGTTCTGCAGCCTGAGGTGTATAATAATGAGTTTCATAGATTCCTGGTTCCATTCCTTCAGGTAATGCAAGCGGATTCCAATGTGCTAGACCTGCAAGGCGCTTGATAGGAAACTTTTTAGTAGGATTATCCCTTACGTAAATGAAACCCTCTCCCAGCTCGAGCTCAGAGACGTCTACACCAAGTTGAGAGGCGGTAATGTCAAAAAGTTTTTTCCTTACCTTTTGGGCTGCATAATAAATAGCGCTTGAACCTAACGAGGCAAACCGACTTGAATAGCTTCCTGAAGCGATGGACCAAGGACTAGTCGCTGTATCAAGTTCAGCGATTATATTTATTTGTTCCCTTGGTATCCCTAAAACTTCAGATACAATTTGGGCTGCCACAGTTTCGTGTCCTTGACCTGTTGGTGCAGTGCTAATTCGCACGTTTACACTTCCTAATGGATCCATTGAAACAGTAGCCGCTTCTGATGCCCCTGATTTCGGTAAGGATTTCGCTCTTTCTTCTGGTGTTAAGGCAACCGTGATATATCCCATATTTGATCCGGATGGTTCGACGATACATGCAAGGCCGACACCTAAAATTTTTCCGTTTTTACGCGCTTCTGCTTGTTTTTTTCTAAAGTTCTCATATTTCCCCGTTAAAAGGGCGAGTTCAAATGAATTCTCATAATCCCCACTGTCGTAAATTCCACCCGAAGCTGTTGTGAATGGAAATTGTTGTTTTTTAATCAGGTTTTTTCTAATCACTTCAGAGTGGTCCAAAGAAAGTTCTTTTGCAATAAGCTGCATAATTCTTTCGAGGGCAAAGTAATGCTCCTGTCCCCCGTAACCACGGATTAACCCGGTAGGTGACTTGTTTGTCATGACTGCAAACGCTTCAATATTTAAATTTGGTATATCGTATGCCCCGGTTGAGTTGGCATGGTTACGGTATAAGCAGGCTGGTTCTGGTGCGCGAATATAAGCACCAACATTATCCATTAATTTCATTTTTAAACCGGTGACCTTGCCATCATTTTTGACGGCGGCTTCAATGTAGGTCACGCGATCTGTTCCGCTCGCACTTGATGAAAGATGTTCCTGTCGATCTTCTATCCATTTAACTGGACAGCCGAGAAGTTTACTTGTGATGGAACAAAGAACGATATATGGGAAAAGCCCTGCCTTTATTCCATAACTTCCCCCAATATCCTTTGGAATGATCAGTCTTAATTTATTGCTGGGGACTTGTAAGGATTGAGCCATGATTGCCTGAATAATAAAGGGTCCATGAAAATTAGCATGAACATTATACTGATTATGAGCAGAATCATAGTTTGCAACCACTCCATATGTTTCAACAGGGGTAGCCGTATATTTCGGAAACTTATATTTATGCTTGACGATATGATCTGCTTCTTTAAAGGCTTTGTCTACATCTCCATAATGGAATTGACGATGATTGGCGATATTCGACCCAACATTTTCATGTAAGATCGGTGCATCCTCTTGTACCGTTTTCTCAATATCTACAATGGCTGGTAATTGTTTATAAGAAACTTTAATCTTTTCCATTGCGTCTTCGGCAGTATAACGATCCTTGGCAACTACAATGGCAACAGGTTCTCCAACATACCTCACCTTTTCGATGGCAAGAGGAAAATACTTAACTGGTGCCGTAACCCCAACACTAAATGGTTTTACATGGTCTTTTATGTCTTGACCGGTTACTACTCCCTTTACTCCCTGCATTTTTACCGCTTCGGTTGCGTCTATGGATATTATATAAGCATGAGGATGTGGACTACGTAAAATTGCAGCATAGCCTGTATTTGTTGTGTTACCAAGATCATCAATATAAGTTCCTTGACCGGTTAGTAGCCGTTTGTCCTCCACCCTCGTAGCAGACTTACCTATTACCTTTGTCATGTACAACCCCCCTCTTTTTAATCAATCTTTGATAATCGTCTATTGTGTCAACATCAGGAATAATGTGCTGATTCATTGGTGCATATACAACTTCCCTGCTAAACTTTTGAATGACGGACTTTCCACCACTATCTCCTTCTACCTGTAAAAGATGATGAAACATATCTCGTTTGAATAAAACAGGATGCCCCTTCTCGTTGTTTAAAAAAACCGACTGAACGATGGATGGCCTATTCTTTACTTGGTAGGTTTCAACAATTCTGTTTATTGAGCCTTCATCCATTTCAGGCTGATCGCCTAAAAGAATAACCATGGCCTCTACTTGTTGGGGTAAAGCTTCCAGTCCGACTTTAATCGAAGTAGACATACCTAAATGTGAATCATGATTCTCTACCACTTGTTTTATACCAGGAACAGATACCGCCTCTAACAACCCATTCACTTTTGGATTTATCACAACAACCATCCCATCAAGTACTGAGTGTAAACACGTTTCGATGACATGAAGAACTAGTGTCTTTTGTTGATAGGGCAAAAGCATTTTTGGAGTACCCATTCTGGTTGAAAAGCCCGAAGCTAAAATGATCCCCCAGACTTCATGATTCTTATCATTGATAAGCAATCACTCTCCTATGATCTCTAGAGGTATACAAAAGTTCCTTACCCTTCGTTTGTTTTAAATGCATCGAATTACCACCACGATGAACATTAACCAATTCTGCAGCAATACTGATAGCAATTTCCTCTGGAGTTTTTGCACCAATATCAAGGCCTATAGGACTATAAATACGGTTTAACTGTATTTCATCAATAGTGAAACCGTTCATTATCGGTTGGAGCAACTGGTTTGTTCTAGTTGTTGGTCCTAACACTCCGATATAGGCTACGGATGAATGTAACAACGATTTTAGAACCAATTGGTCTTGAGTAAAATTGTGGCTCATCACAATAGCATAACTATGTTCACTTAATGGAACGGAAGCGGGGTGGTCTCGTTCATAGCATATTAATTCATCGGATAAGGGAAAATTTCTTTTATTTACAAAGCCCGGTCGATGATCTAATACATTTACAGTCCAGCCTAAATTTTTAACCGTCTTCACCAATGGAACAGCGTCTGGTCCTGCACCAAATATGTAAAGGGTAGGAACCGGCGTAATATGGTCATAGAAGACTTCACTGTTATCTTTCATCTTGAGATCCATTGGTTTCCCAATTTGTAAATTGGAGTGAACCCATCTCTCACCGATCTTAGATTCTTCTTCATCACGAGTTATGGTTGCTATGATAATGGGCTGACTTGTTGTAAAAGCCTCTCTCATTAACTTGCTTCTTTCATGTTGACCAACAGGATCAAATAGCTCTATAAAAATCTCAATGGCTCCATTACACCCTACACCTAAGCCCCAAATTTGGTCTTCTTCGCCTCTGAAATCGTAATGGATTTTTTTGGGTTTTTCTGTCTGTAAAACTTCTTTTCCGTGCTCAAGGACATCACCTTCCACACATCCTCCACTTAATAAGCCTATTAACTCTCCATCTTCAGCAAAAAAACATTTTGCCCCTTCTTTCTGGTAGGTTGAACCTTCGACACGTATGACAGTGGCCAGAATTCCTCTTTTCTTTTCTCTGACACACCTGTCCATCTCATTTATTATGGTAATCATAACCACCCCTCCCAAAGTGAAAAAATATTTTTTTCAATTGATATCTTTTTTTCTTTCCCAGAAAAAATGTTCTCGATACTGAGTTGGAGTTTTTCCTTCTATTTTCTTGAATGTTGTTGCAAAGTAACTGGAATTTGCAAAACCGGTGTTATTAGCAATAACATCAATTGGTAGTGAAATCATTCTTAACATATTTTTTGCCTTCTGAACACGAATCCAAGATAAGTATTCTACAAATGTCATCCCTATTTCTTCCTTAAAAGATTTACTAAAGTAGGATGGGCTTAAATAAACCTTATCAGCAATATTTTTAAGAGTAAGACATTCATTGTAATGTAACTGAATGTATTGTACGGCACTTTGAATCGGTTTTCTTAAATCTAATTCGAATTCACCTTCATTTTTAATCGTCTGACTTATTTCCATTTTAATTATTGGTCTTAAAACACGATCGAATATGTTCAAAAGCTGGTTTTTAGTAAGCGGTTTCAATAAATAAGCTGAAAAACCCGCATTAATGGCTGATTGGACGATTTCAAACATTTTTAACCCTGTAATTGCAATGATGGGTAAGTCTGGATAGATAAGTAGTACGTTTTTCCCAAAATCTATGCCATCCATGTTCGGAAGTGAAACATCCATTATAAGCGCACTTGGACGGGATTGTTTAAGCATCATCATAGCCCGTTGTTCGTTATTAGCTTCATAAATACGAAGAAAGTTATAGTCGCTATTTTCAACAATATGACGAATATTGCTTATACAGCTTAGGTCTGTATCAACAATTAGCAGCTCTGCCATAGGACACCTCTTTACTTCTATGTAAATTTATTATAAAAATATTCAGAAATAATTAGTTTTAATTTTTTAAGATGAGAGTTATAAAAATTTAACCACTTTCACTAGAGTTAGAAAATACATCTTTTTCAACACTCTCAGCGGAGAGATTTATTTTATATCAGCCTACAGAATCGCTTTGATTTTGTAGTGCCTCAAAATCACCCTCACGTAATTTTCGGCGTAGGATTTTTCCAACGGGGCTTTTTGGCATTTCCTTAACAAATGTATACTTTCTTGGTCTTTTATAGTTCGACATGTTAGGATACCTTTTACAAAACTCATCTAACTCTTGTGCTGTAACCGTTTCGTTTTTAGAGACAATATAGGCGGATATGATTTGTCCCAATCGATCATCCTGCTCTCCAATAACAATAGCTTCCAAAACGTTTGGATGTTGTGACAGACAATCTTCAATTTCTAATGGATGAATATTTTCTCCCTCAGAGATAATCATATCGTCAAGCCGACCAACAACGAATAAATCGCCGTCTTCATCAAGAAAACCAATATCTCCTGTAAAATACCAACCATTGCGCATCGCTTTAACAGTAGCATCAGGGCGATTCCAATACCCCTTAAATGCTTCAATGGAATCTAAATTTGAAATTATTTCACCAATTTCTTTTTTCCCAACTATATCTTCGGGAGTAGAACGACCGTCGGGATCTGCTTTTACAATACGAAGATTTTGGTGAATACCTGGTTTACCTACACTGCCTGGCTTTTCAGATACATTAGGACAAATAGAAAACGTATATACTTCTGTACTGCCGTAATGATTTACAAATACCTTTGGTTTAAGTAACTTCACACATTGATTTACTAATGTAGTGGTCATTGCAGCACCTGCATATCCAACTTTTTCAAGCTTGGATAGGTCATATTTATTGAAGTCTGGATGTGTTAGCATATCATGATAAAGCGTAGGGATTAAATAAAGGGAAGAGATTCTTTCTCTGTAAATAATCTCAAGAGCATCTCCAGAATCAAAGTCTGGCAAAATAGCAATTTTTCCATTTAATAACGCCATGGTAAGCAGTGAACGAACGCCCATTGTATAATAAAGCGGCATTACTCCTAGTGTACTTTCCCACATCTTGTACTGGTTTTGGACGATATGTGCCATCGCTGAGGAATATTCATTCCTATGGGTACGTGGTACTCCCTTTGGACGTCCTGTTGTTCCTGACGTGTATAACATGATCGAAATATCATTTTCATCTAAAGTAGGCTTTTGATAGCTACCTGGGCTTCGGCCTACTAGTTCAGGATAAGAAATATCTACACCAATATAATTCTCATCACCTATCAAAATTGGCCTTTCAGAAAAGTTCGATCCTAATACGGCATTTTGACTGGCTGATTCATAGACGACAGCTTTCGCTTCAGCATCGTTTACACAATACTCGACCTCTTTAGTGGATAATCGGTCATTAAGCGGAGTATAGATCGCACCAAGTTTTTGTAATGCCCAATAAATGATTACATTTTCAACTCGGTTCTTTAAGATGACTACAACACGATCCTGCTTCTGAATGCCTAGACGCTGCAAAGAGGCTGCAATTTTTTCTATTTCTTGTTGTAATTGGACATAAGTATAGCGTTTTTGGTCTTGAACTAAAGCGATATGGTTTGGGTAGCGCTCAACTGCAAAATCGAATAATGTACCTAAATTCATTTTACATCTCTCCTTTTTCCCTTGAGTTGTGCTTATCTTATTCTAAATGTCTTTTTGATTCGTTTTTTTTATTCTAAGAAAGGCCAGTTTTGGTTTTTTAGCATGGAGGCTGTTGGGGTATTATCCTTGAGTCAGTTGATTCCAAAGCCCCCCACACCCTTTACGATTATTCAATAAGATATAGATTTACAATCGAGTAGTCACCCTTCACTGCTACCCAACTATAGAAATATCAGCTTAATACATATTTTCTATTTTTTTGCACCCCATGATGCATATTTTAAACACCTCTGAATCTACTCCCTAGACTGTTCAATTTCTGCTGACAATTTTAAACTCCCTATACCTTCCATCATGAATACCCCCTCGCTTTATATTACTTTACTAAAATAACATATGATAGAAGAGTGATGTTTCAAAAAATGATTTTAAAATTAAGAATGCATGTTTAAATTTATTAACAGACATAATAATCGATAACTTACTTTTGGTATTCAATATTTCACTTTCCTCATATCAATATTTTTCTTAGTACAAACAATGTACCTATATTGAATCTATTAAAACTGCTAAAAACAAGCCAAGGTTCATTATTAAAAAAACCTAGGCTTCCTGTTCCTTATAATTCCATCTAGAAAAGGTAGTTTAGTTGTTTTGATAGTGGTTTTAAAGGAAAAAATAAAGCATAAATCCACTTATTTTTCAACAGACTTTGCAGGTCTTTTTTACCCAGTGAATCAAAGGCATACTGTTCAACATGAATTCAAAAGTTTGACTAATACTTTTTGTACAGGTTTGCTTACATTCACATTGAATAGAGGAGAATATGAATGATAACTTGTAGGAAATGAGTGAAGTATTTTTTTGATTACCCATGTTGAAAAGGCTGACACCAAAAGGTCAAGCACTAAGCCTTTTGAGTCAGCCACAATTTTTTCATATTTTTTAGAAGTCTATATCTCCTTCAAGGTGAACTGATTGAATCTATTTATCAGGATTTATGTAATTATCTAGATTACATTCATTGTAGCCGGGAATTTGAACTCGCAAGTATCGCATTTCTTTACTGTCTAAGGGGATTGTACAGTCAAATCCCATCTTCGAGCCCACTCCATTGCGTGTTGACGGGTCAAGCTTCGAATTTTGTGCTTCATGAACTACCACTAAATCTCTGTCTGCTTGAAAGCGGGTTGCGATTGCCCATTCCACATCTTCCATATTAAAAATATCAATCTCTTCATCCGTTACGACGACATGTTTAATATCAAAACTATTAGCAAGTGCTGCTATAATTGCATTTTTAGCTTCACCCTCATTTCTTTTATTAATGGAAACAATGGCATGATACCGACATGTACCACCAGGGATCATATGAACCGCTTTTACGGATGGAACGGTCTGTCGAATGCTCTGAAAGAGACTTGCCTCATGAGGGATACCACCAAGCAAAAGATGTTCGTAACCCGCAGGGACAATGGTATAAAAAATAGGGTTGTTACGGTGAGTGACAGCCGTAATCTCAATCACCTCTTTGTCACTGCGTGGTCCATAGTATTTTGGGAATTCTCCAAAAGGGCCTTCAGGCTCTCGAACATGCGGAAGAATTTTTCCTTCTAACACTATTTCCGCATAAGCCGGTACATCGATATCTACCGTCTCACAATGAACGACTTTCAACGGTTCCCCCCGAAGGGCACTTGAGATTTCCAGTTCATCTACCCCGAATGGAGTACTTGAATGTTTATTATATATTTCAAACTCCTTGAGAAACGTTAGAATCTGTACTATTTTTACTTTGTTGAACAATGAGGGTTTTAAAATCAGGCTTTTCAATAATTAGTGAAACAGCAACACCACCCAATATCGCCCAGAATGGAGAGCTTATATCATAAAAATGGACTCCTGACATCGCAATGATAAGGGCAAAAAATGAACCAAATTGGAATTGGGGTTTAGAAAACGCTTCCTGTAATGAACTTAAAAGAACTCCCATCATAGCCAGTCCTGCAACAGTGCTGATTAATACTTTCGGCATTGCAGCTACAAAAGGCATGACTGTACCTGCAAACAATCCAAAGGTAGAAAATAACACACCACATACAACCACTGCTGCATATCTTCCTTCCATTTGACCAGCTTCTTTTGATGCGCAGATTGCTGTCATTGATCCTGCAATATTCGCATTATGACCTCCAAAAAAAGACGTAATCCCCCCGCCAATTCCGCTTAAAATCGTCATCTCATTAACCGGTGGTTTATATCCTTGGGTGTTTAACACACCTGTAGCCTGGGCGTTTTCAGCACCAATTACTAAAAGTGCAAGTGGGATGCCCATTGAAATAATCGCATCAATATTGAATGATGGAGTCACTAGTTGAGGAACGACAAAAACGGAACTCACATCTTTCACTTGGAATTCTCCCATCCAAACCGATAAAATGATAGCAACAGCAAATGATATTAAAATAGGTGGGAATTTTTTTATATAACGGAATGAGAGAAGATACACGAGGATGGATGAACCTGCAATGATTGGTGCTTTTTCGAGGGATGCAATCATCTCAGTCCCAAAACTAATCATTGTTCCAACTACCATTGACATAACAATTGGAACCGGAATCCAGTCCATAACTTTACCAATAACCCCTGTTATCCCTAACATAAAGACAATGAGACCTGCTGCCAAATAAGCACCAGCAGCTTCATTTAAAGAATAGTTTGACAGTGAACCTACAACAAGTACTGCACCTGGAATTGAATAAGCACCAGCAATCGGCTGCTTATTTCTTACGGAGATGATTATTCCTAATATCCCACCAAAAAAATATATGGCAAATAACCAAGAAATCATTTGTGTTTGAGTTAATTCACCATTTGATGCTCCGTTTATTATAATTAGCGACGGACCAGTACAGCCAAAAATTGCTGCCAGCGTTCCTGCACTAACCGTTCTTATATTTAAATGACTTAATAAACCTTTCTTGTTTTCAAAACCCTTTTTTAACTGCATACCTTCAATCCTTCCCATATCGTTCTATTAAATTCCCTGAATCAAACATGATTTAAAGCGACTTTTCTTGATCTAAAATGAGAATCACCGGCAGAGGCTGCCGGTGATTCTCATTTTATTACTTCCCTGTAAAAACTGGTTTTCTCTTTTCTACGAACGCATCTACGCCTTCTTTAAAGTCTTCTGTTGTGCGAAGGAGGCCGTAGGCTTTCC
>NZ_JBNNIU010000031.1:0-8118 GCF_050269675.1 Peribacillus sp. NPDC076916
GAAATGTTTGACTTGCTCATTTGCTTTTTTAATAGTGTGTGCTCACTTAAAATTTAACGTTGGCGCTTTGTTTTGTTCAGTTTTCAAAGAGCAATCTCACAATCGTTCTTTCGAACGGCTGTTTATTCATCATAACACCTTATTGATTAGTTGTCAACTTCTGCGAAGTTTTTAACTTATTTTAAATCGCTGTGTTTTCCAGCGACCATTTCATCTTATCATTTTCATAGTAAGAAGTCAATAGTTATTTCTTTCAGCAATCTGCCGAAAGTGATGAAGTTTTTCGTTTCTCTTAGTTGGTGCTTATTTATATTAATCCTTTCCCAATATAAAGTCAACACATTTCATACATTTCTTTGTTAAATGATTTAATCACTTAATGGAATAAATGCATTTGTCGTACATTGGCTTCCGTTTGAAACATATAAATCAAACAAAATCATTGCCCCCCACCCAATTTATTGATTCATAGACCCGTTAGAAGCACATTCCCCTTCAACCTAGTAATGCTTTTGGCAAAATCCATAAAACCCGCAAGTGATAAGTAACGGCAATAAAAAACTGTATAGATGAAGAAACGTATAATTAGATGTATAAATCGAATAATGAAACCTGATTGTTCATTTCGAATGAATTGATTTAAAACAAACCACTAAATCACGAAATTACATTGTCCAAATATTAAAAAATTTTTTTTACAATTTTACTTTCATGTACTATAATATATATATTTTAAAAATTTCAGGAGAGACTTTTAATCATTATAAAAATAGTTGGGAGAGGAATTTATAAATGATTAATAAAAACACATCTTTGAGGATGCAAAGTATCGTTTTTATTGGCTTTATGGGGGTAGGAAAGACGACGATCGGTCAGAAAGTAGCAAGGAAATTATATAGGGACTTTATTGACATAGATCAAGAAATTGAAAAGGAATTCAATATGCCCACTACGGAAATATTCAAGAAGTTTGGGGAAAAAGCTTTTCGCGAAAAAGAAAAAAGTGTGATTGAAAGCTTTAGTCAACAGCAATTGAAAATCATTTCAGTTGGAGGCGGGGCATTTTTACAAGAGGATATAAGAAATATCTGTTTATCCAATTGCATTGTCTTTTATCTGGACTTATCTTGGGAATACTGGAAAGAGAGAATAGGCTTACTAATTGATAGTAGACCTGTTTTACAAAGTCGGTCACTTGAGGAAATTGAAGAACTCTTTTACACAAGACAAGAAATATACTCCTATCATCATTCAAAAGTGAATACCAATGATCTTGATGTTGAAGAAGTGGCAGACTTCATAGTCGATTCATTGAAAGTGGCCTGGGATATTTATGAACCGCTTAAGTAAAACCATCCTTTTTGTTATGTAATCAATGTTCCCAATAAAAGAATAATAGAAAAGATGAAAAGGGTACAGCGGTATGGATACCTAGTCTCCTGTAAACTAATCACCTTTTTATTTTTCTTTTTTAGGAAGACTCTCTAATAATCAGTTCTGGATTCAATATGATTCGCTGTTGTTCACGTTCAACTTTCTCCATTTGCTGATACAGCAGATTCGCTGCCTCTTTTCCTATACGTCTAGGGAATGAGGAAATGGTCGTTAACGGAGGATGATAGATTTCTGCGACTGGAACGTTATCGAACCCTACGATATCTATATCTTTTCCAGGTGTATATCCTTTCAGCATTAATCCTTGCATAACACCGAAGGCAATTAAGTCACTAAAGCAAAAAATTGCCGTAGGCGGATTAGGATTCTCAAGTACTTTCAATACAGCCTCCAGCCCTCCTTCCCGTGTAGGGGCACTATCTATCACCAACGAATCATCTACTTCCAATCCCGCTCTTGAAAGAGCTTCACGGTATCCCTTCATTCTCTCAATCCAGGTAGAAGATTCCTTGATGCCACCAAGAAGCGCAATTCTTTTATGCCCCTTTCCAAGGAGATGCTCAACAGCGATCTTGGCTCCTTCTGGATAGTCTATGCCTACATAGTCGCTATTCACTCCAGGTAGTTCCCTGACAGCAAGGACCATCGGCGTGTCAATTTCATTTAACCGTTCAATTGTATCTTGTGAGCTTTCAGAGACAGGACAAAGAATCAGGCCTCCCACCCTATGTTCCATCATGGTGGAAAGGAGATGGTCTTGCTTGGCAACCGAGTCGAATGTAGTCCCCAGCAACACTGTATAACCAACCTCATCCAATGCATCGTGAACGCCTATCAGGAATTCAGAAAAAAAGGTATTTGATATGTCGGTAATAATGATTCCTACAGTATCGGAACTCTGCGACCTTAGGTTTGCTGCAATTCTATCGTAAACATAGCCTAATTCATGCATGGATTTTAATACCTTTTTTCGCGTCGCTTCCGATATCCGGGGGTTATTACGAACGATAAGGGAAGCAGTGGATGTAGATACCCCAGCATGTTTCGCTACCTCTTGCAGCGTGACCCGCCCTTTTTTGGATTGTTTCATAGTTCAATCACCATCTTGAATGTATTTTTGATGTACTTATTATTATCATGTTCTTACTATAATAATAATATAGTTCTGTCATTATTACACCCTTGCTTTTGGAACATGGTTATCTCATCGATTAATAATCCCTCCAATGCATCTATATCAAAAAAACGCCACCCTAGTTCTACAAGATAGTGTTTTAATAATCCTTCAATATTTTAGCCATGGTTAAATATGGTCTGATGCTGTGTCAATTTTTTATACCGGTAATAAACAAAAGCTGCAGCTAGGATTCCTATCGTTGCAATAAAGCAATCGAATAGAAATATATGGGACATATCCCCACTCTTAGCGATCAAGCCCGTTCCAATTGGTAAAATGACGCTCGCCAAACTGGATGCCGTCGCAACGATCCCCGTTACAGTTCCCTTTTTCCTCCAGAAAAGTTCAGTCATTATTGCAATGGTTAATTGAAATATCCCAGCTGTCGATGCTCCAAGGAAAAAGGAGCTAATATTCAAGACAATAGGTGAATGTATCGTTAATATGATGATTACCGCAAGTAAAGTAATCATTGGGTAAAGCAATATCACCGTCACGGGCTTAATCCATTTGTTTAATAAAATGGATAATAGCAGGACGGAAATTAGTGATCCAACACTATAAAAGCTCAATAATTTAATTGCACCTGAAGATGACATCCCTGCAACTTCCTGGCCGAAACTCGGTAACCAGATTTGCGAAACTGTAAATAACGCAGTTGATGTAAACCCAATTATGATTAGCGCGACTCCTTCGCTCCAAAATTTTGGTTCAGTTATGAACCTGTTCATATGCAAAACCTCCTCATGACTGAAAGCGTCGGATTTGCTTTTTGGAAATGAAGCGGACAACATAAAAATCATATTCATGAAATAGATGACAGCCGGTAATAAAAATGCAAACCCGTAAAATAATTGGTTCCTAGCAAGAAGCAGTATGAGGAATGGTAGGATTGTTGCACCAAGTGAACCAAAAGCCTTGACCATAACACTGGCGGAACCAGCAGATTCAGGAAACATTTCAGTTAGCGCCGGATATGTACCAGCATCCATGGCTGAGTTGGAAATTCCCGCAAGTAAAGCAAATACAAAGGCCATTTCATATGTGGGGGAAAATGGAATCCCAATTAAAAAAACTCCCATTATAACCGAAGAGACAATGACCAATGGCTTTCTTCCAAATTTATCCGATAATACTCCCGAGAGACCATACGTGAGTAATCTGCCTATTCCTATAGCTGCAATAAGATAACTGATGCCAGTAGAGTCCGTATCCCATTGTTCTGTTAAAGAGGGCATGTTTGAGGCGAGAATTATATTTACCATCCCCAGCAGAAAATAGTTAATATACATGCCAGATGCCGCTTTAAAATACTGATTGTTCATTATTACACCCCTCTAATAAATCCGGTTGTGTTTCTCCCCTAGAACACTTTAATGCAAATGTAATTACGCTAAAGCCTCCCCTTTATGTTATCCATTTATATGAAAACCACTTTTGAAAAAAAAAATGCTAAGAAAAACAAGGGATTTCACTCCCTGCATTTTCTTAGCTCCGAGGTTACTGCACTCATTTGATGGGAATCATATAATGATGATGCACATCTATTATGACTAAACCTCTATTACGATAAAATGGAAAATAATCTCCAGAGTGGGATCATCTTATTCTGCAAACAATTGCTCTTTGATGTAATCAACAGGCATCTGTTGACCTGTCCATAATTCAAAGGCCAATGCACCTTGCCAAAGCATCATCCCAAGTCCATTAATGGCTGTAGCACCAGCAGCCTCAGCTTGTTCCATTAGTTTTGATTTACGTGGGATGTATACAACATCGGTTACGATTAAATCAGGACGCAGCATTGATTCGTCTTGAATGACACTTAAACCTTCAAGTGGTTTCATGCCAACGCCGGTTCCATTTGCCAAAATATCACTAGTTGCGATTTCAGCCTTTAGTTGTTCAACATTTTCAAGAGGATATACATTGGCTTTCACATTTAAGTGCTTCATACCTTCATTGATGATCCGTACATTCTCTACTGCTTGCGGGAAGAAAGCATCATCACGAGCAAAAATGCTGATTTCCGCCACTCCTTCCAGCGCAGATTGAATGGAAATTGGAGTAGCAGCCCCGCCAGAACCGATAAGAGTCATTTTCTTGCCTTTAATATCTATACCATGTTCTTTTAGGTTCCGAGTATATCCCATTCCATCGGTACTGTGACCTACGAACTTTCCATCGACATTGACAACTGTATTAACGGCTCCGGAAAATTTAGCACTGTCTGCCAATTCATCAAGATATGGAAGTATTTTCATTTTATTTGGCATGGATACGTTGAATCCTTTTACATTTAATGCACGCATCCCTTTGACTGCATCTTCCAGCTGTTCATTTCCAACTTCAAATGCTAAATAAGCGCAATTCAAGCCTAATTTATCGAAAGCCAAATTATGCATGGCAGGTGATAAAGAATGTCCGATAGGTGTTGCCAGCAATCCTACTAATTCCGTTTTTCCATTAATTCGTCCTAGATTTTCCATGTTCTATTCCCCCTGTTTTTTAAAATCTTATATAAGTTCCTTCTTGAAAGGAATTATGAGTTAAATGTTTTGATCAATGATCTCCAATACAGCTCTTAATTGAGCAACAGGAATTTGTCCTGGGGCAGATGCTTCTTTTCCGGCACCGAATGTACAAGCAGAACCAAACACCGTACCTGATAATCGACTGACCAGGCCTGTGCCCGACATTGACATCGTAATGAATGGACGATCGGCATACTTTGTTTTCATCGTGTAAGTTGCATCTAATAAAACGAGTAAGTCACCAACCGTCTGGGGCATTACAGCGATTTTTGGAATATGGGCTCCAAATTCCTGCATTTTACGCAATCGGTAAATGATTTCTTCTTTTGCTGGTGTCTTATCGAAATCATGGTTACACATTACTACGTATACGCCATTATCCTCAGCTACCTTTACAGTCTCCTTCACTGATGATTCTTCAAAAAATAACTCCACATCGACAAGATCAATCTTCTTCGTGCCAATTGCTGCATGAAGAAGTTTGAAATAATATTCATCGCTGATTTCCTTATTCCCGCCTTCCTTATGGCTTCTAAAAGTGAAAAGCAGCAAAGTATTGGGTACAGCACTCCTAAGTTTAGAAATCATATCCGAAACGGCTTCTAAGCTTTCAACTTGTTCATAGACATCTACTCGCCATTCGATGATATCCGGCTGTAGTGCATTTACCGTTTCAACTTCTTTAAGCAGTTCATCTTCAGTTGTTCCCATCAGTGGAACGATGATCTTTGGTACCCCTTCTCCGATCGTTACGTCTTTGATCGTGATTGTTTTCATGGATGTTTCCCCCTTTTATCATTATCTTCAGTGGAGATTCATGCCCCGCTGATTTTCGGCTAAACCGTTTAATTGGAAACCTTAATTACCTTTTTGTATCGATAGGCAACGAATACGGCCAATAAAATACTAACTAACGCAATTGCCACATCAAACAAGAAGACCGCAGATAAACCAGCACTCTTAGAAATGATGCCTGTAACGAAAGGTATGATAATAAAGGCTGAACTGGCTGCAATGTTTACATATGAAGTAATCGTCCCTTTATTGGCAGGGAAGAACTCTGTTATTATTGTCATGGCCAATTGGAACACCCCTGCAGTTGAAAGCCCAATGAAGAAAGCGCTCAAAACAGTTATAAATGGTTGTTGGGTGTATAGGAGTGACAATAAAGATAATGCTGCAATGATCGGATAAATAATCATGACGGTAATGGGCTTAATTACTTTATTCAATAGAACCGCTAGTAATATGACAGAAACAAGGGAGCCAATGCTATAGTAACTAAGCAATTGAACAGCCTTAGCCTGGGTTAGCCCCAATACATCTTGTCCAAAGTTCGGGAGCCAGACTTGAACCAGCATGAATAAAGCAGTTGATGTGAAGCCTAATAGTATGACGGCAACCCCCTCCTGGGCAAACTTCGGTTTTGAGAGGAATTGGTGTTGAACCGGTACAGCTTGTTCATCATCTTGATTCTGGCGTTGAGCTTTATGATCCGGGAATGAAACCTTAAGGAGGAAAAGCCCATTAACAAGATAAACAGCAGCCATTAAGAAGAATGTATATCCGTAAAACATATCTCTAGCCATAAAGAACGCCATGATAAATGGTAGAAGTGCGGCCCCGACTGAAACGAATGCTTTTATTAATACAGTAGCGGAACCCGCTTTCTTTTGAAAAGCCTCGATAAGTGCTGGATACGTACCAGCATCCAAAAATGAGTTTGCAACACCAGCACACACAGCAAATATAAATGCCAATGTGTAGTTAGGAGCCAATGGTATACCTATGAGGAAGATCAGGTAGATAAAAGATGCTGAAACGACAAACGGCTTCCTTCCTAACTTATCCGACAGTCTACCGGCGAAAAACAATGAAACTAACTTACCGATTCCTATTGCAGAGACCAAGTAACTTATCCCTGAGGCACTTGTATTTAATTGTTCGGATAAACTCTCCATATTTGACCCAATGATAATATTGATCATGCCTAAAATAAAATAGCTAATATATAAACCTGTTGCCATTTTTATAAATGGATTTTTCATGAAACACACCCCTATTAAAAAAGTTATCGAAATGCAATTTGACTCTTAAGCCTTTCAGAAGTTTCCCCCTTGCCCCATACCATAAATTTAAGAAACAAGTTACGAACTAATTAAAAACAATAAACTTCATTAAGTTAAGTTAAGTTAGTATATCGTTCTACTAACTTTTCGCAAACTAGTATATCGTTCTACTAACCTTGGTTATATTAGTACATCGTTCTACCAATAAAATTGGTATATCGTTATACTAATGCTTAACGATTAGTTTCTAAATTCAAAAGGTATTGAATAAACTCTTACGCTAAAGTTTTTAGTTAACTTTCTTTAGTATATCGTTCTACCAAACTATTATACTGCGCTAATTTAATTGTGTCAAACTCATGAAGCGATCCCTCATACTCATTATTTTTAAATTCCAAAGGTTCTCATTTTGGAACCTATTCACTTTAAAAGTTCAGCCATACCTTTGATTTGTTAGTGTTCATACAAGATGAAGAACACTTTTATTTACAGTGGCGCAAATTATTTTATTATTTATGAAGGCTCCCTTCTTTTTCGATATTCACCACTTTTTTATTTACCTGTTTCTGAATAAGTTACCTGTTTCTGAATAAATTTCTTTTTAGCTAAAATATATGCAATGCTGCTTATTTAAATCCAATTGTCCAGGTATTTGCAATCGATTTGAATAACTCGTATCTAAGTAAGGTTGGAAGAACATCTCGCTTTATATCCTAAGTTGAGGATGGGTCAAAACGATTCTAAATATAAAATGAGAACCGCCTTTCGATTTCATCCTCTATCAAGGATGATCTAACAACTTCTGTATATGGAGAAATAATGGGGCCTCATAATTGGTTTTATAACAAAAAAAAAGACCAGCCGGATGGCTGATCTTTTTAAATGGCTTGGCGGCGTCCTACTCTCACAGGGGGAAACCCCCAACTACCATCGGCGCTGAAGA
>NZ_JBNNIU010000032.1:1590-3873 GCF_050269675.1 Peribacillus sp. NPDC076916
ATAAGACGGAGCCGCAGCGAAAGCGAGTCTGAATAGGGCGAATGAGTATGAGGTCGTAGACCCGAAACCAGGTGATCTACCCATGTCCAGGGTGAAGTTCAGGTAACACTGAATGGAGGCCCGAACCCACGCACGTTGAAAAGTGCGGGGATGAGGTGTGGGTAGCGGAGAAATTCCAATCGAACCTGGAGATAGCTGGTTCTCTCCGAAATAGCTTTAGGGCTAGCCTCAAGATGAGAGTATTGGAGGTAGAGCACTGATTGGACTAGGGGCCCCCAACGGGTTACCGAATTCAGTCAAACTCCGAATGCCAAATACTTATTCTTGGGAGTCAGACTGCGAGTGATAAGATCCGTAGTCGAAAGGGAAACAGCCCAGACCACCAGCTAAGGTCCCAAAGTATACGTTAAGTGGAAAAGGATGTGGAGTTGCTTAGACAACCAGGATGTTGGCTTAGAAGCAGCCACCATTTAAAGAGTGCGTAATAGCTCACTGGTCGAGTGACTCCGCGCCGAAAATGTACCGGGGCTAAACGTATCACCGAAGCTGTGGATTGACACCATTGGGTGTCAGTGGTAGGAGAGCGTTCTAAGGGCGTTGAAGTCAGACCGGAAGGACTGGTGGAGCGCTTAGAAGTGAGAATGCCGGTATGAGTAGCGAAAGAAGGGTGAGAATCCCTTCCACCGAATGCCTAAGGTTTCCTGAGGAAGGCTCGTCCGCTCAGGGTTAGTCGGGACCTAAGCCGAGGCCGAAAGGCGTAGGCGATGGACAACAGGTTGATATTCCTGTACCACCTATACATCGTTTGAACGATGGGGGGACGCAGAAGGATAGGGTAAGCGCGCTGTTGGATATGCGCGTCCAAGCAGTTAGGCCGGAAACGAGGCAAATCCCGTTTCCATTAAGGCGGAGCTGTGATGGCGAGGGAAATATAGTACCGAAGTTCCTGATTCCACGCTGCCAAGAAAAGCCTCTAGTGAGATGTAAGGTGCCCGTACCGCAAACCGACACAGGTAGGCGAGGAGAGAATCCTAAGGTGTGCGAGAGAACTCTCGTTAAGGAACTCGGCAAAATGACCCCGTAACTTCGGGAGAAGGGGTGCTTTTTAGGGTGAATAGCCCAGAAAAGCCGCAGTGAATAGGCCCAGGCGACTGTTTAGCAAAAACACAGGTCTCTGCGAAGCCGCAAGGCGAAGTATAGGGGCTGACACCTGCCCGGTGCTGGAAGGTTAAGGGGAGAGGTTAGCGCAAGCGAAGCTTTGAACCGAAGCCCCAGTAAACGGCGGCCGTAACTATAACGGTCCTAAGGTAGCGAAATTCCTTGTCGGGTAAGTTCCGACCCGCACGAAAGGTGTAACGATCTGGGCACTGTCTCAACGAGAGACTCGGTGAAATTATAGTACCTGTGAAGATGCAGGTTACCCGCGACAGGACGGAAAGACCCCGTGGAGCTTTACTGCAGCCTGATATTGAATTTTGGTACAGCTTGTACAGGATAGGTAGGAGCCTGAGAAGCCGGAGCGCTAGCTTCGGTGGAGGCGTTGGTGGGATACTACCCTGGCTGTATTGAAATTCTAACCCGCGCCCCTTATCGGGGTGGGAGACAGTGTCAGGTGGGCAGTTTGACTGGGGCGGTCGCCTCCTAAAGAGTAACGGAGGCGCCCAAAGGTTCCCTCAGAATGGTTGGAAATCATTCGTAGAGTGTAAAGGCACAAGGGAGCTTGACTGCGAGACCTACAAGTCGAGCAGGGACGAAAGTCGGGCTTAGTGATCCGGTGGTTCCGCATGGAAGGGCCATCGCTCAACGGATAAAAGCTACCCCGGGGATAACAGGCTTATCTCCCCCAAGAGTCCACATCGACGGGGAGGTTTGGCACCTCGATGTCGGCTCATCGCATCCTGGGGCTGTAGTCGGTCCCAAGGGTTGGGCTGTTCGCCCATTAAAGCGGTACGCGAGCTGGGTTCAGAACGTCGTGAGACAGTTCGGTCCCTATCCGTCGCGGGCGCAGGAAATTTGAGAGGAGCTGTCCTTAGTACGAGAGGACCGGGATGGACGCACCGCTGGTGTACCAGTTGTCTTGCCAAAGGCATAGCTGGGTAGCTACGTGCGGACGGGATAAGTGCTGAAAGCATCTAAGCATGAAGCCCCCCTCAAGATGAGATTTCCCATGGCGCAAGCTAGTAAGATCCCTGAAAGATGATCAGGTTGATAGGTCAGAGGTGGAAGCGTGGCGACATGTGGAGCTGACTGATACTAATAGATCGAGGACTTAACCAACGCTTT
>NZ_JBNNIU010000033.1:0-1655 GCF_050269675.1 Peribacillus sp. NPDC076916
TCATGCCTTTCTTACGATTAGTCAATGTCTTTGTTTGAATTAATTTATTAGTATTTAGAATGTACAGAGTGTTCAGGTTTACTAATAATAATTGGGTGACGAATTTTTAAATATATACATGCAAAATAGACCTAGCCAACTTGGATTTTTTTACTAGGTCATTTGATTATGTTATTATTTATAAAACTATGATTTGGAGGCCAACCCGTAATCATAGTTCATATTGTGTGAAATAAGAAAGAAGATGTTCTTCAAAAGCTTATTCACACAGGCGATGGACGCAACTTTATGACATTTGTTATAGGGTTGCGTTTTTAATTTGTCGTAATACTCAACGATATGATTCTGTCCGTAACGTCTCTGCTTAATCATGTTCTGAATTATTAGGAACAACAGTTTTCGTAAGTGTTTATTACCACGCTTATTAATTTTGTCCTTAAAATAGGTTTTTCCTGATTGGAATCGGCGTATGTCAATACCCGCATAAGCATTTAATTGTTTGTTATTCTCAAAACGGTGGATGTCTCCGATTTCTGCTATTAAGCGAACGGCTGTATTGGGGCCAATGCCAGGAAAACTCAAGATCACTTTGTATTCGCTGCGTTTTTCTGCTAATTGGACCATATCATTAATACATTGTTTCTTCTGTTGGAGAAGTTCTTGATAACGTCTAGCGTATGACCGTAGTTGCTCGCACAAAACATTCGATGAAGAAACAGCTGGATAGGACTGCTGGGACGCCTCAATTAGTGTGAGTGCTTTCTTTTCTGCCATCGCTCCCGAGATATTTTTATTTGTATTGGCACGTATTTTATTTTTAATAATTGTTTTTGAAAGTCCCTGAACAAAATCTGGATGTGGAAACAATTGGACAATGTTTAGAAATAAATCAGATTTAATGGTGAAGAGTTTTTCCAGTTCAGGAAAGGTCAACTGAATGACTTTATGCATGCGACTACGAGTTACCGATAATTCATCATCAAGCTCACTGTAAAATCTCGAAAGTGACTTCAACTGTTGAAACAGGGTGTCTGTCCCGTTTGTCTCCCTTCGGGAGACAGAGAAGTGAGTTAAAGCCAATTGATGGGCATCACTTTTATCAGTTTTATGAATCCTTAAGGCATCACATTGCTTTTTAGCCTCTAGAGGGTTTAAAAGACAGTAGGAATAATAGTTATCACGCATAAAGCGTTCCAATTGCCGAGAATAGACACCAGTTGATTCGAACACAATATAAGGTTGGTCCCCATATCCTTCGATTAATTCATCAATTCGAGCTCTCAACTTTTCAAACTCAGGTTTGGTGTGTTTAATTTCTGCTTCATAAATACATTTTTTCAAGCCATTATAAATGACCATGTAACTCTTTCCCATACTCACGTCAAAGGCAATTACATGTTTCATGTTATCCTCCTACAATTTTCTTAAATTGAAGCCTTCATCTTACACTTATCGACTCTAATTTCTTATACACGATCTCTAGGATCCAACATACTAAAACCTGATTCAAATAAGGTAAATGAAGAAGGTCCGTTTTAATTACGGATTCTAGATCCTAAGGCATGATCGACCTATTCTTCATTTCTACTATATAAAAAATAGTAGTGTGGACCAATGCCTTGGTCCGCACTACTAATCTTAGTATGTTTTAATTT
>NZ_JBNNIU010000034.1:0-1079 GCF_050269675.1 Peribacillus sp. NPDC076916
ATGTTTGACTTGCTCATTTGCTTTTTTGATAGTGTGTGCTCACTTAAAATTTAACGTTGGCGCTTTGTTTTGTTCAGTTTTCAAAGAGCAATTTGACTCTTCTTAAAGAATCAACTTTCTTATCATATCAAAGCCAAATGGGCTTGTCAAGTTTTTTTGGTGGAGCCTAGCGGGATCGAACCGCTGACCTCCTGCGTGCAAGGCAGGCGCTCTCCCAGCTGAGCTAAGGCCCCAAAAAAAATCATGGTCGGGAAGACAGGATTCGAACCTGCGACCCCTTGGTCCCAAACCAAGTGCTCTACCAAGCTGAGCTACTTCCCGAAAAAAATATGGTGCGCCCGGCGGGAGTCGAACCTACAACCTTCTGATTCGTAGTCAGATGCTCTATCCAATTGAGCTACGGGCGCATATTAAGATGAAGATGGTGCCGAGGACCGGAATCGAACCGGTACGGTAGTCACCTACCGCAGGATTTTAAGTCCTGTGCGTCTGCCAGTTCCGCCACCCCGGCATAAATAAATAGTGGAGCGGAAGACGGGATTCGAACCCGCGACCCCAACCTTGGCAAGGTTGTATTCTACCACTGAACTACTTCCGCGAACATGCGGGTGAAGGGACTTGAACCCCCACGCCTTGCGGCGCCAGATCCTAAGTCTGGTGCGTCTGCCAATTCCGCCACACCCGCATAATAAAATGGTGAGCCATGAAGGATTCGAACCTTCGACCCTCTGATTAAAAGTCAGATGCTCTACCAACTGAGCTAATGGCTCATATAAACTATTTATATATGCTATATCAAGCTTGTATGAAAATGGTGCCGGCAAGAGGACTTGAACCCCCAACCTACTGATTACAAGTCAGTTGCTCTACCAGTTGAGCTACACCGGCAAGTGTAAAAATGGTGGAGGATGACGGGATCGAACCGCCGACCCTCTGCTTGTAAGGCAGATGCTCTCCCAGCTGAGCTAATCCTCCATATATAACTGCTTGGCGGCGTCCTACTCTCACAGGGGGAAACCCCCAACTACCATCGGCGCTGAAGAGCTTAACTGCCGTGTTCGGAATGGGAACGGGTGTGA